>NZ_LZHW01000029.1 GCF_001667265.1 Mycobacterium sp. ACS4331 | reverse complement strand
CCATCGAACCTTCGCTGCCTGTGCCGAAAGAACCACCTGCTCAAGACGTTCTGGACCGGAGAGCAGGGCTGGTCGGATGTTCAGCACCCCGACGGCACCATCGTCTGGACCGCGGCCACCGGCCACACCTACACCACCCACCCGGGTAGCCGCATCGTGTTCCCGCATTGGGACACCACCACCGCACCACTGCCGCAAGTGATCCCGCCGACACCAGCACCCACACCGGAGAGCAACCGCGGACAGCTGATGCCCAGACGAAAGCGCACGCGCACCGCCGAAGAGACCGCGCGCGTCAAACGCGCACGCGCACAAAGAGACACAAGCTGATCACCAGATTCCGATCAGTTTCATCCAGCCACCGCCGACCAGCGTCCAGATCAGGATGTTGACGATGCTGATGGCGAATCCGATGCGGAACAGTTCGGCGGTCTTCACGTACCCGGACCCGTAGACCACACCCGCTGGGCCGGAGGAGTAGTGCGCCAAGCCACCGAAGAGGTTGCCGATGAACCCGAACACCAACGCCGAGAACAGCGGTGGGGCGCCGGTCGCGATCGCCGCCCCGACGAACACGGCGTACATCGCGACGATGTGTGCGGTGTTGGAGGCGAACAGATAGTGCGAATAGAAGTAGACCAGCGTCAGGATCGCGAATGCGACCAGCCACGGCAGTGCGTCGACCGAACCGGCCACCGAGTTGCCGATCCAGTCGATGACACCGAGATCGTTCAGTTCCGCGGCCATTCCGACCAGCACGCCGAAGAACACCAGCGTGCTCCACGCCGACGCGTTGTCCGCGAGGTTCTTCCAGCTGAGGACTCCGGTGATCAACAGGATCGCGATGCCGACGAACGCGGCGGTCGTGGCATCGATGTTCACGACGCTGCCCAGACACCAGAGGATCAACAACAGTACGAACGTCCCGGCCATGATCCATTCCCCGCGGGACATCGCTCCCGCTTCACGCAACTGATCACGCGCCTGCTGCGGAGCATCGGGCGTCTTCTTGATCGTCGGCGGGTAGATCTTCGACATCACCCACGGCACCGCGAGGAGGCTGACGACGCCGGGCACGATCGCGGCCAATGCCCATCTCCCCCAGGAGATCTCGACGCCCAGCTTTCGGGCCGCCTCCTGGGCCACCGGATTCCCCGCCATCGCGGTCAGGAACATCGCCGAGGTGACGACGTTGACCTGCAGTGCGGTCAGGGTGAGAAACGCCCCCAGCCGTTTACGCGACTCCTCCGGTTCGGGGTGGGAGTCCTCGAGTTGGCTCAGCGAGGCCACAACGGGAAACACCACGCCCCCGCACCGGGCGGTGTTCGACGGAGTCGCCGGCGCCAGGATCAGATCGGTCAACGCCATGCCGTACGACAATCCCAGTGTCGATCGCCCCAGGCGCGTCACGAACAGGAGCGCGATTCGCCGGCCCAGCCCCGTCAGCAGAAACCCCTCGGCGATGAAGAACGCAGCCACGATCAGCCACACCGTCGTATTGGCGAAACCGGCCAAAGCCTTCGCGGCGGACTCGGTCTTGGTCAGCATCGCCACGGCCATCCCGATCAGCGCCACCGAACCGGTCGGCAGCGGCTGCAGGATCAGCGCCAAGATGGTGCCCAGAAAGATGCCGAGCATGCGCATGCCCGTGGGTTCGACACCATCGGGGACGGGCAGAAAGTAGACGACGGCGGCAACGAGGACGGGCACTCCCGCCTTCCACAGGTACGGCACCCATGGTCTGTTCATCTCCCCCGGCCCCTCCCGATCAGTCCGGTCTGCCCCGCAACCGGGCGCGCACGACCTCACGATTCACCGCCGCCACCGCGGTCAGCGGAATGTGCTCGGGGCACACCTCAGAACATTCGCCGTAGCTGGAGCACGGGCCGAATTCGTTGTCCATCTGGGCGATCAGCGCAAGCGCACGCCGGCCACGCTCCTGACGGCCGCGCGTCACCGTCCCCAGATGCAGGAGCTTTGCACCCGCGTACAGATGGGCCGCGCCATTCGGGCATGCCGCCACGCACGCGCCGCAGCCGATGCACGCCGCAAAGTCCAACGCGTACTCGGCATCGTCATGCGGCAGTGGGTCGGCATCGGCATCCGCGGCCGTGCCCGCGTCGACGGCGACATGGCCGCCGCTCGCGATCACGCGATCCAACGCCGAGCGGTCGACCACGAGATCGCGGACCACCGGATACGCCGCGGACCGGAAGGGCTCCAACCGGACTCGAGCGCCGTCTGCGAACGACCGGACATGCTGACGACATGACGGGGTGTGGGGCTGCGGACCGTGCGGACGACCGTCGACGGTGATTCCGCAGGATCCACAGACCCCCTCGCGGCAGTCGGAGTCGAAGGCCACCGGCTCCCGTCCCTCGGCGACCAGGGCGTCGTTGAGTCGGTCGAGCAGTTCGAGCAGAGACATCTCCGGTGTCGCGTCATCGACCGTGTACGACTCGTAGCCACCGTCAGAGGACGCGTCGGCCTGCCGCCAGATCTCCAGGGTCAGCTTCATGTCGGCTTCTCACACATAGTTTCTCGTCTGCAACGGCACGGCGGAGAAGGACAACGGCTCGGCGCGACGGACCACGGGTCCATCGGCGCTGTGCTGCCATCCGGAGACAAAACACCAGTTCTCGTCGTCGCGTTGGGCCTCGCCGTCAGCGGTCTGATGCTCCTCGCGGAAATGGGCACCACACGACTCGTCGCGGTCGAGCGCGTCGATGCACATCAGGCGGGCCAGTCCGAGGAAGTCCGCCACCCGGCCGGCCTTCTCCAGCTCCTGGTTGAACTGAGCACCGCTTCCCGCGACCCTCAGGTCGGACCAGAAGTCCGCAGTCAGGGCGTCGATCTCGGCGATGGCCTGAATGAGCCCCGCCTCCGACCGTGACACTCCGCACCCGCGGTAGAGGATTTCGCCCAGTCGGCGATGGAACCGCTCCGGCCCCTGGCTTCCGCCAACGGACAGCAGAGCCTGGACCCTGTCCGTGGTTTCGGCGAGGGTCGCGGCCACCGCGGGCGCATCGGCGGCCAGCGGCGGGGTGCCCAACTGCCCGGCAAGGTGATTAGGAATGGAGTACGGCAACGTGAACCATCCGTCGACGCACGCCGACAGCAGCGAGTTGGCTCCCAGCCGATTAGCACCGTGGTATGCCCAGCTGGCCTCCCCCGCCACGAAAAGACCTGGTATCGAGGACATCTGGTCGAAGTCGGTCCACAAACCACCCATCGAGAAGTGCGCTCCCGGAGCGATCCGCATGGGTACCGAATACGGGTCCTCGCCGGTCGCATCGCGGTACATCGAGAACAGATTGCCGTAGCGCTCAGCGATCTTGTCCCGCCCCACACGCGCCAGGGCATCCCGGAAATCCAGGTACACGCTGTTCTTCAGGGGGCCCACCCCCCGGCCGGCCTCGATCTGTGTGCGCGCCGCCCGCGACGACACATCGCGCGGAGACAGATTGCCGTACGACGGATACATCCGTTCCAGGTAGTAGTCCCGGTCGGACTCGGGAATGTCGTTGGGCGCCCGCTCATCCCCTGCCTGTTTCGGCACCCAGATCCGGCCGTCATTGCGCAGCGACTCGCTCATCAGAATCGTCTTCGACTGCCATTCCGAATTCACCGGCAGCGCAGTGGGATGGAACTGGATGAACGACGGCGAGGCGAACACCGCGCCACGGAGGTGAGCCCGCCAGGTGGCGCTGGCGTTGGAGTTCTTGGCCAGCGTCGAGCGGTGAAACACGTTGCCGTACCCGCCCGTCGCGAGCACGATGGCATGCCCGGTCCAGGCGCGGACCTCACCGGTCACCAGATGTCGTGTGACGATTCCGCGGGCCACCCCGTCATCGACGATCAGATCGAGCATCTCGGTGCGGGTGTGCAGGTTCACGCTGCCGGCATGCACCTGACGCAGCAGCGCCTGACTCGCCGCAATCTGAAGCTGCTGACCGGTCTGGCCACGGGTGTAGTAGGTCCGCGACACCTGCACTCCACCGAACGAGCGGGTCGCCAGGCTGCCACCGTACTCACGGGCGAACGGGGCACCGATCGCGTTCATGTGGTCGATGACGCGCGCCGACTCCTGCGCCAGCCGGAAGCAGTCCGCTTCACGGCCGCGGAAGTCGCCACCTTTGACGGTGTCCTTCACGAACCGCCCGACACTGTCGTTGTCGACCTTGCGTCCGCGGGCGGCGTTGATGCCGCCCTGCGCCGCGACACTGTGCGCGCGACGCGGCGCGTCATGGAAGGTGAAACATTCGACGTGGTAGCCGAGTTCACCGAGCGCGGCGGCACACCCTGCGCCCGCCAAGCCGGTTCCCACCACGATGACCGTGAACTTCCGCCGGTTCAACGGACTCACCAGGCGATAGTCCAGGAGGCGTCGTTCCCAGGCTGTGGCCGGGTCCCCCGGCGGCACCCCACCGTCCAGGACCTGGCCCAACCCCCGCAACTCGTCGAGCGAGGTCATCGCAGCATCCCCAGCTGCACCGCGACCGGAATGGACATGTTGCCGACCATGACCGCCAGCGCCAGCAGGCCACCCACTGCCACCCCGGCCTGCCGCGCGCGCCGCCCAGTGACGCCCAGATCGTTGACGGCCGTCCACAATCCGTGCGCCAGGTGCGCACCGAGCACGGCCATCGCCAGGAAGTAGAACAGTGCCACCGCAGGGCGGTCGAAGCTCGCCACCAGGTTGCCGTACGCCTGCCCTGACGCGAAGGAGCCGGATGCCGCGGGCACCGCGCCGACCGTCAGATCGAGGATGTGGAAGACGATGAACAGCAGCAGCACCAGACCGCTGACCAGCATCGTGCGTGCGGTGAACGACCGCAGTGACCGCAGTCCCGTGCGCCGGAATCTGCCCCGGGCCCGGCGTGCCCGAACGGTGAGCATTCCCGCCGCCCCCACGTGGGCGATCAGGCTGGCCAGCAGAACCACCCGGAATACCCACAACGCCCCCTCGTAGGGCAACAGCGGCTCGGCCAGGGTGCGCAGCCAATGCGCGTAGTCGTCGAAGTGCGTCGAACCGGTGTAGACCTTCAGGTTTCCGACCATGTGCACAAGGACGAACAGCGCGAAGATGATGCCGGTCACAGCCATGACCAGTTTCAGGGTCACCGTGGAGGGCTGGACCCTCCACTGCCAACTCGGCCGCTGACCGGCGGGTCGCCGTGGCACCTCGTGTCCGGCGTCGGCCGCGTCAGCCGCATCTGCCCGTCCGACCGCCGATGTCATCTGCCCCCCGCCCGTCCGACCGTATCGGTGAAGCTACACCGTGGGCAGCCCGCGGGCAGATTGATTTACGCAAGCGTGAAAATCAATCCTGGGCGTCATCGGGTGCCGGCGGCTCCGCCGCGGGCAGGAGTTCCTCCAGCGCCGCGCCGGTGATCCGGCGGAAGGCCCGGCGAGGCCGGCTCGCGTCGAGGACGGCGACCTCCAGGGTGGCCGGGCCCAACACCCGTGGCTCACCGTTGCCCGCGGACTGCAGGGCGTTGACCGCGATGGTCACGGCGTCGGCCAGGGTCGGGTTCTCGGTGTAGGTGTCCTTGAGCGCGGCGGTGATCGGCTCGGTGGTGCCACCCATCACGACGAACTGCGGTTCGTCGGCGATCGACCCGTCGTAGGTGATCCGGTACAACTCAGGTGCCCGGGTCTCGCCGTAGTGGGCCACCTCGGCCACACAGAGTTCGACCTCGTAGGGCTTGGCCTGCTCGGTGAAGATCGAGCCGAGCGTGTTCGCGTACACGTTGGCCAGCTGGCGGCCCGTGACGTCGCGACGGTCGTAGGCGTAACCCTTGGTGTCGGCGAACTGGATGCCACCGCGGCGCAGGTTGTCGAACTCGTTGAACCGGCCGACCGCGGCGAAACCGATGCGGTCATACAGCTCGCTGACCTTCTGCAGCGACCGCGACGGGTTCTCCGCGACGAAGAGCACCCCCTGGTCATAGACCAGAACCACCACGCTGCGGCCGCGCGCGATTCCCTTGCGGGCGAGTTCACTGCGCTCCCGCATCGCCTGTTCAGGCGAAATGAAATACGGAAAGCTCATGCGTCACCCCGCGGCGCTGCGTTGATGTTGGAGCTGTCGTCGGGGCCGAACGTGTCGGCCCGCGACCGGCCTGCGATCACCTCACGGGCCAGCTGCTCGATACGGTCCTCCGGGACATCCACGGCACCCTCGGCGCCGATGGTCACGGCAGTCGGATAGATGCCCCGCACCAGGTCCGGGCCACCGGTGGCCGAATCGTCGTCCGCGGCGTCGTACAGCGCCTCGATCGCCACGGCCAGCGCCGATTCGGCATCGCTCACACGTGAATACATCTTCTTCATCGACGACTTCGCGAACAGCGAACCGGAGCCCACGGACTGGAAGCCCTCGACCTCGATGTGCCATCCACCGGCGGCGTCGAACGACACAATCCGGCCCGCGCCAGCCGGGTTCGGATCATCGAGGTCGTATCCCACCAGCAGTGGCAGCGCGATGAACCCCTGCAGGGCCGCACCCAGGTTGCCGCGCACCATGGTGGCAAGGCGATTGACCTTGCCCGGGAACGTCAGCGGCACACCTTCGAGCTTCTCGTAATGCTCGAGTTCCACGGCATACAACCGGGCGAACTCGACCGCGATGGCGGCCGTCCCGGCGATGCCCGTCGCGGTGTAGTCGTCGGTGATGTAGACCTTCTGCACGTCACGCCCGGCGATCATGTTGCCCTGTGTCGAGCGCCGGTCCCCCGCGATGAGAACCCCGCCGGGGTACTTCAGCGCGACGATCGTGGTGCCGTGCGGCAGATCCGCCCCCGATCCGACGCCGTCCCGCACAGTGGGCAGCAGGTCAGGTGCCTGCCGCCGCAGAAAATCAGAGAACGACGAGAGGTCGGAGAGGGAGTTGAAAGAAGGGCCGGGCAGACGATCGTTCGGCCAGGTCACTGTCCGCCCTTTTGGACGTACGCGCGCACGAAGTCCTCAGCGTTCTCCTCGAGGACATCATCGATCTCGTCCAGCAGATCGTCGGTGTCTTCGGCCAGCTTCTCGCGACGCTCCTGGCCGGCGGCCGTGCCGGGCGTGACGTCGTCGTCTTCACCGCCGCCACCACCGCGCTTGGTCTGCTCCTGAGCCATCGCTGCCTCCTGTGTACTCGGTGACTCCACATTACCGGTCGGAGCCCGGAATGCCGGGCATCGCGTCAGTTCGTGAGCTGCTCCACCAGTTCGACGGCGCTGTCCACGGAGTCCAGCAGCGCACCGACATGGGCTTTGCTGCCGCGCAGCGGTTCCAGCGTCGGAATCCGCACCAGCGAGTCGCCGCCGAGGTCGAAGATCACCGAATCCCAGCTCGCGGCCGCGATGTCGGCGCCGAACCGGCGCAGGCACTCCCCGCGGAAGTAGGCCCGGGTGTCGGTCGGTGGATTGTCGACGGCATCGAGAACCTGCTGCTCGGTGACGAGTCGCTTCATCGAACCGCGCGCCACCAGCCTGTTGTACAGCCCCTTGTCGAGCCGCACATCGGAGTACTGCAGGTCCACCAGATGCAGCCGCGGCGCCGACCAGCTCAGGTTCTCCCGGTTGCGGAAGCCTTCAAGGAGCCGCAGTTTGGCCGGCCAGTCCAGGATCTCGGCGCACTCCATGGGATCGCGCTCGAGCAGGTCCAACACGTGCGCCCAGGTCTCCACGACGTGCGAGGCGCGCGGGTCCGGATCGCGGGCGTCCACCAGCTTGGCCACCCGGTCGAGGTAGATGCGTTGCAGCGCAAGGCCCGTCAACTCGCGACCGTCGGCCAGCGCGACAGTGGCCCGCAGCGACGGGTCACGGCTGATCACATGCACGGCATGCACCGGACGTGCCAGGGCCAGATCGGACAGGTCGAGGCCGTGGTGCGGGCCCTCCTCGATCAGGTCCAGCACCAGCGACATCGTGCCGACCTTGAGGTAGGTCGAGGTCTCCGCCAGGTTCGCGTCACCGATGATGACGTGCAGGCGCCGGTACTTGTCGGCATCGGCATGGGGTTCGTCGCGCGTGTTGATGATGCCGCGCTTGAGCGTGGTCTCCAGGCCCACCTCGACCTCGATGTAGTCGGCCCGCTGCGACAGCTGGAACCCCGGCTCATCGCCCGAGGGTCCGATGCCCACGCGCCCGGACCCGGTGACGACCTGGCGCGACACCAGGAACGGGGTCAGGCCCGAGATCACCGCCGAGAACGGCGTCTGCCGGCTCATCAGATAGTTCTCGTGCGTCCCGTAGGACGCACCCTTGCCGTCGACGTTGTTCTTGTACAACTGCAGCTTGACCGCACCCGGCACCGAGGCGACATGGCGCGCCGCGGCCTCCATGACACGCTCGCCGGCCTTGTCCCAGATCACCGCGTCCATCGGGTCGGTGACCTCGGGTGCGGAGTACTCGGGATGGGCATGGTCGACGTAGAGGCGGGCCCCGTTGGTCAGGATCATGTTGGCCGCACCGACCTCGTCGGCGTCGACGATCGGCGGCGGCCCCGAGGACCGGCTGAGGTCGAAGCCGCGCGCGTCCCGCAGCGGTGATTCCACCTCGTAGTCCCAGCGTGTCCGCTTGGCCCGCTGAATCCCGGCCGCCGCCGCGTAGGCGAGCACCGCCTGAGTGGAGGTCAGGATCGGATTCGCGGTCGGGTCGGACGGTGACGAGATACCGTACTCGACCTCGGTACCGATGATCCGTTGCATGCGCCCAGCCTAGAGGTCAAAGCAGGGCACCTGCCCAGGGGCCGTGTCGATGCTTGCCAATGCCCTGCGCGCTTGGTGGAGTGGGCAGCGCCATGACAACTCTGCTGCTGCACAACGCGACCCTCATCGACGGCACGGGCGGCGACCCGGTCCCCGACGCCACCGTCATCGTCGACAAGGACCGGATCACCTGGGCTGGACCCTCCGCGCAGGCCCCCGCCACTGCGGACGCCACCCGCGTCGACCTCGGGGGGAACAGCCTCTGCCCGGGGTTCTTCGACTGCCACGTGCACTTCAGCCTGCCCGGGAAGAAGGGCACCCCGCTGGAGCGCGCCATGCGCCCGGCGTCCTACCTGTACTTCGAACTGCTCGAACGGCTGCGCGTCACGCTGCACAACGGCGTGACCACGGCCCGGGACCTGATGGGCATCGACCCCGGTGTGCGCGACGCCGTCGCCGACGGCCTGATCCCCGGGCCGCGCCTGCTGGTCGCCATCAACATGCTCAGCCAGACCGCCGGGCACGCCGATTTCCACCTGCCCTCCGGGATCGACCTGACCCCCTACGTGGGCGGCTCGCTGGTGGACACCGTCGACGACGCACGCCGACGCACTCGGGAACTGATCGCCGCGGGCGCCGACGTCATCAAGGTGGCCTCCAGCGGCGGGGTCTCCTCGCCCAACGACGATCCGACGTGGCTGGGCATGCGAACCGAGATGATCGCCGCGATGGTCGAAGAGGGGCAGGCATACGGCGGCCGACCCGTCGCCGCGCACGCGATCGGCCGCGCGGGTATCCGCGCCGCGGTCGACGCCGGGGTGCACTCCGTCGAACACGGGTACGACCTCGACGACGATCTGCGGGCCCAGATGGTTGCTCAGGGCACCTTCCTGGTGCCCACCCTGTTGGAGACCATGAGCCCGGTGACGGCGTCGCCGGCAGGGGCCCGCAAGAGCGCGCACTGGCACGACTTGGCGCACGAGTCGATCGCGGCCTCGGCCGCGGCGGGAGTCAAGATCGCTGTCGGCACCGATGCCGGCCTGTCCCCCGATCACGGCACCAACCTGGCCGAACTGGGTCTGCTGGTGCGCTTCGGTGGCCTGACACCCATGCAGGCGATCGTGGCGGGCACGTTGACGTCGGCCCAGTTGTGCGGGGTCGACGATCGCCTGGGCAGCGTCGAAGCGGGCAAGATCGCCGATCTGGTGGTGGTCCGCGGTAATCCGTTGGCCGACATCGACTCAGTCGGCGAACCCGCGAACATCCTGCTGGTGGTCAAAGAAGGCGCTACGGTATCCAATCGTGGCGGCTTCGCAGTCGGATGAGCGCATTGCCGCCGAAACCTGGTTCCTGACACACGGATTGCCCGCGGTGCTGCGCCCCGGCGCGTTGGTGCGGCGGGTCTGGCCCCGGTCGGCACCAGCTCTGGCGGCGTTCGCGGTGCTGATGGCGGGCTCCATCCTGATCGTCGCGCTGACCGGAAAACACACCATCGACATCGACGGCACACCCACCCGCACCGAGTGGTTCGTGCTGGCGGTGTTCGTGTTCGGCCTTCCGGCGGGCGTACTCGTCGGTTGGCTGGTGTCCCGGCTGTCCATGCCGGCCCGATCGGTGGCATCCGGGGTGTCACTGGTGGTGGCCGCCCTCGGTGGGATCTTCGGTGGCCCCACCCCGTTCCATTTCGTCGACCTGCTCATCGAACTCGCGGTCGTCGCGGTGATATTCGGATGTACGGCAACCGGAATCGGTTCGATCATGGGATGGAGCGCCCGCACCACGATGGCGAACCTGGCCTCGGTCGGCAACCTCTTCGTGCAGGCTCTGCCGGTGGTGCTGTTGACGGTCCTGGTGTTCTTCAACGCCGCGGTGTGGACCATGGTGACTCTGATCAGCAGGTCGCGGCTGTGGCTCGCGCTCGGATTCCTGTTCCTGGTTGCTGCCGCGTTCCTGTTGTCGAGCACGCTGGAGCGGGTTCGGCCGATCCTGCGTTCGACGGACAAGGCCGGTGACGACGATGCCCGCCTCGCCGGCACTCCGTTCGAGCATCTGCCAGACCGGCCCGTGCGCAAGCCGCTGTCCCGGATAGAGCAGGCCAATGTCGTCTTCGTGCTTGGGGTTTCGCAGGTGTTGCAGGTGCTCACGGTGGCGATTGTGACGGCCGCGATCTTCTTCGTGCTCGGATTGATCCTGCTCAGTCCCCCGGTGCTGGATGCCTGGACCCGCGGCGGACCCAGCGACGGCCAGATCCTGGGCATGACGTTCCCGGTGCCGCAGTCGCTCATCCACATCACCATGTTCTTGGGCGCGTTGACCTTCATGTACCTCGCGGCGAGGGCCGTCACCGACACGGAGTACCGGACCCGTTTCCTGGATCCGGTGATCGACGACCTGCGATTGACCCTGGTGGCCCGCGACCGTTACCGCACCGCAACGGTCGGCGAGTGACATGGCGCTCACGCGGGCCGAGAAACGCCGGGTGCACGACTGGTTCCTGGCCCGCGGCCTGCCGCTGGTGCTCACCCGCAGGGTGCGCTCACGCGCTCTGATCCCTCGGTCCGCACCGGCGGTGGCCGGCGTCGGCGCGCTCACCGCGGTCACGATGCTGCTGGCGAACTGGACCGGCGCCGCACCGGATTACGGCTACATCGTGCGGTTGGCCGTGCTCGCGGCAGTCCTGATCGCGGCCCCGTTTGCGCTGTACGTGTTGCACCGCATGGGTACGACGGCATCCGAGGCGGGCCGGCGCACCGCCGCACTTCTGGTGATGGCGATCTTCGTGCTGATCATGCCGGTGGCGGCCTCAGGCTGGTCTTCGGCGGCCCTGGCCGAAATCCCGATCTTCCTCCTGGTGTCACTGCTGACCATCTGGTTCACCTATCTGGGGTTCGGCTCGATCCTGTTATGGGCATTCCGATTCGCCTGGATCCAGTTGGGCGCGCTGGGCACCCTGATGAGCCGGGCGCTGCCCCTGCTGATGCTCACGGTGGTCGTCTACTTCACCGGCGAACTGTGGCAACTGGCCGCCCGGATGACCCGCGAACGGCTCTGGCAGACCATCGGATTCCTGGCGCTGGTGGCTCTCGTGTTCATGGTCGCCACGATCCGCGACGAGGTGCTGGCGCTGCGCGACGACCGCTCCGGTCAGTCCGACCCTGCCTCGCTGCTGCGGGGCACGCCCCTGGCGCTGCCACCCGGCAGCCGGCCGGCCCGCACCCCGCTGTCACTCGGCGAGCAGGCCAATGTGGTTGCGGTGATGGTGGTTTCGCAGGCCATCCAGGTGGTGCTGTTCACCACGGGACTGTTCGCGTTCTTCTTGGTCCTCGGCATCATCGCGATCCCCGATGACGTCACGGTGTTGTGGTCGTCCGAGCAGACCTGCGCGACGGGTGAGCCGCCCTGTGCGGGAACATGGTTCGGCATCCACATCCCGATTCCGCAGACCGTGGTGCACACCTCGCTGTTCGTCGCCGTGCTGTCCGGCCTGTATTTCACGGTCAGCACGAGCGTCGACCCGCTGTATCGGCAGCGCTTCTTCGAACCACTGATCGCCGACGTCGCGGTCAGCCTCGCCGGCCGCGACGCCTATCTCGAGATGGAGGACAGCGATGGCCGGTGAGGCGTTCAACGATGACGTGTTCGACAAGCGCTACGGCGAGGTGCTGCTCATCACGGCTGGCGAAGACGGTCCGGAAGCCACCGTGTACTGCAGCTTTCCGCTCAATGACTGCCCCGCGCACCTGTGGAACCAGCTCGATGCGGAGGCGATCGCCAAAGAGCACGGCGCGGTGGCGGCTCTGCTCAACGGCCCCCGGCACTGGCTGATGAGCAGCATCGAGAAGGTGACCGGCGCCGAGTCCGACACCAGGACATTCGGCGGAATCGCGATGGCCCGCCAAGCCCGGGTGAAGCTCTCGTCGATGAACCCCGCGCCCTACAGCGTCAACCGGGTGGATCGAAAGACGGTGTTCCACTTCGATTCCGGTCGGCCGATCTTCGAACTGGTCGACCCGCGAGGACAACGCTGGGTCATGCAGACCTACAGCCAGGCCGTGGATCCCGGCCTGAATCTGGCAGGCCTCCCGCAGCTGGCGTCGCGGCTGACCCTGCCGGAGGGCTGGTCCTACGAAACCCGCACCCTCACCGAACGCTTGAGTGTGGACACCACCACCCGCGATGCCCACGTCACCCAGGACAACTTCGCCAACAGCTACTCACTGCAGCTGTGACAATTCAGAGCTTGTAGCCGATCACCCGCAGCAGCTCGCGGCGCGCCACGACATCGTCATCGGACTCGACGCCCAGCGGTGGCTCACCGTCGATCACCCCGACGATGCCGCGACCGCGCTCGGTGACCGCCACCAGGACCTCGACCGGGTTGGCGGTGGCACAGAAGACCGTGCAGACCTCGGGCACACCCTTGATCTGGTTGAGGACGTTGACCGGAAAGCCTTCGCGCAGGAAGATCACGAAGCCGTGTCCGGCGCCGATCGCCAGGGCGGCGCCGGTCGCCAGGTCGATCAGTTCGGCGTCGTTGCCGCTGCGGCGAACCAGACGTGGGCCGGACGCCTCGCAGAACGCCAGCCCGAACCGCAGGGGTCCACCGACCCCGACCAGCGCCTCGTGCAGATCCTCGACGGTCTTGATGAAGTGCGACTGCCCGATGATGACGTTGACGTCTTCGGGCTTGTCGACGGGCACCACGTCCCAGGACAGCGACGGCATGACTCCATGGTGCGCCGAGTTGACCCGGCGCGACCACGGAATCGCGGTGTCAGAGATGACCTAGAGGTACTGCCCCAGGTTGCTCTCGGTGTCGATGGCCCTGCTGGCCGAGGAGCTCTTGCCCGTGACCAGTGTGCGGATGTACACGATCCGCTCGCCCTTCTTGCCCGAGATCCGCGCCCAGTCATCGGGATTGGTGGTGTTGGGCAGGTCCTCGTTCTCGGCGAACTCGTCGACGATCGAATCGAGCAGATGCTGGATCCGCAGACCGGGCTGACCCGTCTCGAGCACCGACTTGATCGCGTTCTTCTTCGCGCGGTCGACGACGTTCTGGATCATGGCGCCGGAGTTGAAGTCCTTGAAGTACATGACTTCCTTGTCACCGTTGGCGTAGGTGACCTCCAGGAACCGGTTGTCGTCGATCTCGGCGTACATCCGGTCGACGACCTTCTCGATCATCGCCTTGATGCACAGCGAACGGTCGCCGCCGAACTCCGCGAGGTCGTCGGCGTGCACCGGCAGGTCCTCGGTGAGGTACTTGCTGAAGATGTCCTGAGCAGACTCGGCGTCGGGCCGCTCGATCTTGATCTTGACGTCGAGGCGGCCGGGCCGCAGGATCGCCGGGTCGATCATGTCCTCACGGTTGGACGCACCGATGACGATGACGTTCTCCAAGCCCTCCACGCCGTCGATCTCGCTGAGCAGCTGGGGCACGACCGTCGTCTCGACGTCCGAGCTCACACCCGTGCCGCGGGTGCGGAAGATCGAGTCCATCTCGTCGAAGAACACGATCACCGGGGTGCCCTCGGAGGCCTTCTCGCGAGCCCGCTGGAAGATCAGGCGGATGTGCCGCTCGGTTTCACCGACGAACTTGTTGAGCAGCTCGGGACCCTTGATGTTCAGGAAGTACGACTTGGCCTCGCGTGACTCCTCACCGCGCAGCTCGGCCATCTTCTTGGCCAGCGAGTTGGCGACGGCCTTGGCGATCAGCGTCTTGCCGCACCCCGGAGGCCCGTACAGCAGCACGCCCTTGGGCGGGCGCAGCGCGTACTCCTTGTAGAGGTCCTTGTGCAGGAACGGCAGCTCCACGGCGTCGCGGATCTGCTCGATCTGACGGGTCAGGCCGCCGATGTCGTGGTAGCTGACGTCGGGAACCTCTTCGAGGACGAGGTCCTCCACCTCAGCCTTGGGCACGCGCTCGAAGGCGTAGCCCGCCTTGGTGTCGACCAGCAGGGAGTCGCCGGGCCGCAGCTTGCGGGGCCGCTGTTCCAGTTCGTCGGCGGTCAGCGTCGCGGCGATCTCGGGCGGCAGGTCGGTGGCCGACACCAGCGGTTCGGCCAGCCACACGATGCGCTCCTCGTCGGCGTGGCCGACGACGAGGGCGCGCTGGCCGTCGGCCAGGATCTCGCGCAGCGTGCTGATCTCGCCGACCGCCTCGAAGTTGCCGGCCTCGACGACGGTCAGCGCCTCGTTGAGGCGGACCGTCTGTCCCTTGCGCAGGACCTTCACATCGATGTTCGGCGACACCGTGAGCCGCATCTTGCGGCCGGAGGTGAACACGTCGACGGTGTCGTCGTCGGCGACCCCGAGCAGCACGCCGTATCCGCTGGGCGGCTGTCCGAGCCGGTCCACCTCTTCACGCAGGGCGAGCAGTTGCTGGCGCGCTTCCTTGAGCGTGTCCATCAGCTTGGCGTTTCGCGCGGCGAGCGAGTCGATCCGGGCCTCGAGCTGGTGCACCTCGCGGGCATTCGAGACGCCGCCAGGGGCCCCATCGGCCTCCGCGGCGATCTCGGCGAGCTGTTCGCGCAGTACCGCGGCCTCCCGTCGCAGCTGCTCCAACTCGGCGGCATCCTCGCTGGACATCGAGGGGTTGAAGCCATCTGAGTAGGCTCCTGAACGCTCCGACTCACTCATGTTGCGCTCCTCTCCCGCACCGAAAGTTGGTGCAGTAACACCTTCAACGCTACCGGCGATTCAGTCATTGTGTGCGCTGTAGGAATTCGACACACCAGCGACACTGTTAGCCTCTGAAGGCGAGACGGCCCAACGAAAGGACGCCTTGAACATGAAATACCTAGCCACGGGGGTGGCCGCCATTGCCGGTGCCGCTGTCATCGCCGGCGCGGCAGCGGCAGGTGTGACTTCCATTGCAGCCGCTCCGGCGCAGCCGCAGGCGCAGCTCGCGGTGTTCGGCACCCCGATGCCCCTGAACCCGGCGGCCGACGTGCCCACGGCCGACGATCTGTACGGCGTGCTCAACGGCCTGGCCAACCCCGGAGTCCCGTTCTCCAGCAAGGGCTATCTGGTCGAGAACGGCATCGGCATCATCGAGGGCAAGACCGCCGACCGGCTGATGAAGAACGCCGTCGCCAAGGGTCTGTTGCCCCTGAGCTTCTCGGTGTCGGACATCGCGCCGAGCGCACCGGGCGTGGCCAGCGCCAACGTGACGGCCTCCGGGCCGGGTCTGGCGCCCACCACTCAGACCATCACGTTCGTGAATCAGGGCGGCTGGAAGCTGTCCCGCGGTTCCGCCTCCCAGGTGCTGACGCTCTTCTCGTCGTGAGTTGAACCTCCTGAGTTGAACCGCCTGATCACAGCCATGAGCGCCGCCACGATTTTCGTGGCGGCGTTCGGGCTGTCTGGGTGCGGCCCACAGGAACGCGAGTCCGCCCCGCCCCCGGCCCCGACGTCGTCCACCGTCGCGCCGACCGTGCCGTCCGCCCCACTCCCGGATCCCGCGGCGCTGACCGACGTCGTGATGAAGCTCACAGACCCCGCGGTGCCCGGTGAGGAGAAGGTGCCCCTGATCGAGGGCGCCACCCCGGCCGAGGCCCAGACGCTCGACAACTTCGCCAAGGCGCTGTCCGACAACCACATGCTGCCGATGACGTACACGGCGACCGAACTGGCCTGGTCGGACTCCGGTCCACTGGGCACGGTGCGGGCGAACGTGACGTTGACCACGAGCAAGCCGGACACCGCCCCGTTCAGCTTCCCGATGCAGTTCAAGCAGACTCCGACCGGTTGGCAGCTGTCCCGCTCGACGGCCGACCTTCTGTTGGCGTTCGGTGACGGACCGCGCTGAGTTCTGCCGCCATGTGGATCGGCTGGCTGGAGTTCGACGTCCTGCTCGGTGACGTGCACTCCCTCAAGGAGAAGCGGTCGGTGGTGCGGCCCATCGTCGCCGAACTGCAGCGCCGGTTCTCGGTGTCAGCCGCCGAGACGGGGTCGCGGGACCTGCACCGCCGGGCGGGCATCGGCCTGTCGGTGGTCTCGGGAGAGCGGGCCCACGTCATCGAGGTGCTCGATGCGGCCGAACGACTGGTCGCGGCGCGCCCGGAGATCATGCTGCTGTCCGCGCGCCGGGGTCTGGCCCACAGCGACGACTGAGGGCCCGACGCGCTCAGGTCAGGCGTTTGCGACGCAGTGGCGTCGGCGTCACGGTGCCCTCGGCCAACCTGCGGGCCGAGATCAGGAACGCGGTGTGGCCGCGCATGTTGTGCTGAGGCCGCACGGCGAGGCCGACGGCGTCCCAGGCGCGCTGCAGGGTCTCCCACGCGCGCGGTTCGGTCCAGCACTGCTGTTCGCGCAGCGCCTCGACGGTCCTGGACAACTGCGTGACGGTCGCGACGTACACGATCAGCACACCGCCGGGCACCAGCGCCCGAGACACCGCGTCGAGCACATCCCACGGCGCCAGCATGTCCAGCACCGCGCGGTCCACCTGAGGTCCGTCGTAGTCGGCGAGGTCGGCGATCACCAGGTCCCAGTTGGCGGGGCGCTCCCCGAAGAACGTCTCGACGTTGCGCTCGGCGTGCACCGCATGGTCGTCACGCACCTCGTAGGAGATGACCTGGCCGGTCGGGCCGACCGCGCGCAGCAGCGAGCAGGTCAGGGCACCGGAGCCCGCCCCCGCCTCGAGCACGCGTGCGCCCGGGAAGATGTCGCCGTCGTGCACGATCTGGGCGGCGTCCTTGGGATAGATGACCTGGGCACCGCGCGGCATCGACAGCACGTAGTCGATCAGCAGGGGCCGCAGCACCAGGAACTGATCGCCGTTGGTCGACTTCACGACGCTGCCCTCGGGCTGGCCGATGACGTTGTCGTGCGCGATGGCGCCGCGATGCGTGTGGAACTCGTCGCCCGGTTTGAGCACCATGGTGTAGTGCCTGCCCTTGGCGTCGGTCAGCTGTACACGATCGCCGATGGTGAACGGTCCGGTCTGTGACACAGCACAAAGCCTCTCATGCCCCCGCGGAGAGCCTCTTATGCCCTGTCGGAGGCCCCGCATAGTCTCGATGTATGCACCGTCCCGCTCTGTCGCCGTCGCGGGCCTCCGACTTCAAGCAGTGCCCGCTGCTGTACCGCTTCCGGGCCATCGACCGGCTGCCGGAGCCGCCCTCGGCCGCGCAGGTCCGCGGCTCCGTCGTGCATGCGGCACTCGAGCGGCTGTACGCGCTGCCTGCGGCCGAACGGGTCCTCGACACCGCGCTGAGCCTCGTCGCACCCGCGTGGGAACTGCTCACGGCCGAGGAGCCCGAGTTCGCCCAGGCCTTCGCCCCCGAGCAGCGGGACCGTCTGCTGGCCGAGGCGCAGGCACTGCTCTCGGGGTACTACCGGCTGGAGGATCCGACCCGTTTCGATCCGGAGAGCTGCGAACAGCGCGTCGAGGTCGAGCTCGCCGACGGCACGCTGCTGCGCGGGTTCATCGACCGCATCGACGTGGCCGGCACCGGGGAGCTTCGGGTGGTCGACTACAAGACCGGCAAGGCACCACCCGAGGCTCGGGGCCTCGCCGAGGCCAAGGCCATGTTCCAGATGAAGTTCTACGCCGTGGCGCTGCTGCGCCTGCGCGGCGTCCTGCCCGCCCGGCTGCGTCTGGTGTACCTCGCCGACGGCCAACTGCTGGACTACACCCCAGACCTCGACGAGCTGGAACGCTTCGAGAAGACACTGATCGCGATGTGGCGGGCCATCCAATCCGCCGGGGCCACCGGGGATTTCCGGCCCAATCCGTCGCGGCTGTGCGGGTGGTGTGCGCATCAGGCACACTGTCCGGCATTCGGCGGCACACCGCCGCCGTACCCCGGCTGGCCGCAGGAGGCGTCAGCGGCGTGAGCGAGTGCTACTACCGACGGATCTCGGAGAACACGTTCGAGTCCAGCGATTTCACGCGCAGCAACTGGACACCCGAGATCCAGCACGGATCTCCCCCGCTGGCGCTGCTGACCAAGGTGATCGAGGAGCATCTCGACGGCTCCGGGCTGCGCATCGGCCGGCTGACGCTCGACATCCTGGGTGCGATTCCGGTGGTGCCGCTGCGGGTGCACACGTCGGTTCCGCGGCCCGGCAGGCGGATCGCCATGGTGGCCGCGGAGATGGCGACCTTGGATGCGCCGGATCGGCCGGTCGCGCGGGTCACGGCCTGGGCCCTGGCCACCAGCGACACCTCGGCCGCGGCCAGTGACCGCTTCCCGCCTCTGGGTGACACCGAGGACGAGCCGCTGCCGTCGTTCTGGTGGAACGCCCCCGGCTACCTGGAGTCGGTGGACTGGCGCCGCCAGCGCGACGATGCCGGGGCCCGGGTCTTCCGGCTCACACCGCGGGTCGGTCTGGTCGACGACGAGCCGACGACCGGGCTGCAGCGCCTGACCATGGTGGTGGATTCGGCCAACGGCATCGGCTCGGCGCTGAGTCCCGACGAGTACATCTTCATGAACACCGACACCACGCTGCACCTGCATCGGCTGCCGACGGGCGACAAGTTCGCGGTTCGGGCCCGCGGCTCAATCGGCCCGGACGGGATCGGCGTCACGACGGCCGAGGTGTTCGACCGCACGGGGTTCGTCGGGACGACGGCGCAGACACTGCTGGTGCAGCGCCGCTAATCCAGCGGCGTCAACTCCTGCAGCATCGTGGGCACCAGTTCGCTGACCGTGGGATGGATGTGCATGGTGCGCGAGATCGCGGTGTAGGGCTTCTTGGCCGTCATGATGTCGAGGATCGAATGGATGACCTCGTCTCCCCCGACACCGAGGATCGCCGCGCCCAGGATCTGCTCGGTCTCGGCGTCCACGACGACCTTCATGAAGCCCTGCGTCTCGCCCTTCTCCACGGCCCGCCCGACGCGGGTCATGGGCCGCTTGCCCACCAGCGCCCTGCGTCCCGTCCGGCGGACCTCGTCGACCGTCATCCCGGCGCGCCCCAGGGGCGGGTCGATGTAGAGCGCGTAGGTCGGAATGCGGTCGCTGACCCGACGCGGATCGTCGTCGAGCAGGTTGGCCGCCACAATCTCGAAGTCGTTGTACGACGTGTGGGTGAACGCCCCCCGCCCGTTGCAGTCCCCCATCGCCCAGATGCCCTCGACGTTGGTGCGCAGTTGGTCGTCGACCACGATGTACCCGCGCTTGTCGGTCTGCACCCCCGCGGCGTCGAGTCCCAGGTCGTCGGTGTTGGGCCTGCGTCCGGTGGCCACCAGCAGGTGACTTCCGGTGATCGGCGCGGCCCCCTCGCGCGGGGTGAGTTCGAAGCCGCTGCCCGTGCGGGAGAGCCGCATGGCGTCCGCGCCGAGGACGACCGTGATGTCCTCGGCCTCCAGAATGTCCTTGATGGCCGCCGAGACGTCCTCGTCCTCGCGTGAGGTCAGGCGCGGCCCCTTCTCGACGACTGTGACCCGCGCGCCGAACCGCCGGTACATCTGGGCGAACTCGAGCGCGATGTAGGAGCCGCCGATGATCACGAGATGCTCAGGGACGGAATCGAGTTCGAGGATTCCGACGTTGGTCAGGTAGTCGACGTCGGCCAGGCCCGGGATGTCGGGCACCACGGCGCGCCCACCCACGTTGAGGAAGATCTGGTCGGCCTCGATGGTCTGGTCCTCGCCGATGCGCAGCGTCTTGGGGCCGACGAATCGGGCGTGGCCGCGGATCAGCGTGCAGCCGGGCATCCCGGCGATCCAGTCCTCGACGCCGCGCCGGTCGCCGAGCATGATTTTGTCCTTGCGCGCCTTCACCTTTGCCATGTCGACGGTGACATCGGTGATTCCGACGCCGTACTCGTCGCCACGCCGGGCAACGTGCGCGGCGTGTGCACTGGCGACCAGCGTCTTGGTCGGGATGCAGCCGGAGTTCACGCACGTGCCGCCGACGAGGCTGCGTTCGACGACCGCGACCGTCCGGCCGGCCGCGGTGAGCCGGCCCGCGAGTGGCGGACCGGCCTGACCGGCGCCGACGACGATCGCGTCGAAGCGTTGAGTCACAGCACGGCTGACAACGCGGCGATACCGAATGCACCCAGGACCGCGATCGCGTCCTCGGTCAGCGCGACGGGAAGGTCGATGCCCACCTTGTCAGACAGCCTGCGGCGCAGTTCATAGCCGACGAGGGTGCCGATCACCGCACCGACGATGCCGGCCCCCAGCCCCCCGAAGGTGTAGCCCCAGGCCGTGCCCAACGCGGCGCCGGCCAAGCCGCCGGTGATCAGGCGCGCACCGAACTGCATGGGTGTCTTGCGACTGGGCGTCTTGGGCAGCTGGTCGGTGACCAGCTCCACGACGGCGAGCACGGTCAGCAGTACGACGGTGACCCAGTTGCCCATCCACGAGGCCCAGGTGCCGTCCAGGTTGATCCATTGCAGCGCTGCGGCCCACGCGATCGCGGCCGGAGCACTGAACGCCCTCAGACCGGCGACGACACCGATGAGCAGGGCCAGCAGCAGTACCAGGAAGTGCGTCACCTTCGGACGCTAACACGTCAGAAGCGACAGAACCTGATGTCAGACGCCAAGATCGCCTTGGCTCCGATCGCGGCGAGCTCATCCATGATGGCGTTGACGGACTTGCGCGGCACCAGCGCCCGCACCGCGACCCAGTCCGGATCGGCCAGCGGCGCGATCGTCGGGGACTCCAGGCCGGGCGTCACCTCGGTCGCGCGATCCAGAACCGCACGCGGGCAGTCATAGTCGAGCATCAGGTACTGCTGGCCGAAAACAACCCCCTGCACGCGGGCGGCGAGCTGGTCCCGGGCCGGGTCGGCGGGCCTGCCCTCGGCCTCGATCAGCACGGCCTCGGAGTCGCACAGGACGTCACCGAAGGCGACCAGATCATGCTGGCGCAGAGTGCGTCCCGAGCCGACCACATCGGCGATGGCATCGGCCACACCCAGTTGGATGGAGATCTCGACCGCGCCGTCCAACCGGATGACGGACGCCTCGATGCCCTTGGCGGCGAGATCATTGCGGACCAGATTCGGGTAGGCCGTGGCGATCCGCTTGCCGGCCAGGTCGGCAACCGTCCACTCGCGCCCCGCCGGGGCGGCGTAGCGGAACGTCGACGAACCGAACCCGAGGGCCAGGCGTTCCGAGACCGGGGCGTTGGACTCCGCGGCCAGATCCCGGCCCGTGATTCCGCAGTCCAGCTGGCCCGACCCCACGTAGATGGCAATGTCCTTGGGCCGCAGGAAGAAGAACTCGACCTGGTTGAGCGGGTCGATGACGGTCAGGTCCTTGGGGTCGGTGCGACGCCGGTATCCGGCCTCGGCCAGGATCTCGGCGGCCGACTCACTCAGGGCGCCCTTGTTCGGGACGGCAACGCGCAACATGTCGCTCACAGCTTCCGGTACACATCATCGAGGGTCAGACCACGCGCCAGCAGCAGCACCTGTGCCCAGTACAGCAGCTGGCTGACCTCCTCGGCCAACGCGTCGTCGGACTCGTGCTCGGCGGCCAGCCAGACTTCGCCGGCCTCCTCGAGGATCTTCTTGCCGATCGTGTGCACCCCGGCGTCCAGTGCGGCGACGGTGCCACTGCCGGCGGGCCGGGTGCGGGCGCGTTCGCCCAGTTCGGCGAACAGCTCCTCGAAGGTCTTCACGGGCGTTCATTCTTTCATGCCCGCCGATCACGCCCGCGTCAGGTGACGGTGGGCTCCTGCCGGCTCGTCTGATGGCCGTCCTCGTGCAGGAGTTCGGCGTGCATGTCCTCCAGCGCGACACCCTTGGTCTCACGCACATACCGCCAGACGAACACCAGCGACAGGATGGCGCACAGGGCGTAGAAGCCGTACGCGACGCCGAGGACCTCGCGCAGTCCCGGGAACGTGACGGTGATCAGGAAGTTCGCCACCCACTGGCCGGCGGCCACCAGCCCGAGCGCGGCCGCGCGGATCCGGTTCGGGAACATCTCGCCGAGCAGCACCCACACCACCGGGCCCCACGACATGCCGAAGGCCACGACGAACAGGTTCGCGGCGATCAGCGCGATGGGTCCCGCGGCCCCGTCCAGGATCGGCTGTCCGTCGACCTGCGGCGCGGTGCCGAAGATGATGGCCATGGTGGCCAGCGTCACCGCCATGCCGGCCGAACCGATCAGCAGCAGGGGCTTGCGGCCCACCTTGTCGATCAGGGCGATCGCGATGAGGGTGGTGGCGATGTTGACCACCGAGGTGATGACCGTGATCGTGAAGGACGAACTCTCGTCGAAGCCGACAGCCTCCCAGAGCACGTTGCTGTAGTAGAAGATCACGTTGATGCCGACGAACTGCTGGAAGATCGACAGCCCGAGTCCGACCCAGACGATCCCGTAGAGGCCGCCGCCCGGCTTTCCGAGATCACGCCACGACGGCGGTTTCTCCGACTGCAGCGTCTCCTGGATGCGGGTGATGGTGATTTCCAGGTTCTTCTCGCCGAGAAGCCTGGTCAGCACGCGGCGGGCTTCCGGAATGCGATGAGTGGCAACGAGATACCGCGGCGATTCGGGGATCGTGAAGGCCAGCAGTCCGTAGACGACCGCGGGCACCGCCATCGCCAGGAACATCCATCGCCAGGCCTCCATGCCCAGCCACAGTTCCTTGTCGGACCCGCCAGCCAGGTGTGCCAGCAGCCAGTCGACGGCCAGGGAGATGAAGATGCCCGACACGATGGCCAGCTGCTGCAGCGACCCGAGCCTGCCGCGGATGTGGGCCGGTGAGGTCTCGGCGATGTAGGTCGGTGCGATCACCGAGGCGACACCGACGCCGATGCCGCCGATGACGCGGAACACGATGATGAGCCACACGTTGGTCGCCAGGCCCGCGCCGATGGCACTGAGCAGGAACAGCACCGCGGCCAGCTTCATCACCGCCAGACGCCCGACCCGGTCGGCCAACCGGCCCGCCGTCAGCGCACCGAGCGCGGCGCCGAGCAGCGCCGAGGCCACCGCGACCCCGAGCATGAAGTTGCTGATGTCGAAATGCTTCTGGATCGCCGACACCGCACCGTTGATCACCGCGCTGTCGTAGCCGAACAACAGGCCACCCAACGCCGCGGCCGAGGCGATGCGCACGGCGCTGCGGCCCGAGTTGAAGTGCTGGTCTGCGTCGATGAACGGATCGTGGTCGCTTGAACCGCCGATCGGACCGTGGGACATCAGCCGTCCTTTCCGCCGCGCCGCGTGAGATGAGTCACCTCCACCTTGGCACAACAGTGTGCCCGATCACATTGCTTTCGAATCGTGCGGACTCAAACCGGTGACCGGCCCAAACAGATCGACCAGCGTGCCCACAGTGACCCGAACCATCCGCTTCAACGCCTTCGACATGAACTGCGTCGCCCACCAGTCCCCCGGACTGTGGCGCCACCCCGAGGACCAGTCGGCCCGCTACAAGGATCTGAGCTACTGGACCGAGTTGGCGAAGCTGCTCGAACGCGGTCGGTTCGACGGGTTGTTCATCGCCGACGTGCTGGGCACCTATGACATCTATGGGGCCAGTGACGAAGCCGCCATCCGCCAGGCCGCCCAGATCCCGGTCAACGACCCTCTGCTGCTGGTGTCTGCGATGGCGCTGGTCACCGAGCACCTCGGCTTCGGTGTCACCACCGGAACGGGTTTCGAGCATCCCTATCCGTTCGCCCGCCGGATCTCGACGCTCGACCACCTGACGAAGGGCCGGATCGGCTGGAACATCGTCACGGGGTATCTGCCGTCGGCGGCGCGCAACATGGGCCAGACCGATCAGCCCGCACATGATGCGCGCTACGACCACGCCGACGAGTACCTCGAGGTGCTCTACAAGCTGTGGGAGGGGTCCTGGGAGGACGAGGCGGTGATCCGCGACGCCGACGGCGGCGTCTTCACCGACCCCGCCAAGGTGCACCACATCGGGCACCAGGGAACACATTTCAGCGTGCCCGGCATCCACCTGTCGGAGCCGTCGCCGCAGCGCACCCCGGTGATCTTCCAGGCCGGCTCGTCACCGCGCGGGGTCCGGTTCGCCGCCGAGAACGCCGAGGCGATATTCACCGCGGCCCCGACCAAGGCGCTGCTGGCCGAGACCGTCAGCACCATCCGTCGCGAACTCGAACTCGCCGGCCGAGATCCGTACTCCGCACGGATCTACAACCTGTCGACCGTCATCACCGCGGCCACCGACCAGGAGGCGGCGGCCAAGTACGCCGAGTACCTGTCATACGGCGACGCCGAGGGCGCACTGACCTTCATGTCGGGGTGGATGGGCGTGGACCTGTCGCGGTTCGGGTTGGACGAGCCGATCGGCAACGTCGACTCCAACGCGATCCTCTCGGCCGTCAAGGCGTTCCAGTCCGCCGACCCCGACGGTGGTGAATGGGCCGTGGCCGACATCGCGAAGTGGGGCAAGATCGGTGGCATGGGCCCGCTGGTCGTGGGCTCGGGCGAGTCCGTGGCCGACACCCTGCAGGAGTGGGTCGCCGAGACCGACGTCGACGGGTTCAACCTGGCCTACGCCATCACTCCGGGATCGTTCGCCGACTTCATCGAGCACGTGGTGCCGGTGCTCACCGAACGCGGCGCGCACCAGGCCGAGTACACCCCCGGCACGTTGCGGAACAAGCTGTTCGAGCAGGGAGACCGGCTGCCCGGTGAGCACCGCGGCGCGAGTTACCGGGTGGGCGGGCCGAACTCGACGATCATCGAGCGGCCCACCACCGCGCCGTCGTCGTCGGCCTCAGTGGCCAGCCAGCCCGTCTCCGGCCGCTGACGCTCAGGTGCTGTGCTCGCGCAGGTCGCCGATCTCGGCGTGCACCGCGCGCAGGTCCGCTGGTGTGAGCTGATCCAGCGAGTCGGCACGGCGGCGCCGCGCGCTCGTCGGCACCTCAATGTCGTTGGGGATCACCAGGACTGCGCAGCCCGCCAGCACAGCCGCCTCGGACCCGGTCAGCGAGTCCTCGATGGCCAGACAGTCGGCCGGATCCAGCCCCAGCAGTTCGGCGGCACGCAGGTACGGGTCGGGCGCGGGCTTGCCGCTGGGGACCTCGTCGGCGCACACCGACACCGAAAAGTAGTGCCGGCCAATGCTGTCCAACGCCTTCTCGGTGAGCCCCCGGCGGGTGTTGGTCACCAACCCCATGGGAACCTCAGCCGCGAGCAGCTGGTCCAGCATCTCCTTCGCCCCCGCACACCACGGCAGACCGGTGGCGAACAGCTCACCGACGTACTCGTGCAGCCAGTCGGCGGTCTGGGCCATGTGGTGCGGGTCGGGGTCCAACCCGAGGTCGGCGTAGACGATCTCCATGACGGACTCGGCCGACCCACCGACCGTGGCCGTACGCACGTCGGCGGGCAGTTCACGGCCGTGCCGGCGGTAGAGCTCCTGAATGCCGAGATCCCACAGCTTTTCGGAGTCGACGAGGGTGCCATCCATATCCCACAGCACCGCACGCATGGTGACAGTCTCTCAAAACCCGGGACCGAGCCGAAATCCTGTGGCCTGCGTCACTTTCGCCGCCCTCTTACGCCGAGGCAGCTCGCTCAGTCCTCCGGGTTGTAGCCCAGGTTCGGCGCCAGCCATCGCTCGGCCTCCCGCAGCGTCCAGCCCTTGCGCCGGGCGTAGTCGGCGACCTGATCCTGCGCGAGCCGGCCGACGACGAAGTACTGCGACTGCGGGTGTGAGAAGTACCAGCCGCTGACGGCGGCCCCCGGCCACATCGCCATCGACTCGGTCAACTCGATGCCGGTCCGCTCGGTGACGTCCATCAGCTCGAACAGCGTCGCCTTCTCGGTGTGCTCGGGGCAGGCCGGATAGCCGGGTGCCGGTCGAATACCGACATACCGCTCCCCGATCAGGGCCTCGTTGTCCAGCTGCTCGTCGGGCTCATAGCCCCAGAACTCCATCCGAACCCGTTGATGCATCCGTTCGGCGAACGCCTCCGCGAGCCGGTCGGCGAGCGACTCCAGCAGAATCGCGCTGTAGTCGTCGTGCGCCGACTTGAATTCGGCGATCCTGTCCTGGCTGCCGAGGCCGGCGGTGACGGCGAACGCGCCGATGTAGTCGGCCAGCCCGGTCTCCTTGGGCGCGATGAAGTCGCCCAGCGACCGGTTCGGGATGCCGTCGCGGTGCTCGCCCTGCTGGCGCAGGTTGTGCAGCGTCGTCAGCACCTCGGTGCGGGACTCGTCGGTGTAGACCTCGATGTCTTCGCCCCCCGAGCCCACTGCGTTAGCGGGGAAGAATCCGATCACCCCGTTGGCCGTCAGCCACTTCTCCTTGATCGCGGTGTCGAGCATCTCCTGCGCGTCGTCGTAGAGCTTCCGCGCGGCCTCACCCGAGGCCGGGTTGTTGAGGATGTCCGGGAAGCGGCCCTTCATCTCCCAGGCGTTGAAGAACGGCTGCCAGTCGATGAACTCGCGCAGCTCGGCGAGGTCGTAGTCCAGAAACTCCCGGACTCCGGTGCCGACCGCGGGCACCGGCGGCGTGTAGCCCTCCCACTCGATCGGCGTCCGGTTCGCCCGGGCCTTCTCCAGGGTGAGCATCGGCCGCTCGTTCTTCTCGGCGTGCCGTTCGCGCAGGGCCGCGTAATCCTTCTCGGTCGCCTCGAGGAGGGCCGGCCGCTGCCGGTCGTCGAGCAGCGCCGCAGCCACCGGCACCGAGCGGGACGCATCCTTGACCCAGACCACCGGACCGCTGCGCCGCGGCGCCACCTTCACGGCGGTGTGGGCCCGCGACGTCGTCGCGCCGCCGATCAGCAGCGGAATCTCCAGGCCCTGGCGCTCCATCTCCACGGCGAAGTTGACCATCTCGTCCAGTGACGGGGTGATCAGGCCGGACAGACCGATGATGTCGGCGTTGTGCTCGTTGGCGGCGTCGAGGATCTTCTGTGCGGGCACCATCACACCGAGGTCGATCACGGTGTAGTTGTTGCACTGCAACACAACTCCGACGATGTTCTTGCCGATGTCGTGGACGTCGCCCTTGACGGTCGCCATCACGATGGTGCCGTTGCTTCTCTCGGCGTCGCCCGGTTGCTTCTCGGCCTCGATGTACGGCAGCAGGTAGGCCACGGCCTTCTTCATCACGCGGGCCGACTTCACCACCTGGGGCAGGAACATCTTGCCCGCGCCGAACAGATCGCCGACGACGTTCATGCCGTCCATCAGCGGGCCCTCGATGACCTCGATCGGGCGCCCACCGGCGGCGGCGATCTCGGCCCGCAGTTCCTCGGTGTCGGCGTCGACGTGGGCGTCGATCCCCTTGACCAGGGCGTGGGTGATCCGCTCTCGGACCGGCAGGCTGCGCCATTCCTGGACAGCCGCGTCGCCGGTCGACTCGTTCGTGTTGAAGCGCTCGGCGATCTCCAGCAGGCGCTCGGCCGCGTCCTCACGCCGGTTCAGCACGACGTCCTCGATGCGGTCCCGCAGTTCGGGGTCGATGGAGTCATACGGCACCAGGGCGCCGGCGTTGACGATGCCCATGTCGAGCCCCGCCTTGATGGCGTGGAACAGGAACACCGAGTGAATCGCCTCGCGGACCGGGTTGTTGCCGCGGAACGAGAACGACACGTTGGAGATGCCGCCGGAGAGGTGCACGCCCGGCAGGTTCTCCTTGATCCACGCGCAGGCGTCGATGAAGTCGATGCCGTAGGTCGCGTGTTCCTCGATGCCGGTCGCCAGGGCGAAGCAGTTCGGGTCGAAGATGATGTCCTCGGCCGGGAAACCGACCTCTTCGGTCAGAATCCGGTACGCGCGCCCGCAGATCTCCTTGCGGCGCTCGAGATTGTCGGCCTGCCCCTGCTCGTCGAAGGCCATCACCACGACAGCGGCGCCGTACTTGCGGCACAGCCTCGCCTCGCGGACGAACTTCTCCTCGCCCTCCTTCAGCGAGATCGAGTTGACGATCGGCTTGCCCTGCACGTTCTTGCACCCGGCCTCGATGACCTCCCACTTGGAGGAGTCGATCATCACCGGGACGCGGCTGATGTCCGGCTCGGAGGCGATCAGCTTGGTGAACCGGTCCATCGCGGCGACGCCGTCGATCATGCCCTCGTCCATGTTGATGTCGATGACCTGCGCACCGCTCTCAACCTGCTGCAGGGCCACCGACAGCGCGGTGTCGTAGTCCTGCGCCTTGATCAGGTTGCGGAACCGGGCCGAGCCGGTGATGTTGGTGCGTTCACCGATGTTGACGAACAGGGAGTCGTCGGTGATGTTCAGCGGCTCCAGGCCGGCCAGCCGGGTGGCCACCGGAATCTGTGGCACCTCGCGCGGCGGTCGCCCCTCGACGACCTTGGCGATCTCGGCGATGTGCGCGGGCCCGGTTCCGCAGCACCCACCGACGATGTTGACCAGTCCGGCCTCGACGAAGTCGGCGACGTAGCCGGCCTGACGTTTCGGGGACTCGTCGTACTCACCGAACGCGTTGGGCAGGCCCGCATTCGGGTAGCAGGAGACGAAGGTGTCGGCGATCCGCGACATCTCGGCGAGGTACGGCCTCATCTCGGGCGCGCCCAGGGCGCAGTTGAGGCCGACCGCCAGCGGCCTGGCGTGCCGGATCGAGTTCCAGAACGCCTCGGTCGTCTGACCGGACAGGGTCCGCCCGGACGCATCGGTGATGGTGCCCGAGATGATCACCGGCCAGCGGCGCCCGCGCTCCTCGAACAGCGTCTCGATGGCGAAGATCGCGGCCTTGGCGTTGAGCGTGTCGAAGATCGTCTCGACGATCAGAAGGTCGGCTCCCCCGTCGACCAGACCGCGGGCGGCGTCGGAGTAGGCGGCGACAAGCTGGTCGTAGGTGACGTTACGGGCGCCCGGATCGTTGACGTCCGGCGAGATCGATGCGGTCCGCGTCGTCGGCCCCAGTGCCCCGGCGACGTAGCGGGGCTTCTCGGGGGTGCTGAACTCATCGCAGGCTCGGCGGGCCAGGGCGGCTCCGGCATAGTTCAGCTCGTAGCTCAGCTCCGCCATGTCGTAGTCGGAGAGGGAGACCGCGTTCGCGTTGAACGTGTTGGTCTCCAGGATGTCGGCGCCCGCCTCGAGATACTCGCGGTGGATGCCGAGGATGATGTCGGGTTGCGTGAGGGTCAGCAGATCGTTGTTGCCCTGAAGCGGGCTCGCCCAGTCCTTGAACCGCTCGCCGCGGTAGCCCGCCTCGTCCGGCCGGTCACGCTGGATCGCGGTGCCCATCGCGCCGTCGATCACCAGGATCCGCTGGCCCAGGGCCGCCGTGAGCTCATCGGTGCAGTCGGGGCGGTTGTTGGGCGTCAAAGTGTCCTGCACGCGCACTCCTTCCTGTTACGGAAGGCGTCCTTGACTTCGCCGAGCGTGGCGGAACCGGCAGAATCCGGGATCCGTTGCAACGCCTCTCGACCCCGCGAGTCTACGTTGTCACGCATCGACGTGTGGACGCCCGACCGGTCACCACAATCGACCACATTCAGGGTAGCCACACCACGCGGTTCCTCAGTCGCGCCCGTTGGCGCTTCCGCGCCGGACAGGCCGTACGCTGGTTCAGTGACCCCGTCGGATTCCCGCAGACCAGATCTGCCCGAACTCCACAACACGATCATCGTGGCCGCCTTCGAGGGCTGGAACGACGCCGGCGATGCGGCCAGTGACGCGTTGGAGCATCTGGACGCCATCTGGGAGGCTTCGACGATCATCGAAATCGATGACGAGAACTACTACGACTATCAGGTGAATCGGCCGGTCATTCGGCAGGTCGACGGTGTCACCAGGGAACTGGTCTGGCCCTCCATGCGGATTTCGCACTGCCGCCCGCCCGGCAGCGACCGCGACATCGTGCTGATGCACGGGGTGGAACCCAATATGCGGTGGCGCAGTTTCTGCGCCGAACTGCTGGCGATCGCCGAGAAGCTCGACGTCGACACCGTGGTGATCCTCGGCGCCCTGCTGGCCGACACACCGCACACCCGGCCCGTGCCGGTCTCCGGGGCCGCCTACTCGTCGGACTCGGCCAAATACTTCGGGCTCGAGGAGACCCGCTACGAGGGGCCGACCGGCATCGCGGGTGTCTTCCAGGACGCCTGCGTGGCCGCGGGCATTCCCGCGGTGACCTTCTGGGCCGCCGTCCCGCATTACGTGTCCCAGCCGCCCAACCCGAAGGCCACCGTGGCACTGCTGCGGCGTGTCGAGGACGTCCTCGACATCGAGGTGCCGTTGGCCGACCTGCCCCTGCAGGCCGAGGAGTGGGAGCAGGCGGTCACCGAGATGACGGCCGACGACGAGGAGATCGCCGAGTACGTCGCCTCCCTGGAGCAGCGCGGCGATGCCGAAGTCGACATGAACGAGGCCCTGGGCAAGATCGACGGCGACGCGCTGGCCGCGGAGTTCGAGCGCTACCTGCGCCGGCGCGGACCTGGATTCAGGGGCTGACGGAACCTGCTGACGTAGGCGTCGAAATCCCACGTCGCCAGGAAGTCGCGGCCCGCGGCGACACCCTTGTCGTACAACGCGAGCTTGTCCGCGTCGGACAGGTCGAAGTCGAGGACGCCGACGTCGGTGGTGTCGACGCGGACGGTCCTCGCACTCACCCACGGCTGGTTGAGATAGGCCTGATCGCGCCCGACGAGCATGGTGGTCACCACCTGTTCGAGCAGCGACGGCGCCGTCAGGGCGTGCAGCGGTCGCAGTGCGGGGATCACCTGGGCGTTGTCGGCGGGCAGGTTCGGCAGCAGCGTCACCCCGAACGTGGGCCAGCGCGGCACCGCCCCGTCGACCCGGTCCAGCGAGTCGATCGGAAAGTTCGACAGCAACCCGCCGTCCACCAGGGTCGACGTCGTCCCGTCGGCGTGGGTCAGCGTCACGGGCTCGAAGAAGAACGGGATGGCCGTCGACGCGCGCACGGCGTCGGCCACCACCTGACGGTCGGGGTCCAGCCCGTAGACCCGCTGATAGTCCCAGGGCAACCGGACCAACTGACCCAGCGTCACATCGGCGACCGTGACGACCAGCCGGTAGCGCTGTTCGGGCGGCAGGCTGCGGTCGGCGATCCGCAGATCGGCGAAGGTCGTCACGCCATAGTCGGCCAGCTGTCCGGCGACCCAGTCACGCAATGCCTCGCCCCGGTAGACCCCACCGCCGGAGGCGACACCCCAGAGCCGGCCCAGGATGGGGATCCGCTCCACGAGCCCGGGATCGAGCAGTGCGCGGTAGTCGATCCGCATCGCGATGTTCTTGAGTTCGTCCCCGTCGACCCGTTTGGCGTGCACGGCGGCGGCCAGCACCGCCCCCACCAGGGCACCGGCCGACGTGCCGGAGATGCGCTGCGGCAGGTGACCGCCGTCCACCAGCGCCGCGACGGCACCGACCAGCCCGATTCCCTTGACCCCGCCTCCGGAGAGCACCAGGTCCGCGCGCTTGGTCGGTGCCACGTCAGACCTTCTCGGGCTGGGGCGCCTGCCACTGTCCGTCGAGGGCGTCGGGCCTGGGCCAGTACAACCGCATGACCAGCGCGAACGGCCCCTGTGGCGCGGGCAGCCAGTTGGCCATCCGGTCCTGCCCGGGCGGGTCGTGCTGCACGTACAGCGTGTAGCCCCCGTCGGGGTCCTTGACCAGGTCGGGCAGCATCGCCGAGTTGATCAGGTAACGGTCGATCGGGTTGTCCGAGAGCAGACTGTGCGGCATCTCGTAGAGGGTCAGCGACCAGAACGCGTTGACCGGCGGCAACTGCCCCGGCGGGAACCGGTAGACGTACTTGTTGGCCCCGGTCAGCGGCGCGCCCGTGGAGTCGTTGGCGAAGTTCGGGTAGATCGCCTCGGCCGCGGTGTTGCCGTAGATGCCCAGCGCCGCGCCCGCCATCCGGTACAGGTAATTGCCCTTGAGATCGGCTCGGGTACCGAAGAAGTCCGCCGACCCGACTTCCCCGGTGTCGATCTTGTCCTTCTTCAGCGCGTCGAGTTCGGCCCACGCGTCGGCCATGCCCGCCTCGATCGCCGTCCGTGTCTCGGGGCTGAGCGCCTCGGCGTCGAAGCTGCCGTCGGCGCCCACCCCGATGGCCTCGAACCGCTCCCGCAGTCCCTGCTCGTCGGGCAGCGTCGGCGCGAATTTCATTGTGAAGTTGAGGATGTCGAAGAACTGCGGGGAGGTGCGCTGCTGCTCGCGCGACAGTGGCGGGACGAAGTCGATCGGCGGTGCGGCCGGCGGTGACGGTTGGTTGAGGTGCACCGACAGCGGCGCCACCTGGTAGCCGGTCTGGATCCGCTTGACGTTGTCGAGATCGTCGGGCCCGAACAGCTGAGTGCGGTACAGCACGAACGCCAAGTCGGTGTCGCTGCGGATGACCTCATTGATGCCGTCGGGCGTCTCGCCTTTCCAGTTGGGCCCCACCAGCAGGTAGCGGCCACCACCGTTGCCCGTGGTGCGGCTGCCGACGTAGGCGAAGTTGTGGGTGTAGCCGTCGACGAACTGCAGGGAGTAATACCGGTCCTGCTCGATGGGCGGCACCGTCAGCACGAGCGGTTCGGTGCGCAGGTCCGCGCCGAGCGCCGAGTACGGCGTGTCGGAGTTGGGGGTCTGGATCGCGGTGTCCTCGGGCGTGTAGACCCGCGCGGTGTTGTGGATCTGGTTCCAGCCGCCCTTGTACTCCGGGTTGTCCTTGTCGACGAAGTACGCGTACTGGACGCGGTAGTTGTCCACCATGGGGAAGCCGTAGACGTAGGCATCCTTGGCGATCTCGCGGGCCTGTTCGGGGCTCACCGCACCGTCGGACGGCGGTGGGGCGGGTGCGGACGTCTCCGCGGACCGGTCCGTCGCGGCGCATGAGGTCACCAAGAGCACGGCCAGTGCGGCGGCGAGCTTCTTCACAGCTCGACCGTACTAGAGCGCCACCCCGAGGAGGGCGTCAATCGCCGCGCGCACCAGTGCCGGCGCGGCCTCGTCGTGGCCACCGTACTCGAGGGCATCGGTCGACCACCCGTCAAGGGCCGCAAGGGCTTTCGGGGTGTCCAGATCGTCGGCAAGATAACCGCGCACCCGCGCCAACAGGTCGGTGGCGTCGGGCGCGGCCGCCAACGACGTCGCGGCGCGCCAGCGCTGCAATCGGGCCTGTGCGTCGGCGAGCACCTGCGGGCTCCAGTGCCGGTCGCTGCGGTAGTGCCCCGCGAACAGCCCGAGGCGGATCGCCGCGGGTTCGACGCCCTGCGCGCGAAGTTTGGACACCAGCACCAGGTTGCCGCGACTCTTGGACATCTTGTGGCCGTCCCAGCCGATCATCCCGGCGTGCACGTAGTGCCGGGCAAAACGCCGTTGCGCCGTGACGGATTCAGCGTGCGCGGCCGAGAACTCGTGGTGCGGGAAGATCAGGTCGCTGCCGCCGCCCTGCACGTCGAGTCCCATGCCGAGCCGGGTCAGCGCGATCGCGGCGCACTCGACATGCCAGCCGGGCCGGCCCGGGCCGAACGGTGACGGCCAGCTCGGCTCGTCCGGGCGCTCGGCACGCCACACCAGCGCATCCAGCGGATCGGCCTTGCCGGGGCGGTCCGGGTCTCCCCCGCGCTCGGCGAACAGTTCCCGCATCAGTTGATGGTCATAGCCGGATTCGTAGCCGAATTGGGCTGTGGCGTCGGCCCGGAAGTACACATCCGGATACTGCGGGTCGTCGACGACATAGGCCGCACCGGAACCCAGCATCTTCTCCACGAGTTCGATGACCTCGTCGATGGCGTCGGTGGCGGCGACGTAGTCGTGGGGCGGCAGCACCCGCAGCGCGCTCATGTCCTCGCGGAACAACTGGATCTCGCGGGCCCCCAGGTCGCGCCAGTCCACGCCGTCGCGCGCGGCGCGTTCGAACAGGGGATCGTCGACGTCGGTGATGTTCTGCACGTAGTGCACGCGGTGGCCGGAATCCAGCCAGACCCGGTAGACCAGATCGAACGTCAGATACGTGGCGGCGTGGCCGAGATGGGTTGCGTCATACGGTGTGATGCCGCACACGTACATCTTGGCGACTTCTCCCGCCGCGACCGGACGCACCTGCCGATCGGCGCTGTCGTACAGCCGCAACTGCGGGGACCGCCCGGGCAACTCCGGAACCGCTGCGGCACTCCACGACTGCATGGAGGAAGACTTTAGGCGGGGCGCGTCGTGCGTCATCAACTGGCCGACCGGATCGCCTCGAGCAGCACGTCGGCGAGTTCCGCGCGACACATCAGCAGGTCCGGCAGATACGGATCGGGCCGGTTGTAGATCATCGGGGAGCCGTCGAGCCGAGAGGCGTGCATCCCGGCTGCCAGCACCACCCCCGCGGGGGCGGCCGAGTCCCACTCCCACTGCCCGCCGGCGTGGATGTAGGCATCGACGTCACCGCGCACCACGGCCATCGCCTTGGCGCCGGCCGAACCGATCCGCACGAGTTCGAAGTCGAGCGCCTCAGCCATGCGGTACAGGACCCGCGGCGGCCGGTTGGCGCTCGCGGTGATGCGGAGGGGGGCGTTCGGGTCCCGCCGGGACCCCGCGGTCACGGTGTCGGAGCGGTACACCTCGCCGCGGGCGGGCAGCGACACCGCGGCATCGGTGATGCTGCCGTCGGGTCCGCCGATGCGCTGCCACAGGGCGATGTGCACCGCCCAGTCCTTGCGGTAGGGCGTCGCGTACTCATGCGTGCCGTCGACGGGGTCGATGATCCAGACCCGGTCCGAGTTCAGCCGGGCCAGGTTGTCGGGCGACTCCTCGGAGAGCACCGCGTCATCGGGACGGTGTGCGGCCAGCCGCTCAAGGAGCAGTCGATTCGCTCGCGCATCCCCCTCGTCGCCCAGCATCCAGGGGTAGTCGTAGCCGACCTCGTCGCGCATCGCCACGAGCAGCTTTCCGGCCTCGACAGCCAGGTCAGCGGCCAGTGCGGCATCGCTCTGATCCGTGCTGTCCGCGGCCGCGCTCACTGTGCCAGTATCCGCGATGTGCTCGGCGGACATGGGGTGGGGCTGGGAGAGACCTGTGACTGACGCTAAATTCGGCACATGCGTACAACGCGCCGCGTCGCCGCAGTCTTCCTCTCTGTGGCCGCGATCCTGGCGGGCTGTTCGGCGGCCCACGAGGAGCGCACCCTGGCCGGCACCTCATGGCAGCTCGTGACGATCGAGTCCTCCGACGACGAACAGGGCAGCACCGAGGTCCCGGACCCCGCCAAGTTCACCGTCGAATTCGGCACCGACGACCGGGCCGTCTTCCAGCTCGACTGCAACCGCGGCAACGGCAGCTACACGGTCGAGCCGAGCGCGGACGGTGTCTCCGGGTCGGTCACCTTCGGCCCGATCGCCACCACGATGATGCTGTGCCCGCAGCCCTCGCTGGACCAGGAGGTCGCCACCGCACTGGAGAATGTCGCGGGGTATCTGTTCCAGGACGACCGGCTGCACCTGTCGCTCAAGGCCGACGGCGGCATCCTGACCTGGCAGCCTGCTCCCTAGAACGCGGGCCAGGGAATCGGCCGGCGCCGGTCGGGGCTGGGCATCACGGGGTCGTCCAGCAGCGCCTGGGCCCGTCGGGCGAGGGCGCGGACTTCGGTGCGGGTCACGTGTTCGGCGAGCCGGTCGCCGAACTCACCGTCGAGGGTGTCGAGCAGGCTGACCACGGCGCCGAGCAGTTCGTCGTCGACGGGTTTGCCCGCCCACCCCCACAGCACGGTGCGCAGTTTGTCCTCCTGGTGCAGGCACAGCCCGTGATCCACGCCGTACACACCGCCGTCGACGCCGTGCAGGATGTGCCCGCCCTTGCGGTCGGCGTTGTTGACCAGGATGTCGAAAACCGCCATCCGCACCAGCCGCGGATCGTCGGCGTGGATGAGCATGACCTCGTCGCCGGCGTAGTCGTAGGCGCGCAGGACCGGCAGATAACCGCCGGGCACGGTGCCGGCCGGGCACAGGTCGACCAGATCCGGCCCGAGCGCGGCGTCGGGGTCGGGTTGGTCGATCCAGCGCTGCACCATGCCGGACCCCGCGGGGCCGTCGCGAATGATGGTGAGCGGCACGATGTCCCAACCCAGTGCCGCCGAGACCAGGTGTGTGGCGTACTCGCGGCCGGCCAGTGTCCCGTCTGGGAAGTCCCACAGCGGCTGCTCGCCCGCGACCGGCTTGTACACGCAGTGCACGGTGACGGAGTCGAGTTCGGCCTCGCACAGGAACGTGGCGTTGCTGGCCGAGCGGATCCGGCCCAGCACCGTCAGTTCGCCGCTGCGCAGGACCCGCTGCGCCGAAGCGGCGTCATCGCACGGCGTCATTCCGCGGCATCATCGTCGGAACCGAACACCTCGGTGCGCAGGTAGCCGTTGGTGCGCACGCAGATGTGCCCTTCGGGATCCAGGGGCTCCTCGCACAGCGGACACGGCGGGCGTCCCGCCGAGATGACCCGGTTCGACCGGTTGGCGAACTGCCGGGCCGACTCGGGCGTCAGGAAGACCCGCACCGCGTCCGGGCCGTCCTCGGCGTCGTCGAGCACGACGGAGGCGTCGAACTCGGTGTCGGACACCGCGAGCAGTTCGACCACCACGGTTTGGGCCTCGGAGTCCCAGCCCAGCCCCATGGTGCCGACGCGGAACTCCGCGTCCACGGGGGTGATCAGCGGGTTGAGATCCTCGACATCGGCGGTCTCGGGCGGCAGCGGGGTGCCGAACCTGCGGTTCACCTCGACCAGGAGAGCGCCGATGCGCTCGGCGAGCACGGCCACCTGCTGCTTCTCCAGCACCACCGACACCACGCGGGAGTCGTGCACGGCCTGCAGGTAGAAGGTCCGGTTTCCGGGCTGGCCGACGGTCCCGGCCACGAAGCGGTCGGGCGTGCGGAAGACATGAATTGCGCGGGCCATGGCCCCTCCAAAATACCGGGAAACCGGAGACGGCCGCCGAGCCGCCGGTGGTTTCAGTCCGTCGATCCGCCGACGACGGCGTCACCCGCCGATGGCGCGGACCCGTCGTGGTCGGGGGTGGGTGGCGCGCTCAGTGCACTGGCCAGCGCGGGACCGGTGTGATTGACGTGGACGACGAAGGGCCGCATCGCGGTGTACCTGATGACGCTGCATGAGGCGGGATCGGCGGTGATCCGCTGAAACCCGTCGAGGTGCAGGCCCAGCGCATCGGCGACGATGGCCTTGATCACGTCACCGTGGCTGCATGCGACCCACAGCACGTCGGCGCCGTCGTTCTGCTCGGCCAGCCTGCGGTCGTGTTCGCGCACCGCGGCGACCGCGCGCGCCTGTACGTCGGCCAGCCCCTCGCCGTCGGGGAAGATCGCCGCGCTGGGCTGCTGCTGCACCACCGACCACAGCGGTTCCTTGAACAGCTCGCCCAGCGGCCGCCCGGTCCAGGAGCCGTAGTCGACCTCGACGATGCGCTCGTCGACCACGGGTGTCAGGCCCAGGGCGGCGGCCAGCGGCTCCAGTGTCCGCTCGCAGCGCAGCAGCGGTGAGCGCACCAACGCCTTGATCGGCAGCCCGGCCAGCCTGTCGACAAGCTCCTGCGCCTGCGCGCGGCCCTTGTCGTCGAGGTCGACGCCCGCGGACCGTCCCGCCAGCGTGTGGGCGGTGTTGGAGGTGGACCGGCCGTGCCGAACCAGGATCACCGTCATGTTGCGCTCATCACTCCCGTCCCCAACAGGATCATCACGATCACGCCGAGCGCGATGCGGTACCCGACGAACCAGTACATGCTGTGCCGGACCAGGAATCGCAGCAACCACGCGATCGCGGCCAGCCCGACGGCGAACGCGATCACGACCGACACCAGCAGCTGCGGGCCGGTTGCGCTCATGCCCTCTTTGACCGGTTCGAACGCATCCGGCAGGGAGAACAGTCCCGAGGCGAGCACGGCCGGAATCGCCAACAGGAACCCGAACCGCGCCGCCAGTTCGCGGTCGACGCCCAAGAACAGCCCGGCGCTGATGGTCGCCCCGGACCGGGACACCCCCGGGATCAGCGCCAGACACTGCGCGAAGCCGACGATGACGGCATCCCGGAACGTCAACTGCTCGGCGTGCCTGGTCTGCCTGCCGAAATACTCCGCCGCGGCTATCACGACGGCGAACACAATCAGCGCGGTCGCGACGATCCACAGGTTGCGGGCCCCCGACCGGATCACATCCTTGAACAGCAGACCCAGCACGCAGATCGGGATCGTGCCGATGATGACGAACCACCCCATGCGGTAGTCGACGTCGCGGCGCTCGCGGTCGAACAGGCCCGCGAACCACGCGCGGACGATCCGGACGATGTCCTTGGCGAAGTACACCAGGACCGCCGCCTCGGTGCCCAGCTGCGACACCGCGGTGAACGACGCACCGGCGTCATCGGAGAAGAACAGTCGCGAGGTGATCGCCAGGTGACCCGACGAGGAGATCGGGAGAAACTCCGTCAGCCCCTGCACCACGGACAGCACCACGACCTGCAGCCAGGACATCGCCGCCACATCCACGCCGACGACCGTACCGTGGTTGGCGCGTCAGCCCACGGTGGGCAGCCGAGATCCCGGTGCCGCGGTGGCGATCGCGTCGCGCACCGAGGCGGTGAGGCTGCGTTCGTCGTCGAGGTCGATGTCGCGGCAACCGCGGACCGCGGTGGCCACGACGTCGTCGGCGTCCGGCACCGGGCCCACCATCGTGCGCCGGTACACCTCGACGACCAGATGTTGACGGTCGACGACGCTGAACGCGAAGGTTCGTCCGTCCGGCAGCGAACCGAATCCACTGGCATGGATTCCGGTCGAGATGTCCTCGAAGACCAGGTCGGCCCCCGCGGCGGTGCGGTCGTCGGCCAATGTCATGGGCCGACGATACCGCCAGGCTCGGCGGGCCCGGCTGACCCTCCCCGATACAGTCTCAGACAGTGAATGCTCTCCAGTCCCCCCGGTGGGTGCGCCACACGCTGGCCGCCGCGAGCGCCGCGCTGCTGCTCGTCGGTGGCACGGCGTGCTCCTCGGACGTCGTCGACTCGACGCCGCCGACGATCCCGGCCGCCACGCCCGCGGTGTCGCCGCCCGCGCTGACCCCGCCGGCCGGAGTCGTCCGTCCCCTGACTGGTACGCCGACCGCCGCGACGTTCGACGCCGGGGCGGCGGCGCTGGTGGTGCTGGTGTCAGGCGCGCGTCCCGGGGACCCCGCAAGCCTTGTGGTGATGCCCGCAGCCGGGGGCGCCGCGCGCACCGTGGGCCTGCCTGCCGCGGCCACCGCGGCGACCACCGACGGGACGGGCCGGGCGTATCTGTCGACCCGGGGCGGGTACCTGCTGGTTGAGCTCGACTCCGGCAACACGACCCGCGTCGACGTGACCGGCGAGGCGGACACCGACTTCACCGCGATCACGCGGCGCGCCGACGGACGAGTCGTTCTGGGAACAGCCGACGGCGCGGTGGCGATTCTGGCCGACGCTGATGCCGCACGCAGTCCCGTCGCCGTCAGCCACCGCTCGAAGATCTTCGCCCGCGTGGATTCCCTTGCCAGCAGCGACGATACGACCCTGGTGCTGGACCGCGGGCAGACCTCGGTCACCGCGATGGACGCCGAGGGCAACGCCGCGCAGTCGCTGCGCGCCGGTGAGGGCGCCACCACGATGGTCGTCGACGACGCGGGTCGCGTGCTGGTGACCGACACTCGCGGCGACGAGCTGCTGGTGTTCAGCGCCGAACCGCTGATTATGCGTCAGCGGTTCCCGGTGTCGGCGGCACCGTACGGCCTCGCGGGTTCGGATGGGCTCTCCTGGGTGTCACAGACCGCGTCCAACACGGTGATTGGTTACGATCTGTCCACTGGAATTCCCGTGGAGAAGGTGCGTCACCCCACCGTGCAGCAACCGAACAGCCTCGGCTACGACGCCGGCACCGACACCCTGTACGTGGTGTCGGGTTCGGGTGCGGGAGTGCAGATCATCGCGCGGGCGTCAGGTACCCGATGAGCACGGGGGGCGGTGCGCGGGCCTCGCGCAGCCGGATGCCTCTCGGCTGGGATCATGACCTGTCCGACGAGTACGAGTGGATTCCGCTGCGACTGCCCCCGGATGTCACGCGGCTGACGGCGTCCACCCGGCTGTCCATCGAGGCGGAGTACCGCGGCTGGGAGTTGACCAAGGTGCGGCTCTACACCGACGGATCGCGGCGGGTTCTGCTGCGACGCAAGAAATCCCGTGTGCTCAATCCGTACGCGGGCGACCTACCGGAGCTTTGATGTACAACACGCTGCGACGCGGACTGTTCCTCATTCCCGCCGAGCGGATCCACACCGTCGCGTTCACGGCCCTGCGTGCCGCCACGGCCCCGGGCCCGGCCCGCCGACGACTGCGCGCACGGCTGGCCCCCAGCGACCCGATCCTGGCCAGCACGGTCTTCGGCGTGCGGTTTCCCGGCCCGCTGGGACTGGCCGCCGGATTCGACAAGGACGGGCACGGACTGAACGTCTGGGGCGCCCTGGGATTCGGCTACGCCGAGGTGGGCACCGTCACCGCGGCCGCCCAGCCCGGCAATCCCGCGCCGCGGCTGTTCCGGCTGCCCGAGGATCGCGGACTGCTCAACCGGATGGGCTTCAACAACCGAGGCGCCGGGGAACTCGCCCTGCAGTTGGCCCGGCACCAACCGGACATCCCGATCGGTGTGAACATCGGCAAGACCAAGGTCACGCCCCCCGAACAGGCGGTCGACGACTACCGCACCAGCGCACGGCTTCTGGGGCCGCTGGCCAGCTACGTGGTGGTGAACGTCAGTTCGCCCAACACACCGGGCCTGCGTGATCTGCAGGCCGTCGAGTCGCTGCGGCCCATCCTGGCCGCGGTGCTCGACGAGACGACGACGCCCGTGCTGGTGAAGATCGCGCCCGATCTGTCCGACTCCGATGTCGACGACATCGCTGATCTGGCAGTCGAATTGGGGCTGGCCGGCATCGTCGCGACCAACACCACGATCTCGCGGGACGGTCTGCGCACCCCGGGCGTCGCCGCGCTGGGCGCGGGCGGAGTCTCAGGCCCACCGGTCGCACACCGGTCTTTGGAGATCCTGCGCCGACTGTATGGCCGGGTGGGCGACAAGCTGGTGCTGATCAGCGTGGGCGGCATCGAGACCGCCGACGACGCCTGGGAGCGCATCACCGCGGGCGCGACGCTGCTGCAGGGCTACACCGGCTTCATCTACGGCGGCGGCATGTGGGCCAAGAACATTCACGACGGCATCGCGGCGCGGTTGCACGCCGGCGGCTTCGCCTCGCTGAGCGACGCCGTGGGGTCGGCCTCTTAGCTTTCGGACTGGGGCTGGCTGTCGGACTGAGGGCCACGCTGCGCGCGGGTCAGCAGGACCGGATCATGCGCGCTGACCATCAGCAGATCGGGTTCACCGCGCTGATGCAGTTCGGCCAGGCGCTCCTGATTGGCCCGCATCTGGCGGTAGTTGAATGCGCTTGCCATCGCCGAGACCGTCACGGTCCTGGGCACGGGAGTCCGCCCGTCGATGACGCCCCGAAGGTAGAAGGCGTCGCCGCAGTGCAGGATCCACCGCTCGCCCGCATCGACCGCGACACACGCGTGCCCGCGGGTGTGGCCGGGCAACGAGATCAAGACGATGCCGGGTGCGATGTCGGTCAGTTCGCGGGCCGCGGCGAATCCACGCCAGGCTTCGCCGTCGGGGCAGTGTTCGACGAGCTTCGGATCATGCGACCACTGGCAGCTGCGGTACCGGATCCGCTCGGACCACGAGGGCGCCGACACCGCGCCCCGCGCTTCGGCGGCCGTCACGTGCACCTGCGCATGGGGGAAGTCGGCGAGTCCACCGATGTGGTCGAAGTCGAAATGCGTCGTGACGATGTGGCGCACGTCCTCGCGGTGGAACCCCAGCTGTTCGATCTGGTGGGCCGCGGTCTCCTCGACACGCAGCGCCGGACGAAGCAGATGCCGCAACGGACCGATGCGTCGCGGATCCGCGCAGTCGAGCAGGCCGTACCCGGTGTCGACCAGGACCAGACCGGCGTCGGTCTCGACCAGGAGCACATGGCACACGAACATGGCGCCGGGGGCGTGCATGGTGCCGCAGTTGAGGTGATGGACCTTCACGCCGCGCCGTCCCCGCCCGTGGATGCCAGCAGTTCGGCACGGCCGATCTGGGTGACCAGGCTGGCCGAATCGAAGTAGACGCGCTCGTTGATGATCCCCTCCCCCTCGAAGAAGAACACCGCGATGACCGGCACACGGAATGACTTCCCGGTCGGGGGCAACCCGTAGAACTCCCCCAGATTGGTTCCCAGCAGGTCGAATTCGACGATCACCGTGTCGTCGGCCACGTGGAAGCGCGCATTCTCATGGCGCTGGTCGGGGAACGCGGTGCGCGTCGTCCGGTAGTAGTCCATGACGGCGTCCGCACCGTCGAAGACCTGCCCGGTGGGCATGATCTCGTAGCGCGGATGGCCGTCGAAGGTCGCCAGCGTGCGGTCGAACTCCTTGGAGACCTCGGTCTCCATATGCTCGCGAATCACCGCCAGCCGACGTTCACGCAGTGCCTGAGCAACCATCTCGGCTACGGTATCGCCCCACCCCGGCGAGCGCCCGTGTTTGTACAAAACACGCCGCCCCCAACGTACAAAGGCGGCCGCTCGGCGTCCTGGTCATGCGCCCCAGTGGCGACGGTGTGAACGGAACGCACTGGGCCGGCGTTGATTTGACTCCCGCGTCACCCCGTTGGTCCCCTGAACTGGCGAGCGCCCGGGTTTGTACGCAGAACCTCGGCGGGTCGCGTACAGACACGGGCGCTCGCGGGAAAGAGAAGGGGGGTGCGAGTTATTTCTGTTCGTAGGTGCCGTGGATGACGGCGCGCGCGATCGCGTTCATGAACAGGTTGAAGCCGAGGTAGGCAGGCGTCGCCGACTCGTCGATCTCGAGCTTCTCGACCTGCAGCGCGTGCACCGCGACGAAGTAGCGGTGGAATCCGTGGCCGGCCGGCGGGGCCGCACCCACGAAGCGGCGCAGGCCCGCATCGTTGGCCAGGGTCAGGGCATCACCGGGCAGTTCGCTGCCGTCGCCGATGCCGGCGGGCAGTTCGGTGACCGTCCCGGGCAGGTTGGCCACCGCCCAGTGCCAGAAGCCCGATCCGGTCGGGGCATCAGGGTCGTAGACCGTGACGGCGAAGCTGCGGGTCTCCTCGGGGAAGCCCGACCAGCTGAGCTGCGGGGAGATGTCGGATCCCCCGGCCCCCATCAGGCCGCTGACCTGGTCGTTGCCCCACGGTTGGCCGTCGGAGAACGACGTCGAGGTGAGCGTGAAGCTGGGCAGCTTCGGCAGGAAGTCGTAGGGGTTGTAGTCGAAGGCCATGCTGGTGTTCCTTTCGGGAGGAGGTGCGATCGGTCTAGCAGTGGGTCAGGAAGTGCTCGAGAACCTGCGCGCCGAACTCGAGGGACTCGACGGGCACCCGCTCGTCGACACCGTGGAACAGCGCGGTGAAGTCGAGTTCGGGTGGCAGCCGCAGCGGAATGAAGCCGAAGCAGCGGATTCCCAAGCGCGCGAAGTGCTTTGCGTCCGTACCGGCCGACAGCATGTACGGCACGGTGCGCGCCTCGGGGTCGACGGCCAGCAGCGCGGCGTTCATGGCGTCCACCAGGTCACCGTCGAAACTGGTCTCATACGAGGGCAGTTCGGTGATCCACTCGCGCGTCACGTCGGGGCCGATGATCTCGTCGACCTCCCGCTCGAAGGCGGCCTGCCGGCCCGGCAGCACACGGCAGTCGAACACCGCCTCGGCGGTCGCGGGAATGACGTTGGCCTTGTAGCCGGCCTTGAGCATGGTCGGGTTGGCGGTGTCCCGCAGGGTGGCGCCGATGATCCGGGAGATCGACCCCAGTTTGGCGATGGCACCGTCGATGTCGGGCGAATCGGGATCGAAGCTGTAGCCGGTCTCCTCGGCGACCGCGGTCAGAAACTCCTCGACCGCGGGGCTCAGGACGATCGGGAAGCGGTGCCGCCCGAGTTTCGCCACGGCCTCGGCCAGCACGGTGACGGCGTTGTCCTGGTGCACCATCGACCCGTGCCCGGCCCGCGCCCGCGCCGTCAGCCGCATCCACAGCATGCCCTTCTCGGCGGTCTCGATCAGATACAGCCTGCGCTCACCGCCGTCGCGGCGCGGGACGGTCAACGAGTAGCCGCCGACCTCACCGATCGCCTCGGTGACGCCCTCGAAGAGATCCGCCCGATTCTCCACCAGCCAACGGCAGCCGTACTTCCCGCCGGCCTCCTCGTCGGCGACGAAGGCGAACACGATGTCGCGGGACGGCACGATCCCGGCGCGTTTGAAGTGCCGGGCGACCGCGATCATCATCCCGACCATGTTCTTCATGTCGATCGCGCCACGGCCCCAGACGTAACCGCCCTCGACCGCACCCGAGAACGGGTGCACGCTCCAGTCGGCGGCTTCAGCGGGCACGACGTCGAGGTGCCCGTGCACCAGCAGCGCACCGCGCTCACGATCGGCGCCCGCAAGCCGCGCGAACACGTTGGCCCGGCCCGGCGCCCCCGATTCGACGTACTCGCAGGAGTACCCGACCTCCTCGAGCTGGGCCATCACCCACCGCGCGCAATCGGCCTCGCCCTTGGTGGTTTCGAGCTCCCCCGTGTTGGAGGTGTCGAACCGGATCAGGCTGCTGACAAGGCCGACCACCTCGTCGACGGCGCGCACGGAGTGGGTCACAGTTCCCATTACTACCAGCGCGCGTCGCGCCCGCGGCGTGCGGGTTTGGGCCAACGCGGCATGATCCGTTAGCCTTAGCTGCCCCACCGCGGAGACGGGGTGCGGCGAGCAGGTCCGAGTGGCGGAATGGCAGACGCGCTAGCTTGAGGTGCTAGTGCCCTATTAACGGGCGTGGGGGTTCAAGTCCCCCCTCGGACACTCTCTTCATCTCTTCTTCTTCCCCGTCCCGTTCACGGGGTTCTTCGTCCCCGTGACTCTTCACGGTCGGCTGTCAGCCGATCGGCAGGCAGCCGGCATCGAATTCCCAGTCTGAGACGCACGCCATTCGTATAATCGCCCCGATTCCTCCACCGGTTCCATGCCCAGCGGATGCACAGCCAATGCTCGGGAATCGCCACAGAATTGTTCATCAGGAATGGCTTTATCTCGGCCTTTGGATCCGTTCTGACCAGGAAGTTCACAGATACACAGGAAGATCTTTTATTCCGCTGGCCGCACATTTTCACAATGGACTTTGTCACGCCTTCCAGCACTGGAAATGGCTCGATTTATCCGTACTTTTGAGCGTTATGACCGATACCACGCATTTCCCCCTGACCGATCCGATCACCCACCACCGCAGTGGCGCACCCCGCATCGCGGGCACCGCGGTGGCGTTCACGCCGAACCGGTACGACCAGGCCGAGGTCGCCCAGGAACTCACCACGATGGGCGGCCCGGAGTTCATGCGGTTCGCACAGACCGCCGGGGTCGACACCCGCAGTCTGGCGCTGCCGTTGAACCGCTATCCGAAGCTGTCCGGATTCACCGAGGCCAACACCGCCTACCTCGAAGTCGCCACCGACCTCGGCGAACAGGCCATCCGCTCGGCACTGGAGGCCGCCCATCTCGGGGCCGACGAGGTCGACGCCATCATCACGGTGTCGAGCACCGGGGTGGCCGTCCCGACCATCGACGCGAGGGTGGCGTCCCGAGTCGGCCTGCGACCCGACGTCAAACGCATCCCGCTGTTCGGGCTCGGCTGTGTGGCCGGCGCGGCCGGGATGTCCCGGATGCACGACTACCTGCGCGGCTACCCCGATCACGTGGCCCTGCTGCTGTCGGTGGAACTGTGCTCACTGACCCTGCAGCGCGACGACACCTCGATTCCCGCGCTCATCGGGGTGTGCCTGTTCGGGGACGGTGCCGCCGCGGTGGTCGGCACCGGCGCCGACCGCGTGCCGTCGCACCCGGGGGTTCATGCCGATCCCCGCGTGCTGGCCACGCGAAGCCGGCTGTTCCCCGACACCGTGGACGTCATGGGCTGGAACGTCAGTTCCTCCGGATTCCAGCTCGTGATGTCACGCGACGTCCCGAAGATGGCCGACAAGTTCCTCGGCGCGGAGGTGGACAGCTTCCTGGCCGAGCACGGGCTGACCACCGACGACATCTCGACGTGGGTGTGTCATCCCGGCGGCCCCAAGGTGATCGACTCGATCGCCTCGGCGGTCGGACTGCCGCTGGACGCCCTGGCGCACAGCACGGAGTCCATGCGGGAGAACGGCAACATCTCGTCGGCCTCGGTGCTCGACGTGCTGCGCCGCACCATCGCCGACCCGCCGGCCCCGGGCAGCCTCGGGGTCATGTTGGCGATGGGGCCCGGGTTCAGCTTCGAACTGCTGCTGCTGAGCTGGTAGGGGGGCGACATGGTCTACTACCTGTTCATCCTGGCCATCGGAATGGAACGACTGGTCGAACTGGCGGTCTCACGGCGCAACAGCCGCTGGTCGTTCGCCCAGGGCGGGCGCGAGTTCGGGCAGGGTCACTATCCGGTGATGGTGGCCATGCACACGCTGCTGCTCCTGTCCTGCGTGCTGGAGGTCGCGGTGGCCCACCGGCCCTTCATGCCGTGGCTGGGCTGGCCGATGGTGGCGGTGGTCGCGGCGAGCACGATCCTGCGCTGGTGGTGTGTCGCCACGTTGGGCAGGCACTGGAATCCGCGGCTCATCGTGATCCCGAATGCGCCACTGGTGCACCGCGGTCCGTACCGCTTCCTGCACCATCCCAACTACACCGCCGTCACCGCGGAGGTGCTAGCACTGCCGTTGGTGCACTCGGCATGGCTGACCGCGATCGTCTTCACGATCGCCAACGCACTGGTGCTCAACGTCCGAATCCGCGCCGAGAACACCGCGCTCGGCTACGCCTGACCCCCCAGGCTCGCAGCCAGGTAGGGGGCAGTGCGGCTCCCCTCGGCTGCGGCCACCTCCCCCGGCGTGCCGGTGGCCACCACCCGGCCGCCGGCATCGCCACCTCCCGGGCCGAGGTCGATCACCAGATCGGCCCCGGCCACCACGCCCATATCGTGTTCGGCCACCACGACGGTGTTTCCGGCGTCGACGAGGCGATGCAGTTGACGTTCCAGCTGCTCCACATCGGCCGGATGCAGTCCGGTGGTCGGTTCGTCGAGCACGTAGAGGGTGTGCCCGCGACGGGCCCGCTGCAGTTCGGTGGCCAGCTTGATGCGCTGCGCCTCGCCGCCGGAGAGCTCGGTGGCGGGTTGCCCGAGACGCAGATACCCCAGGCCCACCTCGCGCAGCGTCGTCAGACTCCTTGCCGCGCTGGGGATGTCGGCCAGGAACTCATGTGCCTCCTCGACCGTCATGGCGAGCACGTCGGCGATCGTGTGGTCGCGATAACGCACCGTCAGTGTCTCCTCGGAGTACCGGGCACCGGCACAGGCCGGGCAGGTCGCGTAGGTCCCGGGCAGGAACAACAGCTCGACGGCGACGAATCCCTCACCCGCACAGGTCTCACAGCGACCCTCGGCGACGTTGAACGAGAATCGCCCTGCGCTCCAACCCCTCCGACGCGCCGCGGAAGTGTCGGCGAAGGCCTTGCGCACCGCGTCGAACATCCCGGTGTAGGTGGCCAGATTCGACCGCGGGGTGCGCCCGATGGGTTTCTGGTCGACGACCACCAGACGGCTGATGGTCTCGACGCCCTCGACCGTCACACCCACGCTGGCGTCGGTGTCGATGTCGAGCAGTTCGCTGTCGGGTTCGGCGTCGGCATCGGAGGCCTCGGCGGGGCGACCGCCCAGATGCCTGGCCACCACGTCGCCGAGCACCTTGCAGACCAGTGTCGACTTGCCCGAACCGGAGACCCCGGTGACCGCGATGAACGATCCCAACGGCAGGTCGACGCTGACGTCGCGCAGGTTGTGGAACGAGATGTGGCGCAGCCGAAGCATTTCGGTGGACCTGCGCGGGGCCCGTGCACGCCCCGCGCCGTGGGCGAACAGGTGCTGACGGGTGACGGACGCCTCCACGGCGGCCAGGCCGGCCACGGGTCCGCTGTAGAGCACCTCACCGCCCAGTTCACCGGCACCGGGACCGACGTCGACGACCCAGTCCGCGCGGCGCACCACGTCCATGTCGTGTTCGACCACGAACAGCGAGTTACCGGCGCGACGGAGCTTCTCCAGGACCGCCAGCAGCGGTTCGGCGTCGGCCGGATGCAGGCCCGCCGACGGCTCGTCAAGGACGTAGAGCACGCCGAACAACCCGGCCCGCAACTGTGTTGCGAGCCGAAGCCGCTGCAGTTCACCCGGGGACACCGACGGCGTGCGCCGGTTCAGGCTCAGATAACCCAGGCCCAGGTCGATCAGCACGCCGATCCGGGCCACCAGGTCTGCGGCGATCATGGTGGCCACCTCGGTGTGCTCGCCGGACTCCAGCGACTCGTAGGCGGCCTCGAACTCGGTGCGGGTGGCGGTCGGGCCCAGGGTCTCGGACAGTTCCGTCAGCGGCATGGCGACCATGTCGGCGATCGTGTGGCCGGCGAACGTGACCGCGAGCGCCTCCGGTCGCAATCCGGAACCGCGGCATTCGGGGCAGTCGATGCTGTCGACGTACTGCAGCACGCGGCGGCGCATGGTCGCGCTCTGCGAGTTGGCCAGCGTGTGCCGGACGTGGCGTTCAGCGCTGGAGAACGTGCCGTTGTAGTAGTAGTCGGCGGTCACCGGATGCTGGGACGGGTCGATCTCGACGGTGGGCTGTTCGTCGGTGAAGAGGATCCAGTTCCGTTGCCGTTTCGGCAGTCTGTGCCACGGTTTGTCGATGTCGTAGCCGAGTGTGATGAGGATGTCGCGCAGGTTCTGCCCCTGCCAGGCGCCGGGCCAGGCCGCCACGGCCCCCTCGCGGATGGTCAGCGACGGATCGGGCACCAGGGTGTCCTCGGTGACCCGGTGGATGCGGCCCAGCCCATGACATTCGGGACATGCACCGACGCTGGTGTTCGACGAGAACGCGTCGGAGTCCAGACGCACGGTGGCGCCGGCCGGATAGGTGCCCGCGCGGGAGAACAGCATCCGCAGCAGGTTCGACAGCGTGGTGACGGTGCCGACCGTGGACCGCGAGGTCGCGGTGCCGCGGCGCTGCTGCAGCGCCACCGCCGGCGGCAGGCCGGTGATGTCGTCCACCTTGGGCGCGTCGTCGGGCAGCAGCAGCCTGCGGGCGTAGGGGGCGACGGACTCGAAGTAGCGGCGCTGAGCTTCGGCGTAGACGGTGCCGAAGGCCAGCGACGACTTCCCCGACCCCGACACCCCGGTGAACACCACGAACGCGTTGCGCGGCGCGGAGACGTCGACACCCCGCAGATTGTGCACCCGCGAGCCGTAGACGCGGACGTGCGTGTCGATCTCGTCGTACCCGTCGGTCATCAGGAGTCGCTTTGGGCGCGTGCGACCAACTCCGCGAGGCGTTCGGCGGCGCCGCTGCCGGGCACGGGAAGGTAGGCCACGATCGCAATCTCCGGTACGTCGGCGGGTTCGAGTTGATGGTGCTCGAGCAGGAGTTCCCCGACGGCCTCGTGGAAAAACCGGCGCTCCCGGGAGGCGAAGCGCTCCACACTGCCCGCCTCCCAACCGGCCCTGAAGTGCGGGCTGGCCGACAGGAGTCGGTCGATCAGCTCGGTGTAGGACGGCTCGCCGACGCGGGCCCCGGCTTCGGCACGGAACTCGGCGAGGAAGCGCCCGCTGTCGATGTCCCAGTCCGGCAACAGCTTCCGGATCGCCGGATCCATGAACACCAGCCACAGCAGGTTGCGGTCGGCGGGTGCGGTGATCTCGATGTTGGGGTACAGCGCGGCATACGCGGTGTTCCAGGCCGCGATGCTCCAGTCCGGGCCGAGCGCGAAGGCCGGATACCCGTGCAGCGCGTCGAGGAAGCGCTGAATGTGGGGCGGCGGCGGTCCGCCGGCCTGGCCCGCGTGGCTCGACCCCGCCCCGCGATGGCCGCCGAGGGCCAGCACGTAGTCGTGTTCGGCGGGCGAGAGTCGCAGCGCGCGGGCCACCGCGTCGAGCACCTGTCGGGACGGATTGATGTCACGGCCCTGTTCGAGCCAGGTGTACCAGGTGACGCTCACGCCGGAGAGCACGGCGACCTCTTCCCGGCGCAGCCCACTGGTGCGCCGGCGCGGAACCTCGGGCATCCCGAGTTCGGCGCGCGGCGCGGCCTCGCGGCGCACGCGAAGGAACTCTCCGAGTGCCAGTCTCTGCTGCGTCCGCTTGTCCACACGCTCAGGGTATTACTGCCACTACTAGTATCAGCGCCGACTTCCCGACGGCGGGCTCGGCTGGGACAGTGGTCGGCATGCCTGAATTGAGGTCGCGGACGGTCACGCACGGTCGGAACATGGCGGGAGCACGGTCGCTGCTGCGTGCGGCGGGTGTGGCCAATGCCGACATCGGCAAGCCGATCATCGCGGTGGTCAACAGCTTCACCGAGTTCGTGCCGGGCCACACACATCTGCAGCCCGTGGGCCGGATCGTCTCCGAGGCCGTCACGGCCGCCGGCGGTGTCCCCCGCGAGTTCAACACCATCGCCGTCGACGACGGCATCGCGATGGGCCACGGCGGCATGCTCTACTCGCTGCCCAGCCGTGAGCTGATCGCCGACTCGGTCGAGTACATGGTCAACGCGCACTGTGCCGACGCCATGGTGTGCATCTCCAACTGCGACAAGATCACTCCCGGCATGCTGATGGCCGCGCTGCGGCTCAACATTCCGACGGTGTTCGTCTCCGGCGGCCCGATGGAGGGTGGCACGGCCGTGCTGGTCGACGGCACGGTGCGCACGCGCCTGAACCTCGTGACGGCGATCGCCGACGCGGTCAACTCCGAGGTGTCCGACGACGACATCAACCGCATCGAGGAGGCGGCGTGTCCGACCTGCGGGTCGTGTTCGGGCATGTTCACCGCCAACTCGATGAACTGCCTCACCGAGGCGCTCGGGCTGGCATTGCCCGGCAACGGCTCCACCCTGGCCACGCACACCGCGCGGCGCGCCCTCTACGAGAACGCGGGCAGCACCGTGATGGATCTGTGCCGGCGCTACTACGAGCAGGACGACGCGAGCGTGCTGCCGCGCGCGATCGCGACGCGCGACGCCTTCGACAACGCCATGGCGCTCGACATCGCGATGGGCGGGTCCACCAACACCGTGCTGCACCTGTTGGCCGCCGCGCGCGAGGCCGAACTGGACTACACGCTCGAGGACATCGAGAAGCGCAGCCGGGTGATCCCCTGCCTGTGCAAGGTGGCGCCCAACGGCCACTACCTGATGGAGGACGTGCACCGCGCCGGTGGCATCCCCGCGATCCTCGGTGAGCTGTGGCGGGGCGGGCACCTGCACGAGACCGTGCACACCGTGCACTCCGGGTCGATGGCGGAGTGGCTGCGCGAGTGGGATATTCGCGGCGGCTCGCCGAGCGACGAGGCCGTCGAGCTGTTCCACGCCGCCCCGGGCTGTGTGCGATCTGCGTCGGCCTTCTCCCAGTCGGAACGCTGGGACAGCCTCGACACCGACGCCGCCCAGGGCTGCATCCGCGACGTCAAACACGCCTACTCGGAGGACGGCGGCCTGGCGGTGCTGCGCGGCAACCTGTCGGTGGACGGGTGCATCGTCAAGACCGCGGGCGTGGACGAGTCCATCTGGAAGTTCTCCGGTCCGGCCGTCGTGGTCGAGTCCCAGGAGGACGCCGTGGACGCGATCCTGTCGAAGCGCGTCAAGGCCGGCGATGTGGTCGTGGTCCGGTACGAGGGCCCCAAGGGCGGCCCCGGGATGCAGGAGATGCTCTATCCGACAGCGTTCTTGAAGGGCCGCGGCCTGGGCGCGCAGTGCGCCCTGATCACCGACGGCCGGTTCTCGGGCGGCACGTCGGGCCTGTCCATCGGGCACGTGTCCCCCGAGGCGGCCGCCGGCGGCACCATCGCACTGGTGCGCGACGGCGACCTCATCACGATCGACATCCCGGACCGCACCATCGTGGTCGACGTCGACGATGCCGAGTTGGCCCGGCGCCGTGCGGAGTTGGAGGCCAACGGCGGGTACCGGCCGCGTGACCGCGAACGGGTGGTGTCCCCCGCGCTGCGAGCCTACGCCGCGATGGCGTTGTCGGCCGACAAGGGTGCCGTGCGCGAGGTGCCCGAATAACTCACTGCTCGAAGTAGTGCGCGGCCGCCAGGTCCTCGAGCAGCGAGGGGTGTTCGGGCTGCCAGCCCAGCAGCCGCTGCGTCGTGGCGCTGGAGGTCGGATTGTCCAGTGCCGCAACCACACCGATGAATGCCAGCTGGTCGATCGCCTCCTCAGCTGAGACGCTGATCACCGGGACGTCCAGACGTTCACCGATGGCCTGCGCGATCGCCCGGAACGGCACGCCCTCCTCGGCGGCCCCGTGCAGCCGTGTCCCGGCCGGCGCGGACTCCACCGCAAGGCGGAACAGCCGCGCCGCGTCGCGGTTGTCGACCGCGGGCCAGCGGTTGGCGCCGTCACCGACGTGGATGGCCGCCCCGGTCTTTCGCGCGTGCGCGATCAGGGTCGGAATGAAGCCGTGGAAGTCGGTGGGCCCGTGCACCGTCGGCGCCAACCGGATGATCGAGGCACGCACGTCGCGCTGCGCCAGCGCCAGGGTCGCGTTCTCCGACGCCGCCCGCGGGGCGGACGGGTCCACCGGGGTGTCCTCGGTGCTCGGCTCCGCCGAACCCGCCCCCGCCGCACCACCGAGCGCCAGCACCGCCGTGCCCGAGGTGGTCACGAACGGTCGTCCGCTGCCCGCCAGCGCAGCGCCCATCGCCTCGACGGCCCGCAGGTCGGCCTCCGCCGCGGCCGCGTAGTCGCCGAAGTCGTGCTTGAACGCCAGATGCGCGACCCCGTCGGCCTCGGCCGCGGCACTGGCCAGCACATCGAGGTCGTCGAGCGTTCCGCGCACCACGGCGGCTCCCGCGGCGGTCAGAGCCGCGGCCGAGGCGTCTGACCGCGCCAAGCCCGTGACCTGGTGACCGTGGGTGAGAAGCTCGTGGACCACCAGCGAGCCGATGTGCCCGGAGGCACCGGTGACGAAAATGCGCATGACTGCTCCTTCGGTCATGTGATGTCAGCTACTGACATCACTCTGTGACTGATGTCAGCACCTGTCATCGCCGTAGTATTCCCCTATGGCCCGCTGGGAGCCGGACGCGAAGGGACGCCTGGAGCAGGCCGCGCTGGATCTGTACCTGGAGCGCGGCTTCGACCAGACGACCGTGGCCGAGATCGCCGAGCGCGCGGGGCTCACCGAACGCACCTTCTTCCGGCACTTCGCCGACAAACGTGAGGTGCTCTTTCGGGGCACCGAGTTGGCGGACGCCATCGCAGCGGCCCTCGACGAGGTCCCCGAGTCCGTGCCGCCCCTCGACGCCGTCGCGAACGCGCTGGAGGCGATCGCGGACTTCTTCGACAGCAGGCGGGCCTACAGCGCGGTGCGCCAGAAGGTCATCGCGGCCAATCCGGCGCTGCGGGAACGGGAGCTGATCAAGCTCGCCGCCATGGCGGACACCCTCGCCGACGCGCTGCGGCGCCGGGGTGTCGCCGAACCGGCCGCGAGCCTGACGGCCCAGACCGGGATCGCGGTGTTCAGAATCGCCTTCGAGCGCTGGCTGGCCGACCCGGCGGCACGAAGCATCGCGGTGCACATCCGCGAGTCACTCTCTGAGCTCCGGTCGGTGGCGGCTCAATAGACGTCGCGCAGATAGCGCTTGTCGGCAATCAGCATCCGTCTGTACTCGTGCGCAGCCTCATTCGACATCCCGCCGTGCGTCCTGATGATGTCGGTCAGGGTGTCGTCGACATCCTTGGCCATCCGCGTCGCGTCACCGCAGACATAGAAGTGCGCACCGTCCTCGAGCCAGCGCCACAACTGCTCACCGGCCTCACGCATCCGGTGCTGCACGTACAGGCGCTTCCTCTGGTCACGTGAGAACGCCAGATCCAGTTGGGTCAGCAGGCCGTCGGCCACCATGTCCTCGAGATCGTCGCGATAGTAGAAGTTCTCGGCCCGGTGCTGGTCACCGAAGAACAGCCAGTTGCGGCCGGTGTGGCCGAGCGCTCGGCGTTCCTGCAGGAACGCGCGGAAGGGCGCGATCCCGGTCCCGGGGCCCACCATGATCATCGGGGTGTGCGCGTCCGAGGGCGGACGGAAGTGCGGGGACCTCTGCAGGAACACCGGCACGCCGGCGCCCTCTGCCCGGTCGGCCAGGAACGTCGACGCGACCCCGCCGCGCGCACCACCGTCGCTGCCCCGATAGCGCACCACCGACACCGTCAACTGGATCTCGTGCGGGCTCACCAGCGGACTCGATGAGATCGAGTACTGCCGCGGCGTGAGGCGCACCAGCACCTCCTGCCAGCGTTCGGGTTCGGCGCGCACCGGCGTCTCCCGCAGCACATCCAGCGCGTTGCGGTTGGACAGCCGACCCCACGGACCGCGCAGCGTCTTGGCGGCCGCCCTGTCGCCGCACTGTTCGGCGACGAAGCTCAGCAGTCCAGGGGTGACGCGGCAGATGTCGTAGGACACCGTCAGTGCCGCACGCAGGCTCGTCTCCGCGCCGTCGACCATTACTGGCTCGGCGCCGACCAGGCCCGTCGCGGACAGCCACGCATCGACCGCACAGTCACTGTTGACCGCGTACACCCCCAGCGAGTCGCCGGCGGCGTAGCCTATGCCGTGGTCGGCGACGTGCTCGGAGATGTCGAAACCGAAGTGGCGCACCTCTTTTGCCGCACCGTCGGCAGTGAGCCGCACGTTCCGGACCAGTGGCGCGGGCAGGGGCCACGCGCGGGTGAACGGTTCGGCGGCGGCCTCCGGGAGTGCCGTCGCCGGAGTGCGGGCGAGCGCGGAGCTGACCTGCTCGGCCCAGGCCGTCATGGGGTCGTCGTCATACGCCTCGCACTCGACGCGCTCGAACATCCGGGTCGCTCCCAGGCCGGACAGCCGCGCATCCAGTGCCTTCGCGTAGCCACAGAAGTCGTCATAGGCGCGGTCGCCGATGCCGAGCACGGCGTACCGGAGCCCGGTCAGGGTGGGCGCATCCGGTGCGCGCAGGCGATCCCAGAAGTCCGCGGCGTTGTCGGGCGGGCCGCCGTCGCCGAATGTCGAGGTGACCACCACCGCCTCACGCGCCGTGACGAGATCGGCCGGCGTGCAGTCGTTCATGGCCACCAGGCGCGCACCCGCGCCCAACCGCTCGGCGACCCGGGCCGCGAAGTCCTCGGCGGTGCCGGTCTGGGAGGCCCACACCACCAGCGGGCCTGACGCCGTCGTCTCCGGTGTGTCCGTCGGCGGGGCCAGGCGCGAATGTGTGCCCGCAAGTTGGCCATTGACCCACAGGCGCACCGGCGCGCGCACGGGCGCCGTCTCGGGCAGCACCGGGACTCCCGAGGGCCCGGCCGCGAGGGCGCCCAGAAACGCCGCCAGATAGATCTTCTCGTCGTCGGTCAGGGTGGGTGGCCGCTGATGCTGCAGCCCCAGTGCCGCGATCAGCGGGTGGTCGGCGGCGATCGGTCGCATGCGCGCGGCGCAGACCTTGAACTCCGGCTGCAGTGAGTCGGGGTCGACGGCGTCGTTGGTCAGCGCGTTGACCGTCAGGTCGGCGCCATGGGTGTCGTTCCAGTGGAACGGTGCCCAGATGCTGCCGCGCCGCACGCGGTCGGTGATGACCGCGGGCAGGACGGCCCGGCCCCGCCGCGTCGTCAACTCGACCGGCTGGCCGTCGGCGATGAGGTGCTCGGCGGCGTCGTCGGGGTGAACCTCGACGAAGGCGGCCGCGTTGAGGCGGTTGAGCTTGTCCACGCGACCGGTCTTGGTCATGGTGTGCCACTGGTGCTGGAGGCGGCCCGTGTTGAGCGTCATCGGATACTCGTCGTCGGGCATCTCGGCCGGAAGCAGGTGCGGTCGGGCGTGAAACCTCGCGCGCCGCGACGGCGTGGCGAACGCCAGGCGGGGCCGCCGACCGTCGGCATCGACGAACAGATGCTGGCTCACGCCGTCGTTGAGGTAGCGCAGCGGATGCCGGTCGTCGCCACCGCCCGGGGCGTCCTCCGGCGGGCACGGCCACTGCAGCGGGGTGCGGCGAAGGCGCTCATAGCTGGCACCGCGCAGGTCGTAGCCCGTGTTCGGATTGTGGAATCGGCGGATCTCGTCGAACACCTCCTCGCTGGACTTGTACGCGAAATGCGCACCGAAGCCGAGGTGTTCGGCGACCGCACAGATCAGTTCCCAGTCCGGCCGGGCCTCCCCCGCGGGCGGGATGGACTGCTGCAGCAGCGTCAGGGTGCGTTCGGAGTTGACCATCACGGCGTCGGATTCGGCCCACAATGTCGCGGGCAGCACGATGTCGGCGTACGCGTTGGTTGCGGTGTCGCTGTAAGCGTCCTGGGTGATCACCAGCTCGGCCTCACGCAGACCCGCGATCACTGTCGCCCGGTTAGCCACGGAGGCAACAGGATTGGTGCAGATGATCCAGCAGGCCTTGATGTCACGGGTCGCCATCTGCTCGAACATCGCGACGGTTCCGGGCCCGGCCTCGCTGCGGATGGTGCCCGCCTCGAGGCCCCACTGCGCCTCGACGAACCTGCGGTCCTCATCGAGGTGCACGCTGCGCTGGCCCGGCAGACCCGGACCCATGTAGCCCATTTCGCGGCCACCCATGGCGTTGGGCTGCCCCGTGAGCGACATCGGCCCGCTGCCCTCGCGGCAGATCGCGCCGGTCGCCAGGTGCAGGTTGCAGATCGCGTTGGTGTTCCAGGTGCCATGCGTGCTCTGGTTGAGCCCCATGGTCCAGCAGGTCATCCAGTCCGGGGCCGCGGCGATCATCGCGGCGGCCGCACGGATGTCGGCCTCGGAGAGGCCGGTGATCTGGGCGACCCGGTCCGGCGAATAGTCGGCCAGGAACTCGGGCATGCCCGCCCAGCCCTCGGTGTGCTCGGCGATGAATTCACCGTCGATGTCACCGTTTTCCACCAGCAGGTGCAGGATCCCGTTCAGCAGGGCCAGATCGGTGCCCGGGCTGATCTGCAGAAACAGATCGGCCTTCTCGGCGGTGGCGGTGCGCCGTGGGTCCACGACGATCAGCTTCGCGCCGGACTTGAGTCGTTCGGCCATCCGCAGGTACAGGATCGGGTGGCAGTCGGCCATGTTCGAGCCGATCACGAGGAACAGGTCGGCGTGGTCGAAGTCGGCGTAGGAGCCGGGTGGGCCGTCGGCACCCAGCGACTGTTTGAATCCCGTTCCCGCGCTGGCCATGCAGAGCCGCGAGTTGGACTCGATGTGCACGGTCCGCAGGAATCCCTTGGCCAGCTTGGTCGCCAGGTACTGGGCCTCGATGGACATCTGCCCGGACACGTACAGGGCCACCGAGTCGGGGCCGTGCTCATCGATGATGGCCCGCAACCGGGCGGCGGCCTCGGCCACGGCATCGTCGACCGGCACCGCAACGGGGTCGGCGCCCCGGCCGAACCGCAGCAGTGCTGTGGTCAGCCGCCCGTCGGCCGCGGCCATCAACTCGGCGTGCGTGGCGCCCTTGGTGCACAACCGGCCCTGGTTGGCCGGATGCAGCTTGTCTCCGCTGACCCGTGCGATGACCGGCACGCCCGTATCGGGGTCGGGCCGCGTCTCGACGCAGATTCCGCAGCCCACCCCGCAGTACGAGCAGGCCGTTCTGGTCGCTTGGGCGCTTGCGATCATCCGGCCGCCACGGGTGCCGGGGAACGAAGGCGCTCGCCGGTGGGTGCCGCCGAGCGCATCCGCAGGAACACGAACCACGTGACGATCGCACACACCACGTAGAAGACCAGGAACACCCAGAACGCGTTGGTGGCCGACTTGGCGTCGCTGACGTAGGAGGCGCGCAGCACGATGTTGATGAACACGCCGCCCAGCGCACCGACGGCGCCGGCGAAACCGATCAACGCCCCGGACATGGCCCGCGACCACGCGGCCTTCTCGGTCGGACTCCACTCGTCGTGCCCCTGCGCCTTGGCCTCGAAGATCGACGGGATCATCTTGTAGGTGGACCCGTTGCCGATTCCCGACAGGATGAACAGCAGGATGAAACCGACGACGTAGGCGACCATCTGGGCGCCCGTCGGCGCGCCGGCCATGGCGTCGTCAAGCACCCCGGTGACCACGAGGATGCCTGCGGCGAACATCATCGCCACGAACGTGTAGAGCGTGATCCGTCCACCTCCGATGCGGTCGGCCAGCCTGCCGCCGAAGGGGCGCGAGATCGACCCCAGCAGTGGGCCGACGAACGAGATCTGGGCCGCGTGCAGCGACGCCTGCGCCGCGGTGTCCCCGCCGGCGAGGAAGTTGATCTGCAGCACCTGGCCGAACGCGAAGGAGAAGCCGATGAAGGACCCGAATGTGCCGATGTACAGGAAGCTCATGACCCATGAGTGCCGGAACCGCAGGGCCTCGGCGAGCGCGCCCAGATTGGACCTCTGGTTGCGCAGATTGTCCATGAACAGCGCGGCGCCCACAGCGGCCAGTGCGATGAGCACCAGATAGATGGCGCAGACCAGATGGGGTGCGGTGTTGGACACCGTGGCGATCACCAGGAGGCCGACCAGTTGGATGACCGGGACGCCGATGTTGCCGCCCCCGGCGTTGAGGCCCAGCGCCCAGCCCTTGAGTCGCTGCGGGTAGAACGCGTTGATGTTGGTCATCGACGACGCGAAGTTGCCGCCGCCCAGGCCCGCGACGGCCGCGACGATCATGAACGTCGTGTAGGAGGTGCCCGGGTTGCTCATCACGTACCAGGTGAGCGTGGTCGGAATGAGCAGCAGCAGGGCGCTGACCACGGTCCAGTTGCGGCCGCCGAAGCGCGCCGGGGCGATGGTGTACGGAATCCGCATGAACGCACCCACCAGGGTGGGCATCGCGACCATGAAGAACTTGCCCGCCGCGTCGATGTGGTACACGTCCTGCGGCATGAACAGCACCATGACCGACCAGATCGACCAGATCGAGAAGCCGACGTGCTCGGCGATGATCGACCAGATCAGGTTGCGCCGCGCGATCGTGGAGTTGCCGTTCTCCCAGGCCACGACGTCTTCGGCGTCCCAATGTTCGATGTCTCGGGAGCGTTTCCAGCGGGCCGGGACCGCGGTGGACAGGGTGGGCATCGGCAGGCCTTTCGGGGAAGCGTGACTGCGGGGTGGTTCTCGTCTCGGCTACAGGTCTACGGCCTGCGGATTCCGCACCCGTTGCGCGTTCATGACCGAAAGGTCAATTGCGGCTCACAGGGCTTTCGGCCTCACGGTGAGCACTCGGAAGCCGTGCGCAGGGGTATTCGTCGGTGACTCACCTGCGCAACCGGCCGGAAACACAACGGACCTAGCTTCGAGCCATGTCCGATGGCAGCACACCACACTTCCTGCAGGGCGCCTTCGAATTCGAGGGCAGCGGATACGCCGACCCTGTCCTGCTCGATGGATCGCTTCGCTACGTGGTGCCCGCGGGCACCGTCAGCCAGCCGGTGTACTTCCGCGGCGGCAACTCCACGAAGCAGATGATCAGCGTGGTGTTGTTCCGGGACGGAAAACCCATGCGCTGGTTCCCGATTGCCGCCAAGGGCGCCACCCACGTCGCGCTGCGCGTGGTGGAGGACCTGCTGGCCGACACCGTGTTGGAGCTGTACGTCAGCGCACCCAGGGGCGTGTCGGGAAGCGTGGTCGTCGATCTGGGTCTGGTGGAGGTCTGATGAGCGCGCGTAGGCCACGGCTTGTGGTCGTGGGCAACGGTATGGCCGGGATTCGGGCCATCGAGGAGATCCTGAGCCGCGGCGGTGGCGCGGCGTTCGACATCACCGTGTTCGGCGACGAGCCATACGGCAACTACAACCGCATCCTGCTGTCGAATGTCCTTGCCGGCAAGGATGATCCGAACGAGATCTACCTCAACGGGCTGGACTGGTACTCCGACAACGGCATCGACCTGCGCGCCGGGGTGCGGGTGGTGCGCCTCGACACCTTCGCACATGTGGTGCACGCCGACGACGGCACCCGGATGCGCTACGACAAGCTGATTCTGGCCACCGGAAGCCGCTCGTTCTTCCCGCCGATGGCCGGCCTGTGGGCCGACGACAAGAACCTTGTCTCCGGCGTCTTCGGATTCCGCACCCTCGACGACACCTCGGCGATGATCGCCGCGGCGGCCGACCACACCAAGGCGGTCGTGATCGGCGGCGGCCTGCTCGGCCTGGAGGCCGCACGCGGGCTGCAGAACCGCGGGCTGACCGTGGACGTGGTGCACGCGGGCCCGACCCTGATGAACGCCCAACTCGATGAGGCCGCGGGCGCGATCCTGCGCAGGTCCGTCGAGGATCTGGGCATCGGCGTACACGTCGACAAACGCACGACCGAGGTCGTCGTCGAGGACGGGGCCCTGACCGGTGTCCGGTTCTCCGACGGCGGGGGGCTCGACTGCGACATGCTCGTCATCGCCGCGGGGATCCGCCCCAACGTGGGCCTGGCGCAGCGTGCGGGGTTGACCGTCGAGCGTGCGATCGTCACCGACGACCACATGCGATCGGTCGACGACGACGACGTCTACGTCGTCGGCGAGTGCGCGCAGCACCGCGGACAGGTCTACGGCCTGGTCGCGCCGCTGTGGGAGCAGGCCAAGGTGCTCGCCGACCACATCACCGAAACCGACCGCGGCGCGGCCTATCACGGCTCGCGGGTGGCCACCAAGCTCAAGGTCGCCGGCGTGGACGTCGCCGCGATGGGTCTCAAACACCCCGAACACCCCGACGACGAGTTCGTCCAATACAGCGAACCGCGCCACGGGGTCTACAAGACCGTGGTGATCCGCGACGGCAGGTTGGTCGGCGCGACCCTGCTCGGCGATGTCAGCAAGGTGTCCTTCCTGACCCAGGCGTTCGACAACGGCCTGCCCCTGCCCGACGAACGGGTGTCGCTGATGTTCGACCTCGGCACGCCCGGCGTCGAGGTCGGGGTGGCCGAACTGGCCGACGACGCGCAGATCTGCAACTGCAACGGCGTGTCCAAGTGCGCGATCGTGGACTGCGTGGCCCAGGGCGCCACGTCGGTCCCCGCCGTCATGGCGAAGACGAGGGCCGGCAAGGGGTGCGGGGCGTGCCGCCAGCTGGTGACCCAGCTGGTCGAGTGGGCCGCGGGCGGCACGGCCACCGAGGATCCGTCGGCGACGTGGTACGTGCCCAGCATCCCGTACGACAAGCCCACGCTCATGCGAATGATCCGCGAGCTCGAACTGCATTCCGTCGCTTCGGTGTTCGCGGCGCTGGCACCCGACGGCAAGCCCGACGCCAACTCCAAGATGGCGTTGTCGTCCCTGCTGGAGATGATGTGGGCCGACGAGTTCGTCGACGACACCTCGGCCCGGTTCATCAATGACCGCGTGCACGCCAACATCCAGCGCGACGGCACGTTCTCGGTGGTGCCACAGATGAAGGGCGGCGTGACCACTCCGGGCCAACTGCGCCGCATCGCCGACGTCGCCGAGAAGTACGAGATCCCGATGATCAAGTGCACCGGCGGACAGCGCATCGACCTGCTGGGCGTGCGCAAGGAGGACCTGCCCGCGGTGTGGGCCGACCTGGACATGCCCTCGGGGTACGCCTACGGCAAGAGCTTCCGCACCGTGAAAACCTGCGTGGGAAGTGACTTCTGCCGATTCGGCCTGGGCGACTCGACCGCGCTGGGCATCGCGATCGAGGAGCGTTATCAGGGTCTGGCCAGCCCCGCCAAGATGAAGCTCGCCGTCACCGGATGCCCCAGAAACTGCGCCGAGGCGCTGTGCAAGGACCTCGGCGTGGTCGCCGTCGACGGGGGTCGCTGGGAGATCCACGTGGGCGGCGCCGCGGGCGCGCACATCCGCAGGGGCGACCTGCTGGCCACGGTCGACACCCCCGAGGAGGTGATCACGCTGACGGGCCGGTTCCTGCAGTACTACCGCGAGGACGCCAACTGGCTGGAGCGCACGTATGCCTGGGTGCCGCGGCGAGGGATCGAGCACATTCGTGCCGTGGTGGTGGACGGCGCCGAGGACGTGATCGCCGGATTGGATGAGAGGATGGCCAAATCCATTGCCGCCTATCGAGATCCGTGGATGCAGGGACGCGAGCCCGTCGCGCCGGGACAGTTCCGCACGGCGCTGCCCCTGCTGCCGTTGCCACAGGTGCCGGCGCGATGAGCGAGGTCATGGTCGGGCGCGTCGAAGAGATCCCGGTCGGAGAGGGACGCACGTTCGCCGTCGACGGTGAGCAGATCGCCGTGTACCGCCTGCGTGACGGTTCGCTGCGCGCTCTGGATGCGGTCTGCCCGCACCGCGGTGGCCCGTTGGCGGACGGACTCGCCGACGACGACATCGTGGTGTGCCCGCTGCACAGCTACTCCTTCGACATGTGCTCCGGCGCCGAGACGTCCGGCAGTGGGCTGTCGGTGCGCCGCTTTCCGGCGACCGAGGTCGACGGGAACATCCAGATCACGGTATGAGTTGTTTGGACCACGCCAGACAACTGATTCCGTGGCGAAAACGAGATTCCACTCGCCAAGCAACACAATCAGGGGGCGAAGTTCTGCTCGAAACCGGGGAATTGTCAATAAATCCGCTGAACAGGGCCCATACGACGAAATCCGTAGTAAAGTCACTGCCAGGTTGAGCTTCCAGCCTCGCCCCTTCCATGGGGCCCTCATCCACAGCGTTGTGTAGGGAGTGCGATGCCCGCTTCCACCGGCACCATCAGACTGTACCGGCCAGACCCCAGCACCCTCACCGAGTCGAGGCGATACGGCCGGGCGACCTACTCCGTGTATCCGGCAACCTCGACCCGCATTCACGTCGCGGTGTGCGGCGACGTCGACGCGGTCAACGGGCGCGCACTGGGTCAGTACGTCGAACGCCACACCGGCACCTCTCGGCAGATGGTCCTCGACCTTCGAGCCGTCGACTTCTTCGGGACGGCCGGCTTCACGGCGCTCTACTACATCAGCGTGCACTGCAACCGGCGCGACGTGGACTGGATGCTCGTCGGCGGCCCACCGGTGCGTCGCCTGTTGCGGATCTGCGACACCTCGCACGAACTGCCGCTGTGCGCCGACCTCGACACCGCGTCGGCCCGCCTCGAACACCTTGCGGTGAGCCGCCGCCGCGTCGCGACAGCCGGCTGACCGACTCAGTCGTCATCGGGTTTGACCGCCAGCACCGGCTTGGGGCATTCCAGGATGAGCTGCTGGGCCGTGCTCCCCATCAGCAGTTTTCCGACCGGGTTGCGGTGCCGGATGCCGATCACCAGCAGCTCGGCGGCCGGATGGTCCATGGCCTTGAGCAGTTCCTCGACGACGTCGACGCCCACGGGCTGATGGAGTTCGAACGGCACACCCGTCTCTGCCAGGTGGGTCGCGAGGTCGACGATCTGGCCGGACCGGGCGAACCGCGGGTCCACATACGCCTGGCCCGATGTCGCGTTGATGACCCGAATGGCGGTCCGACGCCGTCGGGCCTCCGCGATGCCGGCCTCGAGGGCGGCCGCGCCGTAGCGGTCGGCGCTGTATCCGACGACGATCATGTGTGGGTCGCCTTCGCTGTCTGGTCCCTGTCGTCCTCGACGATCAGCAGCGTCTCCTCACTGCGGTGGAGCAGCCGCAGCACCAACGGCGCCGCCAGCAGCAGGATGATCAGCACGTAGGTCACGATCGCGACCGGTTCGGTGAACAGGCTGTTCAGATCCCCGCCGCCGAGCTGCAGGCTCTGTCGAAGCTGGCGCTCGATGCGCGGGCCGAGGATGACCCCGATGATCAAGGGGAGCACCGGCAGCCCGAACCGTCGCATCATCAGCCCCATCAGACCGAACACCAACAACAGCGCCAAGTCCAGCGGTTGCAGGTTCACCGCGAAGGCCCCCAGTGCCGCGAAGAACAGGATTCCGGCGTACAGGTACGGCCGCGGCGTGCGGAGCAGCTTCGCCCACAGCGGGGCCAGTGGGAGGTTGATCACGAGCAGCAGGAGGTTGCCGATGAAGAGGCTGGCAATCAATGTCCAGATCAGCAGCGGCTCCTTCTCGAACAGTGTGGGCCCCGGCTGGATGCCGTAGGAGACGAATGCCGTCAGCATCACGGCGGCAGTGGCATTGGTCGGCAGACCCAGCGAGAGCATCGGGACCAGGGTGCCCGCGGCCGAGGCGTTGTTGGCCGCCTCGGGCCCCGCGACGCCCTCGATGGCCCCCTTGCCGAACTCCTCGGGGTGCTTCGAAAGCCGCTTCTCGGTGATGTATGACAGGAACGTCGGCAACTCCGCGCCGCCGGCCGGTAGCGCGCCGAACGGGAAACCGTAAGCGGTACCGCGCAACCAGGGCTTCCACGACCGTGCCCAGTCCTGCCGCCCCATCCACGGCCGCCCGACCGGAATCACCTCGGCGGGCCGCCGGCGCAGGTGGGCGGCCACCCACAGCGCCTCCCCGACCGCGAAGACCGCGACCGCGATCACCACGATGTCGATGCCGTCGGACAGCAGCGGGATGCCGAACGTGGCCCTGGGCTGACCCGTGAGCGAGTCGATCCCGACGACGCCGATGGCCAACCCCAAAAGCAGCGAGATGAGGCCGCGCATCTTGGACGAGCCCAGCACCGCGGTGACCGCGACCAGCGCGAACAGCATGATCGCCAGGTACGACGGCGCGCCCAGGGTGACCGCGAACCGCGACACCGCAGGCGCGAACCCCGCCAGCAGGGCGGTGCCGATCGCGCCCGCGACGAACGACCCGATGGCCGCGGTGGCCAGCGCCTGGGCCGCTCGTCCCGCCTTGGCCATCCGGTTGCCCTCGATCGCGGTGATGACTGAGGACGACTCCCCCGGCGTGTTCAACAGGATCGACGTGGTCGATCCGCCGTACATCCCGCCGTAGAAGATCCCGGCGAACATGATGAAGGCCGCACTCGGGCTGACGTTGTAGGTCACCGGCAACAGCAGAGCCACCGTCATGGCCGGACCGATACCGGGAAGCACGCCGACGGCGGTGCCGAGGAGCACCCCGATCACGGCGTACAGGAGATTCATCGGGGTCGCGGCCTCGGCGAACCCCTGCAGCAGCCAGTCGAAATTCTCCATCTACAGAATCCCATCCAAAATCCCTGCGGGCAGCGGGATTCCGAGTCCGGAGTAGAACGCGTAGAAGGTGCCCACCGCGAGCACCCCGCCGATGACGAGGTTGCGGATGTGGTGCCTGCTGCCCAGCACCGTGGCGCACCCGGCGAAGAACAGCGCACCGGCGATCGCCCAACCGAGTGGAACGACCAGCACGATCAGTCCGGCGAACAGCGCGACCAGCAGACCGACGGTGCGCCAGTCGCTGGGCAGGTCCGGATCGATGTCCTCGCCGGCATCCGCCTCACCGCGGTGTCCCCGGGGAATCGCCACCGCCAGCACAACCGCCAGGATGAGCAGTCCCACCCCGATGGCGATCGGAAACATCCGCGGCCCAACGGGATCGACCTCCGCGAAGCCTCCGGTCATCGTGGTGGAGTCATAGATCAGGAACCCGCCGACCGCCACCAGGACCACGCAGACGATGTACTGCGCCCAGTCCGGGCGAACCCTCTCCTGCCGCTCGGGAGTGCTCACACCAACCCCAGTTCTGTCAGCGTCGACTCGACGCGGTTGTCCTGCTCCCGCAGGAACTCCTCGAAGGCCGGCCCGGTGAGGAAGGCGTCACTCCAACCGTTCTGGGCCAGCGCGTCCCGCCACGCCTGAGTCCTGTGCAGGTCCTCGAGCACCGCCACCATGGCGGACCGGTCCTCGGCGGCGATCCCGGGTGGCGCGATCACGCCGCGCCAGTTGGTGAACGTCAGGTCGATGCCGGACTCGCGCAGTGTGGGAGCGTCGATGCCCTTGACCCGCTTTTCGCCCGACACGGCGAGCACCCGGACCTGCCCGGCCTCGATCTGATCGACGTACTCCCCCAGACCCGATGTGCCCGCGGCGATCTTGTTGCCCAACAGGGCCGTCAGCAGATCTCCTCCGCCGTCGTAGGAGACGAAATTGACCCGCGTCGGATCCACACCGACGGCCTTGGCGGTCTCCATCGGGAACAGGTGGTCCGGCCCGCCGGGATTGGAGCCGCCGCCGATGGTGACCTTCGCCGGGTCGGCTCTCCAGGCCGCGACGAAGTCGCCCACGGTGCGAAACGGTGAGTCGGCGGGCACCAGGATGCCCTCCTGCTCTTCGACCACCCGCGCCAGGGCGGTGGCGTCGGAGGCTCGGGCCGTCGACCCGTTGGTGAACGTCGCCCCGACCACGCCGAGCCCCATCATCATCATCAGATCGCCGTTGCCGCGTTCGTTCATCAACCGGGCCATCGCGACGGTGCCGCCGGCGCCGATGACGTTGAACACCTCGATACGACCCGTGATGTCCTCGTCCTCGAGGATCTTCACCGCGGTGCGCGCGGTCAGGTCGTACCCGCCGCCCGGGCTGTTCGGGACCATCATCCGCAGCCGGTGCATTCCGGCCGGGTCGTCACCGCGCGTCACCCCGCAGGCCGCCGACAACAGCACCGCGCAGACGACGAGGGCAACCACGGCCGCCAGACGCCGTCTGAGTGCTGTCACGACTGGAGAGTGACCCAAGTCACTCCCGGGTAAACCACGACATTCGGCGGATGGCGGTCAGGTAGCGGACTACGCTCCCGCCCGGCGAGCCGCGCGCCGACGATCGCCTCATGAGTACCGCAGTGATTCCCGACCTCGCCTACGACCATCTCGACGATCCCGAGGCCGCGCACCGAGCGATCCGCGCGGCGCGGGAACGCGGCCCCCTCGCGATGGGACCGCACGGTGTGGAGGTGCTGAGCCACGACCTGGTGCGCGCGGTGCTGCGCGACGACCGGTTCGTGGTGCCCAAGGGCTTCGCCCTGGCCCCGCAGGGCGTCACCTCGGGGCCGCTGTGGGACCGCGCCGTCACCAGCCTGCTGTGTCTGGACGGCGCCGAACACCGGCGGTTGCGCAGGCTGGTCGCCCAGGCGTTCACCCCGAAATCGGCGGCCCGGATGCGCACCGCCTGCATCGACGTCATCTCCGGGCTTCTGGACCAGCACCCCGGTGCCTGCGACATGGTCAGCGACATCGCCCGCCCGTATCCGGTGCCGATCATCTGTGCGCTGCTCGGGGCGCCACGTCAGGACTGGCATCGCTTCTCCGACTGGGCCGAGGACGTGCTGCGCCTGTTCAGCTGGGACGCCGCAGCCAACGCCGACGCCATCCTCTCCGCGTGGACTGCGTTGGACGCTCACGTCGACACAATGATCGCCGAGCGTCGCCAGCGGCTGACCGACGACCTGCTCTCCGACCTGATCCGCTGCGAGGACGCCGGGGACCGATTGAGTCACGGCGAACTGCTGATGCTGGCCGGTGGGCTGTTGATGGCCGGAACCGACACCACCCGGAACCAGTTGGCCGCGGCGATCGAGGACCTGTGCGACCACCCCGACCAGTGGCGCCTGCTGCGCGAGAATCCCGAACTGGCACCGCTGGCCGTGGAGGAGTTGATCCGGCACCGCCCGATCGTCTTCGCCGCCCTGCGGGTGACGACCGAGGACGTCGAACTCGCCGGGCACCGGATCCCGGCGGGCACCACGGTGGTGGCCAACACCGCGTCGGCCAACCGCGACCCGGCCGTGCACGACGATCCCGACCGCCTCGACATCACCCGCGAGGGTGTCCCGCCGATCCTGACCTTCGGCAGCGGCGTCCACTACTGCCTGGGTGTCCACCTGGCCAAACTCGAACTGGCAGAGGCACTGGCCGCGATCACCGCACGGATCGCCGAACCCAGACTGACCGCCCGGCACCCGTGGCGGCCGCTGAGCGGGATCAGCGGACCGACCAGTCTGCCTGTCGAGTTCGCCCACGCCGAGGCGGCATAGGGGGCACCATCGAAGGATGGGAAACGAACAGGGAACCCTGCTCACGTGCGCGCACGAGGGCTGCGGGTGTCGTGTGCGCATCGAGTCCGAATGCCACTGCCCGGACGGCGGCGGTTCATACCGATGTACGTGTGGCGCCGAGCTCGTGCCGGTGGACCAGTAGCCAGGACAGCAGCACCACACCGACGACCAGGCCCCGGACGACGCCCACCGCGCCCCCGGGATAGAGCACGCCGGTGAGGTAGTGGGCGATGAACCCGTCCGGGGGCAGTGGCCCCATGCCCGCACGCTCGCGGGCCCACCGCTCCACTGATGTCAACGGGCACGGCAGCGGATACAGCGTGCTGCCGATCCCCCACAACACCGCCAGGATGTGCAGGGCCAGGGTCCGCCGCCATCGCAGCGCGAGGAACCCACCGATCACCAGATAGCCGATGAACGCGAAATGCACGGCAACTGTGCCGATCACCAGTGCTGTTGCGACGACCTCGATCACCCGATGTTACGCGCGGCCACCACGACGCTCCGGCGCGTCGTGCCCACCTGCGCCTCATCCGGGTCGTTGACAGGGCAAGCTCTCCCCATGATCCGAAGAGGGACCGCCCTGCTGGTGGCCGCGCTGTTGCTGACGGGGTGCGTGTCGCCCGAGAATCCGCCGACTGCGGCGCCCACCACGCACACCGCGCAGGCCGACGCCATCCGGGCCGTCGTGAAGTCTGTGATGGCGTCCGAGCACCTGAAGTCCGCGCTGGTGCGGGTCACGGTCGACGGCAAGGAGGTGATCAGCGAGGCGTTCGGCGAGTCGATCACGGGGGTGCCCGCCAGCACCGACATGCACTTCCGCAACGGCGCCGTGGCGATCTCCTACGTGTCCACCCTGCTGCTGATCCTGGCCGAGGAGAACAGGGTCGGCCTCGACGACAAACTCTCCGACTTCCTGCCTGAGATCGCGCACGCCGACCGGGTCACGCTGCGACAGCTGGCCCAGATGACTTCGGGGTACGCCGATTACGTCCTGGACAATGACGCGTTCGCCGCCGCCCTCTACGAGAATCCGTTCCGGCAGTGGAAGCCTGAGGAACTGCTGCAGTTCGCGGTCACCAAGCCGCTGCAGTACGAGCCGGGCACCAACTGGAGCTACGCCCACACCAACTATGTGCTGCTCGGACTGGCCCTGGAGCGGGCCACGGGTGAGTCCATGCCGAAACTGTTGTCGGAGAAGGTGCTTGATCCGCTGGGTCTGCGAAACACCGCCAACTCATTCACTCCCGCGATCCCCGAACCCGCACTGCACGCGTTCACCGCCGAACGGCGGGCCAATCTGGACATCCCGGCCGCCGTGCCGTTCCTGGAGGAGTCGAGCTTCTGGAACCCGTCGTGGACCATCACGCACGGCGCCATCCAGACCACCACGATCGAGGACCTCGCGACGTCGGCGGCCGGCATCGGATCGGGCCAGTTGCTGTCGCCCGACAGCTACCGGATCTTCGCGTCCAAGGACCTGCAGGGCAGGACTCACAGCGCGCCCGGCTGCCCGACGTGCGCTCCGCAGAGCGACTTCTACACCTACGGCCTGGGGATCGTGCTCTCCGGCGACTGGCTGCTGCAGAACCCCATGTTCTTCGGCTACGCCGCAGTGGGCGCCTACCTGCCCGAGCGCCGGATCGCGATCGCGACGGCGGTCACCTTCAACGAAGACGCCTTCGACGACGAGGGCAACTATTCGAACGCCGCCGACGCGCTGTTCCGCAGGATCGGCGCAGAAGTCGCACCCGAGCACGCGCCTCCCAGCCGTCCCGCGCGGTGACGGGATCGCCAGTAGAGTTTCCCAAGTGGCAGGTCGGCTTCTCTTCATCTACAACGACCCATCGGCCCCCGAGGCCCTGCTGGGCGAGGTGTTCACCGAGCACGGGTTCGACATCGACGTCCTCAACGTGGTCCCCGCCGACCGGCTCGACGATCCGGCGGTCGATGTCACCTTCCCCGACCCGACGGATTACGACGTCGTGGTGCCACTGGGTTCCCGTTGGTCGGTGTACGACGACGCACTCCTGTCGACGTGGGTGGGTGCCGAGATGCAGTTCATTCGGGACGCACAGGCCGCCGGGGTCGGCGTACTCGGCGTGTGCTTCGGCGGGCAGTTGATCGCGCAGGCGTTGGGCGGATCGGTGTCCCGCTCCCCGTCCCCGGAGCTCGGCTGGTACGAAGTGTCCAGCACCACGCCGGATCTCGTGTCCAGCGGACCGTGGTTCGCGTGGCATTTCGACCGGTGGACGCTGCCCCCGGGCGCGGTCGAGGTGGCCCGAAACAGCTCGGCCTCCCAGGCGTTCACCGCGGGCAGCGCCCTTGCCCTGCAGTTCCATCCCGAACTGGACGACGCACTGCTCGAACTGTGGATCGACGAGGACCGCGACAACGAGGTCGAACGTGTCGGAGCCGACGTGGACAGACTCCGCGCGGACACCGCAGCACAGCGTGACGCCGCGGCGGGCAGGGTGCGCGCGCTGGTCTCCGGGTTTCTGAGCCGAGTCGGACGACCGGTCGCTCACGCCCGCCCGAGTTGATGCGCGAGCGCCTCGGCGATCCTGGGGTGCCGGAACCGGTGCCCGAGGGTCGACAGCACGGTGGGCTGCACCCGTTGTGAGGCCTGGGCCAACTGCTCGACCCCCTCGGCGCCCAGCAGTGCCCGCGGGCCGAACGACGGCACCGGAAGAAGAGCCGGCCGGTGCAGTCTGCGGGCCAGCGCGGTGGTGTACTCGGCGTTGCGGACGGGGTGCGGCGCAACGGCATTCACCGGACCGCTGAGCCGCTCGTCGAACAGCGCGCGGTAGTGGATGTCGGTCAGGTCGTCGATGCCGATCCACGACAACCACTGAGTGCCGTCGCCGAGCCGGCCACCCAGGCCCGCACTGAACAGCGGGCGCAGCAGACGCAGCGTGCCGCCGCGGGCGGACTGCACGATTCCGGTCCGCACGCGCACCACCCGCACCCCCGCCTCGGCGGCGGGCTCGGTCGCGGCCTCCCAGTCGCGCACCACCTCGGCCAGGAATCCCGAACCCGCTGCGCTGTCCTCGGACAGGACCTCGTCCCCGCGGTCGGCGCCGTAGAACCCGATTGCTGAGGCGCTGACGAACACCGCCGGCCCGTCCGATGCGCGCGCCGCGACCTCGGCCAACCGGCGGGTGGGGCCGATCCGGCTGTCGCGGATCGCGACCTTGTGCGCTGCGGTGAACCGCCCCGCGATCGACGCGCCGGCCAGGTGCACCACACCGTCGACGCCGTCGAGCAGGTCGGGAGCGGGATCGTCGGGATCCCAACGTCGTTCGTCGGGGCCGAGGTCGCCACCGCGGATCAGTCGCAGGACTCGATGCCCGCCGGTGCTGAGCAGGGCGCACAGCGCCGTCCCGACCAACCCCGAGGATCCGGTCACCGCGACCGTCAACCGACGTTCGAGCCGCTGCCCGGCGTCCTGGTGGATCGCGAGGTCGTCGGCGAGTTGGCGATGACGGTAGGTGAACATCGGCCGCAGCAGTGCGGCCGGCACGGGTGCGGTGACCCGGTCCCGCATCAGGGTGGTGTCGCCGTCGTGCTCAAGGAACTCGTGCACGTGCCGCCAGGGCTGCAGCCCGCCCAACGCCCAGGTGTCGACGAACTGCTGCGGCGGCCGGAATCCGGCCGGGTCGTGCCGGGCCGTCCAGCGCAGGCCGCCGGGCAGGCCGAGCACCGCGCGGCCGTCGGCCAGCGACGATGCCTCCCGCACCGGGGTGAGCGGCTGCCACGGCGGCAACAGGCGCTGCAGCGCTCCGGGCCTGGTGTGCCAGGCGTACACCGTGGGGCGGGGATGGGCGAGCACACTGGAGAATTCGATACCCACGCCGCGCGGGTACCCGTTTGGTCAGACTGGGACGCACAGGAGTACACCGATGCATCGCTGCCATTACCGCAACCGCGCCGAAGCGGGTCGTGTGCTGTCGGAGACACTGACCGCAGGCAGCACACCACTGGGCGACCCGTCGCAGATCGTCGTGCTCGGGTTGGCCCGCGGCGGCGTTCCGGTGGCCGCCGAAGTGGCCCGCCGGCTCGGCGCGGTCCTCGACGTCGCGGTCGTGCGCAAACTGGGTGTGCCCGGACATGAGGAGCTGGCGCTCGGCGCGATCACCCGCGAGCGGATCGTGCTCAACGACAAGCTCATCCGGTCATTGGGGGTGGCACAGAAGGACATCGACGAGGTGGTGGCCCGCGAACGTCGCGAACTCATCCACCGCGAATCGGCGTATCGGGGCGGACGGGAACCCCATCCACTGGTCGATCGGACCGTGATTCTGGTCGACGACGGCATCGCGACCGGCGCCAGCATGCGTGCGGTGGCGCTGGATGCGCGGGCGCAGGGAGCCCGGCGGGTGGGGGTCGCGGTGCCGACGGCGCCGGACTCGGTGTCCGCGGACTTCGCCGAGGTCGCCGACGAGTTCGTCTGTCCGCACACCCCGCGGCCCTTCACCGCCGTCGGGATGTCCTACGCCGACTTCGGCCAGACCAGCGACGACGAGGTGCGCGCGCTGCTGACCTAGGGCTGGTTGGACCGGGGTTCTTCCGTGGTGTCGACGTCTGACGGCGCCGTGGCCGGGGTCTCCTCGGGGTAGTCGGCGTCGAAGTTCTGGTACGTCGCCTCGGTTGAGTCGTCCGGTGGCACAACGGGTTCCTCGGCGTCGGCGACGTCGGCGGCCGTACCGCGCTGACGTTCACGGATCGCGTCCACGATGAGCAGTATCACGCCCAGCACGCTGGCCGCGATACACACCCACGCCACGATCTCACTGCTCGTCACCACTGCTGTGACGAGGGCGATCAGGCCGATGACGGCCAGCACCAGGGCAACGATCAGCATCGCAACGCCTCCCCGGCGCTAGTCAGTTGGTTCCGCGATTGAACTGGTTGAAACCGCCGTCGCCCGCGCTCGAATCGACCGGAGCGGCGGACCCGCGTTGACCGAGTTCCTCCAACTGCGATTCCAGGTAGGTCTTGAGCCGGGTGCGGTACTCGCGCTCGAACGTGCGCAGCTGCTCGAGCCGGCCCTCCAGCACCGTGCGCTGCTGGTTGATGGTGCCCATGATCTCGGAGTGCTTGCGCTCGGCGTCGGCCTGCAGGGCGTCCGCCTTCTCCTGAGCCTGGCGCAGCTGGGTCTCCGACCGCGTCTGGGCGTCGGCGAGCAGCGCGTCGGCGCGCGTCTTGGCCTCCGAGACGGTGGTCTCAGCGGTGCGCTTGGCCTCGCTGACCATGGTCTCGGCGTTCGTGCGGGCGTCGTAGAGCAGCTTGTCGGCCTCAGCCTTGGCCGTGCTGGTCAGGCGGTCCGCGGTGTCCTGCGCCAGGGCCAGCACCTTGGCGGCCTTGATGTGGGCCTCCTCGCTGGGCGCGGCGGCCGCGGCTGGCGCCTCGTAGACGGGCTGCGGTGCGGGCTCGGGCTCCGGCTCAGGCTGATACAACGGGACGGCCTGCGTGGACTGCCCGCCGCCGCCGGCCCGCGCGCTGGCCAACTCCTGATCGAGCTCGCTGACCCGCTGGCGCAGGTCGGCGTTCTCTTCGATGAGGCGCGTGAGCTCGTTCTCGACCAAGTCGAGGAAGGCGTCGACTTCGTCCTCGTTGTATCCGCGTTTGCCGATCGGCGGCTTGCTGAACGCGACGTTGTGGACGTCGGCTGGTGTAAGCGGCATTCTCTGCCCCCTCGAGGTCTGTGCGGTCGAACCGTTCGGACAAGTTTAGAACGGACCACCAGGTTGGTAGCCGGACTGTAACTGGCGTCCATCCTGTCACACCAGAACCGCCGGTAGCCGTGGGGGGCGATAATTAAGGACGAATTTCAATCTCCGGCGAGCGATTTGCCAGCCCACCCGAGCGGCCTATATGGAGGCCGCGAACGCCACACGCATGGCGATGAAGGTCAGCAGCAGCAGCACCATGATGGACAGGTCCAACCGGACCGCACCGATGGTCAACTGCGGAATGAGCCGCCGCAGAAGCTTCACCGGGGGGTCGGTGACGGTCATGATGGCTTCCAGGATCACGACGGTGAAACCGCGCGGATGCCAGTCCCGGCTGAATGACCGGATGAACTCCACGACCACCCGGGCGATGAGCAGCACCCAGAACAAGAACAGCGCGAAACCCAGGATTTCGAAGAAGATCTTCAACCTTGAGCGACCTTACTGACGAGGTTGTGACGACGCCGATGCGAACGATCGGCCCTCGTCAGCCTACCGGTGGGGAACGGCGGGCTTACTGGTAGGCGTAGAACCCGGCCTCAGCCATCCGCCGGCGCTCCTCGGGCGTGACCTCGACGTCCGCCGGCGACAGCAGGAACACCTTGGTGGCCACCTTGTCGAAGGACCCGCGCAGGGCGAATGCCAGGCCCGCGGCGAAGTCGACGAGCCGCTTGGCGTCCGCGTTGTCCATGGACACCAGGTCCATGATCACGGGCGTGCCGTCGCGGAACCGCTCCCCGATGGTGCGGGCCTCGCTGTAGTCCTTGGGGCGCAGCGTCGTGATCTTCGACAGCGGGCTGCCCTCGTCGAACAGCATCTGCATCCGCCGGGGGTCCATCGCCAGCGCGCCGCGGGTCGACCCACGCAGGGCGCCCAGTCGTGGCGCCGCGGCCGCCGCCGGGCGGTCGAACTCACGGGGCCGGAAACGGGTGTCGCGGGGATCCTCGGCGTAGCCGCCGCGGTACGCGCCGGCGTACTCGGGCTCGTCCTCGTACTCGCGCTCGGGGTAGCGGCCGCCACGGTCGTAGCCGCCGTCGAATCCGGGGCCCTCGAAACGCTCGCGGCGCGGGTATCCGCCCCGCCCGGCGCCACGCTCGTGGTCATGATCATGGTCGTCGTAATACTCGTCGTCGTAGTCCTCCAACGGTGCCATCCCGAAGTAGGCCTTGACCTTGTGCAGTGCGCTCATCGCGGGACCCTCTCGATGGTGCTTGTGATGAAGATGTGACTGGAGTGACTACTCACGGTGACGTTAGCGGTCGAGGGCCCATAAGCGCGGTTCCGACACGCACACATGTCGACCCATGTTTGACCGCCGCCTCGAGATCACCGGTCATCCCCGCGGACAGTCCGAGGCGCTGCTGACAGTGGGCCTGTACCCGCTCCCGTTCGGCGGCCAACGCGGCGAACGCCCGGTCCGCGTCGGCGCCCAGCGGCGGGATGGCCATCAGGCCAACGAGTTCGAGCCCTTCGGCGGCATCCACCTGCGCACAGAGCGCATCGACCGCGGCGGGATCGTTGATGTCGACGCCTCCCCTGCTGACATCGCCGTCGAGGCTGATCTGGATGTAGACGCCCACGGGTGCCTGACGGCGCCCCTCGGCGCGGGCGTCGACCGACCCACGGTCGAGTGCGGCCGCCACCTTGGCACTGCTCACCGAGTGGACCGTGGTGGCCCACCCGGCGATCGAGCGGGCCTTGTTGCGCTGGATCTGGCCGATCATGTGCCAGCTCACGTCGTCGGGCCAGTCCGGGATCCGGGCCAGCGACGCGATCTTGTCGCGCGCCTCTTGATCACGCGACTCGCCGAACGAACGGCAGCCGAGGTCGACCAGAATCTGCACGTCCGAGGCGGGGAAGAACTTGGTGATGGGCAGCAGTTCGATCTCGTCGGTGCTGCGCCCGGCCGCCTCGGCGGCATCGGCGAGACGGGTGCGCAGGGCCGCCCAGGCCCGGTCGAGGTCGTCGCGGCGGCTCATCGCTGCGGCTCCAGCCAGATCAGTGACGCCAGGCGCCCCGTCGGCGCACCGCGACGATGACTGAACAGTGAGGTGTCGTCGACCGTGCAGCGCGGATCGATGTCGATCGCCCGGACACCGAAATCCGTGAGCTGGCGCGCGATTCCGGCGCGCAGGTCCAGACCCGGAGTCCCCTTCGCGGTCACGGTCACACTGCCCGGCAGCGCGACCTCGACGTCGGCGGCCATCTCCCGGGGCACCTCGTAGTTGCGTCCGCTGACGGCCGGGCCGAGCAGCACCGAGATGTCGGCCGCCCGCGCACCGAGTGCGACCATGGCCTCGAGCGTGCGCAGCACGATCCCGTTCTGCGCACCGACCCGACCGGCGTGTGCGGCCGCGACGACGCCGGCGCGGGCGTCGGCCAGCAGGACCGGAACACAGTCGGCGGTCACGACCGCCAGCGCCAGCCGCGGCTGGGCGGTGACCAGGGCGTCGGTGTTGTCGAACGACGTGGTGCGGGGACCGTCGACGACCTCGACGTGGGCGCTGTGCACCTGGTTCATCCAGACGACACGGTCGACGCCGAGACCCGTCGCCTCGGCGAGCCGACGCCGGTTGGCGGCGACGGCCGCGGGATCGTCACCGACGTGGTCGCCCAGATTGAAGGTGTCGTACGGCGGCGCGGACACGCCACCGGCGCGGGTGGTGGTGACGCGCCGGACCCGGTGCGTCACCGGTCAGTGGCGCATGAAGGGCGGGACGTCGACGTCATCGTCAGCGATGCCGTCGTCGTCGCCACCGCCGACACGCACCGTGGCCCCGTTGGTGTGAGCGGGCACGGTGGCGGGATCGGACGGTTCGAACAGCGAGGTCGTGACCGAACCGGCGCGGCCCGGCGCCACGGCCTGACCCGATCCGGAGGCGGCCACCACGGGCTTGCGACCGGCGGAGCCGGCCTCGAAGCCCGCCGCGATCACCGTGACGCGGACCTCGTCGCCGAGCGAATCGTCGATCACGGTGCCGAAGATGATGTTGGCCTCGGGATGCGCCGCGTCCTGCACGAGCGAGGCGGCCTCGTTGATCTCGAACAGGCCCAGGTCGCTGCCGCCCGCGACCGACAGCAGCACGCCCTGCGCCCCGTCCATCGACGCCTCGAGCAGCGGAGAGTTGATCGCGATCTCGGCGGCCTTGAGCGCGCGACCGTCGCCGCGCGCGGCGCCGATGCCCATCAGGGCCGTTCCCGCACCGCTCATGACGCCCTTGACGTCGGCGAAGTCGACGTTGATCAGGCCCGGCGTGGTGATCAGGTCGGTGATGCCCTGCACACCGTTGAGCAGCACCTCGTCCGCGCTGCGGAACGCGTCCATCAGCGACACCGCGGCATCGCCCATCTGCAGCAGTCGATCGTTGGGGATCACGATCAACGTGTCGCAGCTTTCGCGCAGCGCGGTGATGCCGGCTTCGGCCTGGTTCGACCGACGCTTGCCCTCGAACGAGAACGGCCGGGTGACCACGCCGACGGTCAGCGCACCGAGCTTGCGCGCGATGGTGGCCACGACGGGAGCGCCGCCGGTGCCGGTGCCACCGCCCTCGCCTGCGGTGACGAACACCATGTCGGCGCCGCGCAGGAGTTCCTCGATCTCATCCTTGGCGTCCTCGGCGGCCTTGCGGCCCACCTCGGGGTCGGCGCCGGCGCCGAGACCGCGGGTCGAGTCGCGCCCGACATCGAGTTTGACGTCGGCATCGCTCATCAACAGCGCCTGGGCGTCGGTGTTGATGGCGATGAACTCGACACCCTTGAGGCCCTGTTCGATCATTCGGTTGACGGCATTGACGCCGCCGCCGCCGATGCCGACCACCTTGATGACGGCCAGGTAGTTGTGCGGGGGGGTCATGGGTCGCCTTCCTCCCAAGATCGGTTGTCTGTCGTCCACCGAACTCCTGACCGGCAAACCCTCAACCTCAACCATAGGCTTAGAGTTATGTCAAGTAGTTCCGTGTAACACAGACGGTATGGCCGTCGCCGCGTTCAGTCGTGCAGGCGCGCCGAAACCCACGAGCAATTTTGGCCCGGATTCACTTCACAGTCGGCAGGTCCGGGCTGGAGACGTCATAGACCCGCCCGGGCTGGGTCAGCAGCGCCGCGAGTTTCTCGGCCTTCTCCGCGGTGCGTTCGTTGGTGCCCCACACCACTTCCCTGCCGTCGGACAGTGTCAGCGTGATCGAGGCCACCGACGGCGCGGCGACGCGGCCGACCTGACCGGCGACATCGGGTGCCAAAGTGGTCAAGACGGCCAGGGCCGCCTCGGTCGACGGGTCGTTGGGTCCCGGCGCCTCGACGTCGAGGTACGGCAGTGAGGGCGGCGGCGGGGCGGTCGCGAAGTCCACGCCGTCACGATCGAACAGGTGCGGTCCATCCGGATAGTCCTTGACCGCCACCGGAACCCGCTCCACGATCGTGATCCGCAGCGTCGAGGGGTACTCACGCTGCACGCGTGCGCTCGCGACCCGGCGGATGGTCGCGACCCGGTCGGCCACGTCAGAGGTGTTGATCTGCAGAAGTGGCGTGCCGATCCGCACCTGCGCGGCGCCGAGCACCTCCTCGGCCGTCACCTCACCGGTTCCCACCACCACCACATCGCGCGCGGACATCAGCGGCGTGAAGTACACGATCAGCCCCAGCGCCACCGCCAGCACCGCGACCAGAACGCCGATCGCCAGCGCCTTCAGGCCCCGAACCGACCCGCGCGCAACGGGTTTGGCCGACGCCAGGGCATCCGAACGGGCCTTGCGCTTGGCCTCGCGGCGAGCCTCCTCGATCGCGATGGCCCGTTGCTGGGCGGCTCGGCGTTCCTCTCGCTCACGCCGTGCGCGCCGCCGCGGCCCCTCGAAGTCCCCCGCCTCCTGCGCCTGTGCGTCGTCGTGAGGCGGTTCGGGTTCCGCGTCGTCGGTCTGCGCGACGGGATCGTCCGACTCGGTCACCAGCCGACTCCGGGCCGCCCCGGCGCACTGCGGTTGGCCTGCACCTGAACCGCCGTCACGATCTCCGGGCCGAGCATCGTGACATCGCCCGCACCCATCGTGACCACGACGTCCCCGGGACGCGCGATCTCGGCCACGGTCTGGGCCACCGACGAGAAGTCCGGCAGGTAGCGCACCGGCACCGAGACCTTCTCCGCGATGGTGGCACCGCTGATCCCGGCGAGCGGCTGTTCCCGCGCGGCGTAGACGTCGAGCACGAACACCCGGTCCGCGGTGCTCAGCGCGTCCGCGAAGTCGGCCGCGAAAGTCTTTGTGCGCGAATACAGATGTGGCTGGAACACCGCGAGCGTGCGGCCTCCGCCGCTCTGCTCGGCCACGGTGCGCAGCGCCGAGAGCACCGCGCGGACCTCGGTCGGGTGATGTGCGTAGTCGTCGAAAACCCGCACGCCGTTGGCCACCCCGACCAACTCGAAGCGGCGCCGCACACCTTCGAACCCGCTCAGGCCGTCCAACACGGTCTCCACCGGCGCGCCGGCCTCGACCGCGGCCAGCAGCGCCGCCAGCGCGTTGAGCGCCATGTGCCTGCCCGGCACCGCCAACCGCATCGCACGCGGATGGGATTCGCCGGCCAGCGCGATCTCGGCCACCGCGCCGGTGCCCTGCTGCTGCCAGGACAGCAGCGTGCCCGCCAGTTCTCGCTCCCCCGCGGTTCCGTAGGCGAGCACCCGCACACCCTGCGCGGCCGCGCGGTCGGCCAGTGCGGCCGAACCCGGGTCGTCGGCGCAGACCACCAGCGCGCCGCCGGGGGCCAACCGGTCGACGAACTTGTCGAAGACCTCGCTGTAGGCCTCGGCGCTGCCGAAGAAGTCGAGGTGATCGGCCTCGATGTTGGTCACCACCGCGACATTCGGCGTGTACTCCAACAGCGACCCGTCGCTCTCATCCGCCTCGGCGACAAAGCATCCGCCGCTGCCGTGGTGCGCATTGGTGCCGGCCTCGCCCAGGTCGCCGCCCACCGCGAAGGACGGGTCCATGCCCGCGTGCTGCAGCGCCACGATCAGCATCGAGGTGGTCGTCGTCTTGCCGTGCGTCCCGGTGACCATCAACGTCGTGTGGCCGGCCATCAGCTTGGCCAGCACCGCGGGCCGCAGCACCACGGGGATCGCCCGGCGGCGCGCCTCGACGAGTTCGGGATTGGTCTTGGGGATCGCGGCGTGCGTCGTGATGACCGCGGTCGGGCCACCCGGCAGCAGATCCAGCGCCGAGGCGTCGTGACCGATGTTGATCAGTGCGCCGCGGGCCCGCAGCGCCACCACGCCGCGCGACTCCTTGGCGTCGGAGCCGCTCACGAGCGCGCCGCGGTCCAGCAGGATCCGGGCGATCCCGGACATGCCGGCCCCGCCGATGCCCACCATGTGCACGCGCTGAAGCTCCTCGGGAAGCGGTGCGCTCATCGTCGTCCCCTCGCCCGGGCCGCGCGCGCGACCTCCAACGCGACGGCGGCCACCTTCTGCGCCGCGTCGCGGTGACCGACCTGCGCCGTGGCGGTGGCCATCGCCGCGAGCCGGGCCTCGTCGCGCAGCAGGCCGCCGACCACGTCGGCGACGAACTCTGCAGACAGCTCGGCGTCGTCGATCAGCAGGCCGCCACCGGCCTCGACGACCGGGAGGGCGTTGAGTCGCTGTTCCCCGTTGCCGATGGGCAACGGAACATAGACCGCCGGAAGTCCGACCGCCGACACCTCGGCCACCGTCATGGCACCCGAGCGGCACATCGCGAGGTCGGCGGCGGCGTACGCCAGGTCCATCCGGTCCAGGTAGGGCACCGCGACGTACGGCGGATCGCCGGGTGCGGGCGTGCGCAGGTCCAGGGTGTTCTTGGGGCCGTGTGCGTGCAGCACCGCGATCTTCTGGGCGGCCAGCGCGCCGGCCGCCGCCGAGACCGCCCGGTTGATCGAGGCGGCGCCCTGCGATCCGCCGAACACCAACAGCACCCGGGCGTCCTCGGCGAAGCCGAAGTGCGCACGGGCCTGAGCGCGAAGGGTCGCGCGATCGAGTCCGGTGATCGTCGAACGCACCGGAATGCCGACCACCTCGGCGGCCTTGAGACCGGAGTCGGGCACCGCGGCCAGGACCTGGGCCGCCGACCGGGCGCCGACCTTGTTGGCGATGCCCGCCCTCGCGTTGGCCTCGTGGATGACGACGGGCACCCGGTGGCGGCCGGTCGGCCCACCGCGGGCGGCCAGATAGGCCGGCAGCGCGACGTATCCGCCGAATCCGATCACGACGTCGGCGTGCACAGCGGTGAACACGTCGCGGACCTCACGCACCGCGGTGCGCACGCGCGCGGGCAGGCGCAGCAGGTCAGCACTCGGCTTCCGCGGTAACGGCACCGGGGTGATGAGTTCGAGGTGGTAGCCGCGTTCGGGCACCAATCGGGTCTCCAGACCGCGTGCGGTGCCCAGCGCCGTGATCCGCACCCGCGGATCGAGTGCTGTCAGCGCATCGGCGACGGCCATCGCGGGCTCGACATGTCCGGCCGTCCCGCCTCCGGCGAGGACCACGGAGAACACATCGTCCTGGCGCTGGCGCCCCGAGTCGCTGTGCTCCTGCCCGCCGGCGGGCACCTGGACCGAGTCGTTCACCCGTAACGCTGACCTTCCACTGCGCTGGCGCCGCGTGACCGGGGATTCCTCCCGCCCGCAGCCGCCGGTTGTCTACGACCTCGCGGGGCATCCTGGCCCCGTTGGCCGTCTCCATGATGCCCTGACCGTCGCACCCGGCGTTCATCAGCATGGGACTTGGCGGTTCGACTCGGGGTGGACCGAGCGGCCTTCGCCGGTTTGGCGGACTTCGCCTTCGCCGGTTTCGCGGACTTCGCCTTCGCCGGTTTGGCGGACTTGGCCTTCGCCGGCTTCGCGGCCGCCTTGGGCTTGGTCCGCAGCCGATCGCGCAGCACCTCGACCCGCGACGGGACGTACGGCTCCGGCAGTGGAAGGCGCAGCAGACGGTTCATCCGGTCGTCGGTGCCCGCCCGCAGTGCCGCCACCGCGTCCGGTTCATGCCGGGCCGCATTCGCCATCACGCCGATCATGAAGAGGGTGGTGGCCGTCGATGTTCCGCCGGCCGAGATGAGCGGAAGCTGCAGCCCGGTCACCGGCAGCAGACCCACGACGTATCCGACGTTGATGAACACCTGACCCAGGATCCACATCGTCGTGGTCGCGGTGAGCAGCCGCAGGAACGGGTCGGCCGACCGGCGAGCGATGCGCATGCCGGTGTAGGTGAACAGCGCGAACAGGCACAGCAGGCCGACCGCGCCGATGAAGCCGAGTTCCTCGCCGATGATCGCGAAGATGAAGTCGTTGTGGGCGTTCGGCAGGTAGTTGTATTTCGCTGTGCCCTGGCCCAGACCGTCACCGAAGATGCCGCCGTTGGCGAGTGCGAACTTGGCCTGACGGGCCTGGTATCCCGAGCCCTGGGCGTCCGCGGACGGATCCAGCCAGGACTGCACGCGCGCCGACCGGTACCCCTCGGACACCGCGAGGATGGCGCCGGCCACGAAGATGCCGAGCACCGAGGTCAGAAAGACCTTCAAGGGCAGGCCCGCGTACCACAGCAGGCCCAGCAGGATGATGCCCAGCGACACCGTCTGCCCCAGGTCGGGCTGGAGCACGATCAGCAGGAGTGCGACAAGCGCCGCCGGGACCAGCGGGATGAGCATTTCGCGCAGGGAGGCGCGTTCCATGCGGCGGGCGGCCAGCAGCTGGGCACCCCAGATCGCGAACGCGATCTTGGCCAGTTCGGAGGGCTGCATGGAGAACCCGGCGACGACGAACCAACCCCGGGACCCGTTGGCGACGGTGCCGATGCCGGGGATGAGCACGAGTACGAGCAGCACGATGGTCAGCGCGAAACCCGGAAACGCCAGGCGGCGCATCACCGCGACCGGCGTGCGCAGCGCGGCGTAGAACGCCACGAGGCCGATCACCGTCCACAGCACCTGCTTGGCGAAGATCGTCCACGGCGAGCCGTCCTCGTCGTAGGAGTGCACGCCCGAGGCCGACAGCACCATGATCAGGCCCAGTGTCACCAGCAGGGCCGCGATCGCGACGATCAGATGGAACGACGTCATCGGCTTGCCCAGCCACGTTCCGAACCGGGTGCGTGGCGTCCCGGCGGCCGTCGCCGGGGCCGGCTGCGGCGCCGCGTCCGGTTCGGGTCCCGCCGGGCGGACCCGGGCCCACCACCGGCTCACGATGTCAACCCCCATCGCCCCGGACTCCTACCGGCCGGTGGCGGTCAGGGCCCGTACCGCGGCGGCGAATCGGTCGCCGCGGTCGGAGTAGCCGCTGAACTGATCGAAGGAGGCGCCCGCGGGCGCCAACAGCACAGTGTCGCCGGGGGCGGCGAACTCGCGCGCCGCCGTGACGGCCTGAGCCATCACCGCGTCCCCCAACGCGCCGTCCGCGATATCAATCACACGAGTCACAGCTGACTCATCTGTCCCAAGCACCCCAACATCCTCCCCCGCCACCAACGCAACCACGGGGACATCGGGTGCGTGTCGCGCCAAGGCGTCGGCAATCACAGCCCGGTCGCGCCCGATCAGGACCGCAGCAACCAGCCGATCGGCGACCCTGGCCACCATGTCATCGACGGATGCGCCCTTGAGCAGCCCGCCGGCAATCCATACGACACGCGGGAACGCATTGATCGAGGCCTCGGCGGCATGCGGGTTGGTGGCCTTCGAGTCGTCGACGTAGGACACCCCGTCGACCTCGCCCACCACCTCGGCACGGTGCCGTCCGACCCGGAAGGTCGCCAGCGCCTCGGCGATCGCCTCTGCCGACACGTCGACGGCGCGGGCCAGTGCCGCCGCGGCCAGGGCATCGAGCACGCCCACGGGCCCGGCCACCGGAATGGCGTCGACCGGCGCGAGCGGCACGCCGTCGCCGTCCGCGAAGGCGCGGTCGACCAGCATGCCGTCCCGCACGCCGAGTTCTCCGGGCCCGGGTGGGCCGAGCCGGAACCCGACCCGAACCGGGGCCGACGCCGAGTCCAGCAGCGCCGACGCCAGCGCATCGTCGAGACCGACGACCGCCACCCGGCCCTCGAGCACCTTCGCCTTGGCTCCCGCGTAGTGCTCGAGCGAGCCGTGCCAGTCCAGGTGATCCTCGGCGATGTTGAGCACCACCCCCGCCTCCGGCCGCAGCGACGACGACCAGTGCAGTTGGAAACTCGACAGCTCGACCGCCAGGAACTCCGACGGGGACGCGAGCACATCGAGGACGGGGTCACCGATGTTGCCGCACAGCAGGCTGCGCCGCCCGGCCGCGGTGAGCATCGCGTGCAGCATCGAGGTTGTCGTGGTCTTGCCGTTGGTGCCGGTCACGACGAGCCAGCGCCGAGGGGGCCCGAATACGCCTGCCTGATCCAGGCGCCAGGCCAGTTCGACGTCACCGATCACCGGGATTCCGGCTCGGGCCGCGGCCGTCGCGATGGGCGAGGTGGGCGGCAGGCCCGGGCTGACGGCCACCAGCGCATAGTCACCCACCCGCTGCGCCGCGGAGTCACCGTCGATCACCCGCACACCCTGGAAGGCGAACGGCTCCAACGCCATCGGGTTGTCGTCGGTCAGGTCGGCCAGGACTCCCAGCGGCGTCAGCGCCGACAGCAGCGCGCGGCCCGTCACCCCCGCCCCCACGACCAGGACGCGGGTGCCGGCAGCCAGCGGTCCGGTCACCTCAGGCGCCGATCGTGGTCAGCCACTCGCCGTAGAACAACGCCACGCCCAGGCCGCAGGCGATCGCGGTGAGCAGCCAGAACCGGATGATGACGGTCGTCTCGGCCCATCCGACGAGTTCGAAGTGGTGATGGAACGGCGCCATCCGGAACACCCGCCGGCCCGTGGTGCGGAAGGCCAGGATCTGCACGACCACCGACACGATCTCGGCCACGAACAGCGCGCCGAGCACGACCGCGAGCACCTCGGTGCGGCTGGTCACCGACAGACCGGCGATGATGCCGCCCAGCGCCAGCGAGCCGGTGTCACCCATGAAGATCTTGGCCGGTGCCGCGTTCCACCACAGGAAGCCGATACAGGCGCCCGCGGTGGCCGCCGCGATGATCGCCAGGTCCAGCGGGTCACGCACGTTGTAGCAGCCCAGGTCCGGCGCCGTCGCGCACGCGTTGCGGTACTGCCAGAACGTGATCAGCACATACGCCGCGCTGACCATGCCCATGCTGCCCGCCGCGAGGCCGTCGAGACCGTCGGTGAAGTTCACCGCGTTGGACCAGGCCGACACGATCAGGACCACGAACAGCACGAACAGCAGCGGCGGCAGCGTGATCGTGGCGATCTCGCGGACATAGGACAGTTCGGTGCTGGCCGGCGTGAGCCCGTCGGCGTTGCGGAACTGCAGCACGAGCACGCCGAACAGGACGGCCGCCAGCACCTGGCCGACGGTCTTGGCGGTCTTGTTCAGGCCCAGGTTGCGGGACCTGCGGATCTTGATCAGGTCGTCGAGGAACCCCACGATGCCCAGCGCCGTGGCCAGGCCCAGCACGAGCATCCCGGTGGCCGACGGCCCGGTGCCGTCGAGTGCGAGGCCGATCAGGTGCGTACCCAGGTAACCGGCCCAGATGCCGGCCAGGATCGCGACGCCGCCCATCGACGGCGTGCCGCGCTTGGTCTTGTGGCTCGGCGGGCCGTCCTCACGGATCTCGTGCCCGAAGCCCTGCTTGGTGAACAGCCTGATCAGGGCCGGGGTCAGCAGGATCGACACCGCCAGCGAAAGGCCGACGGCGATCAGGATCAGTTTCATTCGCCGCCCTCAGGGTCGTCGACCAGCGTCTGCGCCAGGGCGGCCAGGCCCACCGAGTTCGAGGCCTTCACCAGCACGACGTCGCCGGGCGCCAGTTCGGCACGCAGAAGCGCCAGCGCCGCATCGACATCGTCGACGCGGACCGCCTCCGATCCCCACGACCCCTCCATGACCGCACCCTGGTGCATGGCGCCCACTGCCCTCCCGGTTCCCACGACGATCAACCGTGACACATCTAAGCGCACCGCGAGCCGGCCGATGCGGTCGTGCTCGGAAATCGTGTCCTCACCGAGTTCGGCCATCTCACCGAGTACGGCGAAACTGCGTCGTGGTCCCTGCGGTCCATCGGCCGAGCGCGCCATCCAGGCCAGCGCCTGCAGACCGGCGCGCATGGAGTCCGGATTGGCGTTGTAGGCGTCGTTGACGACCGTGACGCCGTCGGCCCGGGTCGTCACGGCCATGCGGTGCGGTGACGCGGGTCCGGCGGTGGCCAGCGCGGTCGCGATCTGCTCGCCGGTGGCGCCGCATTCGAGCGCCACGGCCGCGGCACACAGCGCATTGGTCACCTGATGGTCGCCGTGTACCGCGAGCGCCACCGGGACGTCCTGATCACCCCAGTGCAGATGGAATCGAGGCCGGGCCAGGTCGTCGAGTGCCACCTGGTCGGCCCAGACCTCGGCGGCACCGGCGGCGGCGCTGCGACTGACCCGCACCACCTTGGCGTCGGTGACGGCGGACATCGCCGCGACCGCCGTGTCGTCGACGTTGAGCACCACCACCCCGTCGGACGAAACCGCCTGCGCCAACTCGGCTTTCGTGTCCGCAATGGCCTGCCGGGAGCCGAACTCGCCGAGGTGGGCGGTGCCCACGTTGAGCACCACGGCGATGCGCGGCGGCGCGATCCTGGCCAGTTCCGCGATGTTGCCGCGGTGCCGCGCCGACATCTCCAGCACCAGGAAGTCGGTGTCACCGGTGGCGCGCAGCACGGTCCATGGATGGCCGAGTTCGTTGTTGAACGACCCGGGCGGGGCGACGACCTGGCCCAGCGGCGCCAGCACCGCGGCCAGCAGGTCCTTGGTCGAGGTCTTGCCCGACGATCCGGTGACACCGATGATGGTCAACCCGTCAGCGGCCAGGCGGCGCGCGACCGCTCCCGCGAGTCTGGCCAGCGCGGCCAGCACCGCGGCCCCTGCGCCGTCGCGGTCATGCTCGAGCACGCTGGCGCCGCTGTCGCCGGGGTCCACGGGCGGGACCACGATCGCGGGCACGCCCACCGGGCGGGCGGCCAGCACCGCGACCGCCCCCGCCTCGATGGCGGCCGGTGCGAAGTCATGTCCGTCGGCCCGTGCGCCGGGCAGCGCCAGGAACAGGCCGCCGGGGCCCAGTGCGCGGGTGTCGAACTCCACGGTGCCGGTCACCACCGTGGCCGCGGCCTCCTGCTCGCTGATGTCGGCGAGTCGGCCGCCGACGATGTCCGCGATCTCGACCAGAGTCAGTTCGATCATCGTGCCGCCTGTCGTGCGTCGAGCGCCGTCGCCAACTCGACCCGGTCGTCGAACGGCACCGTCGTGCCGCCCGCGGTCTGTCCCGTCTCGTGCCCCTTGCCGGCGATCAACACCACGTCCCCGGCGCGGGCCCAGGCGACGGCGTGCGCGATCGCGGCACGCCGATCGCCGATCTCAACGATCTGCGCCAGGGTGGCCGCCCCGGTGGCGCCGGCGACGACCTCGGCGCGGATCGCCGCCGGATCCTCGTCGCGGGGGTTGTCGTCGGTGACGACCACGAGGTCGGCGAGTTCGGCTGCGGTGGCACCCATCGGCGCACGCTTGCCGGCGTCGCGGTTGCCTCCGGCACCGAACACGACCGCGATGCGGCCGACACCGTCCTGCCTGCGCAGGGTCTCGAGCACCGCGCGCAGCGCACCGGGCTTGTGCGCGTAGTCCACGAGCGCCAGGAAGTCCTGTCCGCGCTCGATCGGTTCGAGCCGACCCGGCACGGTCGCGGCCATCAGACCCGGCGCGGCCTGCTCCGGGGCCACCCCGATGGCGTCGAGGATTGCCAGCGCGACAAGGCAGTTGGCGATGTTGTAGCCGCCGGGCAGTCTGATGCCGACGCGGTGGTGCACACCGGCCGGATCGACGGCCGTGAACTCCTGGGCACCGTCGCCGGTGACCACGACGTCCTCCACGGTCCAGTCGGCGGGTCCGGTGGCGCTGACGGTCACGGCGCGCCCGGCCCGGGCCGCCATGGCACGTCCGGCCTCGTCGTCGACGCAGATCACGGCGAGACGCGCATGCCCCGGCGAGTCCGCGGCGAACAGCCGCGCCTTGGCCTCGAAGTAGTCGGCCATCGTCGGGTGGAAGTCGAGGTGGTCGCGCGAGAGGTTGGTGAACCCGCCCACCGCGAAGCCGATGCCGTCCACGCGCCCCAGCGACAGCGCGTGGCTGGAGACCTCCATGACCGCGGTGTCGACACCGCGCTGGACCATGGCCGCGAGCAGGCCCTGCAGCGCAGGCGCCTCGGGTGTGGTCAGTGCGCTCGGGACGTCCTGGCCGTCGATGCGGACGCCGACTGTGCCGATCAGACCGGGGCGCCGGCCCGCGGCACGCAGACCGGCCTCGATGAGGTGCGTGGTGGTGGTCTTGCCGGACGTGCCGGTGACGCCGACGACGGTCAGGTGCTCCGACGGCCAGCCGTAGACCTCGGCGGCGGCCCTGCCCAGCACCGATCTCGGATCGTCGTGCACCAGGACGGGCGCCGTGGGCGCGGACCGGCCCAGCACGGCCGCACCGGCGGTGTCGGTCAGCACGGCGACGGCGCCGCGGGCCAACGCATCCCCGGCGTAGGCGGCGCCGTGGGCCGAGGCCCCGGGCAGCGCCGCGAACAGGTCTCCCGGCCGGGCCTCCTGACCACGCAGGGTCACTCCCGTGACGACAAGGTCCGCCGGTCCGGTCAGAGTCGCGCCGACGGCGCCGGCCAACCGGCCCAACGACACCCCGGGAACGCCCTCAGGACGCAGGATCGACACTCCAAGCACCTCCGTCCGCGCAGCCATCGTCGGGTGTTCCGACCAGCCTGACACCCTACCGAGCGAGCGGCGGGGGTCCTGCGCGTCAGGTGGCCTGCAGCATCAGCGGCGGTCCCGGATCCGGCGACAGCGGGACGTTCTCCCGCTGCATGAGCCAGGCGGCGATGTTGTGGAACAGCGGCGCGGCCGACGAGCCGGGGCTGCCGTCGGCGGCGCGGTGCGGGGCGTCCATCATCACGCCGATGACGTACCGCGGGTCGTCCACGGTCGCCATACCGGCGAAGGTGATCCAGTAGACGTCGCTGTAGTAGCAGCCGCAGGCGGGGTTGATCTGCTGGGCGGTGCCGGTCTTGCCCGCCACCTGGTAGCCCTCGACGGCGGCCTGCGGGCCGGTGCCCTGCTGGTAGCCCATCGGGTCGCGCTGCACGATCGCGCGGAACATGTTGCGCACGGTCTGCGCGGTCTGCGCCGAGACCACCCGAACACCCTCGGGCCGCGGTTCCTCGGTGCGGGTGCCGTCGGGCGCGATCGTGGCCTTGATGATGCGCGGCGGAATCCGGATCCCGTCGTTGGCGATGGCCTGGTACATGCCGGTCATCTGCAGCAGGGTCATCGAAAGACCCTGTCCGATGGGCAGGTTGGCGAAGGTGCTGCCCGACCACTGGGCCATCGGCGGCACCAGGCCCGCGCTCTCGCCGGGCAGGCCGACGTTCGCGCGCTGCCCGAGCCCGAACTTGCGCAACATCTCAAACCAGCGCTCCTCGCCGATCCGCTGCGCCAGCATCAGCGTCCCGACGTTGGAGGACTTCCCGAACACGCCGGTGGTGGTGTAGGGCATGACGCCGTGCTTCCACGCGTCACCGACTGTGACACCGCCCATGTCGATCGAGCCCGGAACCTGCAGCACCTCATCGGGATTGGTCAGGCCGTACTCGATCGCCGCGGCCGCGGTGACGATCTTGTTGACCGACCCCGGCTCGAACGGCGACGAGACCGACAGGTTGCCCATCTGCCGGTCGCCCTGCCTGCCGATGTCCTGGGACGGGTCGAACGTGTTGTCATTCGACATCGCCAGCACTTCACCGGTTTTGGCGTCGAGGACGACGGCCGAGACGTTGGCCGCGCCTGAGGCGTCCTTGGCCATCTGCACCTGCTGCTGCACATGGAACTGGATGTCGTCGTCGATGGTCAGCTGCACGGTCGATCCGTCGACCGCGCTGTGCCGGTTGCGGTAGCTGCCGGGGATGACGACGCCGTCGGAACCGCGGTCGTAGGTGATCGACCCGTCCGTGCCCGCCAGCACCGCGTCCATGGAGTCCTCAAGACCCAGAAGGCCGTGGCCATCCCAGTCGATGCCCCCCACGATGTTGGCGGCCAGCGCGCCGCCGGGATACTGCCGCAGGTCCTGACGCTCGGAACCGACCTCGGGGAACTCCTCCGAGATGGCGGTGGCCACCGCGGGATCCACGGCACGGGCCAGGTAGACGAAGGTCTCCGCGCTGTTGAGCTTGCGCAGCAGGGTGGCCATGTCGGGCCGGTTGTCCAGTTTCTCGGCGACCCCGCGTGCGATGTCTCGCAGGCGCTGCTTGGGGTCGGGCGCCTTCTCCGACTTCTCCCGCGCCGCGGCCAGCTGCTCGCGGATCCGCACCGGCTGGAACGTCAGCGCGCGGGCCTCGATCGTGAACGCGAGCTTGTCGAAGTTGCGGTCGACGATGCTGCCGCGGACGGCTTTTTCGACGTCGGTGACCTTCAACTGGCCCGCGGCCTGCGCACGCAGTTCCGGCGCCCGCGGAACCTGCAGGCTGAACAGCTGGGCCGACACGACGATCAGCACCAGAAAGATCGCCGCGCTCCCGATCCTGTGACGGAAGGCGAATGACGCCGTGCCGGAGTCGGGTTCACTGATCTCACGAGTGCGCCGAGCGCGCGCGGAGTGTCCGGGACCGCTGGGGTCGGGCTTGCGACTCATGCCGTGGCCTCGGGTGCGGGCGCGAGCGCTGCGGGTGCGGGTGCGGGCGCGGGCAGCAGACCCGGCACGGGCCCCTCAAGCGGGCTCGGGGCCGGACCCGGCAGCGGTGCCGCGGGCGTGGCCACCGGTGCATGGTCAAGCGGCGGCGCCGGAGCCGACGGGCGGACCAGCACCTCAGGACCCGCCGCGGGCAGGGGCGCAGGTATGGCGACCAGGGGCTGCACCGGCGGAACGACCGGTTCGGCGACGGGCGGCGCCGGCAGCCGCACCGCACGCTCAGGGTTGGCCGGCGTCGGCGGGGGCGCGGGGCGCTCGTCGGGAAGGGGGGTGTTCAGCGGCGGCGGCGGCACGCCCTCGGCCGGTTTGGGGGTGCCCACCACGATCCAGTTGCCGGTCGGGTCCTTGACCAGATGCGCGGTGTCGCGGGACGGGATCATCCCGAGGTTTCGAGCTGCCTCGGCGAGCGCCGGTGCGGCCTGGGCCTCCAGCACATCGCGTTCGAGGGCCTCCTTCTGCTGCATCAGTACGCGGTTGGCCTGGCGGGCATTGCCCAATTCGTACGACCGCTCGGCGGCGTCGGTCGAAAGCCACAGCGTGACACCGAGTCCCACCCCGAGTGCACCGATCACGAGCACCACGAAGGGCACCCGCGCGGCCAGGGTGCGGGGATTGAGGTCGATGGTGGCGATGCGATTGAGCAGCCGTTCCCGCAGCGGTACGCGGACAGCTTTGGGCGCCTTGGCCTTGCGGGCCTTGGCTCGGGCCTTCGCCTGCGTCGCGCTCGTGGGCCGGGCCGGCCGCCGTGATGGTGCGGTGGCCGGGCCGTGCTGGAGCGCGCGGGCGTCGCGGCCTCGGCCCCGGCCGTCCCGCGGCGGTTCGACGGGACGACGCGCTGTCCTGCGGGTGTCGTTGTCGGGGCGGCGACGACGCTCGCGGGGGTCCTCGCGGCGGGCCCCCTTGACCGCCGTCGAGGCGGGACGGCGCCGAGCCGAGTCGGCGGCCTTCGCGTTCGACCCCTTCGGCGTCGCGACACGCTTGCCTTTCACAGTCCACCCCGTTCTGTCGCTCGTTGCACTGCCCGCAGTCGCACTGCCGCTGCGCGCGGGTTCTGTTCGATCTCGTCGGCCTCGGCCCGTTCGGCGCCTCGAGTCACGGACACGAATTCCGGTTCGTGGCCGGGGAGTTCGACGGGCAGGCCGGGCGGCGTCCGGCTGGCGGTGGCCTCGGCGAACTCCGACTTGACGATGCGATCCTCCAACGACTGATAGGCCATGACGACCACCCGTCCGCCGACCGACACCGCCTCGAGCGCCGCGGGCAGTGCGGCCCGCAGCGAATCCAGCTCGGCGTTGACCGCGACCCGCAGGGCCTGGAAGGTGCGCTTGGCCGGATGCCCGCCGGTGCGTCGCGCGGGCGCCGGAATGGCCTCGTAGAGCAGCTCGACCAGTTCCGCTGTCGTCGTGAACGGTCTGACCTGCCTGCGCCGGACCACCTGAGCGGCGATCCTGGAGGCGAAGCGCTCCTCGCCGTACTCACGCAGGATCGCCGTGAGCTCTCCCTTGTCGAAGGTGTTGAGGATGTCGGCTGCACTCAGCGGCAGGTCCGGATCCATCCGCATGTCCAGCGGCGCGTCCGCCGAGTAGGAGAACCCGCGCTCGGTGCGGTCGAGCTGCATCGACGACACCCCGAGGTCGAACAGCACTCCGTCGATGGATCGGGTTGCGCTCAAACCGCATTCGGCGAGGGCGTCGGCGATGCCGTCGTAGCGCGTACGCACCGAGGTGAACCGGTCACCGAACCGAGCCAGGCGATCGCCGGCGATCTGCAGCGCGCTCGGGTCGCGGTCGAGGCCGATCACGCGCAGCGCGGGGAACTGTTCCAGGAAGCGTTCGGAATGCCCGCCGGCGCCGAGCGTCGCATCGACCAGCACCGCCTGTGCACCGTCCGGACCATGTCGGGTCAACGCGGGCGCGAGCAGATCGACGCAGCGTTCCAGCAGGACCGGCAGGTGACCATACGGGCCTTGATCTTCTGCCACCGCGACACCGCCCCTCAGGTGGTTGGCCACCCGCACATCGAGGTCCCTGCCCGATGCGGACCTGGCGTTGGGGAAGTACGCCAGGGCCGATTCGGACAGAGGCCACGATGCACGGGCCGGTTCACTCGCCGGTTCACAAGCTGTCGGAAAGCGCTTCATCGCCGGCTGCGGAGAAGTTCTCTTCGTGGGTCTGCTGGTAGGTCTGCCAAGCTTGGGCGTCCCAGATCTCGAGGTAGTCGACCGAACCGATCACCACGCACTCCTTGGACAGCCCCGCATAGCGACGGTGGTCTGCGGACAGGGTGATCCGGCCCTGACTGTCGGGGTGCTGCTCATCGGCGGCCGCCGCGAACACTCGAAGGTCAGCCCGCTTGTCCGGGTTGGCCTTGGCATCGGCGACAGCCTTGCGAGCCCGCTCCTCGAACTCCGCCCGCGGATACACGGCGAGGCTGTGATCTTGGCCTTTGGTGACCATCAACCCTCCTGCCAGTGCGTCGCGGAACTTCGCGGGCAACGTCAGCCGCCCCTTGTCGTCGAGCTTGGGCGTGTAGGTGCCGAGAAACACTCGTCACCTCCGCATCCCAGCCCTTGGGCCTTACCTGTCCGGACCCCCTCGCTCCGCACTCCGCCACCATACCCCACTCTCCCCCACTTTTCTCCATCTTTGTCCCCCAATAGGGCGCGTCGGCCCCACCTCGGCCCCGCCAGGGCGGTGTTGCAGGCCCCGAGCTGGGCACGAAAAGCGACCATCGCGCACAGATTCGCTGGTCACAGTGGTGCGCGGGGTACGGGGGGTGTGGTGGGGACGCTGTCTCTGATA
>NZ_LZHW01000028.1 GCF_001667265.1 Mycobacterium sp. ACS4331 | reverse complement strand
CGCCCCGCCCCCCGCGTTTTACTGGCGGCCACCCGCGCCGGGCCCCCCGTCTCCCCTGGGGGGGGGGCGGCGGGGCGCCCCCCCCGCCCCCCACAGCCATCTTCGATCTAGGTGTTGCGTCCGCCGTTGACGCCGATGATCTGACCGGTGATGTAGCCGGCGTCCTCGGACACCAGGAACGCGCACGTCGCCGCGATGTCCTCGGGCTTGCCGATCCGTCGTACCGGCGTGGCCTCGATGGTCTTCTCGATGTCGCCGAGGTAGCCACGCGCCTCGGCGCCCCGCAGCATCGGGGTGTCGATGAAGCCCGGTGGCACGGCGTTGACCGTGACCCCGGCGGGGCCGAACTCCAGTGCCAGGCTTTTCGTCAGACCGTTGACGCCCGACTTCGCCGACACGTAGTGCGACATGTAGGGCGTCCCGGAGTGGGTGCTCGATGACGAGATGTTCACGATGCGGCCCCAGCCCGCGTCGATCATGTCGGGCAGCACGGCTTGGATCATGTGGAATACGCCGTGCAGGTTGACGTTGACGATGCGCTGCCAGTCCTCGAATGAGATCTTCAGGAACGGCTTGAAACCGTCGACTCCAGCGGCGTTGACCAGGATGGAGACGGGCCCGAGGTCCTCGTGGATGCTCTTGAGCGCGACATCGATCTGCGCGCGGTCGGTGACGTCGGCGGCATACGAGTTCGGGGTGTCCGACGGTGTCAGGTCCAGGACGGCCACCCGGTACCCCTCCCGGCTCAGCCGGTCGGCGATGGCTTTGCCGATCCCAGACCCGCCGCCGGTCACCAGGGCGACTTTCTCCCCGTTGCTCTTTGACATGTGGTTCCTTCCTCGTGGCTGGTGGTGGGTGTGGATGTTCTGGCCACTTCAGGGCCGAGCGCGCGGAACGCGGAGGCCGAGGGCGCGCCGGCCGGTTTCGACCAGGGTCGCGAGCAGTTCGTCGCGGTCGATACCGGCGAATGCGGGGCCGGACGCACTCGCGATGCCGCTGAGCACGACGGAGGCCTTGACGTGCCCCGCCGGGCCGGGGTTGACGTCGGTCAGCAGTGCCATCTGGCGCTCGATCAGTGCTTCCCATTCGCGACTTGCGCGCAGCATGCGTGCGACGGCGGGGTCGGACGCCAGCACCGACACCACGCGATTCTCGACCGCGAGCTGCGCGAATCCGGTCAGCATGTGGTCGGCCCGAGCATGTGCGCCCCGCAGGCCCTCGGCCTCGCTGATCACGTCTTTGAGTCGCTCGAGGAAGGGTTCGACGACCGCGTCGAGCAGCTGCTCGCGGGTCCGGAAGTGGTGGTAGATCGCAGCTTTGGTGAAGCCAAGCTCATCGGCGATCATCTGCAGCGACGTGCCGGCAAAGCTGTGCTGGATGAACAGTTCGACCGCAACGTCGATCAGCCGCTGACGGGTGTCCCGGCGAGAGTGATCGGCAGCAACTGCGGTGGTGGTCATCGTCCGCCTCCTGGCCGATCCAAATCGTTGCTCAATCCAGCTTTACGATCGTATAGTAACGTACTAGTCGATCGTAAAGGTCGAATGGAGCCCGGACGAACCTGGAAGCGAACCGATGACCGAACTCGAAAAGCTCGACTTCTTCACCGACCAGAGCCTGGTGGCCGACCCCTACCCCTACATGGAGGCGATGCGCTCAGGCTGTCCGGTCCGTCGGGAACCGCATCAGAACGTCCTCGTGGTGACCGGTTACGACGAGGCCGTCGCGGTGTTCGGCGACTCCGACACCTTCTCGTCGTGCACCGCCGTCACCGGACCGTTTCCCGGGTTCCCGGTGCCCATCGAAGGGCAGGCCGACGACGTCTCGGAGCTGATCGAGCAGTACCGCGAGCAGTTGCCGTTCAGCGACCAGGTCACGGTCATGGACCCGCCCAAGCACACCGCGCACCGCGCGCTGCTGATGGGGCTGATCACGCCCAAGCGCCTGAAGGAGAACGAGGAGTTCATGTGGCGGCACGCCGACACGGTCCTCGATCCCTACATCTCGGCAGGCGGCGGTGACTTCATCAAGGGGTTCGCGGCCCCCTTCACATTGGCGATCATCGCCGACCTGCTCGGTGTGCCCGAACAGGACCGCGCCGAGTTCGCCAAGCACATGGACCACAGCCAGGGCGGCGTCGGCGGCACCGACAACGCGACCATGTCGCACAGCCCGCTCGAGTACCTCTACGAGAAGTTCTCCGCGTACATCGGTGACCGGCGGCAGAACCCCCGCGACGACGCGCTGACGGAGATGGCCGCGGCGAAGTTCCCCGACGGCAGCACTCCAGAGGTGATGGACGTCGTGCGGATCGCGGCCAACCTCTACACCGCGGGCCAGGAGACCACGGTCCGACTTCTGAGCACCGCGCTCAAGATCATCGCCGAGGATCCCGAACTGCAGCAGCAGCTGCGGGCCGAGCGTGACCGAATCCCGAACTTCATCGAGGAGTGCCTGCGCTTCGAGAGTCCGGTCAAGGGCGACTTCCGGCTGGCCAAGCGCAACACCAATATCGGCGGCGTCGAGGTGCCGGCCGGCGCGACCGTGATGGTGATGAACGGCGCGGCCAATCGCGATCCGCGACAGTTCGACAACCCCGATGTGCTCGACATCGCGCGGTCGAACGCGCGGCGGCACATCGCCTTCGGCCGTGGGGTGCACAGCTGCCCGGGCGCACCGCTGGCGCGCGCCGAGACACGCGTGAGCATCGAACGAATCCTGGACCGCACCAGCGACATCCGGATCTCCGAGGAGCATCACGGCCCAGCGGGAGCTCGGGAGTACAGCTACGTCCCGACGTTCATCCTGCGTGGGCTGACCCACCTGTACCTCGACGTCACCCCGTCGAGTCGGCCGGAGGAGTGACGCGGCGATGAAAGTCTGGGTCAACGACGGACTGTGCCGCGGACACGGTGTGTGTGTCGCGCTCTGCCCCGAGGTCTTCGACCTCACCGACGGCGGTTATGCCGAGGCGATCGACGACGACGTCGCCCCGGAGTTCCACGCCGCGGTGCAGGAGGCCATCGCGGCGTGCCCCGAGCACGCCATCGAGCAACGCTGAGATTTCGGCGCGTTTCCCGGCGCTGGGCGCCGGAAAGCGCGCCGAAATCGCTCAGGCCTGGACGACGACCGGATCGCCGATGCCGACGTTGTTGTAGTACCAGGCCGCATTGTCGGGGCTGAGGTTGATGCAGCCGTGGCTGACGTTGGCGTAGCCCTGCGAGCCCACCGACCATGGCGCGGAGTGCACGTAGACGCCGCCCCAGGTGATCCGGACCGCGTAGTTGACGGTCAGCTTGTAGCCCTCGGGGTCGTCGAGGGGGATGCCGATCGTGCGGGAGTCCATCACGACCGGGTTCTCCTTGCCGAGCACCGTGAACTGGCCGAGCGGCGTCGGGAACTTGGGCTTGCCCATCGACGCCGGCATCTGCCGGGCGACCTCACCGTCGATGCTCACCGTGAACGTGTGGGCCGAGACGTCAGCGACGCCCACGACGGCCGCCCCGGTCTCGAAGCTGCGCGGCAGACCGCCGACCATCAGCTTGATCTGCGAGTGCGCCGGCCACAGCTGATCGGGCATGAAGTGCACGCTCGTCGGGCTGACCCACTCGTAGCTGCCGGTCATCACGGTGGGGGAGACGACGCGGATCGACCGCTCGGCCGCCGCCCGGTCGGTCACGGGGGTGCCGTAGTTCACGATGACCGGATGGCCGACCCCGACCGTCTGCGCGCCTGTCGGCTGCACGCTCACCACGTTGAGGTCCGGTTTCGGCGTGGGTACGGCGGCGGTGCCCACCGCCGTCGCCCCGCCCAGGGTGAGTGTCGCCACGCCCAGCAAAGCAAGGGTGACGCGGAGAGCATGGCGCACGGTGGTGATCCCTTCGGTTGGCCGACGTCTACCGATCGTAGTGAACGGGCGGTGTCACTGAATGAACTCGCTGATCATCCGCATTTCGTTACAGATCGTGGTCACCGCCGTGGTCGGTGCGGTGGCCCGGCGGGGTCGTCATCCCCACCGCCACGCCGCAGCGTCAGGCAAGAACTGTCGAGGACCGACGGCGGGGCTGGTCACCCACAGAACACGGCGCGGACGCGCGTGGGGTCACCGACCGGGACACACGGGCGGTAGTCGCCTCACAACCAATCCCGACGTTTGAACATGACGTAGAGCAGCACACTGAGGACGGCGATGGACGCGGTGCTGACCACGAAGCCGGAGACCATCTCGAACCCGGGGTACGGCACGTTCTGTCCGTAGAACCCCGTGATGGCGGTGGGCACGGCGATGATCGCGGCCCATCCGGTGAGCTTCTTCATCACGGTGTTGAGCCGGGCATCCTGCAGTGAAAGGTTGGTCTCGAACACCGTGGTCACCATGTCGCGCAGGGATTCGGTCCATTCCGAGGCCCGCAGGACGTGGTCGTACAGGTCGATGTAGAGCGGGTCCAGCGCGGGGGAGTGGTGTGCCTCGGCCCGGTGACGCTGGACAGCGTTGATCACCTCCCGCATCGGCAGCACGACACGACGCAGGTTGACCAGGTCCTTGCGCAGTTGGAATGTCCTGCGCTGGATCGTCGGCATCCGCGACGGTGGGTCGAAGAGCAGGTCTTCGAGATCCTCGATGCAGTCGTCGAGCACCTGGACGGCCTCGAAGTGCCCATCGACCACCACATCGAGCAGGCCGTGCACCAGCGCCCCCACTCCGTACTGCTGCCCGCCCAGTTCGTCCCAGCGACGCACCACCTCATCGATGTCGAAATGTGGTGGCAGTCGCACCGTCACCAGGCCGCGGGGCAGTACGAATGCCGAGATCCGGTGCTTGGTCAGCAGCGGATGGGGCGGCGAGTGCGGATCGGGCCGTTCGATGTCGACGGCGTACACCGTGAAGAAGGTGTGGGTGGCGTACACGCTGGCTTTGACCCGCTCCGAGGGCGCCACGGCGTCCTCGACCGCCCAGATGTTGAGTCCCAGTTCGGTGGCCAGTGCCTGCAGTGCCTCATGGTCGGGGTCGAATATGTCGACCCACACCAGGGCGTCGTCCTGCTGCAGGTGGTCCGACACGGCGTCGAAGTCGAAGTCGTCCTGCAGCACGCCATTTCGCCAGACTCGGCCTCTGATGCTGTCCCTGGGCGACACCCGTCCATCACAGCACCACGGCCGAGGTGGTGTGTGCCGACACACCGACAGCGTCAGGCGTGGCAGCCGCAGTCGCCGTCGTCGCCGACGGGCAGTTCGGCCAGGACGTCCACGCGGGTCGCGTCGAAGCTCAGGAAACCCTTGATCGGCAGTGACTCAGGGAGGGGCTCGTCGTAGCTCCATGCCACGTCCTCGATCACCGTTCCGTCGTCGAGATGTACGGCCCAGTACGTCGCGGTTCCCTTGTAGTTGCAGTAGCTCGTGGTCGAGGTCTGACGCAGCAGTTCGGTGCGCACCAGCGCCGGGCGGACGTAGAGCCGCGGCGCCAGGGCCGTCTCGAACAGGATCGTGGTGTCCGTGGTGTCGACCAGCACGGTTCCGTTCGCGGACACCCTCAGGCCGCGGTCGGTCGGCCGGCAGTCGACCCGGTGATACGGGTTCGGCGGATAGTGCACCAGCCGCCGGCCCTCCTCGAACCAGGCGTCCACCGCGTCCCATGGCACGTGTACGTAACCGGGAGCGTGCGGTTCGAGTTCGGTTGGCAGATCGGCGGTCTCGCCGGCGGGGAACACATAGCTCAAGGGCCGGCCGTTGCGGTGCACCATCAGCGCTCGCTCGGTGTCGATCACCGTTACGCCGCCGCGGACGGCGCGCACCCGCCGCGGATGCGGCTCGACGTAGACAAGGTCGTCGGGGACCGGGGCCGAGAACCATCCGGCCCGGTCGGATCCGAAGGGGCCGCGGCCCGCGACCAGGCTCACGGCTGCCCCGGTGCTGTGGATGACTGGGTCACAGTGGTCACTGTAACCCCGGCTCAGGGAGCCGCACGTATTTACAAATATCGGAGCCAGTGTCACGCTCAACGGAGGAGTTGGGAACGGAGGATTCGGTGGACTTCTCGCGCGTGGCACTGTCGGACGACGATCAGGCATTCCTGGATGACCTGCGTGCCCTCCTCAGCGAGATCGTGACCGAGGACGTCATCCGGCGCGATCGTGAGACCGGAGAGAACTTCGATGAGGGTGTGCACCTCGCCCTTGCCGAGAAGGGCTGGCTGGCGGCGGACTTCGCCGACGAGGCCGACGGCGGGTTCACCCGACTGCGCCGTCGGATCTGGGATCTGGAGATCGGCCGCGCGCACACGCCGTGGTTCCACTGGGGCACCACCGCGATGGTGGCCCACATCGTGGCGAAATTCGCCCCGCAGGATCTGCTCGACGAGGTCATGCCCGGCGTGCTCGCCGGGCGTATCCGACTGTGCCTGGGCTACACCGAACCCGAGGGTGGATCGGATGTCGCAACCTGCAAGACCAGGGCCGTGCGCGACGGTGACGAGTGGATCATCAACGGGTCCAAGATGTTCACCTCGAACGCGCAGAACGCCCAGTACGTCTTCCTGCTCACCAACACCGACCCGGACGCCCCCAAGCATCAGAGCCTGACGATGTTCCTGGTGCCGATGGACACACCGGGCATCGAGATCCAGGGCCTGCGCACCGTCGACGGCGACCGCACCAACATCGTCTACTACAGCGATGTCCGGGTTTCCGATCGGTACCGCATCGGTGCGGCCAACGGCGGCTGGACCGTGATGCGGGTGGCGCTGGACGCCGAACACGGTGTGATGGAGCGTGATTCGGACGGACTGCAGAAGATCGCGATGATGTCCGAACACGGGCTTCTGCTCGGTGAGGCTCTGGACAGCACCGCGGCGCAGGTGGGCACGCCCGGTGCGGACGGATCGCGACGCATCGACGACGCTGCCGTGCAGTCGCGGTTGGGCCGTGCCGTCGCGCGCACCGAGGCCGCGTTGAGCACACCGGAGATGTTCGGTCGGGTCGCGATCGCGCAGACCATGCGTGAGGTCGCACCCGAGCTCATGGACCTCCTCGGCACGGCCGCACTGCTGCCCGCCGACACCGAGGGAGCCGTGGACGACGGTGCGGCCGAGTACGTGTTCCGTCTCGCCGGGCCGACCGGAATCTACGGCGGCACGCTGGAGGTGTTCCGCAACATGATCGCCCAGCACGAACTGGGGTTGGGCAGACCGAACTACTCGGCGCCCAAACCTAGGACCTGAGTCCCACAGCGTGGCGCAGCTGGGCCAGGAACTGGTCGGCGTCATCGCTGCGGATGATGTAGTGCGACACCGCGACTCGCACCGCTGTGGCAGCCTTCTCGGCCCCGCCGTCGCCGGGCAACAGACGTTGCAGGCCCGACCGCATCAGCGGAATCACGCGGGAGAACCGCCGGATCGCGGCCTCGGGCTCGACGTCGATGATTCGAACTCCCGAGTACGACTGCTGATACGCGACAATGAATTTCAGGGCCGCGTCGAGGCGGGCGTTGCCGCGCAGCCCTGCGGTCGCGGCGATGATTCCCTCGTTGAACGCACGCTGCTCGAAGGCCGCGAACTCCTCCAGCAGATCGTCCTTGGAGGCGAACCAGCGATAGAGGGTCGGCCGGGACACCCCTGCGCGCGATGCGACCTCCGACAGGCTCAGTTTCGCCTGACCGTTGAGTGCCAGGACTTCAGCGGTGGCCAGCAGGATTCGCTGCCGCGACGAGGCGTCCCCGGGCGGTTCGTTCACGTGGCACCGCCTCACCCGCTGCCGGGTACCGGCGTTGGATCGCAGAATCAGCTACTTTACAAAGGTGTACCAGAATGTCACGGCTGGTGTCGCGGATCGTCGAAGGGGACCACAGTGACGGGTCAGGGTTGTGCGCGCGTCACTTTCGCGGCGGCTGCGGCCGCATCAGCACCGACTGCGCGATCGCGCCGATCGCACCCCGCTCGTCGTACAACGTGCCGAGGGTCGCGCCCACTCCGTCCGGGCCGTAGCTGGTTTCGGCTCGAATTCCCGTCCACTCCCCATCGGGCACGCGGTGGATGTGGACCGTCAGGTCGGTGTTGAGGAACGTCCACTTCCGAATGTCCAGCTTGTTGCCCAGGCCATTGGCGCAGTCGGCGACCGCGAACAGTCGCTGCAGTGGCGTCATGGACTCACCGTTGACCAGGTCGGCCAGCGGCTTGATCCAGGACATCCCGGGACCGTCGTTGAGCGGGCTGGTGAGCCAGCGCCAGTCGAGGCTGTGCACATAGTTGCGGTCCCAGTCCTTGCGCATGTCCCGGGACTTGGCCTGCGCCAACGGCGGGATCGGCTCGGCCGGCGCGTGCAGCAGCGACTGGGTGTCGAGCCTCTGCATCCGCCAGCCCGACGCCCGTGCCACCGTGCGGGGCTGCCCGTCGGGGCCGGCACCGAGCATCTCGGCGCTGATCAGTTCGATCTGCCTGCCGGAGCGCTCGAGCGTGGCGGACACCCAGATGTCTCCGTCGGCGGGGACACCGCCCAGCAGGTCCACGACCACGCGCGTCAGCCTGGTGTCCTCGCGCTGCGCGCAGCGTTCCAGGGCGCGGGCCAACAGCGCCGACACCGGGGCGCCGTGCTGGATGCTGGCCGACCACGTGCTGCGCACCAGGTCGGTGCAGGTGAACCGCTCCCACTGCCGGTCATCGTCACGGACGTCGACGCCGACGAGTTCGTAATAGCAGTCCGACATCACAGTCTCCCCGCTCCGGGCACGTCGACGGTCACAGCGTCGATGCGCGAGTTCTTCGTGCCGATCAGGCGTTCGGGATAGGCATCGGGGCTGGACAGCAGGAACAGGGTGCGACGCTCCTCCCCGCCGAAGGCGCACGCGATCGCGGCGCGCCCCTCGATGTCGATGCTCTCGGTGACCTCGCCGCCCTCGACGATCCGATCAAACCGGCCCCCCAATGTCATGGCCGCCCACACGGCGCCGTCGACGTCGAGTGCGATGCCGTCGGGTGCGGCGGTGAGACCGTCGGCGAAGACACGCCGGTCGTGCAGGTTGCCGGCGTGGTCGATTCGGTAGGCCGTCAACCGTCGGCCCAGCGATTCGGCGACGATCAGCGTTCCGCCGTCGGGCGTGATCACCATGCCGTTCGGGAAGTCGAGGTCGGCGGCCACGACGCGGGCGCTGCGGTCACGGTCCACCCGGATGATCACCCCGCCCGATCGGGCCTGCGATCCCACATAGGCGCGTCCGTGCGCGTCGATCACCAGATCGCCCAGGTTGGCCGGCGCCAGATGGGCGACGTCGGCGAATCCGGTCAACTCCTCGCCGTCGTAGTGCAGGAGCTGGCGTTTCTCGGTCGACACCACCAGCAGGCAGCCGTCTGGGCAGAACCCCAGGCCCGACGGCGCGTGGCCGGGTACGGGCACCGTCGTCATCGATCCGCAGAGGGTCACGGTGTGCACGGCCTCACCCAGCATGTCGGAGAACCACAGCAGGCCCTCGAACCACCGTGGACCCTCCCCGAAGCAGAATCCGTCGGCTATCGTCCTCACGAGATCGCGCCTTTACAAAACACGCGACAAGTGTCACGCTCGCAGGGTGCCACTGTCAACAGGCGTCCACGCATGACCATGAAGAAGTACTACGGCCACACGCTGCTGTATCTGCACGAGACCATCGCGCTGGGCTCGGGCGGTGCCGACGAGTTCACCGACGCGTTCACCGAGATCTACCAGCCGATGATGGAATCACTGGGCGCGCGGTTGTTCTCGCTCTGGGAGAGCACGCCCTACAACGGGCATTGGCCACAGGTCACCGTCATCTGGGAGATCGATGCGTTCGCCGACTATGCCCGGATCGGCCGGGCGCAGGCGCGCGGCGGCAGCCACGCCGACGCCGCGACGGCCTGGCAGAGGTATCTGTCCGGTGTCGGCGCCTCCGGCGAGGGCCGGATCATGTACGCGGGCAAGTACAACAAGACGCTGGCGCAACTGCAGGAGTCGAACTTCACGGCCGGTCTGGTGATCCAGGAGATCATGCAGACCAAACCGGGCCGACAGGACGACTACATCCGCGAGTTGGAACGGCTGTACGTGCCGTGGTCGGAATCGACCGGCAAGCGCTGGCTGGGGTCGTTCATCACGACATTCCGGTTCAACGAGGTCATCCACTACTGGGCGCTCGACGGTGACTGGGACTGCTTCGAGAACCACTATCCGTCGTGGAAGGACCAACCCCCCGCCGAGATCGTCACGTGGATGAGTGTCGCGCCGGCGTTGCGAGACGGCTGGGAGGACTCGATCCTGTCCGCGCTGCCACCCTCGCCCCTGAAGTAGGCCCGCGATGAATCAGCCCGTGCTGCAGGACTTCACCTACGATCCATTCGACCCGGACGTGATGGCGGATCCGCTGCCGTACTACCAGGTGCTGCGTGACCACCATCCGGTCTACTACATCCCCAAATGGGACACCTACGCGCTGTCGCGGTTCGAGGACATCTGGCAGGTGCTCGGGGTGACCGACGGCACCTTCGTCGCCTCCGAGGGCACGCTGCCGGCCGCCAACGTCCTGAGCGAGCACAATTCCGGTCCGGTGGCGGATCCGCCGCTGCACCCCATGCCGTTCCACGCGAACTTCGACTCGCCGATCTACGAGAACGTCCGTCGCTGCACCTCGGCCCAGTTCCGGCCACGTTCGGCTGCCAAACTGGCCGATCGGATCCGCACGCTGGCCAACGAGCGTCTCGACGAACTGCTTCCCCGCGGCAATTTCGACCTGACCCAGGACTACGGCGGCATCGTCGCGGCGTCGATGGTGTGCGAATTCGTCGGCCTGCCGGTCGATCTGGCGGCCGAGGTGCTTGCCACGGTGAACGCCGGCAGCCTCGCGCAACCCGGTGAAGGAGTCGAGGTCGGCAACGCTCGGCCCGGCTACCTGTCCTATCTGACGCCGATCATCGAACAACGCCGCGCCGAGGGCGCTGACGGCTCCTGCCCGATCGCGGACAGCCTGATCAACTTTCGGCTGCCCGACGGTTCGGCCTTCTCCGACACGGAGGCCGCCGTCCAGATGCTGGGCGTGTTCATCGGTGGCACCGAGACGGTGCCGAAGATCACGGCGTCAGGACTGTGGCAGTTGGAGCAGCGCCCAGACCAGCTGGCCGCGGTCCGCGCCGATCTGGAGACGAACGTGCCGGTGGCGGGCGAAGAGATCATCCGGTACGCCGCCCCCGCGCAGTGGTTCGCGCGAACTGTCCGCCGTCCGTATACAATCCACGGAGTCACGATCAACCCTGGCCAACGGGTCATCACGCTGCTGGGCTCGGCCGCGCGGGACGAACGGGAGTACGCCGACCCGGATCACTTCATCTGGAACCGGCCGATCGAGCGACTGCTGTCGTTCGGTCACGGCCAGCACTTCTGCCTCGGCGTGCACGTCGCCCGGCTCGAGATCACCATCATGATCCAGGAGTTCCTCAAGCGGGTGAGCGACTACCGCATCCTCGCCGAGTCGGCGTCGCGGCCACCGTCGAGCTTCCAGTGGGGCTGGAACACCATTCCGGTGGAGGTCTGACGGTGTGGGGCTATCGGCTGGTGGCGCCATACGAGTTCGAGCGCCTCGAACTGCCCGAACCGTCACCCGACTCGCTCGAACCCGATCAGGTGTTGTTGCGCTTCCTGGCCGCCGGAATCTGTGGCAGCGATCTTCCCGGCTTCCGCGGTGCGAAGGGCAGACTGCCCGGCGACACCGGCACCAGCGCCGCGGAGATGACCGGATTCCCGATCCACGAGATCGTCGGCGAGGTGCTGGCCAGTCGGCACCCGACCCACCGCACCGGCGACCGGGTGGTCGGCTGGGCCTCTGGTTTCGACGGGCTCAAAGGCGTTGTGGTGGCCGATGGCAACGGCTTGGCGGGGTACGACCCGGCGTTACCCCCGGCGTTGGCGGTCGGCCTGCAGCCGTTGGCGTGCGTGCTCTACGCCCTCGAACAGATTCCCGAGATAGCCGGGCGGCACGTGGCGATCATCGGACAGGGCTCGATCGGACTGCTCTTCGGCTATGCGGCCAAAGCCCTGGGTGCGAGTCACGTGACGGGCGTGGACCCGATCGAGCGATCCGCAGTCGGTCCACGGTTCGGGGTGGATTCGATCGTGCGCGCCACCAGCGACCGGTGGGTGAGCCACTTGGACCCGAAAGCGAAACCGGACATCGTGATCGAAGCCGTCGGTCATCAGGTGGCGACACTGCAGCACGCGGTCGAGGCCGTCGCGCCCGGTGGCACCGTCTTCTACTTCGGCGTGCCCGACGATGACAGCTACCCCATCTCGATGCGAACCATGCTGCGCAACAACCTCACCCTGAAGTCCGGTGTGACACTCGAGCGGGCGCGGGTCCTGCGGGCCGCAGATGAGTTCGCGCGCGAGCATCGCGACCTGCTGCCCAACTACGTCACACACACTTTCGGTGTCGACGACGTGCAGGCCGCGTTCGAGTTGGCGGCGCGTCCCGACCCCACTCGGGTCAAGATCGCCATCGCGGGATCGGAGGGCTGATTCGATGCCGAGCAGGATCGAACGCACGGTGGCAGAACGCTCAGTGGCGTGGGGTGGCTGGGTGGTCGGCCCGACGGTGCTGGGACCCGAGGAGTTCGCTCAGACCGGATACGACTATGTCGGATTCGACACGCAGCACGGTTATCTCAGTGATGCCGACGTCGCGTTGATGCTGCGCCGACTCGAACACGTGCCCATCGCCACGGTCGTGCGGCTGCCGTCGGCCGATCCGGCGCCCATCGGACGGGTGCTCGACGCCGGTGCCGACGCTGTGGTGATCGCCATGGTCGAGACGCCGGATCAGGCCGCTCAGGCCGTCGCCGCCACCAGGTATGCACCGGCGGGAGTGCGCAGCTTCGGGCCACTGCGGGCGAGCATGGGAACGGACGCCGCGGAACTGGAGGCACGCGCTGGCGTGTTCGCGATGATCGAAACCGCGGCAGCGCTTCCGGTCGTCGACGAGATCTGCGCCGTGCCGGGCCTCACCGGCGTCTACGTGGGTCCAGCAGATCTGGCGATCTCGATGGGCCATGCCCTCCCCGACATGTGGACGGCCCGTGAGGTCACCGACGCGATCCGATCCATCGCGGCCGCCGCGAATCGGGCCGGCGTGGTGGCCGGAATCCACGCGGGTACCGGGACGATCGGAAACATGGTGAATTCCTGGGGCTTCCAGATGATCACCCTGGCTTCCGAATCGCAGGCGCTGCGCCGGGGTGCCGCGGAGCACTTGAGCGAGGCGACGGGGACCACTGGCGACAACACCGCGGGCACGAAGGGATACAGCTGAGGTGCCCGCGGCGACCGACCACCGAGTTGGATCAGACCCGGCCGAGATCACGCTGCTGCGTTCGTCGGTCCGCGAGTCGCTCGCCACGCTGTTTCCGGGGTGTCCCGACGACGGCTGGGCACAGTCCTGGCCGCAAAGCTGGGATGCCCTCCGCGATCAGGGGCTGTGGTCGGCCATCGAACCTCCGGACGGATCGCTTGCGATGGCCGTCGTGGTCGCCGCGGAACTCGGCCGCGCGCTGTACCCCGGGCCGGGCTGTGATGCGCTCGCCGCGACCTGCCTCACCACCGAACATGATTCGGCCATCCTGGTGGTTGCACACGATCCGGCCGTGCGGGTCCCGGAGCACACCACACTGCTGATCGCCGACGAGTCCGGGCTCACGTCAGTTCGTGCCGGGGACGCCCACGTCGAGGAGCTCTCGGCATTGGACGTGACGCGGGATTGGGTGCGGTACTCGATCGCCGGGGATCAGGTGGCGGATGTTGAGCGGACAGACCGTGCGCTCGCCGTTCGTGCGCTGCTGTACTGCGCCGACACACTGGGATCGGTGCAGCAGGTGCTGGACAGGACCGTCGAATACGCCAAGCAGCGCACCACATTCGGGGCGCCGATAGGTAAGTATCAGGCCGTTGCGCACCGTCTGGTCGACCATGAGGTCATGGTTCGGCAGCTTCGACTCACGTTGGCCGCGGCGGTCGCCGCACTCGACAGTGAGTCCGCGGACTGGCGTGTGCCGGTCACCGTCGCTCAGACACTCTTCTGGGGACGGGGCGCCGAAATCATCAGCGACTGCATCCAACTGTGCGGCGGCATCGGCTTCACCTGGGAGTGGGGCCATCACTTCCACCTGCGCCGCGTGGTGGCCAATGACGCCATCGCGTGCGGACCCGGACGTCCGCACCACCGCCTGGCCGAGGAGATGGGCTGGTGAACGCCACCACGGTCGGCGCCGAGTACCGCGAGCAGGTGCGGGCGTTCATCGCCGCCAACGCCCCCGCCGGGCAGTGGTACGACGGCGTCCGTGTCCCGCGAGACGCCGACACTGAACGCGCGGTGCGGAACTGGTATGCGGCTCTCTTCGACGCCGGCTACATGGGCGGCTCCTGGCCCGTCGAGTACGGGGGCAGCACCGACCACCGCCCCGAACACGACGCGGTGGTCATGGAGGAGATCGTCCGGGCGCGCGCGCCCCGACCGATCGACCAGGTCATGCTTGCGGCCCACCTGATCGTCACCTTCGGCACCGCCTCGCAGAAGCGTCAGTATCTTCCGAGAATCCGCTCTGGGCAGGACATCTGGTGTCAGCTGCTCAGTGAGCCCGGGGTGGGCAGTGATCTCGCCCGGCTGACCACGAGGGCGATCCAGCAGGAGGACGGGACGTTCCGCGTCGACGGCCAGAAGGTGTGGACCACCGATGGGCAGTGGTCCCAGATGGGCGTCCTCCTGGCGCGGACGGATTCGCACGCGGCGAAACCCCAGGCGGGCCTGACGATGTTCGTCGTCGACATGGCCACACCCGGCATCGATGTGCGCCCCATCCGCGAGATGATGGGCTCCGAGGAGTTCTGTGAGGTCTACTTCGACGGCGCGATACTGCCCTCGGACAGCGTGCTCGGCGAGGTCAACGGAGGTTGGTCCGTCGCCAATTCGGGCCTGGCCTCTGAGCGGGCCTACGTGGGCGCCAACGCCGTCATGCTCGAACTGCTCTTCGACGACCTCGTGGAACTCGCCAGGTGCGTCGAACTTCCGGACGGCCCCGCCATCGCCGACCCCGTCGTCCGCACCGAGCTGGCCGACTTCAAGGCGCGGGTCACGGCGGTGCAACACATCGCGCGGGACGCCGTTGCCAAGGTCAGTGCGGGCACAGACACCCCGACCGACGGCATGATCGCCAAACTTCTCTACACCGAACTCAATGTTGCGCTCTGCCGCCACGCCATGACGTTGGCCACGACGGGGCGCCTGACCGAGGCGGGACACGACGTCCACCACCGCTGGCAGCAGGCTTTCCTGTGGTCTCGGGCGCTGACGATCTCGGGTGGGTCCTCCGAGATCGTGCACAACGTGCTGGCCACGCAGCTCCTCGGACTCCCCAGGTCCTGGTGAAAGGAACGAGATGACCTCTGACCGCGAGGCGATCGGTGACCTGATCGCCGAGTATGCGCTGGCCCTCGACACCGACGACATCGACGGATGCGTCGAACTGTTCACCGAGGACTCCGAATACCTCGTGTTCGGCAAGACCCTCCTCGGCCCGAACCGCGTGCGCAGGATGTTCACCCGCGCGCCGCGCGGCATGCATCTGACCGGCGTGTCCCGTGTCCATATCGACGGCGACACCGCCACCGCCACAACGCAGGTGCTCTTCGTCGACGCCGCCAGCCACACCATGCGTCCCGCCCTGTACGACGACGACCTGGTGAAGACGGACGGGCGCTGGCGTTTTCGCCGCCGTCGGTGCCGGTTCCTCACGGCGGACGGCCTCTCCGATTCACCCCAGGATCAGCAGTGACGGCAGCCGGGCCGGTCGCCCTGGTGACCGGCGCCGCCCGCGGACAGGGTGCGGCGATTGTCGCGCGCCTGGTGCGGGACGGGTTCAGGGTGGCCGCGTGCGACATCTCGGCCGAGGAACTCACCGCCAGTGTCTCCGGCGTCGAGGGCGTGATCGCCGTGGAGTTGGACGTCACCTCCGAGGACCAGTGGAAGGCTGCCGTCGAGCGGACCCTGACGTCGTTCGGTTCGTTGACGTCCTTGGTGAACAATGCCGGTGTGCTGCACCGAGCGGCGCTGCCGGACGAAACCGCGGAAGGTTTCGAACGTGCCTGGCGGGTGAACTGTCTGGGTCCGTTCCTCGGCATTCAGGCCTGCCTGCCCGCGCTGCGGGAGGCGTCTGGCGCGGCCATCGTCAACACGTGCAGTACGGGGGCTGTCCGTGCCTTCCCGCACCACGCTGCGTATGGGTCCTCGAAGTGGGCGCTGCGCGGGCTGACTCAGATCACGGCTGCCGAAGTGGCGGCCGACGGCATCCGGGTCAACGCCGTACTGCCGGGTCCGGTGCAGACACCCATGCTCGATGAGCACACGCAGGCCAGGCTCGCCGCGTCGGGACGGTTGGGCACGCCGAGCGAGATCGCCGACGCCGTGGCCTTCCTGCTGTCCGAACAGGCCTCCTTCATCACCGGTTCGGAACTCGTCGTCGACGGCGGCCAGACACTGCGGATTGGATGACATTGTGGCCAAGAGTCTTTCGGTGGGAATCATCGGCGCCGGGCCCGGCGGGCTGGCACTCGCGGTGTTCCTGAAGAAGGCGGGATTCGAGGACTTCACGATCTTCGACCGTGAGGACGGGGTCGGCGGCACCTGGCGGACCAACACCTATCCCGGTCTGGCCTGCGATGTGAAGTCGCATCTGTACTCGTTCTCCTTCGATCTGAACGCCGACTGGACCCGGTTGTGGGCCGGCCAGCCGGAAATCCTGCGGTACTTCGAGGACTGCGCCCGACGCCACCGCCTGGCCGCGCACCTGCGGCTGAACACCGACATCGTGTCTGCCTCGTGGGACGGGGCCACGAAGTCGTGGCAGCTCACCACCGCGACCGGAGAACAGCACACGTTCGATGTCGTGGTCTCGGCGGTCGGGGTGTTCAACCAACCGCTCACCCCTGAGTTCGTTGAGGAGGAACCGTTCGAGGGCACGATCATGCACACCGCGCAGTGGGACCATTCGGTGAGCCTGACCGGTGCCCGTGTCGCGGTGCTGGGTACCGGATCCACTGCATCGCAGGTGCTTCCGGAGATTGCCAAAGAAGCCGCGCACGTGTACTCCGTGCAGCGTTCGCCGACGTGGATTCTGCCCAAACCCGACCGGCCGTACACCGAACGCGAGCGATGGCTGTTCAGGAATGTGCCATTGGCCAAGCGGATCTACCGAACCAGGCTGTGGCTGCGCAGCGAGAAGAACATCTCGGTGATCGAGCACGGCAGCGACAAGACACAGGAGTTCAAGGCCGTTGCCCTGCGGCAGTTGGAGACCCACATTGCAGATGCCGCCCTGCGTGAGCGCCTGACACCCGATCACCCGCTGGGGTGCAAGCGGCTGGTGTTCGCCACGGACTACCTGCAGACGCTGGCGGGCGACAACGTCGAAGTGGTGTCCTCACCGGCGCGGGCGCTGCGGTCCAGGTCTTTGGTCACCGCGGACGGCACCGAACTCGACGTCGACGTGGTGGTCTGTGCGACGGGGTATGCGGTCGCGGACTATCTGGCTCAGATTGAGGTGCGCGGCGAGGGCGGGGTCTCGTTGCACGACACGTGGCGCGACGGCGCGTACGCATACATGGGTATGGCGGTGCCTGGGTTCCCGAACTTCTTCATGCTGTACGGCCCCAACACGAATGTGGGATCGAACAGCGTGATCTTCGTGCTCGAGGCGCAGGCCCGCTATATCGTGCAGGCTGTGCGGAGGATGCGACGCAGGGGACGGTCGTACGTGGCTGTGCGGCGCGACGCCACCACCGATTACATCGCCAAGATTGATCGCTGGATGGTGGGCACGGTCTGGACGACGCGGTGCAGCAACTACTTTCGCGCGGCCAATGGACGGGTGGTCACGCAGTGGCCGCGCAGCGCCCGAGTGTTTTGGGCCATGACACGGAGATTCCGGGCGCGCGACTACATCTTTGAACCGTCGGCCACCCCGGACGTGCGGCCGATCGTCGTGACGTCGCATTCGGCGGCTGTCTCTTGATCACGCGACTGGCGCCCCCGCTGCTTCCGTTCGCGGAGTTCCGCACCAACCTGGCGCCAGAAGTGCTCGACGCGGTGCGCGAGTCGTTGGACTCGCGACGGCATGAGATCGCGGCGGCACTTGAGTCTCCGGGGGTGACCGTCGTCGACGACGCGGTGCCCGTCGATGACGGGGGCGTGGTTCCCATTCGGATCTACCGTGGCGGACCTGATCCCGCGCCGGCGGTGGTGTACTGCCACAGCGGGGCATTTGTGTTGGGCAACCTCGACACCGACCACCTGCAGTGTGTGGAGTTTTCCCGACTCGCGGAGTGCACCGTGATCTCAGTCGATTACCGGCTGGCTCCAGAGAATCCGTTCCCAGCTGGCTTCGAGGATGCGGCAGCGGTGTTGGCCTGGTTGGTGGCGAATGCTCCGGCGCTGGGCGTTGATGCCGACCGCGTCGCGGTGGCCGGCAGCAGCGCTGGTGGAGCGCTAGCTGCCCGGTTGGCGCAGTGCTCTGCCGCCGGTTCCCTTCCGCCGGTGGTGTTCCAGTTGCTCCACCAGCCCGTGCTCGATGACCGGCCGAGTCCGTCCAAGGAGGAGTTCACCACCACGCCGGGGTTTGATGGGATTGCCGCACAACAGATGTGGAAGCACTATGTGCCTTCGGGGAGGGTGTCCGTCGCAGCCGCGCCCGCGCGGTCGGAGTCGCTTGATGGGCTTGTGCCAGCGCTGATCACCTGTTCGGAACTCGATCCATTGCGGGACGAGGCGGTCGACTACGCGCTGCGGTTGATGTGGGCCGGTGTCAGCGTGGAACTGCACGTCTTCCCGGGCACGTGCCACGGGTTCGATTCTCTGGTGCCGCAGTGGGAGGTCAGTCGCCAGTTGTTCGACATCCAGGGCGCTGCCCTGCGGCGGGTGTTGCACGGGGTGTGAACTGAGCGCGTAGTGCGGCGTTCGTTCGGCATCCGGTGGCCTGGGGCGTCGGGGGGCTGTGTCTCCGGGTCCGTTGTTTGAAATGCCCGACTATGAGCGAATTTCAGGGATTCATGTCACTTTCTGGTGTGCCGTAGGTGGGAGGGTGAGTCGCCCGTTGTTCGACATTCGGGGCGCTGCCCTGCGGCGGGCGTTGCACGGGGTGTGAACTGAGCGCGTAGTGCGGCGTTCGTTCGCCATCCGGTGGCCGGGGCGTCGGGGGGGCTGTGTCTCCGGGTCCGTTGTTTGAAATGCCCGACTACGAGCGAATTTCACGGAATCATGTCACTTTGGCCACGTCGACACCTGAAATCTCTTTCGCCCCTTGGATTTCTCCTGTCACGTCGCGACGATTTCTGTCGGTGGGTCGAACTACTGTTCGAGTATGACTTCGGCCCTGGTGACTCGCGAGGACGTGCTCGACGCCCTTGCCGACGTCGCCGCCGCGCAGGAGAAACTCGCCGCGCTGCCGGTCGACGGACTCACCGCCACCGAGGTCCTCCACGTCCTGGACGTCCGCCAGAAGTTGGCCTGGGCTGATGCGGCTGTCGACCACAAACTCATTGCGCGGTTGCAGGAGTGTGGGCCCGACGAACTGGGTGGCGACAAGGTCGCCAAAGTCCTGACGCATCGCCTGCGGATTCCGGCCGAGGAGGCTCGCCTACGCGTCGCCGACGCTGAAGTCCTGGGACCACGACGGGCGATGACCGGCGAGGTGTTGGAACCGGTGCTGCCGAACGTCGCCGCCGGTGTGGCTGAGGGCCGGGTCGGACCCGCGCACGTGGACAGGATCCGCGAGTTCTTTCGGGCCCTGCCCGACCATGTCGATCTGAGTGCCCGGGTGGAGGCGGAGCGGTTGGTCGCCGACCATGCCGCCACGATGGGGGTGCCCGACCTGCGGGCCGCGTTGGAGCGGATGCTGTTGTGGCTGGATCCCGACGGGTCGTTCAATGACGCCGACATCCAACGCCGCCGCGGTATCACCTTCGGCAAGCAGGGTCCGGACGGATTGACCGAACTTCGGGGACACCTCACCCCCGAAGCCCGGGCGGTGCTGGAACCGGTGATGGCCAAACTCGCCGCACCCGGGATGTGCAACCCCGACGACGACAATCCGTGCGTGTCGGGGCGGCCGTCGGAGGAGCAGATCCAGGCCGACCAGCGCACCACAGCCCAACGCCAGCACGACGCCCTGGTCGCCGGCGGCCGCATGCTGCTCGCGTCGAAGAAACTCGGGAAGCTCAACGGGCTGCCCGTCACGGTCATCGTCTCCACGACGTTGAAGGAACTGTCCTCGGGGGCGGGGTTGGGGATCACCGCTGGCGGGTCGTTGTTGCCGATGCGGGATCTGATCCGGATGGCCTCCCACGCGTTCCATTACCTGTCGGTGTTCGACGACGACGGGCAGGCGTTGTATCTGGGGCGGGCCAAGCGGATCGCGACCCCGGCCCAGCGGATCGTGCTGCATGCTCGCGACCGGGGCTGCACCGCACCCGGCTGCACCGCCTCGGCGTATCAGTCCCAGGTTCACCACGCCACCCTCGATTGGGGCGAGGGCGGGGAAACGAATATCGATGAGTTGGCTTTGGCGTGTGGGCCCGACAACCGCAAAGTCGGCCCCACCAAATGGCGGACCCGCATGCGTCGCGGGCGGTGTGAATGGATCCCACCACCCCACCTCGACAACGGTGGACCACGGGTCAACGACCACCACCACCCCGAAAACCTCCTCGCACCCCGCGAGGAGGACGATGCCAGCGGCCCCGACCCCGACCTCGGCTGACAGGTGGACAGCGCACGCGTCCCCCGACCCCTGGCAGCGGGAGCACAGCGCACGCGGCCCCCCGACCCCGGCTGGCGCGAGGGCAGTGCAGGCGGTGCTGATCCCGGCTGGCTTGAGTGCAGTGCAGGCGGTGCTGATCCCGGCTGGCGCGAGGGCAGTGGGCGGCGGGCCCGACCCCGACCCCGACCCCTGGCAGCGGGATGACAGTGCGCACGGCGCCGACCGCGATCCGTGAGGCACGGACGTTCCCGACCTCGATGCGACTAGCGCAACCGTGGCGCGAGGAGGGTGCGCAGGTGCCGGCGTGGGTCGGCGAGTTCCCGGCGGATGACCTTGCCGCTGGCAGTGCGGGGAAGCTCACCGTCCCAGAGAACGATCTGCTCGGGCAGCTTCCAGCGGGCCAGGCCGGTCGCGAGCAGTGCGTCGACCACAGCGGCATAACTCAGGTCCGATGAAGCAGGAGCATGTACCGCCAGCGCCACTCGCTCACCGGTGACGTCGTCGGGCACGGCGAATGCCGCGCACTCGCCGAGGACTGCTGCTGCGGCGTCGACCTCAGCGAGCGAGATCTTCAGACCCTTGCGGACGGCCACATCCTTAAGGCGACCGGTGATGCGCACACGGGCACCGTCGACCTCAGCCTGGTCGCCGGTGCGCACCCAACCGTCACAGAACGCATCGGCGTTGTCCGCGGGGTTGAGGTACCCGTGAAATTGATGGGGTCCACGGACCAGCAGCTCGTCGGCGCGGAGGGAAACCTCGACGTCGGGAAGCGGTGTGCCGTCATGGTCGGAGCAGTTGAATTCGGTGGCGGTCGAGAACGGCACCTCAGACGATCCGTAGACGCGCACATAGTCCACCCTCAACCGCCGGGCCGCCGCCAGGACACCGGGCCCGATCATCGACCCGCCCAAGGCAATACACCGCAGCGGCAACTCTGTGATCCCGAGACGGTCACACTCGGCGAAGATCGTCTCCGAGATGATCGGCGCCCCGCCTATCACGCTGACGCCATGTCGGAGCACGGCCTGCAGCGCATCCTCGGGCGAGAATCGATCCGCGAGCACGACGCTCGCCTGTGCCATGATCGCGGACTCGACCTGCAGCACCCCGGTGATGCTCGCGAGTGGGCTGGACAGCAGGAAGGTGTCGTTGGGGCGCAGGCTCAGGGCTTCGACCATGTTCTGGGTTCCGCAGCGCAGACTGTTCAGGGTGTGAAGCACGCCTCGCGGTGTGCTCGTGGTGCCTGACGTGAAGAGCACCAGGTTCGGGTCGTCGGGATCGAGCAGCGCACGGGCTCCCTCAGCGGGACGCGCTCCCGCAAAGGGATCGGCACCCTCAAAGAGGTTGCGCACGACGAGGAGTCGCTCGACCGACAGCACAGGCCCGTATGTCGCCAGGGACAACTTCTCGGCGTCTGCGTCGTAGGCAAGGATCACACGCGGCGGCAGTGCCGCGCACGCAGCGGCCACGTCGGCGGCGCCCGCCCTGCGGTCCACCAGCACCGCGACGCATCCGGCCAACCGACTGCCCAGCAGCGCGGCCACCGCACCGATGCGCAGTGGTGCCACGACGAGGACGGGATCCCCTGGGCCCGCGCCGGCGTCAATCAACGCTGCGCGGACACGGTCGGCCAAAGCGGCCAGTTCGCGGTGGGTGCAGGTACCAGTCTCGTCGATCAGGGCAGTGCGATCGCCCCCCGCGGCCAATTCCGCCAGGTGCCGTTCCACCGACTGCGGTGCACGCCAGCGACCCGAGGCGCGGAACCGCGCGGCGTCGGAAGGTGCGGGCGGGTGTGTAGCGCGCACGAAAGCCTCAGCCGGCCGACGGTACCGCCGCGAGTTCCCGGAGGATCGCGTCGTGATAGCGATCGATGTAAGCCGGATTCACCACGCGGAAAAGCCGATCCGGCAGGGGCGTGTCCCGGTAAGCCTCGATCGTCATGGTCCTGGTGAACAGTGTGTCCGGTCCGGGTTGGGTGAAGTGGTACTGCACCGTGATACGACCATCCACACCTCCGTTGCCGTCCCGGTCGTGGCCCAACCGTCCGACGGAGGTGAACATCCAGAGTTTCGGACGCGTCGCCATCGCCAAGTGCCAGGTGTAGATCTGGTCACCGTCCGCGCCGGCCTCCTCCCAGGTGTCGCCAACCTTGAGCGGGAGGTCGTCGAGGTTGCCGACATAGTTGCTGCCCGGATAGGTCTTGGTCCAGTTCGCCGGGTTGGTGACGAAGTCGTACACCACTTCGGGCGGGTACGGGAATGTGGTCGACGACGTGGTGGTGACTACGCCCACTGAAGAGTTCCTTCCTGGTTGGGGTCGAAGACGTTGAGGTCGCGGGCCCGGCGCAGCACGACATCGGCCTGCGGCGGGGGAATGAACTGCAGGACAAGGTGATCAGCGCCCGCCGCGCGGTGCTCCGCGATCCGATCACGCAGGGCGAGCGGTTCGTCGGGAACCGCGAGAGCGTCGAGGAGCCTGTCGGCGACCGAGTTCAGGTCGTCGTCGGAGAACCCGAAGCGGCGAAGGTTCTTCCGGTAGTTCGGCATCCCAAGGCACAGCCCGAAGTACTCACGGGCCCGTTCGCGCCACTCAGACTCGGCCGCACCGATGCAGACCAGTTGCGTTGGTGCGAGCCAGGGGCCTTCGCCCACGGCGGCGCGCGTGGCGGCGGTGTGCTCGACGGGGGAGAAATAGCTGTGCACGCCTCTCGTCAACTCCGCGCCGAGTTCGGTCATTCGCGGACCGAGGGCGCCGAGGAAGATCGGCGGCAACACGCGCCGTCTCGCCACCGCCGACATGTCGGCCAGGTAGGCCCGCATGGTCTCCAGCGGTGCACGGTAACTGTGGCCGCGAGATTCGGTGAGATGTCGGTGACTCACGCCCAGACCGAGCACGAACCGTCCGGGGAACGCCTCGTGCAGCGTGCTGGCCGCGGCGACCATGGCCTCGGGGTCGCGGGCATGGATGGTGGCGACGCCGAGGGCGACCGTCAGCCGTGAGGTGGCACCCAGGTAGAACGCCGCGCGGATGAACGGGTCGACCCCGCTGTACTCCTGCAACCAGATCGTGGTGACACCGGCGGCCTCGAGTTCGCGTGCGCCCGCCGCTGCGTCGGCGGCGGGGAGGCGATCGAGGAACCCAGCCCACAGTCCCAGGCCGCGCGGCAGCGATGAAGTCACCGAGAAAGCTTTACAGATCGACGATAAAATGTCACGTCATTGGCTGGCTGACCACGATGACCAGTGCCGCACCGTGACCGCAATGACCGGACCGTCGACTGAGACCGTGCGGTACTGGGGATATTTCGCCCGGAGCAGGACGCGGGCATGGTCGGCGACAGCATCGGCGCTGTGAATCACAGCGGTCCCGTCGGCACGCACCCACCAGAGCGTCGACCAGTCCTCCTCATAGTGGTCGACCAGCACACTCACGGCGGTGTTGCGCTCGATGTTCGCCAGTCGACGCAGGCGGTTGGTCGACTTCGGCTTGCCGTCGACCGCGGTGTAGACGACATCGCCGTCGATCGCGAACACCACGGGAACCATATGGGGCGAACCGTCTTCGGTCACGGTCGCCAGGCGCGCGATCCTGGCGCCGGAAAACCGGCGAAGGGCGTCGTCGGAGATCGCCTCGGGCACCAGACCAGGGTAGGTACCGTGGGCCGATGCGGATCAGCATCTTGGATTATCCGACCCGTGCCAAGGGGCAGACGATTGTCGACGCCTTCGTCGAGCAGGCCGCACAACTGCGCGCAGAGGGATTCAGTCGCATGTGGTGCTCGCAGATGCCGTACGAGCGGGACCTGCTGACGGTTCTTGCGGTGGCGTTTCGCGAGGTCGACGGGATCGAGATCGGCACCGGCGTGTTGCCGATCCAGAACCAGCACCCCATGCTGATGGCGCAGCGGGCCCTGACCCTCAACCTGATCGCGGGTGGGCGGTTCATCCTCGGCCTGGGCATGACGCACCGGGTGGTCACCGAGGACATGTGGGGTATTCCCTGGGACAAGCCGATTCGGCGGATCAGTGAGTACCTCGACGGTCTGCTGCCACTGCTGGCGGGGGACGGTGCGGACGCGGTGGGTGAGACGGTCACAACCCGCGGGTCGCTGGTCATCCCGGATGCCACACCACCCGACGTCTATCTGGCGGCGCTGGGACCGCAGATGCTCAAGGTCGCGGGACGTCGCCTGGCAGGCACGATGACCTGGATGACCGGACCGCGCACACTTGCCGAGCATGTCGGACCGACCCTGCGTGCGGCGGCCGCCGAAGCCGGTCGCGAATCCGACGTCAGCGTGGTCGCCTCGTTGCCGATCAGCGTGACCGATGACCCCGACAGGGCACGTGCGGTGGCCGCTGAACAGTTCGCGATGTACGGGCACCTGCCCTCGTACCGCGCGATGTTGGACCGCGAGGGGTATGCCGGTCCGGAGGACGCCGCGCTCATCGGCGCCGAGGAGGAGGTCGGTGCGCGTCTCGATGCGCTGCGGGACGCCGGAGTCGACGAGTTCGTCGCCGCCACGTTCGACCCGGATCCGGAAGGCAGGGCCAGGACGCGGGCACTGCTGCGGCGTTGGGGCGGCTGAGGAGTGCTGCCGCTAGCCTCGACAGGTGTTCAAGGGGATGACCGGTTCTGCGGTCGTGGTGGCCGTTGCACTGCTGGCGGGGTGCGAGCACGCCACGTCCGCGCACGATCCGGAGAGTGACCGCCAGGCCATCGAGCGCACGCTGCGGCAATGGCCACACGATTTCAATGACCGCAACCTGCCCGCGGTGTGCGGCATGTTCGCAGACAGCGTCGTCCTGGCCTTCCCTGACAGCGCCGATCGCGATCACCGGGCATTCTGTGAGCAGATGCGAGCAGTGCTCGGTGACACTGAACGGCATTACGTCTACGACGAGCCGGACATCAGGGAGATCCTTGTCGACGGTGATCTGGCGACCGTCCGATTGATCTGGACGCTCACGGTGGCCGATGCTTCGGGCAGGGTTCTGGAGACCACCCGCGAAGACGGTGTGGATGTGTTCCGACGCCAACCCGACGGCAGCTGGAAGATCCACATCTCACATGCGTTCCCGCTGTAGCGGTTCGCGGCGTGTCGCAGCGCGCCACCGAGCCCAAGTGGTTCGGGTCGAGGCAGCTGACGAGGGTGATCGCCAGCCGGTGTCGCAAACCATCCCCAAAGGTTCGAAACTAACTCGCCGCGCGGGCCAGCTTCACCAGATCCACTGTTGCCGATCGCATTTCGTCGGGAGCGTGCAACGGACCCGGATAGCCGATCCTGGTGTAGGCCACTCCGCGCGCAGTGGTGACCTTGAGATCCAGACCGTAGCGGTCGGCACCCGTGCAGACCGCGGTGTCGGTGTCAGGGTAGCCGCCCAGGACCCGCGCGATGAGCGCCAGGGAATCGGCGTGGTCGGCGTTCAGGTGCGCGATGGCACCACCGGCGTATGGTGCGACAGGGTCCGGTTCGGCCAGCGAATAATCCTCTCCGGCAGCCGAATCCATTCGACCGTAGCCGCCGACCCACCGCACGCGCTGCACCCGCAGCACCCAGAGGGCGAAATCGCTGTAGTCGACGTAGTACTTGGCGGCGGGGACGGCGGCGATGTGGGCGTCGCGTGCCGCGTCCCGTTCTGCGCCGGTGGGTCTCTCGACGACACCGGCCAGTGTCACCCGCGCGTTGGCCAGCGGGTCTGATTCGGTGGCGGCGGCCACGATCGCGATGCTCGCGCGCGGGTCACCCGCGAGGTTGCGACCGTGCTCGGCCATATTCGACACGCACAGCACTGGCGCACCGTCCAGCAGGCCGTAGGTGATGAAGGACGCCCACGGGTCACCCGAGCCGGTGAGGCTCGCGAGCGTCCCGGTGTTGGTGGAGGCGACGATGGTGCGGGCCTCCTCGGCCGCCGACGGGCGCGTCGCGTTGGCGATGGGGGTCAGCGGTGGCGGAACGGACGGCGCGTCGCCGGGGTCGCCGTGGTCGCGAGTGGCCATGGCCGCACGATACGTCACCCCGACGGCTGGTCCGCCTCGACGGCGGCCCGGCCGGCGTTGTACCCGGGGATGAAGGTGATGCCTGGCCCGCCGTGGCACCCGGCGCCGCCGAGGTAGAGGCCCGCCACCCCGAGCGGTTGATCGAGGAATCCGGTGGGTCCGGGCCGGTTCGGCCCGATCTGATCGGAATGCAGAAGGCCGTGGCAGTAGTCGCCGCCGGGGGCGCCGAACATCGTGCCCATGTGCTTTGGAGTGAATGTGGTGTGCCGGATGATCGACTTCTCGAAGTTGGGCGCGATACGGCTGATCTTGTCGATCACCCGCTGTCCCATCTCGGCCTTCAACTGTCCGTAGCTGGCGTCGTGTTCCTCGATGGGGAACCACAGCGAGAACGCCGAGGCCGCGTGCCGGCCCGCGGGTGCCAGGTCGGGGTCGTGCACCGACGGAATCTGCAGTGCGATCGCGGGATCGGCGGGCACGATCCCGCGCCTGCTGTCCTCCCACTGCTGCTGCAGTTCCTCCGGGGTGCTGAACAGGCCTATGGCGGACTGCATTTCGGGATCGTTGAGGAGCTCGTAGGGTTCTGCGAACCGGGGGATCTCCTCGAGCGCGAAATGCATCTGCAGATAGCTGCCGCGGTGGTCGATGCGGGTGAAGCGCTCCCGCACCTCCGGTGCGACGGCCCCGGAGTCCACCAGGGTGTTCACCGTCAGGTCCGGAGCCAGGCTCGAGATCACCACCGGCGCGGACAGGACCTCGCCGTGCTCGGTCCGGACACCGGTGATCCGGCCCTCGCGCACCAGGATCTCGTCGACCCGATTGCGCAGCCGCAACTGCCCGCCCGCGTCCTCGAAGAGTTGCCGCAGATGCATGGTGAGCGCCCCGATGCCGCCGCGCAACTTCTTCATCAGCGCCGCGTTCTCGTCGGGCACCGCCAGGCCATACGCCAGGGCGGCCGCGGTGGCCGGGACGGCGGGGCCGCGATAGGTGGTGTTGACCGCGAGGAACGCCAACATTCCACGCAGCGCGCCGTGCTTCTCCTTGTCCGGGAAGTGCCGATCCAGCACGTCGGTGACCGAGGCGAACAGCAGGTCGTTGATCGCCGAGCGCTCGTGGGCGTTGCCCGCACAGGCGAACATCTCGTCGAAGGTCTTGGGTGCCTGACCCGCATCGAAGCGTCCGAGTGCGCGCGTGGGTGCCAGGCTCCAGGCCATCAGGCCGGCCATGCCGTTGACGGCGTCCGCACCGTGCACGTCGTTGAGGTGGGTGAGGAGCTTGACCGGGTCCGTGTAGTAGATGACGGGATCGTCGCCGACGCCGCGCAGCGACACGGACATCACGTCAAGATCGACTGTGGGCAGGGTGTCCAGGCCCAACTCGCGGCTCACCGCCAACGACGTGGGGAACTGCAGAGAGCCGGCGATCTCGAACTGATAGCCGTCGAAGAGTTCGACCGTGGAGGCCATGCCGCCGGCGTACAGCTTGGCGTCCAGGCAGACGGTGCGGCGGCCGGACTGCGCGAGCAGCGTGGCCGCGGTCAGGCCGTTGTGTCCCGCGCCGATGACGATCGCGTCGAAATCCGAGTGCTGTTCGGACACGGTCCACCCCTCCACGCGCAGGTTTTGTCAATTATGACAAAACAAGGGGCGCCAGGATGCCGGTTTCCAGAGATGTCACGGCGGTCTGGCACATCCGGGACAATTCGTCGAGGGATGGGGCGCCGGGGCCGCTCTGCAGCATCCACACCTCCATCGCGCCGAAGACCGCGGCGGCGATGCAGCGCGCGGCCACGGTGATGTGCAGCTTGGCGTCTGCCACCTGCTCGAACGTCGCAGCGTGGGTGCGAGTCAGGCGGGCCTCGACGACCTCCGCGAATTCGGCCTCCACCTGCCGAATGTGACGAACGATGCGATTGGGGTCCACTTCGGCAGTGCGCAGTTCCGCGATCTTTCTGACCGCCTCGTCGTCGAACGGAAATGCGTGAATGGCGGCCTGTACCGAATCCATCACCGGCTCGTCGGCGGGTCGTGCCAGCAGTGCGGTGCGGAACCATTGCAGTCCGGCGTCGTAGCCGACGAAATGCAGATCGTGTTTCGAGTCGAAATGCCGATAGAACGTCCGCAGCGAAACTCCGGCGTCGGCCGCGATCTGCTCGGCGGACGTCTCTTCGACACCCTGGGCCATGAACCGCACCAGTGCGGCCTGCCGCAACGCCTCCCGCGTGCGTTCGCTTCGGGCTGTTTGCGCAGGTCGGGGCATCCGGCCACGCTAACCGCCCGGCCTGTGAATGTCACGGCCGGTGGCCTCGAACGCGCGGCGACGCGCTTCGAACTGGGCACTTTCGACTATCGAATCGAGGAGTCGCCCTGTAGGGTCACCGGGCGAGGGGAACTTATGCATCAGTGCGCAGACGTAATGAAATGGTCGTTGACCGCGATGAATCGGTCGTCCACCGCTTTGCGGTGCGGCGGGAACCACACGACGGCGACAACTGCGTCGTACACACAGATTGGCTGGATATCAGTATGAAATTCGTTGAGAACCTGCGTGGGAAATGGGCCCGCCGGATTGGTGTCGCCGCCGTCGCGACGGCCGCGCTGCCCGGCTTGATCGGTATCGCCGGACAGTCGGCGACCGCGGGCGCTTTCTCCCGTCCGGGACTGCCCGTCGAATACCTCGACGTGCCGTCGCCCTCGATGGGCCGAAACATCCGGATTCAGTTCCAGAGCGGCGGCGAGAACTCGCCGGCCGTGTACCTGCTGGACGGCCTGCGGGCGCAGGACGACTACAACGGCTGGGACATCAACACGCAGGCCTTCGAGTGGTACCTGGACTCCGGCCTGTCGATCGTGATGCCGGTCGGCGGTCAGTCCAGCTTCTACTCCGACTGGTACGCACCGGCCCGCAACAAGGGACCCACGCAGACCTACAAGTGGGAGACCTTCCTGACGTCGGAGCTGCCGCAGTGGCTGTCGGCGAACCGCAACGTGCGTTCCACCAACAACGCGGCCGTGGGCCTGTCGATGGCCGGCTCGGCCTCGCTGACCTTGGCCATCTGGCATCCGAACCAGTTCACCTACGCCGGTTCGATGTCGGGCTTCCTGAACCCGTCCGAGGGCTGGTGGCCGTTCCTCATCAACATCTCGATGGGTGACGCCGGCGGCTTCAAGGCCGACGACATGTGGGGCAAGACCGAAGACCCCAACAGCGCCTGGAAGCGCAATGACCCGATGGTCAACATCGACCGCCTGGTCGCCAACAACACCCGCATCTGGATCTACTGCGGTAACGGCACGCCCAACGAGCTGGGCGGCGGCGATCTTCCCGCCACCTTCCTCGAGGGCCTGACGATCCGCACCAACATCACCTTCCGCGACAACTACATCGCCGCGGGCGGCACCAACGGTGTGTTCAACTTCCCGGAGAACGGCACGCACAACTGGGCGTACTGGGGCCGGGAGCTGCAGGCCATGAAGCCCGATCTGCAGGCACACCTGCTCTGATCGACGGCAGACCAGACGCGAAATCCCCCAACGCACAGTTGGGGGATTTCGTGTCTGGGCCCCGTTGTCTTGTGCTGCGGAGCCTTTGTAGGGAACATGTCGGTTTCAGTTCAAGCAGTGGACAACCCCGCGACACCACCCGGTCTCGTGCTCCTCGGAAGGTTTGGGTCATGACGACATCTCGGCACCTCGGCGCATTCGCCGCGACGGCGGCCTCTGTGCTGACGCTGGGGCTGGCCTCCTGTGCGCCCCCTGAGCGCAGGGCCGACGACGGTGGCGCATCGGAGGCGACCTCGGCGGCGGACTTCGGCGGTATGGAGAAGCTGATCGAGGCGGCCCAGGCCGAGGGTGAGCTCAATGTCATCGCCCTCCCGCCGGATTGGGCCAACTACGGCGCCATCATCAAGGCGTTCAGCGACAAGTACGGCATCAAGGTGAATTCGACCCAGCCGGAGGCTTCGTCGCAGGAGGAGATCAACGCGGCGACTCAGCAGAAGGGCAAGAGCACCGCTCCTGACGTCTTCGATCTGGGCCAGGCGGTCGCGTTGGCCAACACGTCGATGTTCGCGCCCTACAAGGTGACGCATTTCGACCAGATCCCCGCCGGAATGAAGGACCCCGACGGCCGGTGGGTCAACGACTACGGCGGATACATGTCGATCGGGTACGACTCGGCGGTGCTTCCCGAGATCACCGCGATCGACGACCTCCTCGATCCGGCGTTCAAAGGCAAGGTCACCCTCAACGGCGATCCCACCCAGGCCGGTGCGGCATTCTCCGGCGTCCTGATGGTGGCTCTGTCACAGGGGGGATCCGCGGACGACATCGCCCCCGGTGTCGAGTTCTTCAGCAAGCTCAAGCAGATCGGTAACTTCCTGCCGGTCGACCCGACGCCGGCGACCATCGAATCCGGACAGACCCCGGTCGTCATCGACTGGAACTACCTCAACGGTGCCGTCAGCGAGAAGAAGCCGACCTGGCGCATCTTCGTGCCCAACGACGCCGCGGTGGCGGGTTACTACCACCAGGCGATCAACGCCGACGCTCCCCATCCCGCGGCCGCGCGGCTGTGGCAGGAGTTCCTCTTCAGCGACGAGGGGCAGAATCTGTTCGCGGCCAGCGGAGTTCGGCCAGTGCGCGCGGACGCGATGATCCACGCCACCACGTTCGACCCCAAGGTGTTCGACCGGTTGCCCGCCATCGACGGTCCGGTCACGGTGCCGACCAAGGAGCAGACCGACATCGCGGCGAAGTACCTGGCGGAGAACTGGGCCAAGGCAATTGGCTGACGTCGTCGACGCCCCGAGGGTCGCGCGACGACTGCGGGACGCGTTGGTGCTGCTGCCGTTTCTGGTGTTCGTCGGGATCTTCCTGATCATCCCCACCGTGACGGTGATCATCCACGCGTTCTACCTCGACGGCGCCTTCACGTTCGATCGTGTCGGTGCGCTCTTCTCGGCGACGGCACTGACGGCGCTGTGGCGCAGCATCGTTCTGTCCGCCGCCACCGCCGTGATCGGGGCCGTCTTCGGCGCCGCGTTGGCCGGACTGTTCGTGGGCAGACCCGCCGAGTCGACTCTGCGGCGGGTGGTCCTGGCGCTGTCCAGCGTGCTGGCTCAATTCGGTGGCGTCGCTCTGGCCTTCGCGTTCCTGGCCACGATCGGTCTCAACGGCGTCCTGACGGTGTGGGCCGCCGAGCACCTGGGATTGGACCTGGCCGGTGACGGATGGCTGTACAGCCTGCCCGGTCTGATCCTGGTGTACACCTACTTTCAGATCCCACTCATGGTCATCGTCTTTCTGCCCGCGCTCGAAGGCCTTCGCGCACAGTGGCGCGAGGCGGCCGTCAGCCTGGGCGCCAGCCCGTGGCAGTACTGGCGGGAAGTTGGTTTCCCGCTGTTGGCGCCGGCGTTCTTCGGGTCGATGCTGCTGCTGTTCGCCAACGCCTTTGCGGCGTACGCCACCGCGGCTGCCCTGGTCAGCCAGGGCAGCCCGATCGTGCCGCTGTTGATCAGGTCGGCGCTCACCAGCGAGGTCGTCCTGGGGCAGGAGGGCTTCGCCTACGCGCTCGCGCTGCAGATGATCGTCGTCGTCGCGCTGGTCATGACCGGCTATCACGTGCTGACGCGGCGGACCGCGAGGTGGCTGCAATGAAGCCGAAGATCCAGGGCTTCACGGTGTTTCGAGCCGTGCTGGTGGCGGCATTCGCCCTGTTCTTCTTCTTTCCGCTCTACGCGATGGCTGACTTCTCCACGCGGAATCTGCGTGGTGAGGGCCGCACGCTCACAGCGTGGACGAACCTGGTTGCCGACGATGCGTTGTACTCGGCGATCGTCGTCTCGCTGCTCTTGTCGGTGCTGACCGTGGTGGTCATGCTGCTGATCCTTCTGCCGACGATGATCTGGGTGCGGTTGCGCGCGCCGTGGGCCAAAGGGCTGATCGACTTCCTGTGCCTGCTGCCGTTGACCATTCCCGCACTGGTGATCGTGGTGGGGCTGCGCAACGTGTACCTGTGGGTGAACTACCTGCTCGGCGAGTCCGCGCTGACCTTGACCTTCATCTACGTCATCGTGGTGCTGCCCTTCGCGTACCGCGCACTGGATGCCGCACTGTCGTCGATCGACCTGCAGACACTGTCGGAGGCCGCCCGCTCACTGGGGGCGGGGTGGCCCACCACGGTCCTGCGCGTCGTGGTGCCGAATATCCTCTCCGGTGTGGTTTCGGCGGCCTTCATCTCCATCGCGGTCGTGCTCGGCGAGTACACCATCGCGTCGCTGTCGGGCTTCCAGACCCTGCAGGTGCAGATCGTGGCCATCAGCAAGAGCGACGGACCCACCTCGGTGGCGGCCTCACTGGCGGTGCTGCTGTTCGGCTTCGTTCTGCTCCTGGCCCTGTCGCTGCTCACCAAGTGGTTGCGACGCGGCCGCGACGTTGACGCCCAGGAGGACGCCGACCTGCCCATGGGAGTGCCGCGATGAGCCCGCGCCGCGCCGGAGTCGCCGTCGACCTGGTGAACCTGAGCCGGGTGTTCGGCACCGTGAAGGCTCTCGACGGCCTCACGCTGCGGCTGGAACCGGGCGAGTTGGTTGCGCTGTTGGGACCGTCGGGATGCGGTAAGACCACGGCACTGCGGATTCTGGCCGGCCTTGATGAACCGACGTCCGGGCGCGTCGCGGTCGGGGGCCAGGACGTCACCGCCACGCCGCCCAACCGACGTGACATGGGCATGGTGTTCCAGGCCTACAGCCTGTTCCCGCATCTGACCGTCCTCGACAACGTCGCGTTCGGGTTGAAGGTGCGGGGTGCGGCCAAGGCCAAGCGAGACGCGCGCGCGGCCGAAATGCTCGACCTGGTCGGATTGTCCGCGCACCGGGACAAGTACGCCAGCGAGCTGTCGGGCGGCCAGCAGCAGCGGGTGGCGTTGGCGCGTGCCCTGGCCATCGAGCCGCAGGTGCTCCTGCTGGACGAGCCGTTGTCCGCCCTGGACGCCAAGGTGCGCGTACAACTTCGCGACGAGATCCGGCGGGTGCAGTCGGAGGTGGGGACGACGACCCTGTTCGTGACGCACGACCAGGAGGAGGCCCTGGCGATCGCGGACCGTGTCGGCGTGATGAACCGGGGCAGGCTCGAGCAGATCGCCGCTCCGGTCGACCTGTACGCGGCCCCCGCGACACCGTTCGTCGCCGACTTCGTCGGCTTGAGCAATCGCATCCCAGCACGCGCGGCCAACGGCGCGGTGAAGGTCCTCGGCGCCGTCGTTCCCGCCCTGCCCGGGTCGGTGTCGGGCCCGGGAACCGCGCTTGTGCGCCCCGAAGCCATTGACGTGACCCCGGATCCGGAGGGGGATGCGATGGTGGTCGAGATCGCCTTCCTCGGACCCATCTCGCGCGTGAAACTTCAACTGCGCGGCGGTGTCCGGCTGATCGCCCAAACCTCGGGAGTGCGGGCGAGACGGCTCGCCACCGGGATGAGGGTGCGCCTGCGGATCGATCCGGCACCTGTGCTCGTCGTCGCCGGCCCCACTCGCCGAGCCCGGAGATCAGCTCCCTGATCTTCGCGTTCGGCGGCGCCGAGCCGGACTGGGGCGCGCGCGACGGGCGACGGGACGCCCTACGATTGAGGGCCCGCATGCGTGGGTAAGCCCAGACCGATGGATGACGTGATTCCGATGGACCTGCTGTTCGCTGACTGGTTACCCCATCAACGTTGGTACGCCGGGCGCAACCGGAGGTTGACGGCAGCGAAAGCCGTTGAGATCACCGCGCTGGCCGAGGATCTGGATCTCATCCTCGTCGACGTCACGTATGCGCAGGGAGCGCCGGAGCGTTATCAGGTCGTCGTGCGGTGGGCGGACGAGGTGATCGACGGAGTTCCCGGCCCTGCCGTCATCGGCGCCGCTGGCGGGCGCATCGGTCACGACGCGCTGCACGATCCGGAATCGGCCTCGCTGCTGATGCAGCTGTGCGCGGCATCGGCGGTGCGTGGCCGGGTGGTGTTCACCGCCGAACCCAATGTGAGGCTGCCCGGCGACGGTGTCACGCCCCGCGTGTCCAGTGCTGAGCAGAGCAACACCAGTGTGGTGTTCGGCACCGAGGCGATCCTGAAGGTGTTCCGTCGCGTGCACACCGGTGTCAACCCCGACATCGAACTCAACCGAGTGCTCGGCCGGGCGGGCAATCACAACGTGGCCCGCCTGCTGGCGTCGTTCGACACCACGTGGGACGACAGGCCCTGCCCGCTGGGCATGGTGACGGCGTTCGCCGAAGGGGCGTCCGAGGGTTGGGCGCTGGCGACGGCGGCGGCCCGCAGTCACTACAGCGGACAACCGGGCGGCGACTTCACCGAGCAGTCGCGACAGCTCGGCCGTGCCGTCGCGTCGGTGCACGCGGCGTTGGCAGCGGAGTTGGGCACCGCCCGAGGGCACTACCCGGTTGACGTCGCGCTGGCCCGGCTCGGTGCCGCAAGCAGTCAGGTTCCGGAGCTTGAACCGCTTGCCGGGAAGATCGAGCAGAGATTCAGATCGCTTGCCGCAGAGCCCATCACCGTGCAACGCGTGCACGGGGACCTGCACCTGGGGCAGGTGTTGCGCACGCCGCGAGACTGGTTGGTGATCGACTTCGAGGGCGAGCCCGGAGCGCCGCTCGCCGAGCGACGCAGGCCCGACTCCCCGCTGCGGGACGTGTCCGGGATGCTGAGGTCCTACGAGTACGCGGCGTTTCAGCCGCTCGTCGGGACCGACGGGCAGCATCAGGACGCGGCGGTGGCGTTCAGCGCCGCCAATCGCGCAGCATTCTGCGACGGCTACGCCGAGGTCGCGGGCGCGGATCCGAGGGACTCCGAGCGGGTGCTGATCGCGTATGAATTGGACAAGGCAGTCTATGAAGCGGCCTATGAAGCGCGCTATCGTCCAGACTGGCTGCCCATTCCGCTGCGATCGATCTCCTCCCTGGTGGACTGAACGAGAGGGCCATTCAATGCAGGCATCTGTGACGGTGCACATGGACGCACCCGCCGACAAGATCTGGGAACTGATCGCCGACGTGCGCAACACCGGTAAGTTCTCGCCCGAGACGTTCGAAGCCGAATGGCTCGACGGCGCCACCGGACCGGCGCTCGGGGCGAAGTTCCGGGGGCATGTGCGGCGCAACGAGATCGGTCCGGTCTACTGGACGACCTGTCGTGTGACGTCCTGTGAACCGGGGCGGGACTTCGGTTTTGAAGTGCTCCTCGGTGACCGCCCCGTCAACAACTGGCGCTACCAGTTGGTTCCCGCAGGCGACGGCACCGACGTCACCGAATCGTTCCGCATGAACGAGTCGCTGTTCAGCACGCTGTTCGGACTGTTCGGCGGACAGCTGCGCACGCGCCGGAACCGTCGCGATATGACCAAGACCCTCAACCGCATCAAAGCCGTGGTGGAGGCGGGTTAGAACACCGTCGCGGTGCAGTACGTCCGGGCCGGCGACGGGTACGGCCAGGCGTACTGGCCGGCCGACGACGGGCAGGCACCTCGGTCCCGGACGTCGAGGCGTTGCTTGACCTGCACCAGCACGCCACTGCCGGCACTTCTCTCCGCGCAGTTGGCCTTCTCAACCACCCCTATCGGCATCCCGAGGCGGTAGCAGTGGTCGGCGACGAGGTTGGGCACCAGACACAGGCTGGCCGTGGCGCGGTCCGCCGCGGGTCCTGGGAAGTGCTGGTATTCCGCGCTGGGGCATTCGCCGGTGGACGTCGCCAGGGCGCCGACTGTGTAGCTGGGGTCCTCACCACATGACGATCGGCGGGCCTGCACCTGATCCGGGGGACCGGCGTCCACCACCACGCAGTCCCCGACCGCAAGGGGCCGCGTGTGCTCGGTCTCGAAGGCCTGCCTCGCGTCGTTGAGTGCCACCACCGTGGCAACCGAGGCCATCACCGCCGCGATCGCGCACAGCACGACGGCGGACAGGGCCCAGCGGGAGCGCGGCGTCGGATTCATCCCTCAGAGGGTGGCAGACAACGCCCCACTTGTCTCGCCTTTCACTCGCGTATACACCGAAGAGTGGCCGATCCGGGCCAACGACACGCGGAATCCTCAGCTCGCGGCCGGTGGCGAGGCCACTTGGCCGCGAACGTGACAGATGTCACACTCAAGTCTGACGTACCCAAAAAGGGGGGACCCCATGACCGCCATCCTCGATTCGGCCATCTCGCCTCGCCGCAACGGGACGCCCCCACCCGCCGTGCCACTCGCCGACATCGACCTCGGCTCCCTGGAGTTCTGGGGATGGGATGCCGACCGGCGCGACGGCGCGTTCGCGACGCTGCGTCGGGAGGCCCCGATCACGTTCTTCGACGTCGTCGAGATGCCCGGCTTCCCCACCGGGGCCGGGCACTGGGCACTGACGAAGCATGAGCACGTGCACTTCGCGAGCCGGAACCCCGAACTGTTCAGTTCCAGTCCGACCAGCACGTCGCTCAACGACGTCGCCCCCGAAATCGCCGAGTACCTCGGGTCGATGATCACGCTCGACGATCCTCGGCATCTGAGGCTGCGTTCGATCGTCAACCGTGCCTTCACGCCGAAGGTGCTGGCCCGGATCGAGCAGAGTGTGCGGGATCGCGCGCGCCGCCTGGTCGCCGACATGCGGGCTCAGCATCCTGACGGGCGTGCCGACTTCGTCGAGGCGCTGTCTGGTCCGCTGCCGCTGCAGATCATCTGCGACATGATGGGCATTCCCGAGGAGGACGAACCCGATGTGTTCCACTGGACCACGGTCCTGATGGGCACGGGTGACGAGGAGGCGTCGGGCGACTTCGACGACATCGTGAAGGTGGTGTTCGAACTCGGCCAGTACGCGGTGAGACTGGCCGAGTCGCGACGGACGCGCCCGACCGAGGATCTGATGACGAACCTGGTGAACGCCGAGGTCGACGGTGAGCGCCTGACGACCTCCGAGATCGAGTCCTTCTTCATCCTGCTGTTGGCGGCCGGGAACGAGACCACCCGCAACGCGATGAGTCACGGGATGGTCGCCCTGACCCGCTATCCCGACGAACGGGCCAAGTGGTTCAACGACTTCGACGCGTACGCGGGCACCGCTGTCGAGGAGATCGTCCGGTGGGCGTCGCCGATCATCTTCATGCGCCGCAACCTCACCGCGGACTACGAAATGGGTGGCGTGCAGATGAAGGCCGGTGACAAGGTCTCGATGTGGTACAACTCGGCCAACCGCGACGAATCGGTGTTCGCTGACCCGTGGACCTTTGACGTGACACGAAACCCCAACCCGCAGATAGGTTTCGGCGCGGGTGGGGCGCACTTCTGCCTGGGGGCAAATCTGGCGCGTCGCGAGGTGCGGGTGCTGTTCGACGAGCTGCGTATGCATCTCCCCGACATCGTCGCCACCGAGGAACCCTCGATCCTCCGCTCGGCCTTCGTGCACGGCATCAAGAGACTGCCGGTCGCCTGGACGCCCTGAGGGACAGGGCTTTCAGAACACCCGGACCTGTCCCTCGAGGGCGGGGACGGTGTCGGGCAGGTGGTAGGTGGCGATGCCGTTGCCGAACATGATGGCCTCGCGGGCGTGTTCGGGCAGGTGTTTGACCAGCCAGCGCGGGTCGTCGAAGGTCCAGTGCGGGTAGTCGCTGCTGTAGAGCAGGATCTTCTCGCACTCCATCCACTCGAGGGCCCGGGAGAGTTCGGTCTTGTCCTCGGGGTAGTCCAGCGGCTGGGTGGTGAATTTGATGTGGTCCTTGACGTAGTCGCTGGGCTTGCGCTTGATGTCCATCCACTGCTTGCGGGCTTCGTAGATGGCGTCCATGCGCCACATCAGCGGCAGGATCCAGGTGAAGGCGTGTTCGACCAGGACGATGCGCAGGGTGGGAAAGCGGTCGAAGACGCCGTCGAAGATCAGGCTCATCACCTGGTTGGCCGCCAACAGCGAGTAGGTGACCATGAAATCGTGGTTGTAGCTGGGGAACCCGACCGGCGGAATCGGCAGTTCCTCGAAATGGCTGCGGGACAGGTGGCAGGACACGGTGATGTCGTGTTTGGTGGCCGCGGCCCAGACCGGGTCGTACATCGGGTCGCCCCAGGATGGTCTGCGTTCGGCTTTGATCAGGACTTGGGCCATGTAGGGGTGGCCGGCCCATTTCTCGATTTCGGCGGCCGCGAGTTCGGGTGTCTCGATCGAGACGCAGATGGACCCGCGCCAGCGCTGGTGCCAGTTGTTGTGTGAATCCAGCCAGTGGTTCGCCTGCCAGTCGTTGAGCGCCTGGCTCATCGCGTGGTCGGCCGCGGGGATTCGGCACGGGTAGGCGCCGGGCTCCAGGATCGCGATGTCGGACCCGGCCTCCATGATCAACTGGCGGAACGCCAGATCGGGATCACTGCCGGCGAACTCGCCGTCGGCCGGAAACGTGTCGGTGCGCATCGCGAACGCGTGCGCGTAGTCAGGAGCGTCGTAGTAGATGAGGTCGCCATACCGGTGTGTCAGGAAATAGTTGCTGCGCCAGGGCTCCGGGAGGTACTGCGCCAACTCCCCGCTTCGCGGCACCGGATGCACATCGGAGTCGACGCATCGAACCGCGACGTGTTCTTCGGCGGGTCGCCGTGCGCTGATCTGGGCTGACTGCTGGATCATGGCTTGGCCTCCTGACCCGAGTCTGCCCCGCGGTCGACGCCGGAGACAAGGGTTCGAACCACTCGTCGGGGGCAGGCCCTAGATTGAGCTGCGATGGGCCTTCACCTTCACCGCGCCACACGCACGGACCTGCTCGCTGACGGACTCGCCGACCTGCTGGCGGTCCCGCAGCCGGATCCGTTCGCCCAAGAACTGGTGCTCGTGCCGGCGCGGGGTGTCGAACGGTGGCTCTCGCAGCGACTGTCGCACCGGTTGGGCTGCGGCAGCGGATCCGACGGCGTGTGCGCCGGGGTGTCGTTCCGATCGCCGCGGTCGCTGATCGCGGAACTGACGGGAACCGGTGACGACGACCCCTGGTCGCCCGACCGCATGGTGTGGCCGCTGCTGGACACGATCGACGGCTGCGCCGAGGCGCCATGGTGCCAGGCGCTGGCACAACACCTCGGATTCCACCGTGACGGTGAGGACGCCGAACTGCGGCTGGGCCGTCGATATGCGGTGGCGCGCAGAATCGCGGGCCTGTTCGCGTCCTACGCCAGTCAGCGCCCCCAGCTGCTCACCGACTGGCTGGACGGCACGGACAGCGACGGTATGGGCGGAGCGCTGGATTCCGACCTGCGCTGGCAGCCGCAACTGTGGCGACAACTGGTGGGACGTATGCAGATCGCGCCGCCGCACGCTCGGCATGCCGCCACCGTTGCGTCCCTGCGCTCGGCTCCGGCGCCGCTGCCGCCCCGAATTTCGCTGTTCGGCCAGACCCGGCTCGCCGCAACCGATCTCGACCTGTTGGAGGCGCTGTCCACACATCACGATGTGCACCTGTGGCTGCCGCATCCCAGCCCGTCGTTATGGGAGAACGGCAGGAGGCAGCCGGTGACCAGGTTGCGCCGTGCCGCTGCGCGCGGATCCGAGGGTGACCACCCGCTGTTGGTGACCCTCGGCCGTGACGTCCGCGAGCTTGCGCAGTCGCTGCCCGCGGTTGCGGTGGATCACGGAGACCTGGGCCGGGTCACCCGGCCCGACACTCTTCTGGGCTGGCTGCAGTCGGATGTGGCGGACAATGCCGTGCGCCCCGATGCGCGCAGGTTCTCGCTCGACGACAGATCGGTCCGGGTGCACAGCTGTCACGGCCCCGCTCGCCAGATCGACGTCCTGCGGGATGTGCTGCTGGGTGCCCTGGCGGACGACCCGACATTGGAACCGCGCGACATCCTGGTGATGTGCCCGGACATCGACACCTACGCGCCGCTGATCATCGCCGGGTTCGGCCTCGGTGAGGAGAACTCGGGCGCCGGCCATCCCGCGCACCGCCTGCGTGTCCGGTTGGCTGACCGCTCACCGGTGCAGACCAACCCGCTGCTGGCGGTCACGGCGGCCCTGCTCGACCTCGTCGGCGGCCGCGCGACTGCCAGTGAGGTGCTCAACCTCGCTGAGGCGCCACCGGTGCGGGCCCGGTTCGGATTCACCGATGACGATGTGGACACCCTGGGAACCTGGGTCCGGCAGTCCGGGGTGCGCTGGGGCTTCGACCAGGCCCACCGCGCACCGTTCGGGGTGGGCGCGTTCGTGCACAACACGTGGCAGTTCGGCCTGGACCGGGTGCTGTGCGGGGTCGCGATGTCTGACGATTCGCAGGACTGGCTGGGAATCACGCTTCCGCTCGACGACGTGGGGAGCAACCGCGTCGAACTCGCCGGCAGGTTCGCCGAGTTCGTCGACCGCCTGCAGTGGACCGTGGACTCGCTGTCGGGCATCAAGACACTGGCCGAATGGATGAACCTGCTTCGCGAGGGCGTCGAGCGGCTGACGAAGGTCGGCGCCGACGACGGGTGGCAGTCCGCTCAGTTGCACACCGAGTTCGCTGACGTCGTCGCCGACGCCGCTGATCACGCCGCGAATCCGCTGCGGCTCAACGATGTCCGCTCGCTGCTGACACGTCGACTGGCCGGCCGCCCGACGCGTGCGAACTTTCGCAGCGGGAGTCTGACGGTCTGCACGATGGTGCCCATGCGGTCCGTGCCGCACCGCGTGGTGTGCCTGGTGGGACTCGACGACGGGGTGTTCCCCCGAGTCGGGGCGACCGACGGTGACGACGTGCTGGCGCGCGAACCACTCGTGGGAGAACGCGACATCCGGTCCGAGGACCGTCAACTGCTGCTCGACGCGATCGGCGCGGCAGGCGAGAAACTGGTCATCACCTACACCGGAGCCGATGAGTACACCGGCCAGTCGCGGCCCCCGTGTGTTCCGCTCGCCGAGGTCCTCGACGCCCTGGACCGCACCACCGGTGTGCCGGTGCGCGAGCACGTGTTGGTCGCGCATCCGCTGCAACCGTTCGACCGCAGGAATGTCACACCGGGCGCGCTGGGGGAGCCCACACCGTTCACGTTCGACCCGACGGCACTGGTCACCGTGGACGAGGCGAGCAGTGCCCGGCAGACCGAGACCCGCAGCTTCCTCGACGCGCCTCTGCCCAGCATCGAGCCCGGAGATGTTGGGCTGCAGGAGCTTCTGGCATTCTTCAATGATCCCGTGAAGGGATTCTTCCGCAGTTTCGAGGTGGCGCTGCCCTACGACGCCGACGTCATCGAAGATGCGATCCCGGTGGAGATCGACCAGCTGCAGACGTGGGCCGTCGGCGACCGGATGCTCGACGACCTCCTGCGCGGGCACGACGCCGAGTGGGCGCTGCATGCGGAATGGCGTCGCGGTCAGCTGCCGCCTGGACAGTTGGGCTGGCGTACGGCGCAGCGGACCCAGGAGATGGCGAAGCGCTTGGCTGATACGGCACTCGCATACCGGATCGGGTCGGCGGAGGCCGTCGACGTGGACCTGGAACTGCCCTCGGGGCATCGGCTCACCGGCACGGTGAATCCCGTGCACTCCGGGCGCTACGTCTCGGTCACCTACTCGACCCTTGCGCCCAAACACCTTCTGCAGGCCTGGATTCGGCTGCTGGTGCTCACCGCGGCCGAGCCCGCCCAGGACTGGGCCGCGGTGTGCATCGGGCGGCGGCGCGGAAATGCCGTCAGCGTGCGCACCTTCGGCCGCCCCGCCCGACCAGCCGCAGACCTGCTCAGTGATCTGGTGGCGCTGTACGACACCGGCCGATGCGAGCCGCTTCCTTTGCCGCTCAAGACATCCTATGCGTGGACCGAGGCCCGCCGGACTCGATCCGATCCCGTCCGTGCAGCCTCGTACGCATGGAAGTCCGGTAAGTATCCCGGCGAGGACGCCGCACCGGCGCACAGGCGAGCCTGGGGTGAGTCCGCCCCATTGGAGGTTCTGCTCGGCCCGCCCGCTGCCGGTGAGGAGACGCGCGGGGAGGGCACGCGCCTCGGGGCACTGGCCGACCGGGTCTGGGATCCGATGCTGGCGGCCGAGCGCGAGGCGGGCTCGTGAAACCTTTCGACCTGTTGGGCCCGCTGCCAGAGCCGAATTCCACCACGGTGCTCGAGGCAAGCGCGGGAACCGGAAAGACCTTCGCCTTGGCAGCGCTGGTCACCCGCTATCTCGCCGAGCAGGACGCGACGCTCGATGAGATGCTGCTCATCACCTTCAGTCGCGCCGCCACCCGGGAACTGCGCGAACGTGTCCGCGCCCAACTCGTGGAGGCGGTCGAGGCCTTCGACACCCCTCCTGCACCGGGATCGTCGAACGCCCTGATCACACACCTGCTCGACGCGGCGCCCGAGGAGCGTGCCATCCGCGCCCGCCGCCTGCGGTATGCGCTGGCGAACTTCGACTCCGCGACCATCGCCACCACCCATCAGTTCTGCCAGATCGTGCTCAAGTCTCTCGGAGTCGCCGGTGACGGCGACCCGGACGTGCAGTTGGTGGAAAGCCTCGACGATCTCGTCCGTGAGATCGTCGACGACGTCTACCTCGCGCATTTCGGACAGCAGAAGGTGACACCGCCGATGTCCCGGGAGGAGGCGCTCGAACTCGCCCGCGACGTCGTCGAGAACCCGGGCGCGCAGATCCGCCCCGTCGAGGCGTCTGCGGGTACCGACGCCGCGGCCAGGTTGGACTTCGTCCGTCGAGTGCTCACCGAACTCGAACCGCGCAAACGCCGGCTGCGCATCCAGGGGTACGACGACCTGCTGAGCCGACTCGCGGATGCGCTCCGGGACGACGACGCCCCAGCCCGAGCGCGTATGCGCAGGCGCTGGCGCATCGTGCTCGTGGACGAGTTCCAGGACACCGACCCGATTCAGTGGCAGGTGATCGAGCGGGCGTTCGTCGGGGCCGCGACCCTGGTGCTGATCGGGGATCCCAAGCAGGCCATCTACGCCTTCCGCGGGGGCGACATCGTCACCTATCTCGCCGCGGCGCACGCCGCGGGCGATCGGCGGACCCTGGCGACCAATTGGCGCAGCGACCGTCCACTCGTCGACGCCGTCCAGGCTGTGCTCCGCGGCGCCGAACTCGGGGACGCCGACATCGTCGTCGGCGAGGTCGCCGCGCACCATGGGAAGCATCGTCTGGCCGGTGCTCCGCACAACGCCCCGTTCCGGCTGCGGGTCGTGGGCCGCGATCGGTTCGGCCGTCGCGACGATCAGATCATCACGATCGGGGACCTGCGCCAGCACATCGCACGGGACCTGGCCGCCGACATCGCCGAACTCCTTTCCAGCGGAGCAACTTTCGACGGTGAACCGATCACCGCAGGTGATGTCGCGGTGATCGTCGAGAACCGCTGGGACGCCGCGCCGTGCCGCAGGGCGCTGGCTGAGGTCGGCATCTCGTCGGTGTATTCAGGCGATGCCGACGTGTTCAGCTCCGAGGCGGCGGCGGACTGGTTGTGCCTGATCGAGGCGATGGAGCAGACCCACCGTCCGACACTGGTTCGTGCCGCGGCCCTGACCAGCTTCTTCGGCCACACCGGGGGCAGTCTGGCCGAAGGCGGGGACGCCCTGACCGATCAGATCGCCGAGACCCTGCGGGACTGGTCGGATCGCGTGCGCCGGTTCGGGGTGGCCGCGGTGTTCGAGTCCGCGAACCTCGCGGGAATGGGGCAGCGCGTGCTGGCCGCCGCGGACGGGGCCCGGCGCATGACTGACCTGGCGCATCTGGCCGATCTCCTGCAGGAGGCCGCACACCGTGACGGGCTGTCCCTGCCCGCCCTGGCCGCGCTGCTGCGCGGACACCGAAACAGCAACGGCATGGAGCGCACGCGGCGACTCGACAGCGAGGCGTCGGCCGTGCAGGTCATGACGTATTGGGGCAGTAAGGGTCTCGAGTACCCGGTGGTCTATCTGCCGTTCATGTTCAAACGCAATGCCAAGTCCGGCGAACGGGTGCTGTTCCATGACGACGCGGGGATGCGGTGCCTGCACATCGGAGGCAGTGCAAGTCCCGACTTCGCGGACGCTGCGGCGCGGGGCGCCGCCGAAGCGGCTGGCGAGGCGCTGCGGCTGACCTATGTCGCGATCACCCGCGCTCAGTCTCAGGTCGTCGCCTGGTGGGCGCCCGCATACGACGAGCCCAACGGGGGACTGTCCCGCCTGCTCCGGGGCCGACGCCCCGGGGAGTCGGCGGTTCCGGATCGTTGTGTGGGCACCATCAGCGACGACGATGCGCGCCGCTGCTTCCTGGACTGGCAGGCCGTGGGCGGGCCCACGGTCGAGGATTCGGTCATCACCCGCGTGTCGAAGGTGCCGCCGTCGCCGCCGCCGCAGGGCCTGGCGATCAGGACCTTTGACCGCGCTGTCGACACCACGTGGCGGCGTACGTCCTACTCGGCGCTGGTGCGGGCGGCGCAGGACGTGTCCGTCGGCGTGGGCAGTGAACCCGAAACCGTGGGCAAGGATGACGAGACAGACGAGGCGGCACTGGAGGGCACCGAGGTGGCGATGTCCGCCGAGGGCCCATCGTCGCCGATGGCGGATCTGCCAGGGGGTGCCACCTTCGGATCGCTCGTGCACGCCGTCCTGGAGACCGCCGATCCGGCGGCCGCCGACCTCGAGGCCGAACTCACCACCCAGTTGGAGCGGCACTACGCGTGGTGGCCGGTGGACGCACCGATCGCCGGGATCGCTGCCGCGCTGATTCCCGTGCACGACACCCCGCTGGGCCCGCTGGCCGACGGGCTGACCCTGCGCGACATCGGGCTGCCCGACAGGTTGCGGGAGCTGGACTTCGAAATGCCCTTGACCGGAGGCGATCTGGAGTCGCAGGGCGGACCCGTGACGTTGGCCCACGTGGCGGACCTGCTGGATGATCTGCTGCCTGCCGACGACCCCCTCGCCGGGTACTCCGGCCAACTGCGGGCGCCGGCGTTGGGAACGGCACCGCTGCGGGGCTACCTGTCCGGTTCCATCGATGTGGTCCTGCGGATCCCAGACCCCGTGGTGGGAAGCAGGTTCGTGGTGGTCGACTACAAAACCAACAGACTGGGCGACAACGACCGCCCCGTCGCGGCCGACTATGGACCCGGGCAGCTTGCCGCCGCGATGTTGCATTCGGACTATGTGCTGCAGGCGCTGCTGTACAGCGTGGTGCTGCACCGGTACCTGAGGTGGCGGCTTCCCGGGTACCAGCCGGAGCAGCATCTCGGTGGCGTCATGTACCTGTTCCTGCGGGGTATGTGCGGGGCGGCGACGCCGGTGATCGACGGACATCCGGCGGGCGTCTTCAGTTGGCGTCCCCCGGCGCGACTGGTGAGTGCACTGTCGGATCTGCTCGACGGGGTGGTGCCGTGACTGACACTGTCGAGGACGTCTTCGACTGGCGCCGCGCGGTCAACGCCGGGGGTCTGCTGAGGGTCTTCAACGAGGCGGGGGTGCTCGAGGTCGCCGACGTGCATGTGGCGACCCGGCTGACGGTCCAGGGCGGTGAGGGCAGCGAACTCGTGGCGTTGGGGGTCGCGCTCGCCGTGCGAGCGTTGCGTTCGGGCTCGGTCTGCGTCGACATCCTCACTGTGGCAGGGGATCTCGATGACACCGAACAGGGCGAGGTGCCGTGGCCCGACCCGCAGCTGTGGTTGACCGAACTGCGCGGCAGCCCACTGCTGACCCAGCACTCCGTTCTGCACCTCGAGGAGGACCGGCTTCTGTACCTGGACAGGTACTGGCGGGAGGAGCAGCAGGTCTGCGGTGACCTGCTGGCACCTCGACCCGCGCCGCCGGTCATCGACGAGGCCGCGCTGGCGGCGGGCTTGAGCCGGGTGTTCCATCGTCCGAACTCCGACGAACATCGCGACGCCGCCCGCATTGCGCTGTCGCAGTGGATCACGGTGCTCACCGGGGGCCCCGGCACGGGGAAGACGACGACGGTGGCGGGTCTGCTGGCATTGGCGGCGGAACAGGCCGACATCGCGGGCGGGCCGCCGCTGCGCATTGCGCTGGCAGCACCGACCGGCAAGGCCGCGGCCCGCCTGCAGGAGGCGGTGCGCGCGGAGATATCCGGACTCGGCGACTCGGACCGTGCCCGGCTTCAGGGTCTGCAGGCCCTCACGTTGCACCGCCTGCTGGGCTCGAAGCCTGACAGTTCGACCCGCTTCCGGCATCACCGGGGCAACCGGCTTCCGCACGATCTGGTGGTCGTCGACGAGACCTCGATGGTGTCGCTGACGATGATGGCCCGGCTGCTCGAGGCGCTGCGGCCGGATACGCGGCTGATCCTGGTCGGCGATCCCGACCAGTTGGCCTCGGTGGAGGCGGGGGCGGTACTGGCCGATCTGGTGGACGGCCTGGGTGCTCGGGCGGACCGCCGAATCGCCCAACTGTCGACCTCACACCGCTTCGGGGAGGCGATCGGGCTGTTGGCCAACGCGATTCGCGTGGGTGACGCCGACCGTGTGCTGGAGATCCTGGCGGGCGGTGGCGACCACGTCGAGTTCGTCGACAGCGCCGACCCGACCGAGGCCCTGCGGGAGGTGCTGGTGGCGCACGCACTGGCGGTGCGCGACGCCGCCGCGGTGTCGGCAGAGGTGGCACTGGACGCCCTCCAAGCGCATCGACTGTTGTGTGCGCACCGCGAGGGTGCATTCGGCGTGCGCCGCTGGAACCGGCAGATCGAGCGGTGGTTGGCTGAGGAGACCGGTGAATCACTGTGGGGTGAGTGGTATCTGGGCCGGCCCGTGCTGGTGACGGCAAACGACTACGGGCTGGGCCTCTACAACGGTGACACCGGGGTGGCGGTGCTGGCAGGTGGCGCACTGCGCGCGGCGATCGCCGGTGCGCGTGGCGTGGTGGACTTCGCGACCAGCAGGCTCGCCGATGTCGAGACCGCGCACGCGATGACGATCCACAAGAGCCAGGGCAGCCAGGCCGACGAGGTGACGGTGCTGCTGCCGCCGGAGGATTCGCGTCTGCTCACACGGGAGTTGTTCTACACCGCGGTCACGCGCGCGAAATCGAAGGTGCGGGTCGTGGGCACCGAGCAGCAGCTGAGGGCAGCGCTGGCGCGTCGCGTGGTCCGGGCGACGGGGCTGCGGCAGCGCCTGAGTTCCTGAGTGTGCCGAGATCGACGAAATGGCGGCAACATCTCGCACTTTCGCGCCCATACGTTCGTTTGGGCGCAATGAAAAAGTGGCCCCCCCCGTAGCGGGGGCCACTTGGGTGACGCGCTCTAGACTGCGCCGGGGGTGCCGTTGAGCACCCGCTGCATGTCGGGGATCATCTGCTGAAGCTGCTGTCCCCAGTAGCCCCAGCTGTGGGTGCCGTTGGCCGGGAAGTTGAACACGCCGTTGGTGCCACCGGCCGCGAGGTAGTTGTCGCGGAAGGTGATGTTGGTCCGCAGCGTGAAGCCCTCCAGGAACTGAGCGGCCATCAGGTTGGCGCCGTTGGCTCCGGTGTCGAGCTCAGACGGGGTGCCGGTGCCGCAGTAGATCCAGATGCGGGTGTTGTTGGCCACCAGTCGGTTGATGTTGACCATGGGGTCGTTGCGCTTCCACGCCGGGTCGGACGACGGGCCCCACATGCTGTTGGCGTTGAAGCCGCCCGCATCGTTCATCGCCAGGCCGATCAGGGTGGGCCACCAGCCCTCGGACGGGTTCAGGAATCCGGAAAGCGAAGCGGCGTACTTGAACTGGTCGGGATGCCAGATCGCGTAGGTCAGCGATGCGCTGCCGGCCATCGACAGACCCACCGCGGCGTTACCGGTGCGCGACACGCCCCGGTTGGCCTCCAGCCAGGCGGGGAGTTCGGAGGTCATGAACGTTTCCCACTTGTAGGTGTAGTTCTGACCGTTGCCCTGTGAAGGCTGGTACCAGTCGGCGTAGAAGCTCGACTGTCCGCCGACCGGCATGACGGTGGACAGGCCCGAGTTGTGCAGCCATTCGAAGGCCGGGGTGTTGATGTCCCAACCGTTGTAGTCGTCCTGGGCCCGCAGACCGTCGAGCAGGTAGACCGCGTGCGGTCCGCCGCCCTGGAACTGGATCCGGATGTTGCGGCCCATCGACGGCGAGGGGACATCGAGGTACTCCACGGGCAGTCCCGGACGCGAGAACGCCCCGGCGGGCGCCGCGCTCCCAGCCACCCCAATCAACCCGGGCAGCGCGGCAGCCGCAACTGCGGCGACCGTCAGCCGGCGAAGGGATGCCTTTGCCGTACCGCGCATCTTCTCAACGAACTTCACGACTGTCGCTCCTCCGTGTGTAATTACATGCCTGTGTTACTGATGTGACGCAAGTGAATCATGTGTTTCCCGGCGTCCGCGCTCGGAAAACCCCGTGACGCTGTCGCGGTTAGGAAACGATTGGGATAAAGCCCGGAGGCCGATTCGTCACCGCGTTGTGACCATCACCCGGCGTGTTCGCCTGGCCGCGTGGCCTTTCCGGGCAGCATTCGCCCAGCACACGTCGGGTCTGCAGCACCGGGTGCGGACGGGGGTCACAACTCCCGTGACATGGCCTCGTCGACGGCGTCGACGGCACGCCCATGTCCGATGAGCTCGTAACCGATGACCACGACGATGGGCGCCGCCATGACCACCAACAGGCACACCGCCATGTCGACACCCCGGTCGGCCAGCACCACGGCGGCCACCAGCACCAGCGCGGCACCGACCAGCAGCAGCACATGGAACGCGTCGAGGCGGCGGACCAGATACATGTAGAGCACGAAGACGCAGAGCAGATACACGGCGACCGGGACCGCGACCGTCAGCACTGTGTCGACGGAGTTGAGTTCGGAGTGATGCTCGATGTAGTACGCCGCGACGTGCAGTCCGGCGCCGGTGGCGACGATCGCGCCGAAGATCGGGATGTGCCCGTAACCGAACACGAACGATGACGCGGGGCGCGCGTCGAGCAGCGGCGCTGCCGGTACGACGAAGTACACCCACCACAGGCCGAACGTGAGCCCAGTCCCGGCCACGGCGAGCAGTGCGGTGTCGACGGTCCAGCCCCGCTCACCGATCAGCGCCGACAGCGACGCGACCGTCCCCACCACACCCTCGCCGAGGGCGATGATGACGAGCAGGCTGTAGCGCTCGGCGATGTGATGGGGGTGCCACGGGGTGCCGCCCTTGACGCGTTCGGCGATCCGCGGGCCCGCGAACTCGACCGCGGCGAGCACCACATAGAGCAGCAGGGTGACCTCGACCGAGGTGTTGAGGATGATGACGGCGATCCAGCCGATCTGTGCGACGGTGATCGCCACGGCGTAGGTCAGGCACGCCGCCCGGCGGGCACGATCCTGGCGGGCCGCGCGTAACCACTGGAACAGCAGGGCGATCCGCATCACCACGTAGCCGGCGATCATGACCCGGTTGTCGACGTGCTCACCTGCGGCTATCGAGCTGTACGTCGGCGGAATGCCGAGAGCCAGGATGATCACGCCGACCATCTGGAGCATGGTCGTGACTCGATAGGCCCAGTCGTCGGTGTCGTAGGCCGAGGCGAACCACGTGAAGTTGATCCACGCCCAGCAGACCGCGAACACCGAGAACACGAAACCCGCCAGGGCCGCGCCGACGTGGTTGGCAGCCAGCAGATGCGCGAACTCCGATGCGGCGACACCGAATGCGATGACGAAGGTCAGGTCGAACAGCAACTCCAGAGGCGTTGCGGCCCTGTGCTCCTCGTGGGGGTCACGGCCCGACATTCGCCGCAGGTGGTGGGCGGGGGACAGGTGTCTGCGGTCTGGTCCGACTCCGGTCACCGGTCCATGGTGCCACCGGCTGGCAAACCGCACCATGGACGCCGAGAAGAGCCTGCCGAACAGAAACTCCCAGGTCGACTGTTCTCGCGCCTCTTCTCGGCGGCGGGTGTCGCTACCGCACGAGGCCATACCCTCAGGGCAGGGTGTGCAGCGTGACGTCGGACAGCGCGCCCTCGGACGCTGTCGCCGTCATGTACGTGTGGGCCGGCTGCCGGCGCCGGTCGGTGGGCGATCCGGGATTGAGCAGCCGCAACCCGGTCGAAGTGGTGGTGTCCCACGGGATGTGGCTGTGGCCGAACACCAGCACATCGGTGTCGGGGTAGAGCTTCGACATGCGCGCCTCACGCCCGGCCGACGCACCCGTCTCGTGGGTGACGGTGAACCGGACCCCGCCCAGGATGACGTCGGCGCGCTCGGGGAGACGCGCTCGCAGGTCGGGTCCGTCGTTGTTGCCCCAGCAGGCGACGAGCGCCGACGCGCGGGCCTCAAGCGCGTCGAGCAGCGCGACGTCCACCCAGTCACCCGCATGAATGACGACGTCGGCGCGGTCGACCTCGTCCCACACCGCGGCGGGCAGGTCCTTGGCGCGCTTGGGCACATGCGTGTCGGAGATGAGCAGCAGGCGCATGTCAGCACGGTCCGAGGACGTAGTCGCCGGTGCTGGGTTGGTGGTACCAGCCGCCGGCGGCGTGGGTGCCGCCATCGACGTGCAGGGTCTGACCCGTGATGTAGGACGACAACGGGCCGGCCAGGAACACCGCCGCGCCCGCGAGGTCGTCGACATGGCCGGGGCGGCCCGCGGGGACGATCTGGGCCATCCTGTCGGCGTGGTTCTCGGTGGCCAGTGCCGCCAGTCCCTCGGTCAGCGTGATGTCCGGGGCCAGTGCGTTGACCCTGATGCCGTGCGGCGCCAGTTCGAGTGCCGCCGTCTGGGTGTAGTTGATGACGCCGGCCTTGGCCGCGGCGTACGCCGCGTAACCCGGCGCGGCGCGGACCCCCTCGATCGAGGTGACGTTGATGATGCTGCCGGGCAGGCCGGCGGCCGCCATAGCGCGGGCCACCCGCTGCGTGCACAGCAGGACGTGTCGAAGATTGCTGCGGTACAGCGCATCCCAGCCGTTGGCGGAGGTGTCCAGCAGTGCCGAGCGGAACACGCCGCCCGCGTTGTTGACCAGGATCGACGGTGTCCCGAGTTCGGCCTCGGTGCGACTCAGCGCGTCATCGACTCCCGCCTCGTCGCGGACGTCGACGGTGATGCCCAGCGCCGACATGGATTCGGCCGCCGCGCCGCAGCTTTCGGGATCCCCGCGGCTCGCCACCTGGGCGCCGAAGGCGCGAAGCCCCTCGGCGATCCCGCGTCCGATGCCTGCTCCGCCGCCGGTGACGATCGCGACTCGGCCGGCCAGTGACACCTGTCCGGGATTGATCGCCATCACTGTGTCCCTTCGGTGTCGACGGCCGCCAGGCAGAAGCGCACCAGATGGTCGATCTCCTCGGCCGTCGGTGAGGTGATCGCCGCGGCGTGGCGCCGAATCACCCCGCTGACCGTCGTGAACAGCGCGTCTGCGTCGCGTTCGGGGTCGATCGAGCCGAGGGCGATCAGTGGGGCCACCAACAGGTCACGCATCGGCGCGGTGATCTGACCGTCCGGGATCGAGGCGAACTGGCTCAAGACGGCGCGACTGCGTTCGGTGCGGCGCAGGTCCCCGACCTGGCCGAGAGCGCCTACGACCCACGCCCGGATCTTGTGTGCTGGGTCGTCGTGGCGGCCCATTTCCCGCTCCAGATAGGCCGCGGTGATGGCGACGCCGCGCTCCATCACGGCCAGGAGCAGTTCATCCTTGCCCGTGAAATACCGGTAGAACGCGGCGTTGGAGGTGCCTGCGGCGGCCACGATGTCACTGACCTTGGGCGGAGCGGGTGCAGTGCGCTCGACGACCGCGAGCGCGGCGGTCAGGATCCGCTCGACCTCCTCGGTGGCCTCACGCTGACGCGCATCGAGGGCACGCTCAATCGCAGCGTCAATCCGAGACCTCACGAGGGAAGGATAGGCGCCGGTGGTACCGGTATGTCAGCTGTCACGCCCGTGCTGGTTGACTAACGCCGAAGTGATGTCGGCCTCATTGGATCCGCACAGGGAGTCAGAATGACTGAAGCCCCGATATCGATCAGTCCACTCGCGGGGGTGCGGGTTGTCGAGATCTCGAGTTTCGTCGCCGTGCCGTTGGCCGGCATGACGCTGGCGCAACTCGGCGCCGAGGTGATCCGGGTGGACCCGATCGGCGGCGCCGCGGACTATCGCCGCTGGCCCCTGACCGACGACGGCACCAGCATCTACTGGGCCGGTCTCAACAAGGGCAAACGGTCGGTCGCGGTCGACATGCGCTCGACCGAGGGCCAGGAGGTCATCGCCCGGCTGATCGCCGAGGGCGGTCCCAAAGGCGGCATCCTCATCACCAACGTGGTGGGCCGGGACTGGCACGGCTACGACGCGTTGGTCGCCCGCCGACCGGATCTGATCCATCTCGAGGTGTCCGGTAGGGCCGACGGCGGCACCGGCGTGGACTATACCGTCAACGCGGGCGTGGGGTTCCCGCTTGTCACGGGCCCCGCGACCGAGGCCGGCCCGGTCAACCATGTGCTGCCGGCCTGGGATGTCGCGTGCGGTCTGTACGCGGCGCTGGGCATCGTCAGCGCCCTTCGGCACCGCGACACCACCGGAGCGGGCAGTCGGATCAGGCTGCCGCTCGAGGATGTCGCACTGGCCACGGCCGGGAATCTCGGATTCCTCACCGAACCCATGGTCACCGGATCGCAGCGGCAACGGCTGGGCAACTCGCTCTACGGCCAGTACGGGGCTAACTTCACCAGCGCCGACGGTGTCTCCTTCATGCTGGTCGCGCTGACACCGCGGCACTTCCGCGACCTGACCGAACTCACGGGCACAGCCAAAGCCGTTGCCGCCCTTGCCGAAGCACTCGAGGCCGACTTCAACGACGAGGGCCAGCGCTACCGGCACCGCGAAGCGCTGACGGGCCTGTTCAGCGTGTGGTTCGCCGAGCACACGGGCGAGGAGGTCGCCGCGGGCCTGGCCGGCACGTCGATTCTCTGGGAGCGCTACCGCACCTTCACCGAGACCAGTGCCGATCCGAAAGTCACAGCCAATCCGTTGTTCTCGTTGCTGGATCAACCCCGCATCGGCGAGCACCTTGCGCCCGGTCTGCCGCTGATCATCGACGGCGTCCACGCACCCGCTGTGCCGGCACCGGCCCTCGGGGACCACACCGAGACCGTGCTGACCGAGCGCTTGGGGATGTCCGCCGCGGACGTCGCGGCGCTCGCCGAGACCGGAGCAGTGGCAGGGCCGTCCGGCGAGGGGGCGTCATGAGCGCACTCCTGGACGTCCTCGCCCTGCGTGACGCGGGTTCCGACGTCTGGGTCGGCTTCGGCCACGGACCCGCGGGCAAACGAGCCTACGGCGGTCAGTTCCTGGCCCAGTCGCTGGCCGCCGCGGCCCGCACCGTCGATGACGCCGGGGCGCTGCCCACGAGCCTGCACCTGACGTTCCTGCGCGGCGGTGACCCGACCGAACCCACGGACTACGAGGTCGAGCGCACGTATGACGGGCGCACCGCCAAGACCCGGCGGGTGGTGGCGCGTCAGGCGGGGCGCGTCATGACCACCGCGACAGTGTCCTTCTCACGCGCCATGGACGGGCCCGAGCACGGCCACATCGAACAACTGCCGCAGGATCCCGAAGGACTCGAGCCCACCGGTCCCGCGGGTCCCGCGCCCGGACTGCCGCTCGACGAACTCGACATCAGGGTGTCGGACTCCGGCGAGGGTCAGGACTTCCTGCGCCGGCTCTGGTGGCGCACAACGGTTCCGGTGCCTGATGACGCGCTCACTCATGCCTGCCTCGCGCTGTTCGTCACCGACGTCTACATGATCGACCCGGCCCTTCGGGTCCACGGTCACACGATGCGCGACCGCACACATCGCAGCGGCACGACCGACGCATCCGTCTGGTTCCACCGACCGCTGCGGGCAGACCGGTGGAACCTGCTGGAGTCACGTTCGCCCGCGGGTGCCCGCGGGCGCGGCGTCGTCACCGCGAGCCTGATCGGGGACGACGGCGACGTGTGCGCGACTCTGGTCCAGGAGGGCGTCATTGCGGCGCGCGATCCGGAAAATTCACCAACCCCAACAAAGTAGAGAGGAACCGCTCATGCGCACCTTCACCTCCGCAGCGGAACTGCAGGCCGCCGAAGGTCAGGAACTGGGCACCAGTGACTGGTTGACCATCACCCAGGAGGCCGTCAACCAGTTCGCCGACGCCACCGGTGACCACCAGTGGATCCACGTCGACCCCGAGAGGGCCGCGAAGGGGCCGTTCGGCCAGACCATTGCGCACGGCTTCATGACGCTGTCGCTCGTGCCGGTCGTGATGCACCAGATCTTCTCGGTCGAGGGCATCAAGCTGGCGATCAACTACGGCCTGAACAAGGTTCGCTTCCCGTCGCCCGTGCCGGTCGGATCGAAGGTCCGAGGGACCGCCACGCTGCAGAAGGTCGAGGACCTCGGCAACGGCGCACTGCAGCTGACCGTCGCGACGAGGTTCGAGGTCGAGGGCAGCGACAAGCCGGCCTGCGTGGCCGAGAGCATCCTGCGCTACATGTTCTGACTCTGGATTTGTCGCCGAGAAGAGCCTGATGCACCGCCGACCTGGTGGTTTGTGTACAGCAGGCTCTTCTCGGCGTCGGTGGGCGTCAGTAGGCCTCCAGGCCCAGCGAGATTGCCAGTGCCACGCCGGCCGCCCCGATCAGCAGTCGCATCGGCGTCGCCGGTGCATGGCGCACCACGACGGGGCCCAGTCGCGACCCCAGCAGGCAGCCCGCCCCCAGCGCTGCCACGGCGCCCCACTGGACCGGCGCGACCACCGCGAAGATCAGCGCGGCGACGCCGTTCGACAGGCCCAGCAGGACATTCTTCGACGCGTTGGCGTGGGCGAGCGTGGCATGCCCCATCCGCAGGAACAGGGCCAGCAGGAGCACACCGGCCGCGGCGCCGAAATAGCCGCCGTACACGGCGATCGCGAAGACCGCCGCGCCCTCGAGGATCAGGGCCAGCCGGCTGCGCCGGCCCATGTCGTCGGTGGCCGGCGGCCGGTGGGGCAGGAGGATCGCGAGCGCCGCACCGCCCAACAGGATGGGCACGATCTTCTCGAACCCCTCTGCGGGAGTGGACAACAGCAGAAGCGCGCCCGCCGCACCGCCGAGCAGAGTCAGCGGTGCGATGCGCAGCAGGAAGCGGCCCTGCCCCTTCAACTCGGGCCGCGAGCCCAGAATTGAGCCGACCCCGTTGAACACCAGGGCCACGGTGTTGGTCACGTTGGCCGTCACGGGCGGCAGGCCCACGGCGAGCAGAGCGGGGTAGGTGGCCACCGAGGCGAGGCCCGCGATGCTGCCGGTCAGTCCGCCGGCGACGCCCGCGACGAACAACAGCAGCCAATTCATGTCATTGGCCAGCGTGTCACAGGTTCGGGCCGGCTGCGAAGCGGGGCGTCAGAGTTCGGCGACGTCGAGTTCGAGGAGTTCGGCGAGTCGGGCCCGCGCCTCCTCGCGCAGCGTGGGGATGTGCGCGGACGGGAACATCGTGTCGACGGGCTCGTACTCGCGCAGCGTGCGACGCGCGAGGGTGAGCTTGTGCACCTCGGTGGGGCCGTCGGCGATCGCCAACGACTCCGCGGCCACCATCATTCGCACGAACGGCATCTCGTTGGACACGCCCAACGCACCGTGCAGGTGCATCGCCCGCTGCACGACGTCGTGGAGCACCTGGGGCATCGCGACCTTCACGGCCGCGATGTCGCGGCGCACCATCTGATAGTCGTGGTGTTTGTCGATCAACCACGCGGTGCGCAGCACCAGCAGCCGAAACTGCTCGATCTGCAGCCAACTGTCGGCGATCTTGTCCTGTGTCAGTTGAAAATTCGACAGCGGACCCTGTCGTGTCTGTCGCGACACCGCGCGTTCGCACATCATGTCGAACGCTCGCCGGGCCATCGCGATGGTGCGCATCGCGTGATGGATACGGCCGCCGCCGAGCCTGGTCTGCGCGATGGCGAACGCCTGCCCCTCGCCGCCCAGCACATGGTCGAGCGGCACCCGGACATCGGTGTAGCGCACGTAGCCGTGTGTGCCGTGTTCGGTGCTTTCAGACCCCACCGCGACATTGCGGACGATCTCGATGCCAGGGGTCTGCGCCGGGACGATGAACAGTGACATCTTGTCGCGGGTGCGGGCTTCGGGGTTGGTCACGGCCATCACGATGAAGAAGCTGGCGTGCCGCGCGTTCGATGAGAACCACTTCTCGCCGTTGATCACCCACGAGTCCCCGTCCCGCTCGGCCCTCGTGACGAACAGGCCGGGGTCGGATCCGCCCTGCGGTTCCGTCATCGAGTAACACGAACTGATGTCGCCGGCCAGCAGGGGTGCCAGGTAGCGCTGCTTCTGCTCGTCGGTGCCGAACAGCGCCAGGATCTCGGCGTTGCCGGAGTCGGGGGCCTGACTGCCGAAGACCGTCGGAGCCCACCGGGATCGCCCGATGATCTCGTTGAGCAGGGCCAGCTTGACCTGGCCGTAGCCCTGCCCGCCGAGTTCAGGTTTCAAATGCGCGGCCCACAGGCCCTGGTCCCGGACCCGCTGCTGCAGGGGGCGCAGCAGTGTCATGACGCGTGGGTTCTGTTTGTCGTACGGATCGAGTGGAAGCAGGTCCAGGGGTTCGACATCGCGCCGCATGAACTCGTCGACCCAGTCAAGCTTGGCCTGATAGTCCGGGTCGGTTTCGAAGTCCCACATGGGTACCGTGTCTACCGCACACGACAGCGGTCAGGTAGACACTTAGGCATGAAGACTCACCTGAACTGCCCCTGCGGCGAATCGATCGTCGGAACCGACGAAGACGACCTGGTCGAGAAGACTCAGAAGCACCTCTCCGAGAACCATCCCGGGCACGAATACTCGCGCGACGAGATCCTGTTCATCGCGTTCTGACCCGCCGCCTCATGGGCTAGCAGCGGGTCAGCGTGATCGATCGCCGCTCGGTCGAGGCGAGGAAGTCCCGCAGGATGTCGGCGACGCGTTGCGGGGCCTCGATGTGCGGATGGTGGCCGATGCCGGGCATGACCTCGAGGCGGCTTCCGGGCAGTGCCAGATGCGCGTCGCGGCCGTGCGCCACGGGGATCACCCCGTCCTCCTCTCCCCACACCAGCAGCACCGGCATCGGGGCGGACTCGCTGAGCCGAGTCAGGGCCGTGACCGGTTGATCGCGGACGTCGAGCACCGACCGCAGCGTGCGCATGAGCGAGTACCGGGTGTCGGGATCGGCGATCGCGCTGTAGGTGCTCCACATCTCGGCGGCACGCGGCGCGCGGACCCCGGCGGCGGTCAGCCAGTCCCGCACGGCATTGCCCGCCGTCACGACCGGTTTGGGAGTGACGGCCGGGATCAGGTGTTCGGCGCCCGGTGCCGACAGCACCCGCAGCATCCAGCCGAGATCCTGGCCCAGGCCACCGCTGCCGATCAGGACCACGCGATCACAGCGGTCACGGTGCTGGTGGGCGAACTGCATGGCGATGCCACCGGCCAACGAATGACCGACCACGGTCACGCGCGGGACGTTGAGCGCGTCGAGGAGGTCCCGGACCCACACCGCGAGCGTGCTCAGGGAGCAGTCGCCGCGCGGTTTGTCCGACAGGCCGTGTCCGAGCAGATCGGGGGCGATGACGCGGGCATCGCGAGCGAGGGTGGGAAGCACTCCCAGCCAGTCGTCTGAACCTCCGGCCATGCCGTGCAGCAGGAGCAGCGTTTCGGGGCCGCTGCCTGCACCGGAGTCCCGGTACGCGACGCGCGAACCGTGCAGGTCCACGAAAGCAGGACTGAAACCGAGATCATTCATGCCCACCGACGGTAACCGAGCGGCCTGTACGTTTGGTTACTGGCGGGTAACCAACACCTGTCCGGGGTGCTGGGGCAGGCCCGTGACCAGGCAGGATAACGATTCGATCACTGTCTGGGCGGACCCAGGAAAAGGCTCAGGGAAAGCTGACGACGAGCACCAGGAACGCCGCGAGCAGAAGGGCCCAGGCGATCACGGGGACCAGGATGGCCTTGGGGTGTCGCGCGGTGGCGAACGACAGCACGATGGCCAACACCGCGACGATCGGCGCGCCGTAAACGATGACGGTGTAACCGATTTCGCCCGGACCGAGCCGCGGGCAGGCGCGGTCACTGCACCCTGCTGTGCCGAGAACCTGTACATAGGCGAAGATCTCCACCGCGGCCGCGCCCAGGATCGTCGTCAGCGCCAGCGCCCAATTGAGCACCGCGTTGGCACGTCTGGGACGTTCGGTCGCCGTGCCGGTCTGTTCAGTCACGTGATCGCCCGCTCCTGTCGGTGTGGCACAACAGACTCCCGCTCAGCTCTCCGCGCGCCTCTCAGCGCCGGTCTCGCCGGCGTCGAAGTCCTCGTCTGACGACCTCCGGCCGACGTAGGTGTCGTCATCGCCGCTGTCGCGCGACCCCGCGACATGCGGATCGGTTTCCACATCCTCTTCGGCCTTCTCATTTCGGGGACCCGACATCCTGCACCTCCTTGCTGCCGCGTACCACGTGGCCGCCGAGGTCAAACCCGCTGCGTTGAGCCGGTCAGGGTGGAGATCGGTGTGCTGGCCAGGTGGTCGAGCAGGTCCTGCGCATTGTCGAACACCGACTCGGCGCCGGCCTCGAGAAGTTCGTCGCCGACACCACCGCTGCGGACGCCGATGCAGCGCAGTCCCGCACGCACACAGGCCTGCATGTCCCACACCGCGTCGCCGATGAACACCGCGCGATCAGCTGTCGCACCGACCCGGTCCAAGGCCACCGCGATGATGTCGGGCTCGGGTTTGGCCGTGTCCACGTCGGCCGATGACGTCACGGCGGTGACCACGTCATCGCAGTCCAACACGTCGCGCAGAATGGCGAGTTCGTCCTCGGGTGCAGACGTCGCGAGCACCACCTGTGCGCCATCGTGGGCGAGGTGGTGGAGCAGCTCACGTGCACCCGGCAGCGGCCGCAGCAGGCCGCTGGCCTCGCGGTGAAAGAGGCTGTGCCGCTCCTTGAGTCGGCGACGGACCTCATCCGACTCGTCACCGGCGAGGGTCTGCAGCAGGGTGTCGCCGTCCATGCCGATGCTGCGATGAATGCGCCAGGCCTCGACCGGCACGTCCTCTGCGGCGAAGGCGCGCACCCACGCGTGCACGTGGACGTAGTTGGAGTCCACCAGGGTGCCGTCGACGTCGAACAGCACCGCCGGAGCGTCCATCCGATTCTGGCGATGCATGGTCGTCGAGTTCGTGTCCAGGATGCGCTCCGATGTTCGGCCTGCCGTCTGGGCAGGGATTCCCCCGGCGGGCCCGTGCAAAACCGTCGTTTGGGCCGGGCGGAATCGCTATCCGCGTGAGCCATGACCGGCTGCTGGGTAACCGTTGTCGCGACGAAAGGGGATACCATGCCGCGCGGACGCGGAATCTATCTCGACGAGGACGACCACGAGGACAAGGACCGCACCGCCGCCGACACCTCGGCGACCCAGGGCGAGGACGGTGCGGTCGACGGCGAGACCACTCCACAGGGCGGGCAGGAACCACCCGACTGACGGTCAGTTGCGCTCGCCGTGCCGGTGCGCGGGAGCGCGTCCCGGTGGTTGTTCCGGCGTCGGAAGCAGTGGAGTTCTGCGGCGGACCGGCAGTGTGACGGGGGCGTCGGTCGTCAATTCGACGTCCTCGCCGGAATGCCGGATGGCCAGCCGACCGTGCGGACCGTCACGCAGCGTGTAGGTCGCGGTCTCATGGCAGACGTCGGCGGTGACGCGGAAGCTGCGCCAGCGCAGGCGGAACGTCAACCGGGAGATCCCCGAGGGCAGCTGAGGGTTCAGCGTCAGAATCTCCGCGTCGTCGCGGAGTCCGCCGAACCCACCGACCAGCGCGGTCCACGCACCGGCCAGTGACGCCATGTGCAGGCCATCCCGGGTGTTGTGGTGCAGATCGCGAAGATCGATCATGGCGGCCTCGGCGGTGTAGTCGTGCGCGAGCTCGAGATGTCCCACCTCGGCGCACAGCACGGCTTGGGTGCACGCAGACAGCGAGGAGTCGCGCGTGGTTCGTCGCTCGTAATAGTCGACGTTGCGCGCCTTCTGCTCATCGGTGAAGTGATGCCCGAGCCAGTGCATCGCCAGCACCAGGTCGGCCTGTTTGAGCACCTGCGACGAGTACAGCCGGACATAGGGTTGATGCAGCAGCAGCGGATAGGCCGTGTCGGCCGTGAAGTCCCATTCGCGCATCCGGGTGAACCCCTCGCACTGCTGATGCACCCTCAGTTCCTCGTCGTAGGGGATGTGCACCGCGTCCGCGGCATCGCACCACGCCGCGGTCTCCTCGAGAGTCACCGAAAGGCGTTGTGCGATCTCGGGATGGCGGTTGCAGGCCGCCGCGGCGGCCCGAAGGTTGTGCGCGGCCATCAGGTTGGTGAACACGTTGTCGTTCACGACGGCGGTGTACTCATCGGGGCCGGTGACGCCGTCGATGTGCCACCTGCCGTGCCGGTCGTGGTGGCCCAGCGAATGCCACAGACGGGCGGTCTCGACGAGCACGTCGACGCCGCACTCGGCCTCCAGCGACTGATCGCCGGTGACGATCCGGTAGCGCTCGAACGCCAGGGCGATGTCGGCGTTCACGTGCCAGGCCGCCGTACCGGCAGGCCAGTACGCGGAGCACTCCTGTCCCCGGATGGTCCGCCACGGGAACGTCGCACCCTCCAGGGTGAGTTCGGCGGCTCGGTCCCGGGCCAGATCCAGAGTCGAAGCGCGCCAACGGAGGGAATCCGCGGCGGCGCGGGGGGCGGTGTAGGTGAGGACCGGAAGCACGTAGCCCTCGGTGTCCCAGAACGCGTGCCCGTCGTAGCCGGTGCCGGTGAGTCCCTTGCCGGGAATGGCGCGACGCTCGGCGCGGGCGCTGGCCTGCAGCACGTGGAACAGCCCGAACCGCACCGCCTGCTGGCAGTGCGGGTCACCTTCGACTTCGACGTCGGCGCTGTCCCAGAAGTCGTCGAGGTAGGCGCGCTGCGCGTCGAGCAGGCCCTCCCACCCCGTGTACCGCGCACCCGTCAATGCCCCGGCGACCTGATCGCGCAACGCGGGGCGAGAGCGCAGGCTGGACCAGCCGTAGGACAGGAACTTGACGATGCGCAGCGTCTGCCCTGGCCGCAGGCCGCAGATCACCGTCGTGGGGGCCAGGTCGGCGCTGGTCATGGTGGACACCTCGACCCGGCCCGGCACCTCGACGATGTGGTCCATGGCCGCGGCCATCGTCAGGCCACTGGCCCGCGTGCGGTGAACCAGCATGGCGTCCTGATCTCCGCCCTCGTGGGCGACCGCCTCAAGCGGCGCGCGCAGCACCGCCGCCACCCGCGGGTCGGCCGAGGGCTCCGGCTGGTCCTCGTTGGCCACCAGTTCGGATTGGACTGTGACACGGGTGAACTGGTCCACCGCCGTCACGGTGTACTCGATGGCCGCGATGCTGCGCTGCGTGAGCGACACCAGGCGCGTGGACCGCACCTCGACCTGTTTGCCCGCCGGGGAGCACCACCGTGCCCGCCGCCGGAGCACGCCCGCCCGAAGATCCAGTGTCCGTTCGTGTTCGGGCAGTTCGCCGTACCGGACGTCGAACGGTTCGTCGTCCACCAGCAGGCGCAGCACCTTGCCGTTCGTGACGTCGATGATCGACTGTCCCTCCTCGGGATAGCTGTACCCGGCCTCGGCGTAGGGCAGCGGACGCACCTCGAAGAACGAGTTCAGGTAGGTCCCGGGCAGGCCGTACGGTTCTCCCTCGTCAAGGTTTCCGCGTAAACCGATGTGCCCGTTGGACAGCGCGAACACTGATTCGGTCTGCGCCAGCACGCTGAGGTGCAGCGCGGTCTCGCGGACACACCAGGGCTCTATGGGGAACGACTCCTCGGAGATCATCATGCCGCCAGAAGATCTCCCAGATCGGCGACGACGACATCGGCTCCGTTGCGCCGCAACGACTCCGGATCGCCGACTCGGTCGACTCCCACCACCAGACCGAATTTCCCGGCCCGTCCCGCCTGGACGCCGGAGATCGCGTCCTCGAAGACCGCGGCGTCGGTCGGTGCGACGTGCAGCAGTTCTGCGGCGCGCAGAAACGAGTCCGGGGCCGGCTTGCCGGCCAGACCCTCGGTCCGGATGGTCACACCGTCCACCCGGCAGTCGACGTACTGCGCGAGGCCGGTGATGTCGAGGATCTCGGCGGTGTTGGCGCTCGAGGACACCACCGCGACCCCCAGTCCCGCTTCGGTGACGGCCTGAAGGTAGGGCCGGGTGCCCGGGAACACCGTGACGCCGTGCCGGAGGCGTTCGTGGAACTGCCGGTTCTTGCGGTTGGCCAGGCCGTACACCGTTCCCGCGTCGGGGCCATCGTCGGCGCTGCCCTCCGGCAGCGTGATGCCCCGGCTGGTCAGGAAGCTGCGCACGCCGTCCTCACGGGTGCGGCCGTCGACGTGGGCGCGGTAGTCCTCGTCGTCGAAGGGGCGCTGGTCGCCGCGGGTGCGCAGGAAATCGTCGAACATCGCTTTCCATGCCTGACGGTGCACGCTCGCCGTGTCGGTCAACACACCGTCGAGGTCGAACAGACACGCCCGGATGGTGTCCGGCAGACCCAACACGTGCGCCTCACTTCTGTCGTTTGACCGATTCGGTTCCGTTGAAGGTGACCCGGTCGTCGGGGCCTGTGCCGTAGAAGCTGAAGGCGCCGCTCGCCGAATCGGAACTCAGCTGGATCCCGTTGACCGTCACCCAGCGGTGTCCGACCGGATCCTCGATGACATCGCCCCGGCGGATCTCCGGGGGCGCGACGTACTCGACCGACGAGTCGGTGCTCATGGTCCGAGGCTACCCATCAGGGGCGACTACGACACGTCAGGTGTGAACGGCCCAGGAGTGGGTAGGTGAGGGGTCGAGGAGGTGCAACCATGTCCGAGAGCCTGCGCACCAAGAGAATCGCGATCCTGGCGACCGACGGGGTTGAGAGGCGTGAACTCGAAGAGCCGCGGACCGCGGTCAGCGACGCGGGAGCCGATGTCGAACTGTTGTCGCTGGAGTCGGGCAGCATCGACGCGCGTGACCATGATCTGGAGCCGGCCGGTCAGTTCCCCGTCGATCGCGAGGTCGGTGCCGCGACGGTCGACGAGTTCGACGGGTTGATCGTCCCGGGTGGGACGGTCAACGCCGACAAGCTGCGACTCGATGAGGCGGCGGTGTCGTTCGTACGCGACTTCGTGCAGTCCGGGAAACCCGTCGGCGTGATCTGTCACGGCCCGTGGACCCTGGTCGAGGCCGGGGTGGCCGATGGGCGAACCCTGACGTCGTATCCCAGCCTCCGCACCGACCTCCGCAACGCCGGTGCCACCGTGGTGGACAAGGAGGTCGTGATCGACGGCAACCTCATCACGAGTCGCACGCCCGACGACCTGCCCGCGTTCTGTGCGGCCGTCGTCGACGCCCTCGCCCGCGAGTGACCCGCCGTGGCTGACACTGCGGTGCTCGTGATCGACATGATGAACGCTTACCAGCACCCAGACGCGGAACTGTTGATCCCCAACGTCGCTGACATCGTCTCGCCGCTCGCCGAACTTGTGGCGACGGCCCGACACCGCGAGGACGTGGACCTGATCTACGTCAACGACAACTACGGGGACTTCGCGGCGCAGCCCAGCGATCTGGTGCAGGCCGCACTCGACGGCGACCGACCGGACCTGGTCCGGCCCGTGGTCCCCGACCCAGGGGTGAGATTCCTGACCAAGGTCCGGCACAGCGCCTTCTATGCGTCGCCGTTGGCGTACCTGTTGGGCCGGTTGGAGACCCGGCGGGTGGTGCTGACCGGGCAGGTGACCGAGCAGTGCATCCTCTACAGCGCACTGGACGCGTATGTGCGCCATTTCGACGTGGTCGTCCCGAGCGACGCCGTCGCCCACATCGATGCCGGCCTGGGCCGATCCGCGCTGCAGATGATGGAGCGCAACATGGGTGCTGAGATCGCGAAGGCCGCCACCTGCCTGGACTGAGCCGAGTTTGCCGGTGTCGGCACCGGGGTACCTGCAGTTGCAGTTGCGGGTCGGGGTACGGATGTGAAGGACTGCAGATGAACATCGGTTCGTGCCGCCGGGTGGGCGGTTTCCTCATTGGATCCATGGCCGCGGCGGGGGCCGTCGCCACGTTCGTCGCACCTGCCGCGGGCGCGGCCCCGTGCACGGTCTCGGAGGCGGCGGGCACCATCAGTTCGGTGTCCGGTGCGGCCAGTCAGTACCTGGTCGCGCATCCCGAGACCGACCGGGTGCTCAGTGAGGCCCGCGCTCAACCGATGGATCAGGCACGGGCGACCGTGCGCGACTACTTCATGGCCAACCCGGGCCAGTATCTGGATCTCAAGGGCATCACCGCGCCTCTTGTGGACCTGCAGAACCGCTGCGGCACCGGCGGATTGCCCAGCTACCTGGTGGACGCGTTCAACGAGTTCCAGGCGGGCTGAGTTCTGAGACCGAATTGTCGCTGCGGGCTGTGATCTCTGCTGGATCACCGCCATTTCAGATCCGCGCGCCGTTCTGGGCAGGATGCACGGGCCTGGACCCTGGTCGCGGGCCCAGGGAACTCCTAGACTCGGCTGAATGGACGGCGACTATGACGACGACGGTCCGGACGGCACTCTGAGTCCGAGCGAATCCCTCGATTCCGACGAGGTGCGCAACGACGACGGCGACACCGTCGTCGATCCGCCCGAACGCTGGATCGACGCGAGTGAGGATCAGACCCTCGACGAGAAGTTGGCGGCCGAGGAACCCGACACCGTGCGGCGATCCGAGGCCCCGCCGGCTCGGCCGACCCGCAGGCACCGAGGGCAGATCGACGGTACTCCCGAGGACGGAGAGTCGTTCTACGACGTGGTCGACGAAGACTCCGCGTACTGACGCCCGGTGGTGTCGCGCAGCGTCGTGCGGAACTGCATGACCCGATAGGGCCAGCCCCGGTCGGTGTGCCAATGCGACACCACCAGACCCACTCCGCCGGGGGCGCCGGGTCGGGACCCGGGCAGGACATACCCGCCGTACAACTGCGCGACCCGGCAGTCGATGTGGTTCTCCTCGTGCCACCGGCAGCCCAGCACGGGTTTCTGCAGGGGCGTTCGGTGCAATGACGACGTCGGCGCGGACAGGGTCCGGTATCCCAGCGCGTATTCGGAGGCCAGGAAGCCGCCCAGCACCCACATTCGGGGACCCAGTCGTCGAAACGACAGTTCACCCCACCGCTCGCCGTCGGGTGTCAGCACCGACGCGTCGGTGCCCCAACTCCACCGGTTGCCGGTGCGGCCCCAGGCCTGATATCGGCTGCCGTCGCCGATGTGACCGGGGCGCACCCGGCGCAGGATGACGCCCTTGTCACGCTGAAAACCGGTGGACATCACGTAGACCCAGCCGTCGTCAGGGTCGTAGTCCCACGACCACAACTGCGCGTGTCCGTCGTAGAGGTCGGACGGGAACTTCGCGGCCTCGCCCATGTGCTCCCACGTCACGCCGTGGTCCGCCGAGGACCAGATTTCGGTCCAGATGACGTGTGGGAAGCCACGATTGACGATGACGTGCAGGTAGAGCATGTCCTCCACCCGCAGCAGGTCCGAGGGCAGCACGGTGCTGATGCCGCCTCGGTCCCAGCGTGGGCCGCAGTCGTGGATGTAGTGCCGCAGTTGACGGGCGTAGTTGGGATCCGGACCGCCGGCCTTCTCCCAGACGATCGGGGTGCGGGCATCGCCCGACCCGATGAGGATCACCGGTGAGCGCCAATCGCCTTGGCCCACAGCGCGTCCGGAGAACGTGTCGCCGAACACCGCGACGAGTCCGCCGTCGGCGGCGCGCACCACGGCACCGAGGTCGGTGGCGGTCACGCCCCACCTGTCGGTGATCCCCGGCCCCGTGAGGTCGGCGATCTTGCCGTCCGCGGTGGACGACCGCGGCAGCGCGGCCTGTGCGAACGGGTCCCGTCCGCGCAGCCGCGAGAACAGGCTCATGGGGTCAGGGTCACCTTGACGCAGTCCGCGGTGCGCGCCGCCACCGCTGCGTAGCCGGCCGCGGCCTCCTCGAGGGGCATCGTGTGGGTGAAGATTCCGCTGGTGTCGAGGCGACCCGACTGAACCAGCGGGATCAGCTCCGGCCAGGTGCGCTGCACGGGTGCGGTGGTCATGCGCAGTGTGATGCTGCGGATCAGGCTCAGTGTCGCGGGGAACGGGAACGGATTGAGGTCGTGCACACCCACCACCGACACCGTGCCGCCCGCGCGGACCAGTGTCAGCGCGTCGTTCATGGTGGTGTCATTGCCGACGGCGTCGATCACGGCGGCCGCACCGCGACCACCGGTGGCGTCGAGCACCGTCTGCAGGGCCGGGGGCGCCAGCGGGGTGGCGCCCGACCGCGCGGCGCGCTCGCGTCGTCCCTCGACCGGATCCACCGCGAACACCGCACCCGCGCCCTGCGCGATGGCGCTGCGTACCGCGCACAGGCCCACCGCGCCGAGTCCCAGGACCACGACGGTCCCGCCCGGGGGGATGTCGGCCCGCTGTGCGGCGGCCCATCCGGTGGCCAGATTATCGGTCAGCAGCAGCGCCTCTTCGGTGTCGATGCCGTCGGGGATCCGCAGAAGTTGGAAGTCGGCAGCGGGGACGGCCAGCAGTTCGGACTGCGCGCCGCCCAGGCCACCCGAGCCGAACACCTGTGGCCCGGACAGGCAGGTGATCGGGTCCTGGGTCGCGCATCCGACGCACTGACCGCATCCGGCGACCGACGACACCAGCACGAGGTCGCCGACCTCGACCGTGTGGACGTCGGGGCCCTTGTCAACGACGGTGCCGATGGCTTCGTGCCCCAGCGCCACGGGTTCGATCAGGGGATAGTCGCCTTCGTAGAAGTGCAGGTCGGAACCGCAGATCGCGGCGGCGGTGACCTGGACGACGGCCCCGTTCGGGCCCGGAAGTCCGGGATCGGGACGGGTGTCGACGCGGATCTGTCCGGGTGCGTCAATCACGACGGTGCGCATTCACATTCCTTGCTGGTCAGGAGAACACGAAGTCCTCTGGGTCGGGCCGGCGCGTCCATGTCCAGTAGTCGACGAGCCGCCAGGGACTCAGCGAATGGACGAGTCCGGCATCGTCCTTGTAGAAGCTGTGCTTGACGCTGGGCTGCGACCAGACCAGGGTCGCCAGTTCGGCCTGGGAGCGCGCGTACCAGTCGTCACAGCTCTCCTGACGCGGTTCCATCGCGTGCTGACCGGTCGCCAGGAGGTGGTCCAGGCAGCCCATGATGTAGCGAACCTCGCACTCGGAGTGGAAGATCAGGCTGCCGCCGCTGGCCAGATTGGTGCCGGGACCGTAGAGGCAGAAGAAGTTGGGGAAGCCGGGGATGGTGATTCCCAGGTGGGCGGCGGGGCGGCCGGCCCACGCGTCCTGCAGTTCCACCCCACCGCGGCCGTAGACCTTCATCGACGACACCATGTCGTTGACGCGGAAACCGGTCGCGTACACCAGGATCTCGGCGGGGTGGGCGACGCCGTCGGAGGTGACCACGGCATCGGGCTCGATGTGGTCGATCGGAGTGCGCACCAACTCGACATTGTCACGCCTGAGGGTGCGCAACCAGCTGCCGTTGTCCTGCAGCGTCCGTTTGCCGGTCGCGGGATAGTCGGGGATGACCTTGTCCAGCAGGTCGGGGTCGTCTCCGACCTGACTGGTGATCCACTCGGTGAACATCATCCGGGCAAGATCGTTGGCCGCGCTGACCGCGCGCTGCTGGTCTGGCCAGTCGGGGTCGACCTTGGCCGCGGCCAGCCCGGTGTCACAGCCGGGCCAGAAGATCAGGAAGCGGTACCACCGGCCGTAGAACGGCAGGTGCCGCAGTGCCCATCGCACGCCGGGACCGACGGCGGCGTGGTAGTTCGGATTGGGGAACATCCACTGCGCGGTGCGCTGAAAGACCGTGAGGCTCTTGACCTCCTCGGCGATCGCCGGGGCCACCTGGAAGCCGGTCGCGCCTGCGCCGATCAGGGCGACGTGCTTGCCGGTCAGGTCGACGTCGTGCCGCCAGCGGGCGGTGTGGAAGGCGGGGCCGGAAAACCCCTCGGCGCCGCGGAATTCAGGGATGTGCGGAGTGTTGAGCTGGCCGACGGCGCTGATCACGGCCCGGGCGCGCAACGTCTCGACGGAGCCGTCGGCCGCGCTGGTGAGCACCGACCACGTGCTCGTCGTCTCGTCCCAGGTGGCGCTGTGCACCGTGGTGCTGAACCGGACGTGCTCGGTGATCCCGTGGCGTTCCATCACGCCCTGGAAGTAGGCCTGCAGTTCGGGCTGCTGGGCGAAGAACTCGGTCCAGTGGTCATCGGGTTCGAAGCTGTAGCAGTAGAAGTGGTTTCCGACGTCGACGCGGGCACCGGGATAGGTGTTCTCCCACCACGTTCCCCCGACACCGGCGTTCTTCTCGATCACCGTGAACGGGATACCCGCCTCGCGAAGCCGGATCGCGGCCAGCAGGCCAGACTGGCCGCAGCCCACGACCAGCACCGGGAAGTCGGCGCGCACCTGGGCATCCGACTCGAAGCCGGTCGCACGCGCGTCACGGCCGTCGAGTTCCATCTCCTCGAGCATCATCGGCACGTACTCGTCGGGGACCTCAGCGCAGACAAGCCACTCCATCATGCGTTTGAGCAGTGCCGGGTCGACGGGGTCGGGTTCAGGGCAGCCACGGTCGCGGTAGTCGCGGATCACGTCGAGCGCCAGCGCCCGTGCGGCGGCCTTGTCCTCCTCCGACATGTAGCCCTGCACCTCGTTGAGGAACAACCCCGCCGGGTGCAGGGGCCCGTCGAGCAGGCTGGGATCGCCGGTCATGTGTACGCACGACAGCAGGAGTGTCGGAATCGACACGTCGTGGAGCGCAGCCGCGATTTCCGCGTCGGGGGTGTCGAACGGGACGCCGGCGTGCGGGTTACGCATCAGCCGAGGTTAGTGGACGGCGCATCATCTGTGAACAGACTTCGTAAAGTGTCTACTGCGGGCTGGTCACGCGATGTCCACCCACACCACCGCGACGGCCGCGAACACCGTGAACACCGCCAACAGGGCCCTGTCGAGGACCGGCAGCGCGGGGTTGACGTCCCCCTTGGCGGCCAGCCTGCGCTCCCGGGCGATGAGGAACAGCGGGAACGTCACGCTGATCGCGATGAGCATGCCGCCGACGATGTAGAGCCACACCAGGGCGATGTCGTGCTTGCGTGCCTCGATCACCATGAAGATCGCGGCGGCCAGGAACAGCAGCACGATGTCGACGGTGATCGACTGCGAGGCCTCGTTGGCCCTGGTGTCCCCGAAGAAGTTCGTGAGGAACCGCAGCGGGTTGGCCTCCAGATAGGCGATGTTCTGGCTCCAGGTCGCGATCAGGGCGGCAACGGCGATCACGCCGTAGAGGGCGCACAGCGTCTTGCGGGATGTCGACATGCCTCACAGGTTGCGTCGAATGTGCAGGATTCCGTGGCGAAACGCTCAGAAATCACCGGAAGGCCGCACATTCGACGCGGACGGGCTGGGTCAGGCCGCCTGCAGCACCACCAGCGCGCGGCCCTCGACCTTGACCGTGGCGCCCGCGGCCACCACGTCCTCCCCGTGCCCGTTCTCCGGAGTCGCGGTGTCGATCACCACGGTCCACTGTGCGCCGAACTCCCTGGGCGGCAACGTGAAGTCGATGGGTTCGTGATGCGCGTTGAAGCACAGCACAAACGAGTCGTCGACGACGCGGTGGCCGCGCGGGTCCAGATCCGGAATGCCCTGTCCGTTGAGGTACACGGCGACGGACTTGCCGAAGCCGGAATCCCAGTCCTCGTCATCCATCTCCGAACCGTCCGGCCGGAACCACGAGATGTCGGGCAGACCCTTGGCGCCACGCCGGCGCACCGGGCGACCGGTGAAGAAGCGGCGGCGGCGGAACACCGGGTGCTCGGCGCGCAGGTTCGCGACCTTCGCCGTGAACGCGAGCAGATCCTCGTCCGGTTCGGACCAGTCCACCCATGTCAACGGGTTGTCCTGGCAGTACCCGTTGTTGTTGCCGTCCTGGGTGCGGCCGAGTTCGTCACCGTGGCTGATCATCGGCACGCCCTGCGACAACAGCAGTGTGGTCAGGAAGTTGCGCTGCTGACGGGCCCGCAGGTCGAGGATGTCCTTGTCGTCGGTCGGCCCCTCCACCCCGCAGTTCCACGACCGGTTGTGGGACTCGCCGTCGTTGTTGTCCTCGCCGTTGGCCTCGTTGTGTTTCTCGTTGTAGGACACCAGGTCCCGCAGCGTGAATCCGTCGTGGGCCGTGACGAAGTTGATCGAGGCCACGGGCCGGCGCGCGGTGTGTTCGTAGAGGTCCGCGGATCCGGTCAGGCGGGAGGCGAATTCGCCGAGGCTGGCCGCCTCGCCGCGCCAGAAGTCGCGGACCGTGTCGCGGTACTTGCCGTTCCACTCGGTCCACTGCGGCGGGAAGTTCCCCACCTGGTATCCGCCCGGACCGACGTCCCACGGTTCGGCGATCAGCTTCACCTGGCTGACGGTCGGATCCTGTTGCACGAGTTCGAAGAAGGTGCTCAAGCGGTCCACGTCGTAGAACTCGCGGGCCAGCGTCGAGGCCAGGTCGAACCGGAATCCGTCGACGTGCATCTCGGTGACCCAGTAGCGCAACGAGTCCATGATGAGCTGCAGGGAATGCGGATGACCGACGTTGAGGCTGTTGCCCGTGCCCGTGTAGTCCATGTAGTAGCGCTTGTCATCATCGACCAGGCGGTAGTAGGCCGCGTTGTCGATGCCCCGCATCGAGAGCGTCGGTCCGAGGTGGTTGCCCTCGGCGGTGTGGTTGTAGACGACGTCGAGGATCACCTCGATGCCCGCCTCGTGCAGGGTGCGCACCATGGCCTTGAACTCCTGCACCTGCCCCCCGGGTGTCGCGCTGGAGGAGTACTTGGCGTCGGGGGCGAGGAACCCGATGGTGTTGTAACCCCAGTAGTTCGACAGTCCCTTGTCGATCAGCGTGGAATCGTTCGCGAAATGGTGCACCGGCATCAGTTCGATGGCGGTGACGCCCAACGCCTGCAGGTGGTCGATGATCGCGGGGTGGGCGATGGCCGCGTACGTGCCGCGGCTCTGGGCGGGGATGTCGGGGTGTGTCTCGGTCAGGCCCTTGACGTGCGCCTCATAGATCACCGAATCGGCGTACTCGCGCTGCGGCGGGCGGTCATTGCCCCAGTCGAAATAGGGATTGATCACCACCGACTTCGGCATACTCGCCGCGGAGTCGTCGTCGTTGCGGCTGTCGGGATCGCCGAAGTCGTACCCGAACAGCGACTGATTCCAGTCGAAGGTGCCGTCGATGGCCTTCGAATACGGATCGAGCAGCAGCTTGTTCGGGTTGCAGCGGTGTCCTTCGCCGGGGTCATAGGGGCCGTGGACGCGATAACCGTAGCGCTGACCTGGTTCGATGCCCGGCAGGAAGCCGTGCCAGACGAAGCCGTCGACTTCGGGGAGGGGCACCCGGGTCTCGGTGCCGTCGGCATCGAAGAGGCACAGTTCGACCCGCTCGGCGACCTCGCTGAACACCGCGAAGTTGGTCCCCGACCCGTCATATGTCGCCCCGAGAGGATAGGCCTTACCTGGCCATATCTCGGTGACTGTCGAGGAGACTGCTGTCGTCGACTTGTCCAACCGGGCTCACCCACTTCCAAGTAGACCTTCGCACGGCGCGCTCGTCACGGTAGCGACTCGGCGACGTTGCCGCGCACCACGCCGAACGTGCCCCCTTTTGACCTCCGGGAAACCTCGAGCCCTCGCCATGCGGCACCGACTGCGCTAGCCTGGAGAACAGGTTGAGTGCAACAGCCGATCGGAAGCGTCAGCTGCATCGAGACGGCTAGTGGGGTCGCAATTGCCTGCCCCTGGCGAATCCACAGGACGAATTTTCATCGACTGATGGGGGCCATCATGACTGTCACCACATCCGTGGACGCCGCGGAATACATGGGCACAGCGGAGCCGATTCAATGCCGCACCGCACGCCTGTCCACGCGCGACTGTGACACCGACACCGTCGCCGTGTCCGCGACGGGCGAGATCGACGCGGCGAATGTGATCGCTTTCGAACAGTGCATCCGCCGCGCCGGGCGGCCGAACAGGCGCCTGGTCATCGACTTGGGGGAAGTGAAATTCCTTGGAGTTCAAGCTGGTTCGATGTTGGCCGCACTGTACGGCGATCTCGAGCTGCATCGGACGGAATGCGGTGTGGTCGCCAGCGCGGCGGTGCGGCGCACGCTGCGGGTGTGTGATCCCAAGGGTGTGATTCGCACGGCCGGATCGGTGGACGCGGCTCTGCGGATTCTTCGTCGGGAGACGACTCCCGCGGCGTCATGACCGCACGCCCGCCTGCGTGGGCTCCGCCTCGGCGACGCGAATTGTCGCCTGCGTCAACGGTATACCGGCGATGTGAGCAGATTGTGGCGAACCTGCCAGAAACGCGGACCGACACCTCCATACTCGGGTTATGAACATCACACTCCGGGCCGCGACCACGGAGGGCGGGGGGGCCGCGCTTGACCAGGTGATCGGACTGTCGGTCGCCGCCGCCGTCGTCACCGCGATCCTGCTTCTGATCGGATGGCAGCACCGCCAACGCCGCATCACGTGGTTGAACACCCTGGCGGAACGTTTGGGGCGACGATTCAAACGGCCACCGTGGGTGGCACTGCAGATCGTGCTGTTCACCGCGACGCTGATCTGCGCGCTGTTCGGCTTCATCTGGGACGTCAGCCTGCACATCGGCAACGGCCGGGACTCCGGTCCCCTGGCCAACCCGGCGCACTACTTCATTCTCGTCGGGTTGTTCATGCTGTTCATCGCCGGGCTGTCGGCGGTGGTCCTGCCCTATGACAAGCCCGGTGCCTCCGCGGTGCGCATCACCCGCACCTGGTATGCGCCGGTCGGTGGGGTGCTGATGACCGTGTGCGGTCTGTACGCGCTGATCGGCTTTCCGCTCGACGACATCTGGCACCGGATCTTCGGGCAGGACGTCACCCTCTGGGGGCCGACGCATCTGATGCTGATCGGCGGCGCCGGTCTGTCGTTGATCGCGGTGCTCTTCCTCGAATACGAGGGGCGCCGGGCGATGCGCGACGACCTGGGCGACGACGCGCCACAGGATGGGCGCGGCATCACCTTCATGCGGTACCTGTCGTTCGGCGGCCTGGTGGTGGGCCTGTCGGTCTACCAGATCGAGTACGACTTCGGTGTCGAGCAGTTCCGCCTGGTGCTGCAGCCCATGATGATCGCCGGCGCGGCCGCGCTGGCACTGGTTGCCGCGCGCATCGTTCTCGGACCGGGTGCCGCGATCGCCGCCGCGCTGCTGTCGGTGCTGCTGCGTGGTGCCGTGGCTCTGGTGGTGGGACCGGTGCTCGGTGCGCCGATCAACTGGTTCCCGCTGTACCTGGGGCCGGCGATCGTCGTCGAACTCGTCGCGCTCACACCACTGCTCAAGCGGCGCATCGCCTTCGGTGCGGTCGCCGGCGTTGCGGTGGGCACGGTGGGGCTGTGGCTGGAGTCCTTCTGGATCGCCACGGTGTATCACTATCCGTGGTCGGTGAGCATGTGGCCCGAAGCGGTGGCGATGGCGGTGCCGGTCGCGGTGTTCATGGGAACCTGCGGCGCTCTTCTCGCGAAAGTGTTGACGGGTGAACGGCTTCCGCGCCCCGCGGTCGGCATCGCGTGCGTGCTGCTGGCCGTGCTGGCCATCGGCGGCGCGGTGGCCAGCGGCCTGCGCACCGAGGTGCCCGAAAATGCCTCTGCCGCGTTCACTTTGACCGAACTGCCGGCCGAGCCGGGCCAGCGGATGGTGTCCGCCGACGTGCGGATCACGCCACCGGACCTGATCGGGGACGACCCCGAATGGGTGACGATCCTGTCCTGGCAGGGCGGCCTGGCCAACAACCGCGGCCTGGTGATCGACAAGCTGGAGCGTGTCGGGGACGGTCACTACCGTTCGACGCAGCCCATCCCGGTGTGGGGGACATGGAAGACCCTGCTGCGCGTGCAGGACGGTGCCACCATGGCGGGCGTGCCGATCTATCTGCCGGCCGACCCGGGGATCGGCGCCGAGGGGATACCGGCGGAATCGGTTTTCAGTCGCGACTTCGTCCCCGAGATCACCATCCTGCAGCGGGAACGCAACTTCGACCACCCGTCCTGGTTGTTCAGCGCCGCCTCATTGGTGGTGCTGGTGTGCACCCTGGCGCTCATCGCGGCGCTGAGCTGGGGTGCGGGCCGCATCAATCGCGGTGATCCGGCCCCGGCGCGTCTGCAGGCGCCGCGACCAGAGGTGTTGCCGCGAACGTGACGATTCTGGCTGACCACACGCTGCTGCTGGCCCTGCCGGCGCTGGCGCCCGCCGTGGTGGTCGTCGGCGTGGTGCTGTTCATCGCGCTGCGCGACCGGCGCTCCGGGGCCAACTCCGACCCCAATCCCGGCCCCGATGAAACCGACGAGAATTCATGGTGATTCGTGGCGCGCTGGGTGCGCTGTGCATCGTGATGCTGGCAGCATGCGGCACCACATCCACCGAGCCCGCACCGACCAGTGCCTCGACCGAACATCGCAACGCCGCGGTGCAGGTCACGATCGCGGGCGGCACGGTCACTCCCGTCAATCAGCGGCTTTCGGCCACCGTGGGGGAGCCCATCACGTTCACGGTCGACAGCGACGCCGCCGACGAACTGCACGTGCACGCCGTGCCCGAGCGCACCTTCGACGTGGCCGTCGGTCCGGACCAGCACTTCGAGTTCACCGTGGAGGTGCCGGGACGGGTGGAGGTAGAACTGCACCATCTGCACCGCACCGTGGCCGTCATCGACGTCCGCCCGTGACGCTGCTGGCGCACGGGCTCGGTGGCTCCACCGACCTTCCGATCCCGCTGACCTATGCCCTGATCGGTGCGGCCTGGGCGTTGACCGCGACGTTCGCGGTCGTGGCACTGGCCTGGCGCCGGCCGAAGTTCGATCCGGACGCGCCCGGGCGCCCGTTGCCCGCCGTGGTCACCAGGATCGTCGACTCGCGTGGGGTGCGTGGGGCGGCCGCGGTGCTGTCCTTGGCGTTCACGGTGTGGGTGGTCTGGGGCGCATTCGCCGGGCCGCAGGACGACCGCAACGTGCTGCCCGGAGCCTTCTACGTGCTGCTGTGGGTGGGTCTGGTGGCGGTGTCGGTGCTGACCGGACCGGTGTGGCGAGTCATCTCACCGGTGCGCACCGTCTGGGACCTCTCCGGCGCCGGGCGTCGCCCGGCGCGATGGACCTACCCGGGTACGTGGGGCTTCTTCCCTGCTGCGCTGGGCCTGTTCGCCTTCGTCTGGCTCGAACTGGCCAGCCCCGAACCGGGTTCGGTGACCGCGATCAAGATCTGGCTGCTCGTCTACGTCCTCGTGATGGTCTGCGGTGCAGCGGGATTCGGCAGGACGTGGTTCGCCCGCGCCGATCCGTTCGAGGCGTACAGCATGGTGGCGTCGCGACTGTCTCCCCTTCGGCGAAACCCTGCGGGGGCGCTGGTGGTGGGTAATCCGTTCGACCACCTGCCGTCGCTGCCGGTGCGCCCGGGCACGGTGACGATGCTGGCGGTGCTGCTCGGATCGACCGCCTTCGACAGCTTCTCGGCCACGCCCGCGTGGCGCGATGTCATCGACGCCAACCCCGCCTGGGCTGCGACCCCGTTACGGACGCTGGGACTCGCAGCGTTCATCGCCACGGTCGCGGTGACCTTCTCCTTGGCGGCCCGCGCGACCGGCGGCCTCGACCGTGTTCGGCGGCGCGCGCTGCCCGGCCAACTCGCCCACTCGTTGATCCCGATCGTCATCGGCTACGTGCTGGCGCACTACCTCACCTATCTGGTGGAACGCGGTCAGGCCGCGGTGATCCGGTTGGCCGATCCCCTGGGGCACGGCTGGAACCTGCTGGGTCTGGGCCACGCCGACGTGCACTACGTGCTCTCGGCGCATCCCGGGGTGTTGGCCACGGTCAAAGTCGGCTGCGTGGTGGCCGGACACATGGCGGGGGTCATGGCGGCCCACGACGCCGCACTGCGGCTGCTGCCCAAGGGACACCAGCTCACTGGGCAGCTGGCGATGATGCTGGTGATGGTGGCTTACACGTTCACCGGGCTGTATCTGCTGTTCGGCGGGTAACGTGTGCAGTTCGCCACCCCCCACGGAGGACCTGTCGATGCCGACCGCTCCGCTCGCCGCGGATCAGCTGCCCGCGGCGCTGGAACCGATCGTGCGGCGGCGCATCGCGGGAGCCGCGCGGGCCGAGATCGTGGACTGGCGCGTGCCGGTGGCGGGGCACTCCAACGAGACCTTCCTGTTCGACCTCGTCGGAGTGGACGGGCCGCAGCCGACGTTGGGGCTGGTGTTCCGCCGGCCACCCGAGCACCCGATGCTGCCCGAATTCGATCTGCGCAGGCAGTACCTCGTCATGCAGCGGCTGGCGTCGTCGCCCATCCCGGTGCCCGCGGTGCGCTGGCTCGAGACATCGACCGACGAGTTGGGCACTCCCTACTACGTGATGGACCGGGTGGACGGTGTGCTCGGGTTGACGGACATGCCGGCCTACCACTGTTCGGGTCCGTTCGCCGACGCCGACGAGGCCGGCCGGGCGGCGATGTGGAACGGGTGTGTCGATGTGATCGCGGACATCCATGCGATCGATCCCGACGAGTACGGACTGGGATTCCTGCAGCCCGACCGGCTCGGTGGGCCGTCCGTCGCGGACATGGTCGGGTACCTGAGGTCGGGCCTGGACTGGGCGCGCGGTGACCGCCCCCTGCACCCGAGTCTGGTGCGCGGCCTGGACTGGCTCGAGGCGCACCCACACAACCCGGTGTCGTGGGTCCTCTGCTGGGGTGACAGTCGGATGTCGAACCTTCTGTATCGCCCGGACCACACCGTGGCCACGGTCTTGGACTGGGAGATCGCCCATGTCGGTGACCCGGCCGCGGACCTGGCCTGGATGTTGATGACGGACTGGATGCTCAGCCCGCTCGACGACAACGCACCGGCGGCGGGCACCCCCACTCGGGAGGAGACGCTGGACCGGTACCGCGAGCGCACGGGCAACGACCTCACCAACCTGACGTTCTACGAGGTCGCCGCGCCGCTGACGCTCGCCATCGGGATGTTGAGACTCAGCACCAGATGGGGTCTGCCGGACACCGATCTCAGCGGCATCTGCGCGCGGCGCATCGAGAAGATCCTGGACGGCGACTGACGCAGGAATGACTTCACCCGGCTTCCCGAAGGGGATGGCGCTCCTGGTCGCGGGCGCCCTCTTCATGGAGATCCTCGACGCGACCATCATCGCGCCCGCGATTCCGCTCATCGCCGACTCGTTCGGCGTGGCGCCCGTCAGCGTCAACGCGGCCATCTCGGCGTATCTGGTGACGGTCGCGGTGCTCATCCCGGTCAGCGGTTGGCTGGCCCGCCGATTCGGCGTCCGCCGCGTCTTCATCGCCGCGGTCGCGATCTTCACAGTGGCCTCCCTCGGGTGCGCGGCCAGCACGTCGCTGCCCATGCTGGTGGCGATGCGTGTGCTGCAGGGTGTCGGCGGGGCGATGATGGTTCCGGTCGGCAGACTCGCCGTGCTGCGGTCCACGAGCAAGACCGACCTGGTACGGGCCATCGCGCTGTTGACCTGGCCTGCGCTCACCGCGCCGGTGGTGGCTCCCGCGCTCGGCGGTGCGATCGCCACCCTGGGCTCATGGCGCTGGATCTTCCTGATCAATCTGCCCATCGGCCTGGTGGGATTCCTGTTGGCGCTCAAGCTGATCCGAGGAGGCCCCGAAGAATCCGTCAAGCCGCTGGACTGGCGCGGCACCGTGCTCGTGGGCGCCGGAATCGCATCGCTTCTGCTGACCTTGGAGAGCATCCGGATCAGCGGCACCGACTGGTGGCACGTCGGAGTGGGTGCCGTCGCCGCGGTGACGCTGCTGTCCGCGGCGCTGTGGCACCTGCTTCGGGCGGCGGCGCCACTGGTGCAGTTGAGGGTGCTGCGGGTGCGGACGTTGCGCACCACGGTGTCGGCCGGGTCGCTGTACCGCCTGGTGATCACCGCGGTGCCGTTCCTGCTGCCACTGCAGTTCCAGCTTGAGTTCGGCTGGTCGCCGTTCGCGGCCGGCCTGATGGTGACCGCACTGTTCCTGGGCAACATCACGATCAAACCCGCGACCACTCCGCTGATGCGGCGCTTCGGTATTCGACGTGTGCTCGTGGTGAACGGTCTGGCATCGGTGGCGACCTTCGCGCTGCTGGCCCTGCTGCAGCCACAGCTTCCCGTCGCGATCATTGTGGTGATCCTGTTCCTGAGCGGGGCGCTGCGGTCGATCGGGTTCACGGCCTACAACAGCCTGGCGTTCTCGGACGTCGACGGCGACGACCTGACCCACGCCAACACCCTCAACGCCTCGGTCCAGGAGTTGGCCGCCGGTCTCGGTGTCGCGGTCGCCGCCCTGGCGGTCAGCCTGCTGACCTCGTACTCCCTGACGTACCTCGTGTTGGGTGCCCTGATGGCGGTGACGCTGGTGGAGTCCGTGCGCCTGCCGCGCAACGCGGGCAGCCACGTCAGCGGCTGACGGCTCCTACAGTGGGTGGCATGGCCAGAACCTACGCGACCGCGAACCGGGTGGACCTCGACCAACTGCTCGACTTCGTCCGGCCCCGGCATCGCATGGTGCTCACCACGTTCCGCGCTGACGGCACACTGCAGAGTTCGCCGGTGACCGGTGGAGTCGACGATGCGGGCCGGCTCGTGATCGCGAGTTACCCGCAGCGGGCCAAGAGCACCAACATCCGGCGCAGCGGTCGCGCGTCGGTCGTGGTGCTCTCCGACGAGTTCAACGGCCCGTACGTGCAGGTCGATGGGCCCGCGGAGGTGATCGACCTGCCCGAGGCCGTGGAACCGCTCGTCGAGTACTTCCGCGCGGTCGCCGGTGAGCATTCCGACTGGGACGAATATCGTCGCGCCATGGTCGAGCAGGGCAAATGCCTGATCCGGGTGACCCCGCAGGCGTGGGGGCCGGTCGCCACGGGTGGGTTCCCACCGCCGCAGGAGTAGCCGTGCGGTTCGAGCATCTGCGCCTTCAACAGCGCGACGGCTTCACGTGTGGTCCATCGGTGGCGATCGTCGCCGCGGCCCTGCTCGACGACCGCTACGCCGAGGAACTGGGGCGGCCCGGGTGGTTCGACGCCGAGCAGACCCGACTGCACCGAAGCCTGAACCGGTGGTGGCCACGCCTGCTCGGCACGACGCCACTGGGCATGGTGCGCGCACTGCCGGGCAACACCTACCGGTGGCGGTGCCGCCGGCTTCGTGGCGATGCGCTGCTCGACGTGCGTGAGGCTGTGCTGCTCGGCTATCCGGTGCCGATGCTGGTGGGCCGGTTCGTCCCGCGACACTGGGTGCTGTTGACGGAGTGGCGGGCGGGTGGATTCGCCTGCTGGGAACCGTCATCCGGTGCCACCCGCCTGGTCCCGGCTGCCGATATCCGGCACGGCCGGCTGCGCGGGGTGGGCTTCCCGCGCCCCTTCGGGTTCGTGCTGCCGTCCCGAATGTCGGCTCAGCGCAACTGATCCGCAATCGCGTCGAACGCCGCGATCGTCGGGGCCAGCTTTGCGGGTTCCTCGGGAAGCGGCCAACTCGACAGCTTGGCCGCCACCATGTCCGCAGCCCGGTTGATGTAGATCATCTGCCCGTGGATGCCCAGACACAGCAGCACCTCGCCGCCGGGACGGGGTGACCAGAACTGGTTGCGATACATCCCGCCCGGCATCCCGTTGCGGGCCGCCGCGGGTTCGAAGGCCGTCCGAGAGTCGGTGCCCCCGACTAGGGTGTCGGTCACCCAGGCGGGGGAGATCACCTGCGCGCCGGTGAGCGAGACTCCGTCGCGCGCATACACCCAGCCAAACCGGACCAGGTCGCGCAGGCATGCGTTGATGCCCCCGTCGAACATTCCGGTGCCGGCGCGGTCGACACCGATGACCGCATCCCGCTGCGCCCCGATCCGGGTCCACAACAGCCGAGACATCAACTGCGGCATGGCCTCACCCGAGGCCGCCTCGCACACCCAGCCCAGCACGTCCGTCTCGCAGGAGCGGTACCGGAACGGTCCGCCGTGCGGACCCTCCTGCCGCAGCGTGACCAGATAGTCATACATCGAGGTGGGCAGGTCGGGCACCGTCCTCGGTGCCCAGTCGATGGCCTGCTCGATCAATCGCACCTCAGCCATCGGGTCCAGGTAGTCCTCGGAGAACCTGATGCCGGAACGCATGTCGAGGACATGCCGCACGGTGGCACCCGCATACCCGGACTCTGCCAGCGGCGGAACGTAGCGGCTCACCTCGGCGTCGACGTCGAGCTGCCCCGAATCCGCCAACGCGCCGGCCACGGTGCCCACAAGCGACTTGCTCACCGACATCAGCAGATGAACGGACTGCGGGTTCATGCCGCCGAAGTAATGCTCGGCGAGCACACGTCCGCGATGCGTGACGATCCACCCGTCGGTGTCGGTCGAGGCCATCACGTCGGCCACGGTGCGCTCGGTGCCCTGGGCGGGATCGAGGAGCGTCACCTGGCTCAGTTCCACAGGGGTGGACGGCAATTCGGCCACCGGTCCGCTCCCGTGGGAGATGTCGGCGGTGGGCAGGACCGCAGCCAGGTTCTGAAAGGCCCAGCGCAGATGCGGTGCCGTCTGCCAATTCGCCAGGGTCACCTCGGATGTCACGTGAGCTCCTCGCTGTCAGCGGCTGATCAGGCCCATGCAGGCGTGCACGGCGGCCTCGGTGATACCGCGGATCTCCTCACCGTCCTCCATGGTGTGCGCGGTCAGTTCCCGCAACCCGCCGAGCAGGATCAGTGCGGTCTGCCGGGGCACCGTGGGCAGGCCCGCGTTACGGAACCCCGGGCCGGACGTGATGTCGATCAGCAGATCGATGAAACGGCCCATCCCGCGCCGCTGTACGGGGCGTGCGGCCTGGCCCAACGCGGGAAACTCCCGGATCCAGGCAAGCGTGATCGCGGGATGCGCCTCGATGGCGCTGACATAGGCATCGATGGCCTGCGCGATCTGGGTGCGCCAGTCGGCCTCGGGATCGACGGCGGCGCGGATGGCCGCAATGGTGCGGATGTTGTCGTCGTCGAGCAGTTCCAGTAGGCAGTCGTCCTTGCTGGCGAAGTGCGCGTAGAACGTGCGCTTGGAGGTCTTGGCGTGCCGGACGATGTCGGCGACCGTGGTTTCGCGGTAGTCGCGTTCGTTGATCGAGGCGACCAGGCCGCGGAAGAGGCGTGCGCGGAACGGATCCGCCTCAGAGGTGATGACGCCCGGGATCGGAGTGCCGGCGACCGACGTCATCCCTGTCCTCCAATCCTCGGTAACCCTTGCGGCAACGTGGTACCACCCGGTACCGTACCTCGAAATCGCAGCGGTACGCATCGGTACCACGAACCGCCCCGGGAGGCGTCGGCATGAGCGAAACCCTCATCGGCCTGGGCGCCGATGATGCAGTGGACACCGCACTTCTGCCCCCGAGTCCGCGTCGACTGCCGACGGTGCTGCAGGGCCTGGGGTACGCGCTGTTCCGGCGGCAGACGATCGGCGCGCTGACCAAGCGCTACGGCGAAGCCTTCACCCTCAAGGTCCCGGTGTTCGGCCACATGGTGGTGGTCACCGATCCCGCGCTGGCCAAGCAGGTGTTCACCGCCAGCCCAGAGGATCTGGGCAACATTCAGCCCAATCTGAGTCGCGTCTTCGGCCCGGGTTCGGTGTTCGCGCTCGACGGCGTCGAGCACCGGCGGCGCCGCAAGCTCCTGACGCCGCCGTTCCACGGCAAGGCGATGAAGAACTACGAGACGATCGTCGAAGAGGAGACCCTGCGTGAGTCGGCCTCCTGGCCCCTGGGCCGCGAGTTCGACACGCTGGAACCGATGATGCGGATCACGTTGAACGTGATCCTGCGGGCCATCTTCGGTGCCGACGGAGCGGAGTTGGAGAGGCTGCGCGAGGTGATTCCGCCGTGGGTCACGCTCGGCTCACGTCTGGCCGTGCTCCCCACGCCGTCGCGCACCTACGGGCGGTGGACGCCATGGGGAAGGTTCGCCGAGTATCGGCGCCAGTACAACCTCGCGATCGACACCCTGATCGAGGTCGCCAGGGCGGACCCGCACCTCGACGAGCGCACCGACGTTCTGGCGCTGCTGCTGCGCAGCACGTACGAGGACGGAACACCCATGTCGCGCAGCGAGATCGGTGACGAGCTGCTGACCCTGTTGGCGGCCGGGCACGAGACCACAGCCTCGACGCTGGCGTGGGCCTTCGAGCGGATCTCGCGTCATCCCGAGGTGCTGGCCAAGCTGGTGGCCGAAGCCGACACCGATGAAGGTGAGTACCGCGCCGCGACGATCCTGGAAGTGCAGCGCAACCGCACCGTCATCGACTTCGCCGGGAGGCATGTCTACGCGCCGCACGTCGAGCTGGGGCAGTGGCGCATCCCGCGCGGTTTCTCGGTGTCGGTGGCCATCGGTGAGGCTCACCGCAATCCCACCGAGTTCCCGGATCCGGACCGCTTCGACCCCGACCGGTTCATCGGCGCACGGCCCAACGTCTTCGCCTGGATTCCGTTCGGCGGCGGCACGCGGCGATGCGTCGGTGCGGCGTTCGCCAACATGGAGATGGATGTGGTGCTGCGAACAGTGCTGCGGCACTTCACCATCGCCACCACGTCCGCGCCGCCGGAGAAGTGGCACTCGCGCGGTGTGGCGTTCACCCCGAAGAGGGGCGGGCGCGTCGTGGTGCACCGCCGAGTGCGCTGACGGGCACGCGCGAGGGGTGCAACCCAGCCGCACGGACGCTCGCACGGAGGCCGAAAGAGTGCACTGAAATAACCCGGCATGCCACTATCGAGTGCGTGACGGAATCCGTGATCGACCAGATGAACTCCCGGATGGCGACGACCATCCCGGCCGCGCACCAGATGGGCGTCCGGGCCGCGGAGTCGCGCCGCGGGTTCGCCGCCGCGACGGTCCCCGTCGAGGGCAACGGCAACCACTTCGGCGTCGTGTACGCCGGCGTGGTGTTCACCGTGGCCGAGATTCTGGGCGGCATGCTGGCGCTGTCGAGCTTCGACGCCACCAGGTTCTTCCCGTTGGTCAAGGGAGTCGACATCAGGTTTCTCGGGATGGCGACCACCGACCTGCGGGCCGAGGCGAGCCTGGACGAGGACACCATCGTGGCCGTGCAGGCCGAGGCCGACGAAAAGGGGAAGGCCGACTACATCGTCGAGGCCGTGGTGACCGACGCGGGGGGCAATGTGGTGGCCAAGACGCACGGTCAGTACCAGATCCGCAGGCACCCCAGTTAGGCCGACGGCGCGCGTGAACCGCGGTTCACGCTCGCCGCTGGACAACTCGTCAAACCGTTTCGCGCTTGGGCAGCTTCCAGCCCGGGCGCGGGAAATGGCACGTGTAGCCGTTGGGGTAGCGCACCAGGTAGTCCTGATGCTCGGGTTCGGCTTCCCAGAAGTCGACGGCCGGGGTCACCTCGGTGACCACCTTGCCGGGCCACAGACCCGAGGCGTCCACATCGGCGATGGTGTCCAGCGCGACCTGCTTCTGCTCCTCGTCGACGTAGAAGATGGCCGACCGATAACTGGTGCCCACGTCGTTGCCCTGGCGGTCCTTGGTGCTCGGATCGTGGATCTGGAAGAAGAACTCCAGGATGTCGCGGAAACTGGTCTGGGCGGGATCGAAGACGATCTCGACGGCCTCGGCGTGGCCCGGGTGATTGCGATAGGTCGGGTGATCGTTGCGACCGCCCGTGTACCCGACGCGCGTCGAGATGATCCCGGGTTGCCTGCGGATCAGGTCCTGCATGCCCCAGAAGCAGCCGCCGGCCAGAATCGCGGTCTGGTTGTTGCTCACTTGTCGTCCTCCCTGCTGACGTGCTCGGTGTTGTCGGGCTCGTGGGCGCCGGACTTCCCCGCGAAGAGTGCGGCGTACTCGCCGTATCCCTGGGCTTCGAGGTCATCGGCACCGATGAATCTCAGCGAAGCCGAGTTGATGCAGTAGCGCAACCCTCCCGCCTCACGCGGGCCGTCGTTGAACACGTGCCCGAGGTGGCTGTCGCCGTGTGCGGAACGCACCTCGGTCCGGATCATCAGATGGCTGAAGTCACGCTTCTCGATGATGTTGTCCGCGGCCACCGGTCTGGTGAAACTGGGCCAGCCGCAGCCGCTGTCGAACTTGTCGAGCGAGGAGAACAGCGGCTCCCCGGAGACGATGTCAACATAGATGCCGGGTTCGTGGTGGTCCCAGTACTCGCCGGTGAACGGCCGCTCGGTGCCATTGCGTTGAGTGACCTGGTACTGCTCGGGTGACAGTGCGTCGACCGCGGCGGGATCCTTGGTGTAGGCCATGCGTCCTTCCTTGATGCGGTGCTTGTATAACCGCTCGCGGTCCCCGAATAGTTCCGCGGTCAGGCCCTCGACAAACCGCGATAGAACGTGTTCTAGTTCTGGTGTGACGGCCACGGTTTTCACCAGAGATGAACTCGCCGCCGCCTTTGAGATCTTCGAGCAGGACGTGGCGGAGGCGGCCCGCACGCAGGACTGGGACGCGTGGGTGGAGCACTACACCGACGATGTGCTCTACATCGAACACGCCGCGGGCACCATGCGCGGCCGCGACGAGGTGCGCACCTGGATCCGCCGCACAATGTCGGTGTTCCCGGGCAGTTACATGACCGCGTTCCCGTCGCTGTGGACCGTGTACGACGAGGCCACGGGCCGGGTGATCTGCGAACTCGACAACCCCATGCGCGACCCCGGGGACGGCACGATCATCAGCGCCACCAACATCTCGATCGTCACCTATGCCGGTGACGGCAAGTGGTCGCGCCAGGAGGACATCTACAACCCGCTGCGCTTCGTGGCGGCCGCGTCCAAATGGTGCCGCAAGGCGCGGGAACTCGGCACGCTCGACGATGAGGCCGCGGCCTGGTACGAGAAGTTCGGGGGAGGTCGGTGAGCACCCCCGAACGCGCCCCGAAGCTCGTGATCGGCGGTAACGGCTACCTCGGCTCGCACGTCACGCGGCAACTGGTGCAGGGCGGCGAGGACGTGCGGGTGACGGTGCGCGGCACCGCCAACACGGTGGCCATCGACGACCTCGACGTGACGCGGTTCGTCGGCGACATCTTCGACACCGACACCATCCGCGCGGCCATGACCGACTGCGACGTCGTGTACTACTGCGTGGTCGACACCCGGGCCTGGCTGCGTGATCCGTCGCCGCTGTTCCGCACCAACGTCGAGGGCCTGCGCGGGGTTCTCGACATCGCGGCCGAGTTCGCCGCGGCGGGCACGCTCAAGAAGTTCGTGTTCACCAGCAGTTACTCGACCGTGGGCCGCAAGCGCGGCCGGGTGGCCACCGAGAACGACATCATCGACCCGAAAGGCCTGACCGCGTATGTGCGTTCGCGTGTGCAGGCCGAGGATCTGGTGCTGCGGTATGCCCGCGAACGTGGTCTGCCCGCGGTGGCCATGTGCGTCTCGACGACCTATGGCCGGGGCGACTACGGCATGACGCCGCACGGGGCGCTGATCGCCGGCACGGTGTTCGGCAAGCTGCCGTTCATCCTCGACAGCATCGAACTCGAGGCGGTCGGCGTCGAAGACGCCGCCCGCGCGATGATCCTGGCCGCCGAATGCGGCCGGGTCGGTGAGCGGTACCTGATCTCGGAACGGATGATCAGCAACCGTGAGGTCGTCACCCTTGCGGCCGACGAGGCCGGCGTCGCTGCGCCGAAGCGGTCCATCCCCGTGCCGGTGCTGTACGCGATGGCCGCGTTCGGATCGATCCGAGCCCGACTGAAGGGCACCGACGAACACCTGACGTTGCCGTCGGTGCGACTGATGCGGGCCGAGGCCCCCGTGGACTGCACGAAGGCCCGCACCGAACTCGGTTGGCAGCCACGGCCGGTGCAGGAGTCCATCCGTGAGGCGGCCCGATTCTGGGCCGAGATGCGTGAGGCCCGGCGAAAGGCCAAGGGCGTACCGTCCAACCCGTGATCCCGCCGGTGGTGCGCACGGACCACCGGGGTGCGCTTTAAGGTCGTCCAATGCCGACGATCAATGGCCGGGTGTCGCACTGGTTCTCACAGCTGCCGACTCCGCGCAGCCCACTGCCCGGTGACACCGATGCCGATGTGTGCATCGTCGGGGCCGGATACACGGGACTGTGGACCGCGTATTACCTCAAGCGGGCGGCACCGGACCTGCGGATCACGATCCTGGAAGAACGGTTCGCCGGGTTCGGCGCCTCGGGACGCAACGGAGGCTGGCTCTCGGGACTGGCGCCGGGACACCGTGGGCTGCTGGCCGCCGCCCACGGCCGTGACGCCGTCGTCGCCTGGCAGCGCCTGCTCAACGGCGCCGTCGACGAGGTGATCGACGTCGCGCGGCGCGAGGGTGTCGACGCCGACATCGTCAAGGGCGGCACGCTCGAGATCGCGCGCAACCAACCGCAGGCGCAGCGGTTGCGTGCCGAGGTCCAAGCCGACCGGGACTGGGGCAACACCGACACCGTCCTGCTCACCGCGGACGAGGCGCGACAGCGCGTCGCGATCGGTGACCTGGTGGCGGCGAGCTGGACGCCGCACTGCGCACGCATCCAGCCCGCCAAGCTCGCCCAGGGATTGGCCGAGGTGGTCGAGCGGATGGGGGTCAGGCTGTATGAGCGGACCCGAGTCACCGACATCGCCGCGGGCCGCGCCACGACCGAGCACGGTGTGGTGCGGGCTCCGGTGGTCCTGCGCGCGACAGAGGGATTCACCACCAACCTGCCCGGGCTCAAACGCCGTTGGCTGCCGATGAGCTCGGCGATGATCGCCACCGCACCACTTGACACCACGGTGTGGGACGCAATCGGTTGGGAAGGCCGGGAAACGTTGGGGGACACCGCACATGGCTTCTTCTACGCCCAGCGCACGGCCGATGACCGCATCGCGATCGGTGGACGCGCGATGCCCTATCGGTATGGGTCGCGCCTGGATCGCGACGGCGAGGTCAGTTCGGCGACCATCGCGTACCTGACCGGGGTGCTCAACTCGCTGCTGCCGCAGACCCGGGGGGCCGAGATCGCCCACGGGTGGTGCGGCGCGCTGGCGGTCCCACGGGACTGGACGGCGGGGGTGGACTTCGACCGCGGCACCGGCCTGGGGTGGGCGGGTGGCTACGTCGGCCACGGCGTCACCGCGACCAACCTGGCCGGGCGCACGCTCGCCGACCTGGTGCTGGCTCACGACACCGACCTGGTCCACATGCCGTGGGTCGCCCACCGGTCGCGGACCTGGGAACCCGAACCGCTGCGCTGGCTCGGCGTGCGGGGGATGTATCAGGCGTACAAGGTGGCCGATGCGCATGAGGCGCGGGGCCGCGCGAGCACGTCGCCGGTCGCGGTCGTGGCCGATCGGATCGCCCGCCGCCCCTAGGTGCGGTGGCACTTTCTGTCATCGTTTCGCTGCCGTCGCCGACCACGCGGGCGCGGACGGCGTTTTCGGTGCTCCTCAGTGGCCTCCCGGACCAAGTCGAGGGCCGACGCTGCCGAACGCGCCCAGCGCGTGACGGTGCCGTGGCGGACTGTGTGCGCCCACGATCGCCGCTGAGGGACCCAGTGCGTTCGCGCAGAAAACTGTAGCTCAGCTCGATCGCCATGCCGCATGATTGCCCAGTATGTGAGGGCGTTCCCCATTGACATGTTGCGATGCTACGGTTTAAACCGTAGCATTTGTGTCTGGGTCCGGCGGCGGCGAAAGGTGGGTGGGTCATGCGGTCCTCGGCATCACCGGCCCGCGCATTCGGCACCGCGCAGGTCACGATGCAGAGCCTGCGCGCAACTCCCGCCCCCGCGCTGTCGGGTGTGCCACTAGGCTTGCTGAACGATTGCTCTGCGAGCACCACGGCGGTAGGGGGTTCAGTGGCTCAGCAGATGAGGTGGGAGCTGCTGCTCTGTCCGTGCTGGGTCGGCGGCGGGACAGCGGCATGACCTTCGGTGGACATCAACACGATCCCTTCGGCGGCGACCCCTTCGGAAGTCCAGGTGCGCCGCCGGTGACCCAGAGTGGGTTCGGCACGCCGATGGGGCCCGGCGGGTACTCGCCGTATCCACCCCCGCCCCCGGCGCAGGGCGAGGTCAACACGCTGGCGACGTTGTCGGTGTTGTTCGCGATCCTCTTCGCGCCGGTCGGCGCGGTCCTCGGGCACATCGCGCTCTCCCAGGTGAAGCGCACGGGCCAGCGTGGCCGGGAGCGCGCCCTGATTGGGGTGACGCTGTCGTACCTCGTCATGGTGCTGGCCGTGGTGGCGCTCATCTTGTGGCTGGTGCTCGGGGGCGACCCCGATCCCGAACCGGCCGCCGTCGCCCCGACCACCACCACGACGTCGGCCGCACCGCCCACGACCCGCACCACCGTGGTGACTCCGCCACCCACGGCGCGGCCGACCGTACGTGTCGAGGAGCTGCGGATCGGCGACTGCGTCGAGGTCGTCCAGGAGCGGCCCAAACCCGGCGAGCAGGGCGTCGATCTGATCAACATCTACCGGACCCCCTGCCAGATCCGCGACGGGGTGCTGCGGGTTGATCTGACCGCCAGCTACGCCGATGCCTGCAACGGTTACACGCTGCGCAACCCCGACATGACCGCCTTCGCCTGCGTATCGGACTTCCGCGGATGACGGGTTCGGGGGGATTTTGTCGGAGATTCTGCGCGGCACAGGTTTTGGGAGGGTGGCCAGATGTATCCCGGGGGTGATCCCTTCCAGCAGCAGTCGCACGACCCGTTCGGCGCGCCGTCTGGACCCGGGTACTCCACACCGTACGGCGGTGCGTTCGGGTATCCCGCGCCGCCCGGGCCTCAGACGCCCGCGCCGCAGAGACCGCCGCTCAACACCTTTGCGGTGCTGTCGCCGGTGCTGGCCTTCGTGCTGCCGCCCGCGGGTGTTGCGCTGGGTCATCTCGCGCTGCCCCAGATCAGACGCACCGGCGAACGGGGCAGGCCGGCCGCCGTCGCGGGCCTGATCATCGGCTACCTGATGTGCACCGCGCTGATCGCCGCCCTGATCTGGTGGCTGACCACCGATGACGAGTCGGGCACGAGCACGGCCTCGACGAGCCCCACCATGATCACGGCCGGCACCACGCCACCGCGCCCCACGACGATCACCCAGACCGCCGATCCCACGGCGCCGCCGCGGGTCAAGGTCGACCACGCCACCGTGCCGATCGGCACGTGCGTCGAGGTCCAGCGGCGCAGCACCGAATCCGACGATGCCCTAGACCTTTTCAAGGTCGACTGCCAGCACCGAGACGGCGTCTACACCGTCACACAACGCGTCGCCGACAGTGGGCAGTGCGGCACCGTGTACGCCGCGGCTTCCCCGAACCGCGCTGTGACCGTCTGTCTGGACCCCTACCGATGACCACACGTAATCCCCGACAGCGGCGCCGTCGTGCGCCCATGACGAGGTGGGCATGAGCCAGAACCCATTCGACTTCAGCGACTTCGGTCCCGCCCGTCAACCGGGCGGCACTCCGCCACAGGCATTCGGCGGCGCGCCCGCGCCGCATCAGGGACCGCCCTCGATCCCCGGCGGTGGCTTCGACCCCTGGGCCGACCAACCTCCGTCGGCGCACGCGCCTGCGGGGCCCAACCCGGAGAGTGCCTTCGGGCACCCGGGCGCCTTCGGGCAGCCGGCCGGGGAACGAGACGTGTTCGGACTGCCGGGGTCGGGCGTCGCGCCGGGCGGGGCGCTGACGACGTCGGGTCCGCCGATGATCTGGTTCGTCATCGCGTTGGGCCTGGCGATCGCCGGGGTCGTCGTCGCGCTCGCCGGGGCACTGGCGGGCGGCCTGCTTGTCACCGCGTTGACCGGGTGGCTGCTGGCCGGCCCCGTCGCCATCGGCGCCCTGGCCACCTACACCCGGATCGACACGCGTAGGCGCACGGAGACCATCTATTCGGCACCCGGCTGGGCGGCCAACCTGTACTGGGCCGTGCTCGCGGTGTGCCTCATCGGAATCGCGTTGGGCGCGTGGCAGATCGCGTTGTGGGCAGGCAGACTGTGATGACTCGACTGACGACTCTGTGTGCGCGGGTGACCGTGGGATCTCTGGTCGCCATGCTGATCCTCGCCGGGTTCACCCCCGCCGCGAACGCCGCGAACACCGGCGGCGCCAACCGGTTCGGCGCGTGTCTGGCGTCGGCCAAGGCCGGAGACCTGCTGCTGTTGTTCGACGAATCCAGCAGCCTCCAGCAGTCCGACCCGAATGCGGCGCGCGTGGCCGCGGCCAAACCGCTGCTGCAGACCCTGGGCCGCTACGCCGACCGCGTCGGGGCGAACCTCGACGTCGCGGTCGCCGGTTTCGCCGACACCTACACACCCGAGAAGGACTGGACCCGACTCACCGAGAGCAGCGCCGACGGCACCGCGGCAGCGCTGTCCGACATCGCGTCGAAGAACACCGGCATAGACACCGACTATTGGCTGGCCCTCGACGGTGCGCGGCAGGCGCTGGCCGGACGTGGTGCGGACCGTTGCCAGGCGATCGCGTGGTTCTCCGACGGAAAGATCGACTTCACACCGCGCCCCGGCTCCAAGCCCTACGCCGACGGGATCGATCTCGACGACCCCGCGAACGTCGAGCAGATCCGCCAGCGCGCCATCGAATCCATCTGCCGGCCCGGCGGACTGGCCGATCAGGTGCGCTCATCCAACATCGTGATGCTCGGAATCGGCCTGGGCGCCAACAACTCTCCCGCCGACTTCGATGTGATGTCAGCGATCAGCACGGGGACCGGGCTCAACGGCAAAAGGTGCGGAGAGATCACCGATCCGGTGCCGGGCGACTTCTACCCCGTTGCCAACATCGACGACATGCTGTTCGCATTCGACTCGCTCAACCCCGATCCGGGGGTGAACCGGCAGGGCCCGGTGTGCCAGCTGCAGGTGTGCCCGGAAGCTCGGCACAACTTCGTGCTGGACCGCTCGATCAAGTCCGTCAACATCCTCGGATCCGGCGGAATGCCCGGTGTCGTCCCGTATCTGGTGGCACCGGGCGGCGAGACGCTGGAACTGCCGAAGAGGGACGGCAGGTCCGACGCCGAGATCGCGGGCATCGCGGTCCACTATGAGTGGCAGTCCGAGTCCGCCCAGACCATCTCGATCGTCAATTCGGGCACACCGGCCTGGGCCGGGCAGTGGGCGATCGTCTACGTCGACACCACCGGTGAGCACGCCGACGCGGTGTCGCGCGTCAACATTCACATCACCACCGACATCTTCCCGGCCCTGTCGAACGCCAAGGACGTGTCCTGGCGCAGCGGTCAGGTGGTCGAGGATCTCGAGTTCGGACTGGTGGACGGTAAGGACAAGCCGGTGTCGGCCGCCGACCTCGCCGGCACCGCGACGCTGTCGGCCACGCTCGTGCCCGACGGTGCGGAACCCATCGGCATCGTCGACGCCGCGACCAAAGAGGATTTGGGCAAGCCGGTCTCGGTGGACCTCAGTGCGGTCGAACCGGGGCGGGCCGTGCTGAGGATGTCGCTGGTGATCACGACGGCGCCCGCGCTGGATCCGCAGGGCGGCCAGATCGCCCCCGGCACGGAGTTGTCGCCCCAGGACGTCGAGGTGCCGGTGCAGATCCTGCCCAAGCTGGGTCTGCCCACACCGGGTGCGCGCATCGACTTCGGCACCGTGCAGGCCGCCGAGGGCGCCACCGCGACGCTGAGCGTCACCGGGCCCGGGTGTGTCTGGATCGCCGACGCCGACGGCGTCACGATCACCGCCGGTCCCGACGACATCGGGACCCCGCGCGTGACGGCGCAGGCCAACTCGCCCGAGTCGTGCCTGAAGGTGCCGTCCGGTGAGACCGGTGCCCTGACGGTCACGTTGCGCACCGACCGCGACGGACACGGCGGTCTCAACGGCACGGTGCCGGTGCACGTCGCCGCACTCGACGATCCGGGCGACTCGCAGGTCGTCGAGGTGGCGTTCGTCGCATCGCTGATCAAACCGCTCAACACCACCAACTTCATCCTGGTGCTCATCGCGGCCCTGCTGCTGGGCCCCGGCATCCCACTGGCGCTGCTGTACGCATCCAAATGGTGGGTGACCCGGATTCCGGACACCCCACTGCTCGCCGAACGGATCCCGATCCAGGTCCGGGGTGACGAAGTGCTGCGCGACGGGGAGCCTTTCGCGATGCGCGACAAGGACCTCATCCAACCGGTGCCGGGCCTGACCGGTGGGGGAGTCCGCCGACTCGAGGTGCTCGGCGTCGTGCTCAGCGCTGTCACGGGGCGCAGTCCCTTCGGTGCCGGCCATGTGACCGTCGACGCGGACGGCCGGCTCAGCGTCGGCTCGGAACTGCCCGGCAGCGACCAGTCCGGCCTGCGCGCCGTGCTGCCGCTCGCGGTGCACAACAAGTGGGTGGTGCTGCACGATCCGCAGGGGCCCGCGGATCAGGCCGAGGTCCTGCTGCTCGTCAGCGGCAACACCGACACCGCTGCGCGCGAACAGATCTACGCGAAGATCGCCGACAGGCTGCCCGACCTGCTCAACGGACTGCGGATGCGCGCGACGCACGCCGGACTCGCGGTGCCCGCCGAAGCGGGCGCCCACGTCGCCTCGCCGTTCGGCGGTGATTCAGGCGGCGCGGGGGCAGCGCCCGGATTCGACCCGTTCGGCGGTGCTGCGCCGATGCCGCCTTCGGCCCCTGCGGATGCTCCCGCGCACGGGCCCGGACCGTCGAGCGGTGACCCGTTCGGCGCCGCGGATCCGTTCGGCGGGTACGGCTGCGCGCCGACCGCGGCGCCCAGCCCCGCGCAGTCCGGGCCGGCAGTGCCGGCGCGACCGGGTTACGACGCGCCGACGCCGGCGCCTGAGGGGCCGGATCCCTACGAGCGCACCCGTCCCGCCCCGGCGGGCTACCGGCCCGGAGGCGAACAGAGGGGACCGCGGCCCGAACACCGTGCGCCACAGGGCCCGCCGCAGCAGGGGCCTCCCAGACCCGTGCCGGGCCCACCCCAGGGCCCCTGTCTCTTATA
>NZ_LZHW01000027.1 GCF_001667265.1 Mycobacterium sp. ACS4331 | reverse complement strand
CCCTGCGCCCCCCCCCCCCCCCCCCCCCCGCCCCCCCCCCCCCCCCCCCCCCCCCCACCGCGCCCCCCCCCGGCCGCCCCCCCCGGCCCCGTCACTCTTCCGTTTACTGGCAGAACTGCGACCACGAGAAGAGGCAGTCGTAGCCCAGCTCGGCCAGGTTGCCCGGAGGCGGCGAGCCGCCCTTGACGACGGGAACCGCGATGTCCGAACCGCGGACCTCGCCCTGCGCGTTCACCGAGCCGATGTCAGAGGCCCTGGTCTCGCCCTGACCGCCCGGCGCGCGCACGCCGCCCTCGACCGCGGGACCCTGCGACGGGGCCGCCGGGTCAGCTGCGAGTTCGTCGGCGTAGGCGGTGCCGGCGCCGAGGCTCAGCAGAGCCGCCGTCGCCGCGACCGCACCGAAACCGGCGATCCTCAGTTTCCTACTGGGGTGTTTGGCCACCGCCATTCCCTTCTCTCAACCGCGAGATATATGCCGTACAAGCAGCGTGTTTCTGCGTGTGCATAACGTACCAGTAAATGCCCATCCGTGCTTGCCCGACCTGGGTCGTTGCAGAGCGCGAAACACCTTCGGGCTCAGTTCATATTCCATGGTTCGCCGTAGGTGGTGACGCTGTCGCCGGCGCCGGAGATCAGGCGCGCGTACGGACGCAGAAGAACGCCTCCCGCGGCCCCCGTGACGGTGCCGTGGGCGTTGGAGACCGCCACCGCTCCGTGGGGCCCCTTGACGTCGACCGAGAAGGTCGCGACTTCCTGGATGCCGGGGCCGTTGCCCAGGTCGGCACTGATCGACACACCGGGGAACAGCGGCGGGGTGGTGATGCCGGGGAACGGGTCGATCACGCCCGGCGAGATGAAGTCTTGGGCGTCCAGGGCGATGTTCGGGGTGGTGTAGCTGAAGTTGATGCCCACCCCCAGCGACCACGGGAAGCCGACCTGGTAGCCCAGCTCCAGCACGCCCTCGAACCCGTCGGCGCCGTCTCCGGCGACGTTGTACACGGCCTTGCCGGAGTGGAACCACTCACGGGTCAGACGGTTGCGATCGAGCGGGAAGACACCGTTGAGGAACGTGTCCCACTGCTGGATCGTCAGGGTCCGGCCCTGACCATCCACCAGGCTCAGCTCATTGTCCAGGCCAGCGTGCGAGGTGCCGGCCCCCACGAACAGGGTGGCGAACGCGGCGAGAACCGCCACCAGCACCCGACTGATTACCTTCATGTTCTCCCGCTCTCTGTGGTGGTTTCTCATGGAGACTTAAGAAGACTCAGACCGGGCCTGCAACGTCAGCACGGAAACTCCCATGAATCACACAGGCCGATTGCAGGAACGGGCTCCATGCTGACGGATATGTCAGGGTTTCATCATTCGCACAACCAGAACGGCCCCCCGCGCCGTGCGCGGAGGGCCGTCCTGGAGTGACCTGAGTCAGGTCAGTTCATGTTCCACGGCTCGCCGTAGGTGGTGACGCTGTCGCCGGAGCCCGAGATCAGGCGGGCGTACGGACGCAGCAGCACACCGCCGGCGGCACCGGTCACGGTGCCATGGGCGTTGGAGACCGCCACGGCGCCGTTGGCACCGGAGACGTCGACCGAGAAGGTCGCGACTTCCTGGATACCGGGGCCGTTGCCCAGGTCAGCGCTGATCGACACACCCGGGAACAGCGGCGGGGTGGTGATGCCGGGGAAGACGTCGATGAAGTCAGGACCGACGAAATCCTGGGCGTCCAGGGCGATGTTCGGGGTGGTGTAGCTGAAGTTGATGCCCACACCCAGCGACCACGGGAAGCCGACCTGGTAGCCCAGCTCCAGCACACCCTCGAAGTCGTCGGCACCCTCGCCGGTCACCGCGTACACGGCCTTGCCGGAGTGGAACCACTCACGGGTCAGACGGTTGCGGTCCAGCGGAAACACACCGTTGAGGAACGTGTCCCACTGCTGGATCGTCAGGGTCCGGCCCTGACCGTCGACCAGGCTCAGCTCATTGTCCAAGCCGGCGTTTGACGTGCCCGTTCCCACAAACAGAGTGGCGAACGCGGCGAGAACCGCCACCAAAACACGACTGATTACCTTCAATGTTGTCCCCACTCCTTGAGTTGTCTCACCAAAAACTCTCGTAAGTTTTCTCATGGAAACTTAAGAAGTAGTGCCCACTCCCGCAACTCGAGTCGCAAAGATTTAACAAACGCACAGAGTGATCCTCACGGCTTTCATACCAAAAGCGGCCCCCGACGCAGTGCGCCGGGGGCCGCTCTGGAGTGACCTGAGTCAGGTCAGTTCATGTTCCACGGCTCGCCGTAGGTGGTGACGCTGTCGCCGGCGCCGGAGATCAGGCGGGCGTAGGGACGCAGCAGCACACCGCCGGCGGCACCGGTCACGGTGCCATGGGCGTTGGAGACCGCCACGGCGCCGTTGGCACCGGAGACGTCGACCGAGAAGGTCGCGACTTCCTGGATACCGGGGCCGTTGCCCAGGTCAGCGCTGATCGACACACCCGGGAAGAACGGCGGGGTGGTGATGCCGGGGAAGACGTCGATGAAGTCAGGACCAATGAAGTCCTGGCCGTCCAGGGCGATGTTCGGCGTGGTGTAGCTGAAGTTGATGCCCACACCCAGCGACCACGGGAAGCCGACCTGGTAGCCCAGCTCCAGCACACCCTCGAAGTCGTCGGCACCCTCACCGGTCACCGCGTACACGGCCTTGCCGGAGTGGAACCACTCACGGGTCAGACGGTTGCGGTCCAGCGGGAACACACCGTTGAGGAACGTGTCCCACTGCTGGATCGTCAGGGTGCGGCCCTGACCGTCGACCAGGCTCAGCTCATTGTCCAGCCCAGCGTGCGAGGTGCCCGTTCCCACGAACAGGGTGGCGAACGCGGCGAGAACCGCCACCAGCACCCGACTGATTACCTTCATGTTCTCCCTAGCTGTGTCTGCGGTGATCCGGGGGGCTCACCGAACGGGGGGTTGCATAAGGGACATCCAGATGAGAACCCTCACATGGAACCCTTATTTTTCGCTCATCGTTTGCGACACGAGGAACATAACGGCGCTTACTCAGGTGGGCAACGCACAGGATTTCCGCCGAAAACCCTGGCGGGACCTGTCAGAAGTTTGCTAACGCAAGAGTATGGCTTGACGCGGCCCGGCCGCGGCCGTGGTGTTCCCCCAGGCGGGCACGGGCAGGCCCGCCAGCAACGTCCATTCAGGACCACTGGCCGTACCAGCCCAAACAGCGGGCCAACAGGTGCGATCGATCAGCCGTGGTGAGGCGGAACGTTGTCCCGCAGCCACTGATCCCGGTCCCGCGCATCGCGTCCGGCGTCAGGATCGCGCTCATCGCTCGACTCCTGCGGAATTTCTGTACCGAAGATCTTGTTAACTGAATCCCGGTCCCTCGGTGCCGCTCCCGCCACAACGCCTCCCGTAGTGTGATGGAGATAACATAAACCGACATTTCCCCTGTTCACGAAGTCGTAACTTCCGTTACGGAACGGGGTCCGCTCACCAGCATGGAATAACGAACGGGCACCGCGCCGAGTTCGGCTCACGGTGCCCGTAACTGCTTCGACCGCTGTCGAGGTGCGTGCTAGATCTCCAGGCTCGACAGTTGCCCGATGACCTGTGCGGCCAGGGGGTTGAGGGTGGCCATCCCGTCGCGCACCGCGGCGCGGGAGCCCGCCAGGTTGACCACCAGGGTGCTCCCTGAGATCCCGGCGAGCCCGCGGGACAGTCCGGCGTCGGTGATGCCGGCCGACAGGCCGGACCCACGCAGCGCTTCGGCGATCCCGAGCAGTTCCCGGTCCAAGATGTCCGTCGTGGCCTCAGGTGTGACGTCACGCGGTGTGACACCGGTCCCGCCGACCGAGACGACGAGGTCAACACCGCCGATGACGGCGGTGTTGAGCGCATTCCGGATCTCCACCTCGTCGGCGGCGACCACGACCACGCCGTCGACCACGAAACCGGCTTCGTTCAGCAGTTCCGTCACCAACGGACCGCTGTGGTCCTCTTCCCCATGCGCCGTACGGTCGTCGACCACGACCACAAGCGCCCTACCCACCAGCTCCACAGGCTGTTCCATGGATGCCACCGTATATCCGGAGCGGGACAACGGTGTCACCGCCGTCAGAGTGGCAGGGGGAACTTCGATGGTCACTGCTTGGCCTTACCCAACGTCACCTGCAGCGAAACCGGTTCGCCCGAATCCCCGACGTATGTCAGCGTGATGGTGTCGCCGGGCGCCCTGGAGCGCACCGCGGCCACCAGGGCGTCCGCGCTGGCGATCACGCGATCGTCGACCTTGGTGACGACGACACCGCTGGGCAGGCCCGCGCCGGCGGCCGCGCCGCCCGGCGTCACCTCGACAATCTTGGCGCCGTTGGAGCTGGTGTCATTGCTGACCTGCACGCCGAGGGAGGCGTGCGACGCCTTTCCGGTGGCGATCAACTCGTCGGCGATCCGCTTGGCCTGATCCACCGGAATCGCGAAACCGAGGCCGATCGACCCGCCCTTGGGGCCGTCCTGCGAGTCGCCGCCCAGGGTCGCGATGGCGGAGTTGATGCCGACCAGTTCACCGTTCATGTTCACCAGCGCACCGCCCGAGTTGCCGGGGTTGATGGCAGCGTCGGTCTGGATGGCGTCGAGCACCGTGTTCTGGTTGCCCGCATCACCGGCCGTGGAGACCGGGCGGTTGAGCGCGCTGACGATCCCCGTCGTCACAGTGCCCTCGAGCCCCAGCGGGGACCCGATCGCGACGACGTTCTGCCCGACGCGCAGATCCGCCGACGACCCGAGCGTGATCGGGGTCAGGCCGGACACCCCCTCGGCCCGCACGACCGCGATGTCACTGGCGGGATCGGTGCCCACGACGGTGAAGGGCGCCGTGCGTCCGTCGGCGAACGTCACCGTGGTGGTGGGCTTGGCGCCGCGCGGGCTGGGCGCGTCCGGCTCGACGGGCGAGCCGCCGCCACCGGGCACGGGACCGCCCGCGGCCGCGGAGACCACGTGGTTGTTGGTCAGGATGAGGCCGTCCGACGTCAGGATGATGCCGGAACCCTCCTCGTTGGCCCGGCCCAGATCAGTCTCGAGCTTGACCACGCTGGGCACCACCTTGGTGGCGACCTGTTCGATCGATCCCGCGGGCACGTTGGCCGCGGGCATGCTCGGCGCGGGGCCGTTGGCGGAGGAGACGCTCGACGGCGCCTGCGGATCCGGTTCGACGAGCAACGCCACCGCGCCGCCGACGCCGGCCGAGACCACCGCGATCGCCAGCGCACCGGCAGCCAACCCGACTGTGCGGGAACGCTTTCCGGGCTTGACCGGACGCGGCTGCTGGAGAGGCTGCTGGGGACCCGTTCGATAGGGATCGTAGGGCGGACGGGGCTGCTGGCCGGTCTGCTGCGTGGCGTACCGCCAGTCGTAGCCCTGCTGGTACTGCCCCGGATACGCCTGCGGTGCATGCGGATTGGCCCCAGTCGGCTGACCCTGCGGGCCGTGCTGCGGCGGAACGTACCTCGGCTGGTTCGTCATGGATTCGCTTGTGTCCTTCGCTTGGGAGGCTCAGTCTGGCCAGTCGGCCCGTTGGCATCTACCTTGCCTGCATCGACTGAGAATCGACTGAGACAACGCTCTGCGGTGGCGGTGACTTCTCCCCATTGTTGCTGAAAGCCACCGGTACGTCCGGATTCGACACGGGTGGCAGGGGCCGACCCGGCAGCAGAACGAAGATCGACGTACCCGGCGGCTGACCGCCCGGCACGGTGTCCTCGACGCGCAACGCACCACCATGTTTGAGCACAACGTGTTTGACGATGGCCAGACCGAGACCCGACCCCGGCATCGCACGCGCGGCCGTCGACCGATAGAACCGCTCGAACACCAGCCTGCGCTCCTCGGGCGGGATTCCGGGTCCGAGATCGGACACCACCAGCTCGGCATTCGTCGGATCCAGTTGGGTGAGCCGAAGCCCCACCCGGCCCCCTGAAGGGCTCCACTTGGCCGCATTGTCGAGCAGGTTGAGCACCGCGCGCGACAGCCCGGTGGCGTCGCCGTAGACCTGCCACGGGGTCACGTCGACATCGAACTCGATGTCGTTGCGGCGTCGCCGGACCCGCTCGAGGCTGCGGTCGATGACCTCCACCATGTCGACGGGCTCGTGTACGACACCGCCCGCATCGTCGCGGGTGAGGTCCACCAGATCGCCCACCAGCGTGGACAACTCCTCGATCTGGCCGATCACGTCGGATCGCAGCTCGGCCATCTCGCTCTCGGGGATCGGCGGGGCACCCGGTTTGTGCGCGGCCATCAACAGTTCGACGTTGGTCCGCAACGACGTCAGCGGCGTCCGAAGCTCATGGCCGGCGTCGGCGACCAGCCGCGCCTGACGCTCACGTGATTCGGTGAGCGCGCGAAGCATGGTGTTGAACGCCTCCGTGAGACGCGCGAGCTCGTCGCTGCCGAACACCGGGATGGGACGCAGGTCATCGGTGCGCGCGACGCGTTCGGCGGCCTGCGTGAGCCGGGCCACCGGCCGCAGCCCGGTCCGGATCACGATCCCGCCCGCCACGGCGGCCACCCCGACACCGACGCCGCCCACCACCAGCAGCACCCAGCGCAGTTTCGTCATCACCGCATCGGTGGGAGCCAGGCTCTTCGAGATCAGCAGCGTGCTGTCGTTGGGCAGGTGCACCGCCAGGACGCGCTGGTCGTCGGCTGTACGGCGCGACATGAACAGCTCGCCCCGGATCACCGCCTTCTCGGTGTTGCCGATCGGCAGGGTCTGCCCCTCCTGGTTGGCCGTGTAGATGGACTTCCCGGGGTTGATCAGCATCGCATTGACATCGGAGTACGCCGTGCCCTCGATGGCCTTGGCGGGGTCGGCCGCCAGGGAGCCGCTGGCGATCAGCAGCTGGGCCCGGCTCTGCAGCTGGTTGTCGATGTCGTCGTAGAGGGCCGCCGACACCACCGCGTAGACCGCGACGGCCATCAAGACCACCACCATCGCCACCATGGACATCGCGAGGAGCATCACGCGCCAGCGCAACGACAGCGACGGCGTGGCCTGCGGCGGGGGGTTCTCCGGCGATTTCCGCCGGCGGAACAGACCCATCACGGCCTCACGGCGGCGTCTCACGCAGCACGTAACCCACACCGCGGACGGTGTGGATCAACCGTGGCTCCCCCTCCGCCTCGGTCTTGCGCCGCAGATAACCGACATACACCTCGAGTGCGTTTCCGGAGGTCGGGAAGTCGAAACCCCAGACCTCCTCAAGGATGCGACTGCGACTCAGGACACGCCGCGGATTTGCGATCAACATCTCCAGCAGCGCGAACTCGGTGCGCGTGAGGCTGATGTGCCGCGTGCCACGGGTGACATCGCGGGTGACGGGATCGAGGGTGAGGTCTGCGAAGGTCAGCGTCTCCGAATCGGCCTGATCGTCGAGCGTCGTGCGCCGAAGCAGGGCACGCATCCGGGCGAGCAGTTCCTCCAGCGCGAACGGCTTGGGGAGGTAGTCATCAGCGCCGGCGTCCAGCCCCGCGACCCGCTCGGACACCGAGTCCCGCGCAGTGAGCACCAGAATGGGCAGGTCATCACCTGTACTGCGCAGCTGCCGACACACTTCCAGGCCGTCCAGGCGCGGCATCATCACGTCCAGGATGACCGCGTCGGGGCGTTCCTCCGAGATGGTGGTCAGCGCCTCGACGCCGTCCTCCGCAAGAGAAACCGAGTAACCGTTGAAGGTGAGGGACCTGCGCAGTGATTCGCGCACAGCGCGATCGTCATCGACGACAAGAATCCGCACGGCCACCAGTGTTATCCCACCGCCTGAGACCAGACTGAGAGGCGCGCCGAGCGGCGTTCAAGCAGGGTCAGCGCTTGTCGAGGTCAACCAGGCCCAGGCGAGCGGCCTTGAGCAGACGGCGCGGCACCTTGTGCTGCTGGCCTGCGACGGTCACGTTGACCAGACCGGTGGCCTCGGCCTTCCACTGTGCGCGACGGCTACGGGTGTTCGCACGCGACATTCTGCGCTTCGGCACGGCCATGACGTGCATCTCCTTCGGTTGGTCCCCAAAAATTCGGGACAAGTTCAGTCGGTCGCGCGGACATCAGCGGCGACAATTGCAGTTCAGGATAGCCGGTGGGCTGCGGGCTCCCCAAATTCAGCGGGCAGGGTGAGCGGAACCCCGTGTCAACCCTTGACTCGGAACCGGCGGTACCCGGTAACCTACCGACTGGTTGGGGGGCCAGGATCGGAGGGCGCGGGTGACGGATGCGGTTCGCATCGGCAACTGCTCGGGGTTCTATGGCGACCGGCTTTCGGCCATGCGCGAGATGCTCACCGACGGTGACCTCGACTATCTGACCGGCGACTACCTGGCCGAGCTGACCATGCTCATCCTCGGCCGCGACCGGATGAAGAACCCGGATGGCGGCTACGCCAAAACCTTCCTGCGCCAGCTCGAGGAGTGCCTCGGACTGGCCAAGGACACCGGTGTGCGCATCGTCACCAACGCGGGCGGCCTCAATCCCGCCGGTCTGGCCAGCGCGGTCCGCACCCTGGCGGCCCGCCTGGGCATCGAGACCTCGGTCGCGCACGTCGAGGGTGACGACCTGGCGCCCCGCGCCGCCGACCTCGGGTTGGGCTCGCCCCTGACCGCCAACGCCTACCTCGGCGCGTGGGGAATCGTCGAGTGCCTGAACGCCGGCGCCGACATCGTGGTCACCGGCCGGGTCACCGACGCGTCGGTGATCGTCGGCCCGGCCGCCGCGCACTTCGGCTGGCGACCCGATGACTACGACCGCCTCGCGGGCGCCGTGATCGCGGGCCACGTCATCGAATGCGGCGTCCAGGCCTGCGGCGGCAACTACGCGTTCTTCACCGAACTCGGCGACCTGACCCACCCGGGGTTCCCGTTGGCCGAGATCGCCGCCGACGGGTCGTCGGTCATCACCAAGCACGACGGCACCGGTGGTGCCGTCACGGTCGGGACCGTGACAAGCCAACTGCTCTACGAGGTGACCGGCGGCCGTTATGCCAACCCCGATGTGACCGCGCGGCTCGACAGCGTGACCCTGCGCGACGACGGCCCCGACCGCGTCGCGATCAGCGCCGCGAAGGGCGAACCCCCTCCCCCGACGCTGAAGGTGTCCCTCAACGGCATCGGCGGGTTCCGCAACTCGATCAGCTTCGTGCTGACGGGACTGGACATCGAGGCCAAGGCCGAGTTGGTCAAGCGCCAACTCGACGCCGCGCTGACGGTGCGTCCCGCGCAGATGGAGTGGACCCTGGCGCGCACCGACCACCCCGACGCCGACACCGAGGAGACCGCGAGCGCGCTGCTGCACTGCACGGTGCGCGATCCCGACCCCGCCAAGGTGGGCCGCGGATTCACCAGCGCCGGAATCGAACTCGCACTCGCCAGCTATCCGGGTTTCCACGTCACCGCACCACCGGGCGACGGATCGGTGTACGGCGTGTTCACCGCGGGATACGTCGACGCCGCCGAGGTGCCGCACGTCGCGGTGCTCGACGACGGCACACGCATCGCCATCCCAGCCGCCCCCCAGACGCAGGCCCTCACACCCGTCGAGGAGCCCGCCCTGCCG
>NZ_LZHW01000026.1 GCF_001667265.1 Mycobacterium sp. ACS4331 | reverse complement strand
CCCCCCCCCCGCCCCCCCGCGCCGGCCCCCCCCCCGCCCCCGACGCCCCGGTGCTGCTCGACGTGTCCGGACTGGACGTGACCTTCTCCGTCGACACCCCCGGCGGCCGCAGGAGTGTCCATGCCGTGCAGGACCTTTCGTTCAGCATTCGCCGCGGCACGACCCTCGGAATGGTCGGCGAGTCAGGCTCGGGCAAGTCGACCGTGGCCGCGGCGCTGACCGGCCAGCTGCGACCCGATGCGGGCACGGCCACCCTGGACGGGACACCGGTCGAGGACAGGTCGATGCGCCGCCGCATCAGCATGGTCTTCCAGGATCCGTTCTCCGCGCTGAACCCGCGCCTGTCGGTCGCGACAGCCGTCGCCGAACCGCTGCGCACGCATGGACTGGCCGACGGCAGGGCCGCACGTCTGGCGCGGGTCGCCGACCTGCTCGAACTGGTCGGTCTCACACCGGACTTCGCCACGCGCTATCCGCATGAACTCTCGGGCGGGCAGCGGCAACGGGTGTGCATCGCGCGCGCCCTGGCGGTCGAACCCGAACTGTTGATCCTCGACGAGTCGACGGCGTCGCTGGACGTCTCGGTGCAGGACCGGGTGCTGGAGCTGATGGCGGGACTGCAGCAGGAGTTGGGACTGACCCTGCTGTTCATCGCGCACGACCTCGCGGTTGTGCAGCGGGTGAGCCACGACGTTCTCGTCATGCGGTCCGGCCGGGCCGTCGAGTTCCGGCCCGCCGCTGAGCTGTTCGCCTCGCCCGAACAGGAGTACACGCGTGAACTGCTGGCGGCGGTGCCGCCGGAGCGCCCTCGAAGCCGGGTGTGACGGTGCCCGTGAGAGGGTGCCACCATGACTGATCTGACCGGAAAAGTGGCCCTGGTGACCGGCGCGTCCTCGGGCCTGGGGGCCGCCACCGCCAAGCTCTTCGCCGAACGCGGCGCGACCGTCTTCGGCATCGCCCGCGACACCGAGCGGATGGCCGCGGTGTTCAGCGACGTGCCCGGCGGGGCGTACAGGTCGGTCGACATCGCGATTCCGCAGGCCTGCCGGGACGCCGTCACGGCGTGCGTGGAGAGGTTCGGGCGGCTCGATGTGCTGGTCAACGCCGCGGGATTCCATCAGATGCGGCACACCGCGACGATGACCGACGAGGACTGGGACACCGACCTCGCGGTCAACCTGACCGGACCGTTCCATCTGTGTCGTGCCGCGTTGCCGCACCTGCTGGACGTCGGCGGCAACATCGTCAACGTGTCCTCGGTGGCGGGTCTCGAAGGTGAGGTGTACTCGTCGGGCTACTGCGCCGCCAAGCACGGCATCGTCGGCCTGACCAAGGCGCTGGCGGTGGAGTACAGCGCCGAACGGGTGCGCGTCAACGTCGTGTGCCCGGGCGGTATGAGCACCCCGCAGGTCACCGAGTTCGCCGCACCCGAGAACGCCGACTGGAATCTCATCATGCGGATCGCCGCACCGCGCGGTTTCATGGAACCCGTCGACGTCGCCAAGGCGATCGCGTTCCTGGCGAGCGACGACGCGGTCGCCATCCACGGTGCGGTGTACCGGGTCGACAATGGCAAAGGCGCGGGCTGAGCTGACGGCACTCAGTAGGCTCGGGTCATGGCGGCGTCACGCGGAGTAGTCCAGTCCATCGCGACCCGGGGCAGTGCCGGTGTGGCCGGGTCGATCGCCACTGCCGGCAGCGCGGGGGTGGCCGGGTCGATCGCCACCGCGTCCAGTGCGGGCGTGGGGGGTTCGCTGGGCACCGCGAGCAGCGCTGCGGTGGCCGGAAGTGTCGCCACCGCACTGTCTTTGGCCGTCGTGCGCTGCATCGGGTGCATCGGATGCTTCGCGTGTGCGCGGTGCCTGGTGTGTCTGGGCTGTGCGCGCTGTGTCGACTGCGTGGGTTGTGTGGGCTGCTACAACTGCTCGGGGCTGCGCAACGCCGTCGGCCAGCGCAACGTGCACGCCTGAGGCCTATTTCGTCAGCGTCGTCTTCATCAGCGCGACGCTGTAGTCCGACCAGCGTGACAGCGTGAAGTACAGGTCCGGTCCCTTCGACCACGGGTGGATGTAGGGCCCGTAGATGCCGCCCGGCATCGCGGCCGAGGTGACCAGTGTCTTGGGCAGCCCCCACGGGCCCTGCGGTTGGTCGGCGGTCCGCAGCACGACGTTGCCCAGGAAGTTCGTGTACATCATCAGGTATTTCCCGAGGTGGTCGTTCCAGGCCACCGACATCTCGCTGCCCGGCGCCACGGTGACCTGCATGGCCAGGAACGGCGCGTTGCGGACCCATCCGAACGGTGTCCAGTACTCGTACTGCGCCAGATCGGGCACGGCGGTCTCGACCACGCGGGACAGGAACGGTGCGCCCCCGCGCCCGGCGCCGGTGCCGTAGTTGTAGACGTAGCCGTTTCGGCGCAGGTAGGCGCCCATCTGGAAGTTCTGCTGACCCCAGGTGAAGGCCACGCCCGGAACCGAATTGAACCACGCGGGACGGATTCCGGTGCGCGGCACGGTCCAGGTTTCGCCGTTGTCCTCGGACACCGCGACGGCCGAGAAGTTGGTGGACCACTGCCCGGATGCGCCCCACTGCGCCACGGACATGAAGTTGACGTACTGAGTCCTGCCCACCGAGATCGCAGCCGTCGGGATGACGGTCACCTCGGTCGCCGCCAAGCGCAGGCTGTCGATGACCTGACGGGAGAAGCCGCGCCCGCCGACCACCGGGCCGCGCAGGGGCGAACCGGCGTAGGGATCCTGATACCGCGCCGGCAGCACCGTCAGATCGGTGCTGGTGCTGCGGAAGAGCGTGTTGCTGCGCCAGCCCTGATCGCTTGCGCTGCAGTCGCCGAACGTGTCGCCGAAGAAGACCAGAACCTGCCTGTTCTCCGGGTCGCCGTTGTCCCAGAGCACGCCGAGGTCGGCTCCGGAGATGGTGAACCGCTCGTAGGAGTCGCTGTTGGGCCCGGTGATCCACCGCACGACGCTGGCCGTCGTCGCGGCCGGGGCGGGTGCGACGGCGGCACGGGACCTCGCGGCGTCCTGCTCGGCGCCCTCGGTGGTGGGGGTGTTGGGGTTGGTCTGCTGGTCGAGGCTCGCGGGCCGCCGACCGGTGGGCAGGTGCAGCACTGGGAGTTTCGGCACCGCCGACGGTGTGGTGCTGCGGGTCGTCGCACCGGTCGGGGCGACTGAGCACGGGTCGGCGTGCGCAAGGGGCGCGCAGTACGGCGCCATCAGACCGGCGACCGAGACGCAGGCAGCGGTCACCGAAAGCAGTCGCGCACAGACAGACATCGCAGCGAGCCCCCCATAAGCCCGACCCACATCAGAAAACGTTGCTGTGACAATAGTGAATAAAGGGGTTGATGTTGCTGGTGAGCTGTAACATCGGCATGCAGTTGTGACGATGTCGTGATTTGAGGTCACCCACGGATCGCGCCCGGCACACTGCCATCAGTCGGGGTCGACAGACATACGGAGCGTCATGGATTCATCGAGATATGTCGGCCGGGTCGGCGCCCTTGCGGTGGCGCTGGGCATCGGAGCCGCGGTCACCACGGGCACCGGAGTCGCCTGGGCCGACGGCACGGAGACCGGCGGCGAGAAGTCCTCGCAGACCAACACCTCATCCGGGGGTTCCGACGACTCGACGACAACCCGGGACACCCCGGCGGACCGACTGACCAGGGTCGCCGATCGCGTGCGCCGCAGCGTCGAGGACACCGCGGACCGGGTGCGCAAGGGCATCGAGGACAGCGCCGCCGAGGCGCAGAAGAACGCCGCCGAGGCGCAGAAGAAACTCGCGGACAGCGTCAAGAACGCCAAGGTCACGCTGCCGCGACGACAGCCCCGTGCCCTCGACACCACCGAGGTCTCGGATGCCGTGGCACCCACTGGGTCGCTCCGTGAGCCCGTGCGGGACACCGCCCAGACGGCGCCGGCGGTCTCATCGTTGCGGCGCTCGCTGTCCGCGACGCCGAAGACCAGCCTGTCGGACACGGCGCCGGCCACCCGCCTCACCGCCGAGCCGGCGGCCACCCTCGCGGCCCTCACCCAGATCCCGGACCGAGTGGTCGACCGGACCGTCGAGGTGTCCACCGCGACAACCCTGGACACCCCGGTGACCGACACGGCTCCGAAGCTGACCAACCTGGTGTCTGGATTCCTGGCGGCCGCCGGACTGGCACCACTGGCCGGCGGGTCACCCGCCGCACCGGCGCAGACCCCGGGCCTGTGGGCGTTGCTCGCGTGGGCGCGCCGGGAATACGAGCGGACCCTCACCCCACAGGGCAGGGTCGTCTCGGTGGCCGACGCGCAACCGGTCGCCGCGGCGGTGGTCGACCCGAACCCCGGGCTGACCCCCAAGCCCGCCACCCCGATCCTGACCGCCGGCGACACCGTCGGCATGGAATGGGTCACGGGCGGCACGCCGACCAACGGCAACCCGACCAACAACCAGCCGCAGCCGATCCCCGGCGGCTACGGCATCGCCGGCACCGACCTCGGCATCATGTGGGATGACGGCAACGGCAACGTCATGATGCTGTTCGGCGACACCTTCGACCAGCCCGGCATGAAGGGCGTGTGGCGCAACAACGTTCTGCTCCGCAGCACCGACTACGTCCTGTCGGACGGCAAGCTGACCATCAAGGACGGCCTGTACAGCGACGGCGGCGTCTACGGCCCCACCACCAACGACTGGTCCAACCTGTGGGGCGCCACCCAGGCCATCCGAAACCCGGGCTACAACGGCCTGTTCGGCTCGACCACGACCATCATCCCGACGTCGGCGATCGAGGTCGACGGCGTCCAGTACGCCACCGTGATGTCGGTGCGCACCTGGGACAACCCCGGCAGCTGGACCACCAACTGGTCGGCCGTCGCGGTGTCCCACGACGACGGCAAGACCTGGACCGTCGACCCCGACACCGTGCGCTCGTCGGGGTGGCTGCGCTCCAGCAAGCCATACGTGCCGGGCAACAACCACTTTCAGCAGAACGCGTTCGTGACCTCGCCCGACGAGACCGACCCCTACGTCTACGTCTACGGCACACCGTCGGGCCGGCAGGGCTCGGCGTACCTGGCGCGGGTGCCCAAGGATGAGATCACCAACCTGAAGGCCTACGAGTACTGGGCCGGTGAGGTCGACGGCCAGGGAAGCTGGGTCGCCAACGACCCGTCCGCGGCGGTTCCGGTGATCGGCAAGGTCAGCTCGTCGCGCCCGGGCGGGTTCATCGGCTGGATCACCAAGGCCATCAACAACTTCCTCGGCGGCATCATCGTCGGCGGCTACGAGGGCGGCAACGTCAGCGAGATGTCGGTGCAGTACAACGAGTACCTCGGCAAGTACGTGGTGCTGTACACCGACGGTGGCAACAACGTCGTGATGCGGGTCAGCGACTCGCCGCAGGGCACGTGGTCGGACGCCGCGGTGCTGGTGGCCAACAACCCCCTCAAGAAGAACGCGGGCACCGGCCAGGCGAACACCGGCATGTACGGGCCGATGATCCATCCGTGGTCGGGCACCGGCAAGCTCAAGAACACCGACGGCTCGGCCGACGACAGCAACCTGTACTTCAACCTGTCCTACTGGGGCCCGTACAACGTCAGCCTCATGCAGACCGATCTGAGCGGCGTGAAGGCGCAGTACGCCACATCGGCGACGTCGTCCGACACCATCACGGTCTGACATGACCCGCGCAGCGCTGCTCGCGGCCGCCCTCGCGGCGGTCGCGGTGAGCGCCGCCGGGCCCGCCGGCGCCGACCCAACGCCCGACGCGCCGTGCTCGGCGGACCTCGACGGCGCGCTGACCCGCCTGACGGGCGTGACCTGGCAGTGCTCCGCCGGCCAGTGGCGCCTGGACACCGATCCGTACGCGGCCGGCGATCGGTGGCTGTCGTGGGCCGCGGACCCACTCGTCGTGCACGGCCCAGGCCGGCGAAACCCCGAGGTCCGGCCCGGAGTCTGGACCGGCACCCCCGCGAACGCCGACGCCCAGTGCAGTGCAGACCTCGTCGACGTCGTCGACGCCGGCCAACTCGGGCCGGTCGAAGAGCACGCCGCCGCACCCGGCGAGGTGGTGACGTTCACCGCCTCCGCCACGCTGTTCAGCGCCACCCTCAGCGGCCCCTGCCTCTGGCAGCACACGCCCTGACGGGCAAGATGAACCCATGAACGGCATCCTGGCCTGGCTATTCCGGCTGCCTCGGCGCATTCTGTCGCTGCGCACGATCGTCATCGTGGGCATGGTCGGGGTGATCAGCACCATCCTCGTGATCGGCGCCTGGGTGTGGTTCGGCATCACCAACGACCAGTACAACCAGCTCGACCGCAGGCTGGACTCGGTCAGCAGCCTCGGCGATTTCAGCAGCATCCTCAACGCACCACCGCAGGGCGCGGGCAACGGCGGCGACGACAGCGGCCTGGTTCGCACCGCTCGGGTCGGCTCCGTCACGATCTCCACACCCAGCGACATCGTCCTGCCCAAATTCGAGGACGGCTACACCACCACCACGATCAACGGAGTGGACTACCGCGTCCGCACCTTCCAGGCCGGGCCCGCCTCGATCGCACTCGGGTCCACGCTGGAGGAGACCCAGCGGCGCATCGACGCGCTGCACACCCGAGTGCTGATCATCTGCGGCAGCCTGATCGTCACGACGATCGTCGTCGGCTGGGTGATCTCGCTGGTCATGATCACGCCGTTCCGCCTGCTGGCGCAGCAGGCCCGCGCCATCAACGCACAGTCCGCCCCCGACGAGGTGCAGGTCCGTGGGGTGTGGGAGGCCGTTGAGATCGGTGAGGCCGTCGAGGGCATGCTCGACCGCATCGGCAAGGAGCAGGAACGCACCAAGGCCGCCCTCGAATCCGCGCGCGACTTCGCGGCGGCGGCCTCCCATGAACTGCGCACACCGATGACCGCGATGCGCACCAACCTCGAGGTGCTGGCCACCCTCGACATGCCCGCGGAGGCACGCCAGGAACTCATCGGTGATGTGATGCGCACCCAGACCCGCATCGAGACCACGCTGTGGGCACTCGAACGGCTCGCGCAGGGCCAGCTGACCACGGCCGACGACTTCGTGCCCGTCGACATCACCGAGGTGCTCGACCGTGCCGCCCACGACGCCGAACGCAACTACCCCGACCTCGAGGTGGGCCTCGCGGCCACCACGTCGGTGCTCATGGTGGGTCTGCCGGCGGGGCTGCGCCTGGTGGTGGACAACGCGATCGCCAACGCCGTCAAACACGGCGGCGCCACCAAGGTTCTCCTCGACGCCGTCAGTTCCGCCGAAGGCGTGCAGATCTCGGTCGACGACAACGGATCCGGTGTGCCCGAGGCCGAACGCGTCGAGGTCTTCGAGCGGTTCTCCCGCGGGTCGACGGCCTCGCGGTCGGGTTCCGGTCTGGGTCTGGCGCTGGTGGCCCAGCAGGCGCAGGTGCACGGCGGGACCGCCTCGCTCGAGGACAGCCCGCTCGGCGGTGCCCGCCTGGTGCTCAAGCTCCCCGGCGTGCAGTGACGCCCCGACACGTTGCTGCCGGCCCAGGTCACAACCTCCACAGGGCTTCATAACAACGCGATCACACGCGGCCGCGCGTCGCGGGTGCGCCGCGGCGCCGCGGCTACCTTGCCGATGTGACGGACACCCACCTGCCGCGAACCCGCACGGTCGTTGCCGCGCTGCTGACGGCCCTGATGCTGGTGACGCTCCCGCTCATGGGCCAACCGCCTCGCGCCGCGGCCTTTTCGACGTCCGCGCCCGTCGAACAACTCGACGTCCCGTCGCCCTCGATGGGCCGCAATATCCGGGTGTCCTTCTCCGGCGGCGGCCCGCACTCGGTGTACCTGCTCGACGGGTTGCGCGCCCAGGACGACTTCAACGGCTGGGACATCAACACCGCGGCCTTCGACTGGTTCCACGGCTCCGGGATCTCGGTCGTGATGCCCGTCGGTGGGCAGTCCAGCTTCTACACCGACTGGTACCAACCCGCGACCGGCACCGCGGGCACCACGACCTACAAGTGGGAGACCTTCCTGACCCAGGAGCTGCCCGCCTGGCTTGCCGCCAACCGCGGTCAGGACCCACGAGGCAATGCGGTGGTGGGTCTTTCGATGGCCGGTGGCGCGGCGCTGACGCTGGCGATCTGGCATCCGCAGCAGTTCATCTTCGCCGGTGCGCTCTCCGGGTTCCTCAACCCGTCACAGGGCCTGTGGCCCACGCTGATCGGACTGGCCATGAAGGACGCCGGCGGCTACAACTCGGTCAACATGTGGGGTCCGGCCAGTGACATCGCGTGGAAGCGAAACGATCCGATGGTCAACATCAACCGCCTGGTGGCCAACCGGACCGCGCTGTGGATCTACTGCGGCAACGGCATCCCGTCCGACGCCGACGGCGGCACCGACTTCGGCACCAACTTCAGCGCGCAGTACCTGGAGAACATCACCGCGAGCACCAACAAGGAGTTCCAGCGCCGCTACCTGGCCGCGGGCGGACGCAACGCGGTGTTCAACTTCCCCGTCAACGGCACGCACAGTTGGTCGTACTGGGGCTCGCAGCTTCAGGCCATGAAGCCCGACCTGGTGCGCATCCTCACCACCCCCGCCCTCCCGCCGGTGCCGCAGGTCCCGCTGCTTCCCGGCCTGCTGCCGGCTCCGGCCGCCGTGGCACCCGCGCTGCCCGCCGCGGCGCCGGCTCCCGTGGCCGCCCTGCCCTGACAGGTAGCGCACTACGCGTGTCGCCGTCGCGGCGCATCCGCACAGTGAACGGGTGGACACCGCGCAGTCGACGACCCCGCGTGCCCGGGTTCCGGCCAGGAAACCACGGGCGGGCCGGGCTGCCGTCGACCCGCTGCGGACGGAGGTGTTCCGGCGCTGGATCCTCGGCGCGGTCACGGTCAGCGTCGCAGGCGGCGGCATCGTCTTCGCGTTCCTGGCGTTCGCCGCACCGATTCTGCTGACCCCCAACGAGACTCACCGGCTCCTGATTCGCAGCAGCGCGACCATGCTGGTGTTCGCCGCGATCGGCGTGCCCCTGCTCATGCGGTTCCGTCGCCGGCGGTTCGCGGTGAGCACCGCGTGGCTGCGTGAATTCCGTTCCCCCACAGAGACGGAGCGGCAGCGGACGCTGGCCGCGCCCCGGGAGGCGGTCCGGGTGTCGGCTGCGGCGTGGGGCGCCTGCGCCGTGGCGTTCGCGCTGCTCGGCGGCCTGGAGACTGTGCCCGCGGCGCTCTACATCTTCGGCACGGTCGCATTCGGCGGCATCAGCACCACCGCGGTGTGGTACCTGGTGGTCGAATGGGTGATGCGCCCGATCGCGGCGCGCGCACTCGACGGTGAGTCCCCCGTCCGGTCCTACGGGCCCACGATCGAACGACGGCTGGTGATGGCGTGGACGGTCGCCACCTGCGTGCCCCTCCTCGGTGTCGCGACCCTGACCATCGGATACCTGGCCAGCGAGGACTTCCGGGCCCAGCGCACACTGGCGGCCATCCTGGTGCTCGTCGGCATTGCGCTGGCGGTCGGCCTGTTCACGCTCGTGGTCGCGGTCCGGTCGATCACGGGCCGAGTGGGTGCGCTGCGCGGCGCGCTGGCCCGCGTCCAGGCGGGTGACTTCACGGCCCGCGTCCTCGTCGACGACGCGAGTGAGATCGGAAGGTTGCAGGCCGGGTTCAACACCATGGCGGCGGGCCTGGCTGAGCGCGAACGGATCCGGGACACCTTCGGCACGTACGTCGACCGTGACGTCGCCGATCACATCCTCGGCGCCCACGACGGACTCGACGGCGAGGAGGTCCACGTCACGCTGATGTTCGTCGACGTCCGGGGGTTCACCGGGTTCGCCGAACGCCTGCGTCCGGCCGAGGTGGTCACCGTGCTGAACAGGCTCTTCGAGCGGATCGTCCCCGTGGTCCATCGGCACGGCGGCCACGTGGACAAGTACGCCGGTGACGGACTGCTGGCGGTGTTCGGTGCACCGCGCCGCCACGACGACCACGCCGACCGAGCGCTGGCGGCGGCGCTGCAGATCGCCGACGCGGTGCGCGACGAGTTCGACGGTGAACTGTCGGTGGGGGTGGGCCTCAACTCAGGGGCGGTGATCGCGGGCAACGTGGGCGGCGCGGGACGGCTGGAGTTCTCCGTGATCGGCGACGCGGTCAACATCGCGGCCCGCGTCGAGTCGGCGACCCGCCAGACCGGCGACGTGGTGCTGCTGACCGACCAGACCCGCGAACTGCTCACGGGCGCGCGCACGCAGCGCTGTGGGTTCGTCGAACGCCCCGGCCTGACCCTCAAGGGCACGACCAGGCCCGTGCAGGTCTTCGCGCCGCTCATCGGCTGAACGGGTCACCGAAACCGCGGTCGCACCGCCGGTGCGCCCGCTACTGTCACGCCCATGACGTCGACGTCCCCCCAATACGCGCGTTATATCGGCCGTGTCGGCGGCCTCGCCGTGGCCTTGGGCATCGGAGTGGCGATCGCCCAGGGCGCCGGCGACGCTGCCGCGGAGACCGAGGGCCCCGACGGCCCGTCGGCCGCGTCGACGGACACCGCGCCGAAACGCGAGGCCCGCGCGAGGACACTGGCGGACCGCGTCGAACGCAGCGTGACCCGCGCCTCGGAACGGATCGAGTCCCGCCGCGCCGCCCGCAGCCTGCGCGATGTCGCCGACAGGATCACCGCGTCGGCGAACTCCTCTGCCCGGCAAGCCGATCGGCCGCTGCCCCGCACGCCGCGAGCACCGTTGCGCGGTGTGGAACTGCTGACCAACGTCGGCCTGGCCCGTCCGACCACCGAACCGGCCAGCGCCAGCACCACCGCCGCCGACCCGCTGGCCACCGAGGAACAGTTGGCCGCCGAACGTCGCGCCGCCCAGATCGCCAAGCGCCCGATCGTCCAATTGACCAGGCTGGTGTTGAAGGTCGCCTGGTACATCTCGGCGCAGCGGAACTTCGCGCTGGTCGGTGGCGTGGATCGGGAGAATCTGGCCCAGCTCGACCGGTCGCTGGACGAGTACGTCAACCAGGCCGCCATGGAGGTGCAGCTCCTCAACCCGAACAAGCCCAGACTGCTCCAACAGGTGATGCCCCCGCACACCTGGGGTGGGCAGACGGTGGGCGGCACCCGGATCTGGTACGACAACCCCGACACCGTCTATCGGTTCGTCGCCGTCAACGCCGCCTCGACCTACGTCATCGAGGGCACCTACAACCCCGACGCCGTGCCGGTCGACACCAATTTCAGTGTGCTCACCGGACTCAACGGTGAGACCGCGGTGAACCGAAGCTGGGACGAGATCGAGAAGGATGAGGTCACCGGCACCTTCAAGATCTACGTCGGGTCCGACCCCACCCGCAGAGATGACCCCAACTACCTCTACCTGACGCCCGAAGCCACTCTGATCACCACCCGGAACACGCTGTCCGACAAGGCGGCCGAGGAAGCCATGGGGTTGACGATCACCCGGACCAGCGGGCCGCCCGACAGCCTGTTCGCTCAGATCGGCGGATTCCTGATCCCCGGCATCGGGCCGGCGATCACCAGGAATCCGACGCTGGTGAAACTGGTCTCGCTGATCCCGCCGCTGCCCGGTCCCCCGCTGGTGCTGCAGGCGGTGGAGACCTCCCTGCTGATGTTGATCCTCGGCATCACCAAGCAGGACGAGTACATCGCCGTGGCCACCCGCGATCCCGCGACAGGCCAACTGCGCCAACCGAATACGCTGTCGGAGCCCGCGCACAACGCGCAGTTTCTGGCCACCCAGCGCCAGAGCACCGGTTACTTCCAACTGGCCGACGACGAGGCCCTGGTCGTCACGGTGACGCCCAACGGTGCCGGCTACTTCAACGTGCCGGTCACCAACGTGTGGACCATCACCGACAACGACCCCGGCGCGAGCCTCAACAGCGCCCACGCGGTCGACCCGGACGGTGACGGCACCTACATCGTCGTGATCTCCCCGACCGATCCCGGCGTGGCCAACTGGGTGTCCACCGGCGGACTGAACCAGGGCACCCTGTCGATCCGGTTCCAGGACGTCGACCCGGCCCTCGGTGAGCCGGAGATCAGCGCGCAGAAGATGACGCACGCCGAGCTTCAGGCGCTGTTGGCACACCAGTCGGCGTGACAATCCCTGCCGACGACCACCGCGCCCCTTAAGGTCGTCCCGTGACCAGACTGGACTCGTTCTTCGAGATCACCGAACGCGGCTCGACCGTGGCCGCCGAACTTCGTGGCGGTGTCGTCACGTTCATCGCGATGGCCTACATCATCGTGCTGAACCCGATCATCCTGTCCGGGACGGCCGACGTCGCGGGCAACGAGTTGGGGTTCACCCAGGTCTCGGCGGTGACGTCGCTGGCCGCGGGCGTGATGACCATCGTGTTCGGTGTGATCGCGCGCCTGCCGTTCGCGTTCGCGGCAGGCCTGGGCATCAACTCGTTCCTGGCGTCCTCGGTGGTGGGCTCGCTGACCTGGCCCGAGGCCATGGGCCTGGTGGTGATCAACGGTCTGATCATCGTGGCGCTGGCGGTCACTGGTCTGCGCAAACTGATCTTCGACGCCGTGCCCATGCAGCTGAAGCTCGCGATCACCGCTGGTATCGGTCTGTTCATCCTGTTCATCGGCATGGTGGACGCGGGATTCATCGGGTCGACGGGCTTCCCGTCCCCGCCCGTGGGGTTGGGCCGTGACGGCGCCGGCTCCATCGACAGCGTGCCGACGGTGGTGTTCGTGCTGACGCTGCTGGTGACCGGCATCCTGGTCGCCCGCAAGGTCCGCGGCGCGATCCTGATCGGCCTGGTCGCGGGCACGATCGTCGCGGTGACGATCGAGGCGATCTGGCATCTGGGCTCGGCGCAGGACAATCCCGGCGGCTGGGGCCTGTCGGTGCCGACACTGTCCGGGTCCCCGTTCGCGGTGCCGGACCTGTCGCTGGTCGGTGAGTTCAGCCTCAACAGCTTCGCCCGCATCGGCATCCTCGCGGCGGTGATGTGGGTGTTCACGCTGGTGTTCACCAACTTCTTCGACGCCATGGGCACGTTCACGGGCCTGTCCCGGCAGGCTGGCCTGGCCGACGCCGACGGCAACTTCCCGCGGCTGCGCTCGGCGCTGGTGGTCGAGGGTGCCGGCGCCGTGGTCGGCGGCGCGGCGTCGGCCTCGTCGAACACCGTGTTCATCGAGTCGGGTGCGGGCATCGGCGAGGGGGCGCGGACCGGCCTGGCCAGCCTCGTCACGGGCACGCTGTTCCTGGCGGCGATGTTCCTGACCCCCCTGGCCGCCATCGTGCCGTCCGAGGTCGCGGCGGCCGCGCTGGTGATCGTCGGCGCCATGATGGCCTCTCACCTGCGGGAGATCGACTTCACCGACTTCTCGATCGCGCTGCCCGTCGTGCTGACCGTGGCCGTGATGCCGCTGAGCTATTCGATCGCCAACGGCATCGGTGTCGGCTTCATCTCCTGGGTGGTGGTGCGCGCGGCGTCCGGCAGGGCCCGCGAGATCAGCGTGCTGCTGTGGATCGTCGCGGCCGGTTTCGCGCTGTTCTTCGCGCGCGGCTGGATCGACTCCCTGATCGGCATCTGAGCGTCGGGGGCTCGGCCCCCGTCGGCACAGGTGCGAACTCGGCCGCCTTCGCCGAAGCGCAGTACCGTAAAGCGGAGTTCACATTCGTCCGGGCGCACGTGCGGTTCCCGTAACACAGGAGTGCCACACTAACCCGTCTTTCCCAGCAGAATTACGGAGGGCCCGTGACCGAAGTGCAGAGTCGCCAACCGATCGACGAACCCGCGGACCTCGACGACGGCCTGCCGCAGACCCCAGCCCCGACCGGGCAGACCCGCTCCGGGATGACGGCCGAGGCGCTGTGCGCGGCGGTCTCGGATCACCTGCTGTACTCGATCGCCCGCCCGTCCATCGCGTTGACTCCCGACCACTACTACCGTGCCCTGTCGCTGGCCGTCCGCGACCGCATGCAGAAGCGCTGGATGGCCACCACCCAGGACTGGCTGGACCTGTCGAACAAGGTCACCTGCTACCTGTCCGCGGAGTTCCTGATGGGCCCGCAGCTGGGCAACAACCTGATCAACCTGCGGATCGAGCAGCAGGCCCGCGACGCGATGGCGGCACTGGGCCAGGACCTCGACCAGATCCTGGCGTGCGAGGAGGAGCCCGGGCTGGGCAACGGCGGCCTGGGCCGGCTGGCGGCCTGCTACCTGGACTCGCTGGCCACCCTGGAGCGGCCCTCCATCGGCTACGGGATCCGCTACGAGTTCGGGATCTTCAAGCAGGAGATCGCCGACGGCTGGCAGGTCGAGAAGACCGACAACTGGCTGGCACACGGAAACCCCTGGGAGATCGAGAAACCCGACGCCAGCTACATCGTCAACTGGGGCGGGCACACCGAGGAGTACGAGGACGTCACGGGAAAGTTCCGGGTCCGCTGGGTGCCGCACCGCGTCCTCAAGGGCACGTCCTACGACACCCCGGTGCAGGGTTACGGCGTCAACACCTGCAACACGCTGACGCTGTGGAGCGCCCGCGCGGTGGAGTCGTTCGCGCTCGAGGCGTTCAACACCGGCGACTTCTACCGCGCCGTCGATGAGGAGGTCGTCTCCGAGACGGTGTCAAAAGTGCTCTACCCCAACGACGAACCAGAGGCCGGTAAGCGGCTTCGCCTTCTGCAGCAGTACTTCTTCGTCACGTGCTCGCTGCAGGACATCCTGAGCATCCACCTCAACCGCGTGCTGCTGCCGTTGGAGGCCCTGCCCGAGAAGTGGGCGATCCAACTCAACGACACCCACCCGTCGATCGCGGTCGCCGAGATGATGCGCCTGCTGATCGACGAGCACCAGTTGAGTTGGGACGAGGCGTGGTCCATCACCGTGCGGACGTTCGGCTACACCAACCACACCCTGCTGCCCGAGGCGCTGGAGACCTGGCCGCTGGGGATGTTCGGTGAGGCGCTGCCACGGCACCTCGAGATCATCTACGAGATCAACGAACGGTTCCTCGACGAGGTCCGGGACCGCTTCCCCGGCGACGAGGATCGCGTGCGGCGGATGTCGCTGATCGGTGAGGACCACGGCAAGTGCGTGCGGATGGCGCACCTGGCCACCGTCGGCAGTCACGCCGTCAACGGCGTCGCGGCCCTGCACTCCGAACTGCTGAAATCCAGTGTGCTCAAGGACTTCTACGAGCTGTGGCCAGAGCGCTTCGGCAACGTCACCAACGGTGTGACACCCCGCAGGTTCCTCGCGCTGTCCAACCCCGGCCTGCGCGGCCTGCTGGACGAGACCATCGGCGACGGCTGGTTGACCGACCTGAGCCTGCTCAGCGGGCTCGAACCGTACGCCGAGGATCCCGCGTTCCGGGAATGCTGGCGAGAAGTCAAGCGCGCCAACAAGGCCCGCCTCGCCGAGTACGTGCACGCCACAACCGGGATCGAACTCGACCCGTCGTGGATGTTCGACGTTCAGGTCAAGCGCATCCACGAGTACAAGCGACAGCACCTCATGGTGCTGCACATCATCGCGCTGTACCGCAGGCTCAAACTCAACCCCGGCCTGACGATTCCGCCGCGGGTGTTCATCTTCGGCGGCAAGGCCGCACCCGGTTACTTCATGGCCAAGCGGATCATCAAGCTGATCAACGCCGTCGGCGAGACGGTGAACGCCGACCCCCAGGTCAACCGCTTCCTGAAGGTGGTGTTCCTGCCCAACTTCAACGTCAAGAACGCGCACCTGGTCTACCCGGCGGCCAATCTGTCCGAGCAGATCTCCACCGCCGGCAAGGAGGCCTCGGGCACCGGGAACATGAAGTTCATGATCAACGGTGCGCTGACCATCGGGACGCTCGACGGCGCCAACGTCGAGATCCGCGAGGAGGCCGGCCCGGAGAACTTCTTCCTGTTCGGCCTGACCGAGGATCAGGTGGAGGCCGCCAAACGCGACGGCTACTCCCCCGGAACCTTCATCGAGCGCGACGCGGAACTGGCGGCGGTGCTGGAACTGATCGCCGAGGGCACCTTCACCCACGGTGACACCGAGGTGTTGCGCCCGTTGGTGGACAACCTCATCCACCACGACACGTTCCTGGCGCTGGCCGACTACCGCTCCTATGTCGACACCCAGGCGCGAGTCGACGCCGCGTGGCTCGAACCCGACAAGTGGAGCCACATGTCGATACTCAACACCGCACGCAGCGGCAAGTTCTCCTCGGACCGTGCGATCGCTTCGTACTGCGACGAGATTTGGAACGTGGGTCCGATGACGGTGGAGTTGTAGATCAGCGGCTGTCGCGCTTGGCCTGCCGGCGCGCGCCGGAGGCGATCGAGCCGGCTTCGCGTTTCTTGCGCCCCGGGGACTGGCGAGTCTTGTCGGTCAGCACGCGGGGCTTGACACCTGAGGTCCGAGGCGATTTCACGGGGGACGCGGGTGCTGCCGCCTCCTGGCGGGCCTGGGCCAGGCGCTCCTCCTTGAGTTCCTTGGCGCTCTGCCGCGCGGCCGCGGCGACCTGCCGACTCACCCGGGCCAGCGACTCCTCGAAGATCTCCGCCCGGGCCGCATTGCGCGCGTTGGCCGGACGCGCCTGACCGCGAGCGCCTTTCGCCTTCACCCGCACCGCGGCGTCCCGCCGGTAGACCCCGACGTGCTTGTTGCGGGCGCGCCGGACCCGCGCGTGAAGGTCGAGCAGGGCATCCTCATCGAGGCCGTCCAACTCCTCGGGCGCGGTCTCTCGGACCAACAGGAAATCAGCCTCACTCAGGGAACTCAACAGCTTCTGCGTCGCCATAAACCGCATTATTGACCTCCGGTCACGAAACTTTCCGGGAGTTGCCGGACTTTCGCATCGCGCAGCGCCGATTGTGGTCTGATCGTTGTGTCGCCCAGCTTCGCGAGGAGCCGACATGCAGTGGTTTGTCGACAGTCCCCTGCTGACGCTGTTCTTCTGCGTCGGCATCGGCAGCCTGTTCGGACGCATCCGGTTCGGCCCGGTGTCCTTCGGCCCGGCCGGGGCGCTGTTCGTCGCGCTGGCACTGGCGGCGGTCGAACCCGACGTCGGTCTGCCGCCGATTGTGACGAGCCTGTCGCTGTGCGTGTTCTGCTATGTCGTCGGCATCGCCGCCGGCCCGTCGTTCGTGACCGCGCTGCGCACCAGTTGGCAGCCCGTCGTGGTGTCCGTCGTGGCGATCGCCGGCATGGCCGCGGCCGCCCTCGGGGTGGGTGCGGCGCTGGGCCTCGACACCGGGACCATCGCCGGCGCGTTCTCCGGCGCGGGCACGGCCACCGCGGCGCTGGGTGCGGTGCAGCAGCAGCTTGCCGAGGGCGGTGCGATTCCCCCGGAACCGGCCATCGGGTACGCCGTCGCCTACCCGATCACGGTGCTGCTGACCATCCTCGCGTGCGCGTACCTGGTGAATGTGGGACGGCGCAGGCCCACGGCCGAGGACCGCGAACAGCCGGCTCCGATCGTGGTCCGCACCCTCGAACTCGTCGGTGACCCCAACCTGAGTGTGCACGGTCTGGAGAGCCGGTACGAGGCGGTCGTGTCGCGACTGACCCGCGGCGGGCACACCGTGGTCGCCCATGATGCCGAGCGCCTGATATCCGGTGACCTGCTGACGATCACCGCCCGGGAGGACGAGGTCGCGCGCATGACCACCGACCTCGGCCGGCCGGCGACCGAGGAACCGTGGATGGACCGCTCCACCATCGACTTTCGCCGCATCACGCTGTCCAACCCGGAGTACGTGGGCCGGCCGTTGCAGGAATTGCGGATGGAGGAGCGGTTCGACGCCGTGGTCAGCCGCGTCCGCCGGGGAGACATCGACATCATCGCGACTCCTGATCTGGTGTTGCAGAGCGGAGACCGGCTCCGGGTCACCGCTCCCCGGGACAGGCTGGCTGAGATCGGCACGGCCCTTGGTGATTCCGAGCGCACCGCCGGTGACATCAACGCCATCGGCCTGGGTCTGGGACTGGCGCTGGGTCTGGTGCTGGCGTTCCTCGAGATTCCCCTGCCCGGCGGCGGGACACTGGTGCTCGGCACCGCGACCGCCCCGTTGGTCGTCGGTGTCGTCCTGGGCGCGCTGGGGCGAACCGGACCGGTGGTGTGGACGCTGCCCGGCAACGTCGCCAACACGCTCAACCAGTTCTCGCTGCTGGTGTTTCTGGTCGCGGTCGGCACGGGCGCCGGGGGCGACCTGGTACCCGCACTGTCGGCCGACGGTGTCCAGCTCGTGGTGCTCGGGGTGACGATCTCGGCGGCCCATGCCGTGATCTGCGTGCTGGGCCTGCGCACCGTGCTGCGCTACGGCACCGCCCGCGCGTTGGGCGGCCTCACCGGATCTCAGCTCAACCCGGCACCGTACGCCTACGCCATGGCCCGGATGCCGGACCAGCGGGTCGCGTTGGGATACGCGGTGCTGTTCCCGGTGTCGATGATCATCAAGGTGTTCCTGGCCCAGCTGATGGTGGTGTACTTCTGACGCCGACTTAGGGTGAAGCCTGTGAACCTCGATCAGTCCGACGGCACCCTGACCCTGCTGACCGGTGTGACGGGAACCGCGGCGCGGATGGGCCATCGGCTGACCATCGCCATGGACTCGTGGCGGATCAGCGTCGAGGAGTCCGGCGGGCAGCCGGTCTCGGCGCAGCTGACGGTCGACGTCGACTCACTGCGGGTGGTGGGCGGCGAAGGCGGCCTGACTCCGCTGACCGGTCCGGAGAAGCTGATCGTGCGCGCCAACGCATGCAAGACGCTGAACGCCAAGCGTTTTCCGACCATCGAGTTCCGCGCCGAGCAGATCACCGGCACCCCTGCCGGGTACCACCTGCGCGGGCCGCTGACCATCCACGGCGTGACCAACACCATCGACGTGGATGTCGACGTGGTCGACGTCGACGGCGTCTGGCAGTTGGGGACGCGGGTTGCGGTGTCGCACAAGGCGTTCAAGATCAAGCCCTATTCGATGGCGATGGGCGCGATGAAGGTCGCCGACATCGTCACCGTGGAGTTCTCCGCGCAGGCGCGTCCGTAACCGACTCACAGGCCCCGCAGGAGCACCGCGAGCCCGAATTCGAACGCGTCATCGGCCCGCTGGGGTTTGGGTGTCCCCGTCGCCAGCGCCGCCGCGAGCTCCGGGCCGACCTGCGCGCTGGAGTGCCAGGGCTCGTCGGGGGCGGCCACATCCAGCGCCGCCCCCAGCACGAACGAGTCCATCAGGGTGATCGCCCGCAGGGTGTCTGCCGGGTCGAAGCCCGCGCGCGTCAGGGTGACCGCCAGCGCGTTGTACATCGTGATCGCCTGCGTGCTGTTGACGGCGTGCTCGGTCAGCAGCGGGATCAACTGCGGATAGCGGGCGAAGCTTCGACGGTAGGACCGCATGATGTCGGCGACCACGTCACGCCACGGGCGGTCTGGATCGTCGGCGGGCAGTTCGACCTCTGACATGGCCCGTTCCCGCAGCAGTTCGACGATCTCGTCGCGGCTGCTGACGTGGTTGTACAGCGATGAGGGGCTGACCTTCAATTTCTGCGCGACGCCCGGAATGGTGAAGCCGCCCGTCGTCAGCACGAGGCTCAGCGCCGCCTCGGCGATGCGATCGGCGGACAGCAGCGGTGTGCGCGGACGACCCATTTTTTCAACGTTCCCCTTGCGCGCTCTTGTGACTGCACTCACAATAAACGAACTTGATTCGTTTTAGGAGGATTGGTGCTCACCCTGATCGCGCCCCCGGCGCCGCCGCCCGCACGGACCACCGCGTCGACGCGACCGCCGGTGCGGGTCGCGCTGGTGCAGCACCGGTGGCGACCCGACGCCGATGAGTTGGCCGCGGTCCTGAGCTCAGGCATCGCCGAGGCCGCCGCCGAGGGCGCGCAGGTGGTGTTCCTGCCCGAGATCACGCTGCTGCGCTACCCCGCCGACCGGCCGGGCGGCGCCGACGCCGCGGCCCTCGCGGAGGACCTGACCGGCGGACCCACCTTCGCCCTGGCCGCCGAAGCGGCCCGCACCCACGGCATCTTCGTGCACGCCTCGCTGTACGAACGCGTGCCTGGCGACGACGGCTTGGGGTTCAACACCGCGATCCTGGTGTCCCCGGCCGGCGAACTGGTGGGCCGCACCCGCAAGCTGCACATCCCGATTTCGGCCGGCTACTACGAGGACACCTACTTCCGGCCCGGCCCCGCCACCGACCCCTACCCCGTGTACGAACCCGAGGGACTGGACGCCCGCATCGGGATGCCGACCTGTTGGGACGAGTGGTTCCCGGAGGTCGCGCGCGAATACTCGCTCGGCGGTGCGGAGATCCTGGTCTACCCCACCGCCATCGGTTCCGAACCGGTGTTCCCCAACTTCGACACCCGCCCGCTGTGGCAGCAGGTCATCGTCGCCAACGGCATCAACAGCGGGCTGTTCATGGTGGTGCCCAACCGTGTGGGCGACGAGGGCGCCCTGAACTTCTACGGGTCGTCGTTCATCTCCGATCCGTACGGCCGGGTGCTGGCGCAGGCGCCGCGCGACGAGGAGGCCGTGCTGGTGGCCGATCTCGACCTCGACCAGCGGCGCGACTGGCTCGAACTGTTCCCGTTCCTGCTCACCCGTCGCCCGGACACGTACGGGCGGTTGACCGAGCCCGTCGACCCGCAGCTCCCCTACGGTGTCGGGCACGCCGCGACGGCGGTGGTCAAGTGAGCGCCACCCTGTTCACCAACGGCGTCGTGTGGACGGGCACCGAGGACACCGACGCACTGCTCGTGGTCGACGGCGTGATCGCCGCCCTCGGCGACCGGGCCCGCGCCCTCGGCGATGAGGCCCGTGCCCGGGGTGACGACGTCGAGCCCGTCGACCTCGACGGCGGGTTTCTGATGGCCTCCTTCGGCGACGGCCACGCCCACCCCCTCTACGGCGGCCTCGAGGCCGTCGGCCCGCCGGTGCGCGCCTGCACGTCGGTCGACGAGATCGTGGCCGCGGTCAGGAGGTACGCCGACGAGCACCCCGAGCAGGAGTGGATCGTGGGGGCCTCCTATGACGGCAGCCTGTCCCCCGGCGGGCTGTTCGACGCCCGCTGGCTCGACGCCGCCGTGCCGGATCGGCCCGTCGTGCTGCGCGCCTGGGACTACCACACCCTGTGGGTCAACTCGGTGGCGCTCGAGCGCGCCGGGATCACATCCGACACCCCCGATCCCGTGCTCGGTGAGATCCCGCACCGCCCAGACGGTTCCGTGCTGGGCACATTGCGGGAGTGGGGTGCCACCGATCTGGTGATGAACGTGATGCCGCCGCGTGACGAGCAGGTGCGCATCGACGCGCTGGGCACGGCCGCCGACTACTACCTGGCCCGCGGTGTGACGTGGGTGCAGGACGCCTGGGTGGAGCCCGCCGACGTCGCGACCTATGTCGAGGCGGCCCGCCGCGGCGCACTGCGCATGCGGTTCAACCTCGCGCTGTATGCCGACCCGCGCCACTTCGCCACGCAGGTGGAGCAGTTCGCGGCCCAGCGCCACGAGGTCGAGGGCATCGGCTCGCCGCTGCTGACCGCGAACACCGTCAAGTTCTTCGCCGACGGTGTGGTCGAGAACGAGACCGGCGCGCTGCTGGCGCCCTACTGCACGGGCATGCACAGCCACGGCCAGCAGAACTGGGCGGACCAGTCGCTCGCCGAGGCCGCGCGTCGCGTCGATGAACTGGGCCTGCAGATCCACATCCACGCGATCGGTGACGCCGCGGTGCGCCAGGCGCTCGACGCCATCGAGTATGTGACACAGCACAATCCGCCGCGGGATCGGCGGCCGGTGATCGCACACTGCCAGCTAGTCGACGACGCCGACCTGGGCCGGTTCGCCGCCTTGGGTGTCATTCCCAACATGCAGCCGCTGTGGGCGCAGATGGATGCTCTGATGACGGTGCTGACCATTCCTCGCCTGGGCACCGAGCGCGCCGACAAGCAGTACCCCATCCGCACGCTCGAACGGTCCGGTGCGCCACTGGGATTCGGTTCGGACTGGCCGGTGTCCTCCGGTGCGCCGTTGCGCGGCATCGCCGTCGCGGTGTCACGCTGCACGGTCGACGGCGAACCCGTGGGCGGGTGGACGCCGCACGAGATCCTGCCGATCGACGCGGCCCTGACCGCCTACACCGCCGGCGTCGCGAATCAGGCCTTCGCCGAGCACATCTGGGGCCGCGCGGTCCCCGGCGCCAGCGCCGATCTGGTCTGGCTCGACCGCGACCCCCGCACCACTGCAGCGGAGCTGCTGCCGAAGCTGACGGTGCGGGCCACCTACCTCCGCGGTGAGACCGTCCACCGGGCCGACAACTGAAAGGCTGACACCCGTGACAGTGCAGACAACCCCGCATGAGGGCCACCTGAAACGAGCGCTGGGTGTGCCGTCGCTCGTGCTGTTCGGCCTGGTGTACATGGTGCCCCTGACGGTGTTCACCACCTACGGCATCGTCACCGAGACCTCGGGCGGGCGCCTGCCGTTGGCCTACGTCGTGACGCTTGTCGCGATGGTGTTCACCGCGCTGTCCTACGCCCGGATGTCAGCCGTGATCCCCGTCGCCGGGTCGGCATACACCTATACGCAGAAGACGTTCGGCGCGTCGCCCGGCTTTCTGGCCGGGTGGTCGCTGCTGCTGGACTACCTGTTCCTGCCGATGATCAACTACCTCGTCATCGGCCTGTATCTCAACGCCGCCCTGCCCGCACTGCCCCAGTGGGTCATCGTGGTGATCGCGATCGCGGTGGTGACCGTGCTCAACATCGTCGGGATCGTGTCGGTAGCGCGGACCAACTTCCTGATCATCGCGGTGCAGGCGATCTTCATCGTGGTGTTCATCGCGCTTGCGGTCGGCAAGATCTTCGGCGGCGGTGACGTCAACCTGGCGGCCCCGTTCAGCGGCGACGGGTCGGCGGGCGGGATGAGCCCCGTGCTGGCCGGTGCCGCCATCCTGTGCCTGTCGTTCCTGGGCTTCGACGCCGTCTCCACGCTGTCTGAGGAGGCCAAGGACCCCAAACGCAGTGTCCCGCGGGCCATCATGATCGCGACCATCGCGTCGGGTCTGATCTTCATCCTGCTGTCCTATGTGTCGCAGTTGGTGTTCCCGTCGAACAACTTCGACGACGTGGACGCCGGATCGCTGGACGTCATGATGGCTGCGGGCGGGCAGTTCCTGAACAACTTCTTCACCGCGGCGTACGTCGCCGGCGCGCTGGGGTCGGCGCTGACCTCGCAGGCCTCGGTGGCCCGAATCCTGTTCGCGATGGGCCGCGACGGCGTCCTGCCCCGTCGCGTGTTCGGGTACGTGTCACCTCGGTTCAGCACCCCGGTGTACGCGATCGGCGTGGTCAGTGTGGTGTCACTGCTGGCGATCGTCATCGATCTGGCCACCCTGGCGTCGCTGATCAGTTTCGGTGCGCTGGTGGCCTTCTCGGTGGTCAACCTCACGGTGATCAAGCACTTCTACCTCGACCTGCGCGAGCGCTCCAACGTGGTGCTGAACCTGGTGCTGCCGCTGATCGGCTTCCTGCTCACGGTGTGGTTGTGGACGAGTCTGTCGGGGCTGACCCTGGTGATCGGACTGTGCTGGCTGGCCATCGGGTTCATCTGGCTGCTCGGCGTGACCCGCGGATTCCGCCGGCCCACGCCGGTGCTCGACATGGAAGAGAAGTAGGGGCCGCACGCCGGGGGGGGCCGCGCCGCCGCCCGCACCTCCCACCTGTTCGAAATGCCCGACTACGAGCGAATTTTCGTGGGTCGCTCCCACTGCGTCGACTTCATGCGGTGCAGGCACTCGAAATTCGCTCAGAGGCGGGCATTTCAATCACCCACTCCCGGAACCCGTCGGGATTCACCCCCGGCAGGCTCCGGTGCTCACTCCTTGGAGTAGTCGGTGCTCAACCACCGCGAGGGTTTCATGCGGATCACCACCGACGACGATGTCAGGTTCTCGTCGGTGAACTGGTTGCCGGCCTCCTCACCGAGATAACGCACCGCGATCGCCCGCACCACGTCGTCGGTCGCGGGATCGACGCCCGCCACGTCACCCTCGGCCGTCACGTATTTGTAGGGCGGCCGCTCGTCCTGCACGCTGATCGCAAACCGTCCGGCGGCGGTGATGAGCCTGTGTTTGATCGAGGACGCCTCGGTCCACAGCAGCACCTCGCCGCCGGGTTCGTAGCCGTACCAGATCGGCACGGTCAACGGCGCACGGTCGGGTCGCTCGACGGCGATCACCCCCACGTGCACGTCGGCCAGGAACTGCTGTCGCTCGTCGGACGTCATCGTCGCCATGCAGCGCACAACCGATCCCCCGCGCCGACGTATTCCACCGGGCCCGGCACCGCACTGCGGTAATTTCGGCCGGTGAACGATCTCACGCCGTTCCAGCCTTCGATCGACTGGAGCACAGCACTCGTCGACTCGTTGCTGTGGATCGGCCGAACGTGGGCCATCGCCGCCGCGGTGACCATGCTGGTCCTGACGATTATCGCGCGGTACACCACCTGGGGCCGGCAGTTCTGGCGGGTCACCGGCGCCTACTTCACCGGCCCGCACAGCGTGCGGCCGTGGCTGTCGCTGGCCGCGATGCTGCTGTCGATCATCGTCGGTGTGCGACTGAGTGTGCTCTTCACCTATCAGGGCAACGACCTGTACTCCTCGGCCCAGGTCGCGGTGCAGGGACTGGCGCTGGGTGATGAGGCAATCAGGGAGTCCGGGATCCGCGGGTTCTGGTTGTCACTGGTGTTGTTCGCGGTGCTGGCTGCGCTGCTGGTCACCCGTGTGATGGTCGATCTGTTCATCACGCAGCGCTTCATGCTGCGGTGGCGCGAATGGCTGACCGACCGGCTCACCGGCGACTGGCTCGACGGGCGCGCGTACTACCGGGGCCGGTTCATCGACAACACCATCGACAACCCGGACCAGCGCATCCAGTCGGACATCGACGTGTTCACCGCACTGTCGGGTCCGCAGCCCAACACCCCGCATCAGACCAGCAACGGCACCCTGCCCTTCGGGGCCATTTCGTCGATCATCGCGGTCATCTCGTTCACCCAGATCCTGTGGGACCTCTCCGGGGACCTGACGATGTTCGGGGTGACCATCCCCCACGCGATGCTGTGGGCGGTGTTCCTCTATGTCGCCTTCGCCACCGTCGTCGCGTTCTGGCTGGGCCGTCCGCTGATCCGGTTGTCGTTCGACAACGAGAAGTTCAACGCCGCATTCCGCTACGGCCTGGTCCGCCTGCGCGACGCGGCGGAGGCCGTCGCGCTCTACCGCGGCGAGCAACCCGAACGTCTGCATCTGCGCGAACGGTTCGCGCCCGTGGTGTCCAACTACCGGCGCTTCATCAACAAGACCATGATCTTCACCGGGTGGAACTACTCGATGAACCACGTGATCATCCCGTTGCCGTGGGTGCTGCAGGCGCCACGGATGTTCGCCGGTCAGATCCAACTCGGCGCGGTCACGCAGACGGCCGCGGCGTTCGGCGCGATTCAGGAGGCGTTGTCGTTCTTCCGCAACGCCTATGACAGGTTCGCCGGTTACCGCGCGTCGATCATCCGTCTGCACGGCCTGGTGACGGCCAATGAGCAGAGCCGCCAACTGCCCAAGCTCGACGTCGAATCCATCTCCGACGGTGTGGTCTTCGACGACATCGAGGTGCGCAGCCCCGCCGGGGAGCAGCTGATCGACGCACTCAACCTGGACCTGCGGCCCGGTGACGCGATGATCATCACGGGCAAGTCCGGCACCGGAAAGTCCACGCTGCTGCGCAGCCTCGCCGAACTGTGGCCCTACGCCTCCGGCACCGTGCGCTGCCCGCAGGGTGAGCACGAGACGTTGTTCCTCTCGCAGCTGCCCTACGTCCCGCTCGGCGATCTGCGTGCGGTGGTGTCCTACCCTCAGGCGCCCGGCGCGATCCCCGACGACGCCCTGCAGGAGGCCCTGGTCGCGGTGGCGCTGCCCAAGTACGCCGACCGGCTCGACGAGGTCGCCGACTGGGCCAAGGTGCTCTCCCCCGGTGAGCAGCAGCGCATCGCATTCGCCCGCGTGCTGCTGACCAGACCCAAGGCCGTGTTCCTCGACGAGGCCACCTCGGCGCTCGACGAACCACTGGAGTTCATGATCTATCAACTGGTCCGGCGCGAACTGCCCGACACGATCTTCGTCAGCGTGACGCACCGCAGCACCGTCAACCGTCACCACGGCAAGCACCTCGAACTGCTCGGCGAAGGCCGCTGGCAGTTCGGCAGTATGGCTGCAACATGACCGACGACCAGACCGAGCCCGCCCCGTCGCGACGACCGCACATCCTGCGCCTCGCGCTGTTCGTCGGGTTCCTGCTGCTGATGTTCTATCTGGTGGCCATCGCCAGGGTGATCGACGTCGAGCCCGTCCGCGACGCGATCCGGTCCACCGGACCGGCCGCACCGCTGGTCTACATCGTGGTGTCGGCGATCCTGGGCTCCCTGTTCGTGCCGGGTCCGATTCTGGCCGCGGGCAGCGGTCTGCTGTTCGGTCCGGTGCTGGGCACGTTCGTCACGCTCGGCGCGACCGTCGGGACGGCCATCGTGGCCAGCCTCGCCGGCCGCCGGGCCGGTCGCGACAGCGCCCGCGCACTGCTCGGTGCGCAACGGGCCGATCGCCTCGACGCGCTGATCGACCGCGGCGGGCTGTGGGCGGTCGTCGGGCAGCGCTTCGTACCGGGCATCTCCGACGCCCTGGCGTCCTACGCGTTCGGGGCGTTCGGGGTCCCGCTGTGGCAGATGGCCGTCGGTGCGTTCATCGGGTCGGTGCCCCGCGCGTTCGTCTACACCGCCCTGGGCGCCTCGATCGGCGACCTCTCGGCGCCGTTGGCCTACACCGCGATCGCGGTCTGGTGTGTGACGGCGATCGTGGGAGTGTTCGTGGCCCGCCACGGCGTCCGAAGCTGGCGTTCGACACACAAGCCGGACTGCTCCGACGAGACGCCCTGACCCCGTTTACGCGACCGTGGGTCCCCAAATGGAACGAGCGTCTGGTTCACTGAACACGACGTCACGTAGTAGCTGGGAGGTGTCGCAGTAGTGCCGGACTCGCGCCACGCGCTTTTCCGACCGACCGACGGCGCCGTGCAGGCGGCTGTGACCTGGGCGGATCGAGCATGACCGACACCCACAAACGCAGTCCGATCGCGAAGTTCATTCGCAAGTTCGCCTGGCTGGTGATCCTGGGCTGGATCGCGATCATCGGTGCGGCCAGCATGACCGTGCCGCCGCTCGAAGAGGTCGGCGCGATGCGCTCGGTCTCGATGAGCCCCGACGACGCCCCGTCGGTGATCGCGATGAAGCGGGTCGGCGACGTCTTCGACGAGTTCAAGTCCGACTCCTCGGCGATGATCGTCCTGGAGAGCGAGGGACCGCTCGACGACGCCGCGCACTACTTCTACAACGACATGATCGACAAGCTCGAGGCCGACAAGCAGCACGTCGAGCATGTCCAGGACTTCTGGGGCGATCCGCTGACCGAGGCCGGCGCGGAGAGTCCGGACGGCCGAGCCACCTATGTTCAGGTGTATCTCGCGGGCAACATGGGCGAGGCCCTGGCCAACGAGTCCGTCGAGGCGGTCCAGCAGCTGGTCGAAGGCTTGACGCCGCCGCCGGGCCTGAAGGTCTACGTGACGGGTCTGTCGGCGCTGGCCGCAGATCAGCAGATCGCCGGTGACCGCAGTGTGCGGGTCATCGAGGGCGTCATCTTCGCGGTCATCATCACCATGCTGCTGCTGGTGTACCGGTCGATCATCACGACGATTCTCGTGCTGGTCATGGTGGTGTTCTCGCTGTCGTCGGCGCGCGGGATCGTCGCGTTCCTCGGCTACCACGACCTGATCGGTCTCTCGACCTTCGCGACCCAGCTGCTGGTGACCCTGGCGGTGGCGTCGGCGACGGACTACGCGATCTTCCTGATCGGGCGATATCAGGAGGCCCGCACGGTCGGCGAAGATCGCGAGACCGCGTACTACTCGATGTTCGCCGGCACCGCGCACGTCGTACTCGGCTCCGGCATGACGATCGCCGGCGCCATGCTGTGCCTGCACTTCACCCGCCTGCCGTACTTCCAGACCCTCGGCGTGCCGATGGCGTTCGGCATGACGGTCGTGGTCCTGACGGCGCTGACCCTGGGTCCGGCGATCATCACGATCGCGAGCCGCTACCGCAACATCCTCGAGCCGAAACGCGCCATGCGGATTCGGGGCTGGCGACGGATCGGCACGGTCATCGTGCGCTGGCCCGGGCCGGTGCTGTTGGCGACGATCGCCCTGTCGCTGGTCGGTCTGCTGACGCTGCCCGGGTACCGCACCAACTACAACGACCGCAATTACCTGCCGAAGGACCTGCCCGCGATGGAGGGGTTCGCCGCGGCCGAACGGCACTTCTCGGCGGCCCGGATGAATCCCGAACTGCTGCTCATCGAGACCGACCGCGATCTGCGGAACTCCGCGGACTTCCTGGTCATCGAGAAGATCGCCAAGACCGTGTTACGCGTGCCCGGCGTCGGCGAGGTGCAGGCCATCACCCGCCCGCAGGGTGAACCGCTGGAGTTCAGCACCATCCCGGCGCAGATGAGCATGAGCGGAACCATGCAGACCATGAACCGCAAGTACCTCATGGACCGCACCGACGACATGCTCAAGCAGTCCGAGGACATGCAGAAGACCATCGACACCATGACCCGCATGGTCGAGTTGATGACGGAGATGACGGCCACCACCCAGAGCATGGTGGGCAAGACCCACACCATGGCCGACGACATCACCGAGTTGCGGGACCACATCGCCGATTTCGACGATTTCGTCCGTCCGCTGCGCAACTACCTGTACTGGGAACCGCACTGCTACAACATTCCGATGTGCTCGTCGATGCGGTCAATCTTCGACGCCCTCGACGGCCTCGACACCATGACCGACCAGTTCCAGCAGGTGCTGCCGGACATGGATCGACTCGCCGAGCTGATGCCGCAGATGGCCGCGCTGTTGCCCAGTCAGATCGAGACCATGCAGCGCATGCGCACCATGATGCTGACGATGTATCAGAGCCAGAAGAGTCTGTATGACCAGATGGCCGAGATGCAGCACGGTCAGACCGCGATGGGTGAGGCGTTCAACGACGCCAAGAACGACGACACGTTCTATCTGCCGCCGGAGATCTTCAACAACCCGGACTTCAAGCGCGGTATGGACAGCTTCATCTCGCCGGACGGAAAGTCCGTGCGGTTCATCATCTCCCATGCGGGCGACCCGCTCACCCCCGACGGCATCAAGCTGATCGACAAGATCAAGCAGGCCGCCAAGGAGGCCATGAAGGGCACCCCGCTGGAGGGCTCGAAGATCTACATGGCCGGCACCGCGGCGGCGTTCAAGGACATGCAGGAGGGCAACAACTGGGACCTGCTGATCGCCGGGATCTCCGCACTGTGCCTGATCTTCATCATCATGCTGCTCATCACCCGAGCCCTGGTGGCCGCGGCGGTGATCGTCGGCACCGTGGTGGTGTCGCTCGGCGCGTCATTCGGGCTCTCGGTGTTGGTGTGGCAGCACCTGATCGGCATCGAACTGCACTTCATGGTGATGGCCATGGCGGTGATCGTCCTGCTGGCGGTCGGCGCGGACTACAACCTGCTGCTGGTGGCGCGACTTCGTGAAGAGGTGCACGCCGGCATCAACACCGGCATCATCCGTGCGATGGGCGGCACCGGTTCGGTGGTGACGGCCGCGGGCCTGGTGTTCGCGTTCACGATGATGGCGATGATGGTCAGTGAGATGACCGTGGTGGCTCAGGTCGGCACGACCATCGGTCTGGGCCTGTTGTTCGACACCCTGGTCATCCGGTCGTTCATGACACCGTCGATCGCCGCGCTGATGGGCCGGTGGTTCTGGTGGCCGCAGTTCGTGCGCCAGCGGCCCCCGCAGGGAGTGGTGGCGCGCGTGTTGGAGCGGGACTCTCACTGATCGGGTGTGTCCCGATGACGATTCCGTGGGCTAAGCCAGTTCACAGAACGCTGTGATCTCCTCGGCCACTCGCCGCGGGGACTCCAGTGTCGGCCAGTGGCCGACGTCGTCGAGCAGGACCAGCCTGGTCTGCGGCCGCAGTGCGCGCAGCCGTACGGGCATGGCGGTCACCGAGACAGGATCGCGCGTACCCCAGATCGCCAACATGGGCCCGGGGTACTCGACGAATGCGGCGGTCCACTGCTCTTGGTGCCGTCGCCGTTCGCCGAGGTAGGCGATGATCGCGGTCAGGACTCGCGAGCCGTTCTTCACGCGGATCTGGTTCACCAGATCGTCCACGTCCTCGTCGCTGACATTCGTTCCGGGAGCGACACTTTCGAGTATGCCGCGCCGGATCATCCGACGGGGCATCCCGAACGGCAGCGGTCTGCCGTTGAGCTTCTCGGCCCGGCGCTGGCCCGCGGTCAGCTGCGCCATGTCGATGAAGATCGACCCATTGGTCAGGACCACCTGCTCGACGTCGAACGACAACTCCCCGCGGTTGTGCCGCGCCACCAGTTCGGCCACGACGCTGGTGCCCATATCGTGGCCGACCAGCACGCATCGGCGGATACCCGCCTGCTGCAGCAGTGCCTCCACGAGATCCGCCTGGGCGAACAGCGAGTACGTCGCGCCCAGGGGTTTGTCGGACTGGCCGAACCCGAGGAGGTCCATCGCAAACACCCGGGCCTTCAGCAGGTCCGCCACGCCGGCGAAGTCCAGCGAGGACCCCGGGTATCCGTGCACCATGACCACCGTCCGCCGATCATCGGCGCCGGAGTCATGGACGAAGATCTGGTGATCACCGTGGCGAACCTGGTTTCCTCCACTGATCCACGCGTCGGATCGTGCGCTCATCGCGTCCTTCCCAAGAGGGTCCCGGGTGAATCTATGCGAACCGGACAGCGGTGTGTGTCGATCAGCGACCCTGTCGTGATCGTGACTGACCCTTGTTCTTGTTTTCCGGTCGAGCGCCCTGCACGACTAGCTCGTGGTGGGCCACACCCCGGACTGATACGACAGCTTGAGCAGTTTGAGGTACACCAGCGTCTCGACCGCCACCACCTCGTCGATCGTGCGGATCGAACCGTTGATCACGGTCAGCAGGTGTTCGCCGTCGCGGCACATCACCTCGACCACCAGGTCGTAGGTGCCCGCGGTCGCGACCGCGAACGTCACCTCGGGAAGCTCGCGCAGCGCGGCCGCCACGCGTTCGACGTCGCCCGTGGTCTTCACCAGGAGCATCGACGTGTACCGGCCCCGTCCAACGGGATTGGTCACGGCGACGATCTGCATGTGGCCCTGCTCCACCAGCCGCTGCAAGCGTTGACGAACGGTCGCCTCGGAGACTCCGATCTCCTTGGCTATCGCGGCGTAGGACTTGCGGCCGTCCGAGCGCAGCGCGTCGACGATGTCCGACGAGATGCGGTCCAGTGAGCCTTCGACGGGTTCGGTCACCGTAGCCTCATTTCCCCCAAGCTAGGTCATGGATCTTCTCAGAATAGCGCCTATTGCGACGGATTCCGTGATCCAATGACGGAATCCGTAAGTTTTCGCGCCGGAAACATACGGAAAACATTTCCCGGGCACGCTGGGTCGGACTTGTCGAGGGAGCGCGGATGAAATCGGGTTGGCGGCTGAGCCTGCTGCCGGGCACGGCGTGGATCGCCTGCTTCTACGTGGCTCCGTTGGCACTCATCATCGCCGCCTCCGTCGCGACACCCGACATCATCGGGCGGCCGATATTCGGGTTCGACATCTCCAACTTCGCCATGGTCTTCCAGCCCACGTACCTGCCCGTGGTGCTGCGGACCTTCGCCTACGCGAGCATCGCGACGGTGCTGTGCCTGCTGATCGGCTACCCCTGCGCGTACGCCATCTCGCGTTACGGCGGCCGGTACAAGGCAGCCCTGCTGCTGGCCGTGCTCGTACCCTTCCTCGCCGATTACCTCATCCGGATCTACGCCTGGGTCCAACTGCTGGGCCGGGAGGGCCCCGTCAACCGGCTGCTGACCGCGCTCGGCCTGGAGCCGATGAACCTGATCGGCAACCCCTACGCCCTCAACCTCGGCCTGGTCTACAGCTTCGCGCCCTTCATGATCCTGGCGGTGTTCCTGGCCGTCGAGCGTCTCGACTGGCGCCTGGTCGAGGCCGCACACGATCTGCACGCGACGGCGGCACGGGCATTCGCCACCATCGTGATCCCCCGCACCCTCGGCGGCATCGTGGCGGGTTGTCAGCTCGTATTCCTGCTCAGCCTCGGCGATTTCGCGGTGGCTCAGTTCCTGGGCGGTTCGACCTACATGATGGGCAACCTGATCCGCGACCAGCTGGCCACCGCGGGGTCGCTGCCGTTCGGCGCGGCACTGACGGTCACCCTGCTGTCCGGAATGCTGGCGTTCATCGGCCTCGGCTGGCTGCTGGCCGCGGGTGCGCGTGGCCTGCTGCGGGTTCGACGCGAACGGGGTCGCCATGCGTGACCGCCTGCGGATGCCCCTCGGGCTGGCGGTGCTGCTCGGGTTGACGCTGGTCTTCCTGGATCTGCCGCTGCTGGTGATCGTCCTGTTCTCGTTCAACTCCTCGAAATCGCTGTCCGATCTGGCCGGCTTCAGCCTGCGCTGGTATGAGCAGGCGTTCGGCAATCCCGAGGTGATGTCGGCACTGGGACTCAGCGTGCTCGTCGCGTCCTCGGCCACCGTCATCGCGGTGTGCCTGGGCACCGCACTGTCCTATGCGTTCGTCCACGGCTCCCGCTGCGTCACCAGACCTATTGAGGCCGTCACGCTTTCGACACTCATCACCCCGGAGCTGGCGACGGCTGTCGGCCTGATGACGCTGTTCGTCACCCTGCAGATCCCACTGTCGACGGCCACCCTCATCGCCGGGCACGCCACCTTCACGCTGGTGTACGTGACGCTGCTGGTGGGCAACCGGTTGCGCACATTGGACCCCCGCCTCGAGGAGGCGGCCGCAGACCTCGGCGCCGGCCGGGTCCGGGTGTTCGTGAGCATCGTTGTGCCGCAGCTTCGCTCCGCAGTGGCCGGCGCCGCGGCCTTGGCCTTCGTGCTGTCCTTCGGTGACTTCGTGACATCGGTGTTCCTGTCCGGCACCGAGGTCGCACCGCTGCCGGTGCGCATCTACGGCATGCTCCGGTTCGGCCTCACCCCGGAGATCAACGCCGTCGGCACCACCATGGTCGGCATCACCGTGGCGCTCGGCCTCATCGGCATCTATCTGCAGCGCACCCGAGTCTCCGCTTCGTCCAACCCCAACCCCGTCAGGAGCAGTCGATGAATCCCACCAGCAGGCGCAACTTCCTCTTCATGAGCGCCGGTGCCGCCGCCGCACTCACACTGGCGGCCTGTTCCCGCGGGCAGGGCGGGTCTGCGGCTGCCGACCTGCAGCCCCCGAAACTCGAGATCGACGGCGACCTGGCCTATTACGCCCCGACGGGATATGTCCCCGACGATGTCCTGGCCGGTTTCGAGAAGGAATACGGCGTCAAGATCAACCAGACGTACTTCTCGACCGTCGACGAGATGATCCAGAAGCTCGGTGCGGGTGCGGCATACGACATCACCTTCATGCCCTCGAACTTCTTCGCGCGCGCCACCAAGGCGAATCTGCTGGCCCCCATCGACCACGGTGTCATGAAGAACTGGGGTGAGGTCACCGAACTGTTCAACGATCCGCCCTTCGAACCGAAGGCCGAACACCTCGCCGGCCCGTACGCGATGGGCGGGATCGGTCTGGCCTACCGCAAGAGCAGGGTCGACGGCTTGACCGGATCCTGGAATGACCTGTGGGACCTGTCTCCCGCCCTCAATCGACGCGCCTTCATCTTCGATGACGTGACGGTGTCGATGACCATGGCACTGGCCCGGCTGGGCCTGCCCACCGACACCGACAGCCCTGAGGACCTGAACAAGGCCGCGGACTCACTGATCGAGTTGCGCCGAAGCCTCGGCGGTTTCGGCAGTTCGGCGGGCGAGAAGCTCACCAACGGTGAAGCCGACCTGCTGATGAACTACACCGGCGCGACCTTCACCGCCCTCAACGAAACCCCGTTCTCCGAGGACATCGGATTCGAGTTCTGCCGCGAGACCTTGGCGTTCAACTCCGACTGCATGGCGATCCCCGCGGCGGCCAAGCATCCCGGGACCGGCCTGGTCTTCGCCGATTACCTGCTGCGGCCGGACAACATGAAGAAGATCGTCGATTTCGTGGGCTATCCCATCGCCACCACGACGGGCCTGAAGGCCTACTCCGGGCTGGTCTCGAAGTACCCGTTCCTCAACTACGACGAGTCGGTGCTGACCGATCCGGCGATCTGGCTGGCTTCGCTGCAGGACACTCAGTTGACGGCTTGGAACCAGGCCTGGACGCGCGTCAAAGCGTCGGCATGAGTCCACTGGAGGATGCCGACATTCCACTGCGGGAGTTCATCTCCGCCGCCTACGCCAGCGAGGACGCGCAACCCCCGCAGCATGCGTTCGACCGGGCGGAGTACGAGGCCCGCAGGATGCGGCTTCAGCTGGCCGCCGCGGCCGCTGGGCTGGACCTGTTGGTGCTCAGCTCCCCCGAGGCGATGTGCTGGTTGCACGGGTATCAGTCGCGCTGGTATCGGGCGCAGTCGTCGACGCGGTGGCCTCCGTATCAGTGCACCGTGATGCGCGTGGACAGCGGTGAATACGTGGTCTACGACGTCGAGCACCATGACTACCTGCTGCGCCGCACGTCGGTGGCCACCGACATCCGTCTCACCGGTCGCGACGACGGCGAGGCGGTGCTGGACTTCGCGATCGCCGATCTGAGAGCACGCGGGTGGCTGACGGGGCGCGCCGGTTTGGAGTTCCACAGTCACGTGCCCAACCGGGCCACCAGCGAGATGGTCCAGGCCGCTCTCGAATTCGAGGGCTGTCGCGTGGTCGACGCCAGTGCGGCCGTGCGGTCGGTCCGAAAGGTGAAGTCCGCCGCGGAGATCGCCATGATCGAACGTGCCGCCGAGGTCTGCGACGTCGGGTTGCGCGCGCTGCAGGCCGAGGTGCGCCCGGGGATGACGGAGAAGCATGCCTGGGGTGTGATGGTCGCCGCCATGGCGGCGGCCGGCGGCGAGCCCGCGGCCCTGCACGAATCAGTGGTGGTCGGCCCCATCGAACTGGGCCACGCCTACTCGTCGGACCGCACCCTGGTGCGCGGGGACGTCCTGTGCGCCGATCCCTGCGGGGTGGTCAGCCGCTACCACGCCAACATCGAACGCTGGTTCGTCGTCGGCGCGGAGCCCAACGACGAACTCTACCGGCTCGCCGAGATCGAGGCGGAGGCGTTCCGGATCCTCTGCGCGCATGCGGCCGACGGGGTCCGGGTGGACGAGGTGACGGGCCACATCGAGCAGCATCTGCGCGACGCTGGCCTGTGGGGTCTGCACGACTGGAACGGCGGATACGAGATGGGCCTGTCGTTCCCGCCCGACTGGGTCGGTGAGTGGACCTTCACTGTCGGCGAGGCCAGCCAGGACAGATTCGAGGCCGGCACCGTGACCAACTACGAAAGCATTGTGCTGTATCCGATGATCGACACCGTGGTGTTCGGGGCCGACGGCGCACGGACGTTGTCAGCCCTGCCCCTCGACGTAATGCGCGCCGGATGACCGCCGACGTCATCCTGCTGGGGAAGGTGTTCACCGCCGACCCCGCCCGGCCGTGGGCGCAGGGGGTCGCGGTGCGGGCCGGCACCATCACCTCCATCGGCACCCGCGAGGAGGTTCTGCAGCATCGCACGCCGCGAACCGAGGTGATCGATGCGGCGGGCCTGATCTCCCCCGCCTTCCACGACGCCCACATCCACCTGCTGGAGGGGTCACTGTTCGACTTGTGGGTGAACCTCCACGATGTCGCGCCGGGCGACTACGAGCCGGCGATCGCCGCGGCCGCGAACACACTGCCCCCGGATGCGTGGGTGCGCGGTGGCGGCTGGAACATGTCGGCCTTCCCCGGTGCCAGCCCCAGCCACACGACACTCGACGCCGTCGTCGGCGGGCGCCCGGCATACCTGACCGCCCGCGACGGCCACAGCGCCTGGGTGAGCAGCGCCGCGCTGAGGATCGCCGGAATCGACGCGACCACACCGGATCCCGCGGGTGGAGTGATCGACCGCGACGCCGGCGGGAACCCCAGTGGCACCGTCCACGAGACTGCGATGAACCTGGTCAAACGGCACCTGCCGGAGATCACCGGAGACGAGTGGGCGGGTGCGCTGCGGATCGGCGAGCGCCACCTGCACTCGCTGGGGGTTGTGAGCTGGCAGGACGCGCGCCTGTCGACACCGATGCTGCGCGCCTACGTCGAGGCCGAGGCCGCCGGGACTCTGTCGTCTCGGGTCGTCGCGGCCATGCACTGGGATCCCGACCGAGGAGTCGAACAGGTCGCGGGCCTGCTCGAGGCCCGAGAACTGGCCGGCGGGCCCCTGGTTCAGGCGACGATGGTGAAGATCTTCGTCGACGGAGTCGTCGAGAACCTCACCGCCGCACTGCATGAGCCGTACTCATGCGCACATTCACACGGTAAGGCGCTGTTCGACGATGCAGCGCTTCGAGCCGCCGTGCGCACCTGCGCCGAGGCCGGGTTCAGTGTCCACGTCCATTCGATCGGCGACGCCGCGACGACGTCGGCCCTGGACGCGTTCGAGGCCGCTCACCATCTGTCCGACGGGCTGCGCCATCAGATCTGCCACCTTCAGGTGATTCGAGAGTCCGACATTCCCCGGTTCCACCAACTCGGGGTGATCGCCAACGCCCAGGCCCTGTGGGCGTGCCGCGACGAGCAGAATGTGGCGCTGTGCCAACCCGCACTCGGCACAGCACGATTCGAGCGCCAGTATCCATTCGGCGACCTGGCCCGCGCGGGCGCACGCCTGGCCTTCGGCAGTGACTGGCGGGTGAGCACACCGAACCCGCTTCCTCAGATGGAGGTGGCCATCACCCGCCGGCCGCCCGGTGACACCACGACCGGTCCGCTGGGGCCTTCGCAGGCCCTGGACCTTCAGACCTGCCTGCTGGGCTTCACCCGCGAAGCCGCCTATGCGGCTGGCCTCGACGCCGTCACCGGCGCACTCACCGTGGGCCGCGCGGCAGACATCGTCGTGCTGGACTCAGACGTGTTCGGGCTGCCGCCGCACGAACTCTCGTCGGCTCAGGTCGATCTCACGATGTTCGCGGGGAAGGTGGTCTACACCCGCGCCTGAGACGTGCCTGCGGCGCTCGACCTCCCCCTCAACTGGCGCGCGCCGCAGGCACCCACCGCGCCTCTTCCAGCCGTGGCCCGGCCCACCTCCGACACCTGCTCGCTACCAAGATTAATCTCCAGGAAACCCACGGAGAGTTTCCCCACGGCAGACTCCGTTTCATCCTGAGAGTCTCTAGTGGAGGGTGTATGACGACGGTATCGGTTCCCCCGTTCTTGGTGACTTCCGGCTTCTGGCAGGGACTTCCGCAGATGCCGCTGGAGCGGTACCCGGGCACCCTGGGCTATATCGACGACGTCTACTCCAACCCGAACCAAGTGCCGATGTGTTCGGGGTACTTCGAGTTGAAGAACACCGAAGCGCCCCTGGACTACTACTACGACTACGACGAGATGAAGGTCGTTCTCGAAGGCGAGTTCCGGCTGGAGAACGTCGACACCGGCCAGGTCGAGATCGCCCGCGCCAAGGACGCGATCTTCTTCCCCAAAGGTTCCCGCATCCTGTTCTCGACGCCAGACCATGCCCTGGCGTTCTACGTCGGGTACCGCTCCTTCGCGCCCTGATGCCGTTGCGCGACAACGTCGAACGGTACCGAGTCCGCCCCGGCGGAGTCACCGCGGTGAAGGTCTGCGGTGGTGACCGCTTCGACGTCATCGACCACTTCGGTCGCCAATGCGCCGAACTCACCGTGCTGGCCGAGGACCCGCGCGCGGTGGCCGACGCCCGTCCCGACACCGCGGCCACGGTGTTGCGCGGACTCGTCGGCGGCAAGGACGAGGACGGCTACATCGCCGCACAGATCCTGGGCCTGCTGTCGGAGCACGGGGTGGACCAGGACAAGGCGACGGCCACCCATTTGTTCGGTGACGACTCCCCCGCCGGCGCGCGGGAGAGCTTCACCGCCGCCGCCGACGCGGTTGTCCTCGTCGCGGCCCCGGCGGCGCCGATGCTCGTGCACACCGAGTATCCGAATCCTCCGTCGGACCTGTTCGTGGAGGTCCAGCGCGGCACCGACACCGTGCGCGAGCATCCCGAGTTGCCGGGTCCGCTGGCAGAACCCCTGTGGGAGGCGCGGATCGACGCCTGCACCGCGGCGTCCTACGAGGTGCGGGCTGGGCAATTCGTCCAGATCCTCGATGTGGCTGGCCGGCAGTGTTCGGACCTGCTGGCCTTCGACGCCCGGGCACTGGGCGACGGCCACGAGTTCGGCCTGGACGCGACCATGACGCGCACCCTGATCGGTGCCGCAACGCCGCGGCCCGGACTGACGGGGAAGTTCTACGACGGCCGGGCCCGGCCACTGCTCGAGGTGGTGCGTGACACCGTGGGCCGCCACGACACCTTCGCGCTCGCCTGCACCGCGAAGTACTACGCCGACATGGGCTATCCGGGACATGTGAACTGCACCGACAACTTCAATGCCGCGTTGGCCCCCTACGGCGTCGCACCTCGCGTCGGGTGGGCGGCACTGAATCTGTTCTACAACACCGCCTTCGACGCCGACCACCAGCTGATCTCCGATGAGCCCTGGTCACGGGCCGGCGATTACGTGCTGCTGCGGGCCTCGGCGGACCTGGTGTGCGCCTCCTCGGCGTGCCCCGACGACATCGACCCGTCCAACGGCTGGGTGCCGACGGATGTCCACGTGCGCGTGTACGACTCGACGAGGAGGTTCTCCGTGGCGGTGGGACACCGGCTCACTCCCGACGACGAGCCCGTTCTGACCAAGCAGAGCGGATTCGCCGGGCGCACCTCGGCACTGACGCGCCAGTTCGCGGAGTATCAGGGGTACTGGCTGCCCGCGAGCTTCGACAACCACGGTCCCCACCAGGAGTATTGGGCCTGCCGAGAACGGGTGGCAGTCATGGACCTCTCGGCGCTGCGGAAGTTCGAGGTGCTCGGACCCGACGCCGAAACCCTGCTGCAGTCCACCGTCACCCGCGACATCCGCAGGCTGGCTCGCGGCCAGGTGGTCTACACCGCGATGTGCACCGACACCGGCGGGGTGATCGACGACGGCACCGTGTTCCGCCTCGGGGACAACAACTTCCGCTTCATCGGTGGCGATCCTTACGACGGTGAGCATCTGCGCACCCAGGCGCGCCGACTCGGACTCGAGAACGTGTGGATCAAGGACTCCTCCGACCAGCTGCACAACATCGCCATCCAGGGTCCCGCCAGCCGTGATCTGCTCGACGACCTCATCTGGTCGCCCGCAGCCCAGCCCACTCTGCGCGGCCTGGGCTGGTTCCGCTTCCTGATCGGACGCCTCGGGGGGCCGGACGGCCCGCCACTGGTGGTGTCGCGCACCGGGTATTCGGGTGAACTCGGTTACGAGGTGTGGGTGCACCCCATCGACGCCGAAACCCTCTGGGACGCAGTGTGGACCACGGGTGAGCCGCACGGCCTTGCGCCGCTGGGACTCGAGGCACTGGAGATGCTGCGCGTCGAATCCGCACTGGTGGCCGCGGGCCACGAATTCGACCAGCAGACCGATCCGTTCGAGGCCGGCATCGGCTTCACGGTGCCGCTGAAGACCAAGGCCGACGACTTCGTCGGACGCGCCGCGCTGGTCGATCGCAGGGCGAATCCCCAGCGCGTCCTGGTGGGGCTGCGCCTCGAGGGCAACGAGGTGGCCGGTCACGGTGACTGCGTGCACATCGGCCGCACCCAGGTCGGGGTGATCACCAGCGCAGTACGCTCCCCCATTCTCGGCGCCAGCATCGCGTTGTGCCGCATCGCCGTTGCGCACAGCGCGATCGGCACCGCCGTCGAGGTGGGCCGGCTCGACGGCCACCGCAAACGACTGCCCGCCGTCGTCGTCCCCATCCCGTTCTACGACCCGGAGAAGACCCGCCCACGTTCCTGAGGAGGAATCCATGACCCGTACCGCGATCATCGGCGCCGGCCCGTGCGGCCTGGCTCTGCTGCATGCGTTCGAACAGGCCCGCCTCGATGGGGCCGACATCGGCGACGTGGTCTGTTTCGAGAAGCAGAGCGACTGGGGTGGGCTGTGGAACTACACCTGGCGCACGGGCCTCGACGCGCATGGAGATCCCGTGCACGGCAGCATGTACCGCTACCTGTGGTCCAACGGCCCCAAGGAGTGCCTGGAATTCGCCGACTACACGTTCGACGAGCACTTCGGCACGCCGATCCCGTCCTTCCCGCCACGGGAAGTGCTCTACGACTACATCGTCGGACGCGCCAAGAAGAGCGGCGTGCGCGAGGCCATCCGGTTCGACACCGCGGTGCGCGGCGTGAGCTTCGACCCCCGCACCGACACATTCGCGGTCACCACGGAGTTCCTCACAGATCGTCGCCTCACCACCGAGACCTTCGATCACGTGGTGGTCGCCACGGGACACTTCTCCACGCCGAACATGCCGGAATATCCTGGTTTCCAGACGTTTCCGGGCCGGATCCTGCATTCCCACGACTTCCGGGACGCCGCGGAGTTCACCGGCCGGGACCTGCTGATACTGGGCAGCAGCTACTCCGCCGAGGACATCGCGCTGCAGACGCTCAAATACGGGGCGAGGTCGGTGACCATCGCGTATCGACATGCCCCGATGGGATTCGGGTGGCCCGCGGGCATCACCGAGGTGCCCGCCCTGAGTCACCTCGACGGCCGCAGCGCGGTGTTCGCCGACGGCACGTCCCGCGACGTCGATGCCGTGATCCTGTGCACCGGCTACCAACACCACTTCCCGTTCATCGACCCCGACCTGCGCCTGACCACCGACAACAACCTGTACCCGGACGGCCTGTACAAGGGTGTGGTGTGGGCGGCCAACCCGAAGCTGCTGTATCTGGGCATGCAGGACCAGTACTACACGTTCAACATGTTCGATCCGCAGGCGTTCTTCGCGCGTGACATCGTGTTGGGCCGCGCCGCCGTACCGGCCGCCGACCAGATGGCCGCCGACATCGCCGCCTGGCGCACCAGACTCGGCGCGGTGTCGGGGGTGATGGCGCAGATCGACTTCCAGACCGACTACGTCCGCGACCTGATGGCGCGCACCGATTACCCGACCTTCGACCTGGACCTGGTGCGCCAGCACTTCGCCACCTGGGAGCACCTCAAGGACGAGAGCATCACCGGCTACCGCGATCGATCGTTCTCCTCCCCGTGCACCGGGACCGTCGGACCCGAACCGCACACGCCGTGGTGGGAGGAGATGGACGACAGCCTGTCGCGGTTCCTGCAACCCTGATCGATCCCGGCCGGCGCGACGCACCGGCTCCAGTCGCGCGCGGGCACAATGCGGTTCAGGATGGCCACATGGACCACATCACCTTCGTTCCCACCGTCGAGCAGATGGCGTTCACGTTCGGCGGCGCCGAACCCGTCATGCGCATCAAACCCGGCACGGTGCTGACATTGTGGGCCGAGGACGCCTTCGGCGGGCGCATCACCTCCGTCGACGACGTCGCGAGCGTGGCGTTGGACACCGAGGACCTCAACCCCCAGACGGGACCGTTCTGGATCGAGGGCGCCGAACCCGGTGACACTCTGGCCGTGCACCTCGTGGACCTCACGCCCGCCCGCAGTTGGGGTGCGTCGTCGTTGATCCCGTTCTTCGGCGGCCTGACGAGTTTCCCGGCCAGCCCCACGCTGCAGGACCCGCTGCCGGAGCGCACCTGGATCTACGAGTACGACTCGGCGGCCCGAACCCTGGGCTTCTCGGCACGCGGCAGCGATTTCGAGGTCGCGCTGCCGGCCAACCCGATGCTCGGCACCGTCGGCGTGGCCCCCGCGCGCCGTGAGGTCCGCACCTCGCTGGTGCCGGACGCCTTCGGCGGGAACATGGACACCCCGGAGATGGCCGCGGGCGCGACCTGCTATCTGCGCGTCAACGTCGACGGCGCGCTGTTCTCCCTCGGCGACGGGCATTACCGGCAGGGCGAGGGTGAATCGTGCGGCACCGCGGTGGAGGGTGCCATGAACGTCACCGCGATCGTCGAACTCATCAAGGGCGGCGGGCCGGCCTGGCCCCGCCTCGAGACCGACACCCACCTGATGGCCGTGGGTTCGGGTCGCCCACTGGAGGAGGCCTGGCGGGCCGGGCAGGTCGAGATGATCACCTGGCTCGGCGAGCTGTACGGGCTCGACCGGCTGGACGCCTACCAACTGCTGACGCAGATCTCGCAGAATCCGATCGCCAACGTCGTCGACGTCAACTACACCGCCGTCACCAAGATCGACAAGCGCCTGTTACCCGCGGCCAGTGCGTACGGAGGTGTGCACACCTCGCTGCGCGACACGGCCCGCGCCCTCGGCTCGATCAGCTACTGACCCACGATCCAGGAACGCCGGTTAACATCAGCGCATGGGCGAAGCGCAGCACGTGGCGGTGGTCGGTGGCGGACTGGCCGGCATGGCGACCACGGTCTGGCTCGCCGAGCTGGGCTATCGGGTCACACTGCTGGAGAGCAACGGCACGCTCGGCGGGCGCACGATCGGCCTGAGCACCAAACACGGTGACGCCATCGAGAACGGCCAGCATGTGTTCGCCGGCTCCTACGAGAGCATCTTCCGGTTCCTGGATTCGATCGGCACGCGGCATCTGCTGTCCTTCCCCGATCAGTTCGGGGTGCGCTATCCGGGTGGGCATGTCGAGACATTCGGCCTGCATCCCCGCAACCTCGTCAAGATGGCCTCGGGCCGCGTGGAGGGGCTGAGCATCGCCACGCAGCTTCGGGCCGCGCCGGCCTGGGCTCGGCTGGTGCGCGATGTCGTGCGCTTCGACGACGCGCTGGACCAGATCACGGTCGACGAGTGGTTCGACCGCCTGGGCTTCCCCGCACAGGTGCGCCGAATACTGCTGAACTCCATGGTGATCGGCCTGCTCAATGAGCTGCCGCAGCTGGCGTCCGCGCACGCCTTCGCCGCGCTGCTGCGCACCGGGGCCGACCGCGCGCGACGGCACGGGCCGTCCGCGGTGCGGATCGGCTATCCCACGGTCGATCTCGACGCGCTCTACCTCGAGGGTGCCCGTCGCGTCATGGCCGAGCGCGGTGTCGACGTGCGACTGCGCACGCGGGCCGCACGGGTCACCGTCACCGACGGCCGTGCGTCGGGCATCGAACTGTCCGACGGGACGACGATCGACGCCGACGCCGTCGTGCTCGCGGTGCCGTCGTGGAACCTGCGCTCCCTGCTCGACGAGGTGCCCGGATCCGAGGACGTCCGCCTGGCCGCCAAGCAGCTGGAGCCGATCCCGATCATGAACGCCTACGTGCTGCTGGACCGCCCACTGGGGACGGCCGCGCCGTGGGAGTCCCTGCTGGACAGCGACATCGGATGGGTGTTCGATCGCGACCACATGCACGGGCCCCGCGACGACGGCAACCACCTGTACGCGTTGACCACGTGCGCCAGCTATGACCTGATGGAGCTCGGCAACGCCGAGGTGGGCGATCGACTGCTCGCGGCCCTGCGCGCCAGCTACCCCGCGGCCCGCGACGCGAACGTCGTCGAACTCACGGTGGTGCCCTGGCCCAAGGCGACGTTCTCATCACGCGTCGGCATGTCCACCATTCGGCCCGGCAACCGGACCGCACTGCCCAATCTGGTGCTGGCCGGCGACTGGACCCACAATGACTGGCCGACCACGATGGAGGGCGCGGCCCAAAGCGCCTCCCGTGCAGTCGATCTGGTGCACAGCGAGCTCGGCCGCGGCTGACCCGCGTACGGTGGGGAGAATGAAGTTCCTCAACGTGGATGGATTGGGCGAGGTCAGCCGCATCGGCCTCGGCACGTGGCAGTTCGGGTCCCGGGAGTGGGGCTACGGTGACAGTTACGCCTCGGGCGCGGCCGGTGACATCGTCAAACGCGCCCGCGAACTGGGCGTCACGCTGTTCGACACCGCCGAGATCTACGGGCTGGGCCGAAGCGAGCGCATCCTCGGCGAAGCACTCGGCGACGAGCGTGCCGACGTGGTGCTGGCCAGCAAGGTGTTCCCGGTCGCGCCGTTCCCGGCCGTGGTCAAGCAGCGCGCACAGCTGAGCGCCAAGCGGTTGGGCGTCGACCGCATTCCGCTGTATCAGATCCACCAGCCCAACCCGGTGGTCCCGGATTCGGTGATCATGCCGGGCATGCGGGACCTGCTCGACAGCGGCCGGATCGGGGCGGCGGGCGTGTCGAACTACTCGTTGGAGCGGTGGCGCAAGGCCGATGCCGCACTGGGCCGCCCGGTGATCAGCAATCAGGTGGAGTTCTCGCTGGCGCGGCCCGGCGCGCTCGACGATCTGGTGCCGTTCGCCGAGCAGCACAACCGCCTCGTCATCGCGTACAGCCCGCTGGCGCAGGGCCTGCTGGGCGGCAACTACGGCGTGCACCACCGGCCCGGCGGGGTGCGCGCGGCCAATCCCCTGTTCGGCACCGAGAACCTGCGACGCATCGAACCGCTGCTGGATGTGCTGCGCGATGTCGCGACCACCGTCGACGCGAAACCCGCGCAGGTCGCGCTGGCATGGCTGCTCACGCTGCCCGGTGTGGTCGCCATTCCCGGGGCATCCAGCGTCGAGCAGCTCGAATTCAACGTTGCCGCAGCCGATATCGAACTGACGCCGGAGGCACAGGCGTCCCTGACCGCTGCCGCGCGGGCGTTCAAGCCGGTGTCGGCGGTTCAGACTTTCGTCGGCGCGGTGCGGGAGAAGCTGGGCCGATAGTCCGGGATCCCCGCTACGGCGTGAACGTCAGGGGACCCAGCAGCTGGCAGTCCGGCGCCAGCAGCTGACCGATCCACGCGCCGCAGCCGCGACCGGTGGCGGTGTAGGTGGAACCGGCCACATACGGGGTGCTGATGTGCGCCTCCCCCGGGCCGCGGTGGGGTGCGCACGTGGTCACGCCGGCCGCCTGCAGGCACGCCACGCTCATCACCGGCTCGGCTGGCGGTCCGCAGGCGTCGGGTGACACGGTGGCGGTCACCACGGAGCCGTCACCGGAGGGCACCACCTGTGGCGCCGACAGAGTGAACGTGCACGGCGGCGGCGGCCCGGCGTGCGCGACGTTCACGGCAGAGGGCGGGCCGAAAGCCACGGCACACGCCGAGCCGACGGCCGCCGACAGGGCCAGGGCTGGGCGGACCATAGCTGATGATAGGACGGCAACCTCGCGAGCAGCGGACATTTCGCGCACCCGCCCAATTCCGTCATCAGGGCGCGGGCGTCACCGCATCGCGTGGCCCGCATGGCAGATCATCAACGGAGTCCGGCAGTGCTGCAGCATGTTCAGGCCGGTCGAGCCGAACACCGTGCCGGTCAGCGGTCCGCGTCCCCGCGACCCGACCACCACCATCCGCGCGCCGAAGCTGTGCCGGATCAGCGCCTCAGCGGGCCGGTGGGACTCCATGAAGCACTGAGCCTTGACTTCTGGATACTTTTGGGCGACCTTGTCGACGGTCTCGGTCAACCGCAGAAGTTCAGCGGATTCGACTGCGTCCCAGTCGATCAGCGTCGACAGGACCGCCTCCCCCACCGGCACCAGGGGCGTCCAGGCGTGCACCGCCTCAAGTCCCACACCCCACCGGGCGGCCATCTCGAACGCGTACTCGAGCGCAACGGACCCGGTCTCGGAGTAGTCGACTCCCACCACGACGGGCGCGTCCGTCGCGGCCGTGTCCGCCGCCCGAGCCATGATGACCGGACAGCCTGCGCCGGTGGCCACGGCCAGTGACGTCGACCCCAACAGCAGAGCCGCCATGGGTTTGACCGGCTTGGTGCCCAGCACCACGAATCGTGCGTACCAACTGGCGTCGATCAGGCCTTCGGCGGCCGGGCACTCGAGCGCCGCGGTGGTCACGGTCAACCCTGGGGACTCCGCCAGGGCCGCGTCGGCCGCCTCGGCGAGGGTCTGCGCGACGCGCTCCTCGTGATAGTCCATCACCGCGGCGCGAAGTGCCGCGGCGGCGTCGGTCAAGGCGTGACCGGTGTCCGGACGCGCATGCAGGAGTCGCAGCGGTGCATCGAACCGTGCGGCCAGCGCCGCGGCCCACCGCGCGGCGGCGAGGCTGCCCTCGCTCCCGTCGATCCCCACCACGATGGGTTTTGTGTGGTCGGACATCTCATCTCCCAGCGGTTGACGCGCGCGTACCCCTCGATCATGACGCACCGGGGCGCTGCCCCACAGTCGGTCGGCGGACCCCATTCGGTCCGCCAAAGTCCTCCGCCTCGGGGACGAAAGCCCTCAGGCTCGACGATCGGGGACCAAGGACCCTGGCCTGCATCGTTGCGGTCGGGCATCGTCGATGGCGAACCTCTTGGGGGAGGACACCGCATGGCATCGAAGACACTGACCGCCGATGTGCTGCGCGACGCAGTGGACTTGGCCTGCCGCGCCCCGTCGTACCACAACAGTCAGCCCTGGCACTGGGTCGCCGACGGCACGGAACTGCAGTTGTTCTTAGACCCCGGCCGCGTGGTGGAGACCGACCACGGCGGACGTCAGGCGCTGCTCAGTTGCGGTGCGGTACTGGACCACATCCAGGTTTCGATGGCCGCGCAGGGATGGCGGGCCCACGTCGAACTGCTGCCCAACCCCAACAACCTCGATCACCTCGCGAGGCTCGGATTCACCGAACTGGTGGCGGTGACCGACGGCCAACGACTGCTCGCAGAGGCCATCCGCCGTCGCCGCAGCGACCGGCTTCCGTTCGGTCCGGTGCAGGACTGGGACGGGTTCGAGGCACGGCTTCGCAGCCGGATCGAGACGTCGATCGCACTGCTCGACGTCATCGACGACGCGAATCGTCCGCAGCTCACTGCCGCAACGGAATTCGTCGATGCGCTGCGCCTGTACGACTCGCAGTACTTCCACACCCTGCAGTGGTGGACCTCGCCGTACGACGCCGGGGAGGGGGTTCCGTACAGCGCGCTCATCTCCGCCGCCGAGGACGACCGTGTCGGGGTGGGACGCACCTTTCCCGTGACCATCCACTCGAACCGGCGTGAGCAGATCCCGGAGGATCGCTCGACCATCGTGGTGCTCTCGGCGCACGACGACACCCGGCGCGACATCCTGGCGTGCGGATCAGCCCTGTCGACGGTGCTGCTGGAGGCGACCCTGGCCGGGCTGGCCAGCTGTCCGCTGACCCACTTGACCGAGATGGCCACGGGCCGCCACATCGTGTCGCAGCTGACCGGCCGGGAGTGGCCACAGGTCCTGGTTCGGATCGGCCAGGCACCCGCCGGCGAGGAGTCCCCGCCGCTGACGCGGCGGCGTCCCCTGGCCGACGTCCTGACGGTCACCGCGTGACCACGGCGGCGCGGGACCGCATCGTCACCCTGACGATGAACCCCGCGGTGGACATCACGACCGGCGTCGCGCGCGTCCGCCCCACCCACAAGCTGCGTTGCGGCACCGCCCGTTATGACGCCGGCGGGGGTGGCATCAACGTGGCTCGAGTCGCGACAGTGCTCGGCACCGCGGCCACCGCGGTGTTCCCCGCCGGAGGCGCGACCGGGGAGTTGATCTGTGAGCTCCTCAGCGCGGCGGGGGTACCCCACGACCGCATTCCGATCAGCGCGACCACCCGCGAGAGCTTCACCGTGGACGAACAGGAGACCGGTCTGCAGTACCGATTCGTGCTGCCCGGTCCGGCACTGTCCGACGCCGACCAGCAGCGGTGCCTGAGCCGGTTGGCATCGGTGGCTCAGGGCGCCCGGTTCGTCGTCGCCAGCGGCAGTCTCCCGCCCGGCACCCCGCCCGACTTCTACCAGCAGGTCGCCGACCTGTGCCGCGATCTGGGCACGCCGCTGATCCTGGACGGTTCAGGCGCCGGCCTGCGCCACGTCCGCTCTGGGGTGTTTCTGCTCAAGCCCAGCATCAGCGAACTCCGGGATTACATGGACCGCGACCTGTCGAGCGAGACCGAGCGGTGGGACGCCGCCCGTGGACTCATCGACCGCGGGGTCACAGACCACGTCCTGGTGTCGTTGGGCGCACGCGGAGCGATGCTCGCCTCCGCTGACCTCAGTCTGCGATTCGAGGCGCCCGACATCGGTCTGGGCAGCGGAGTGGGTGCGGGCGACGCCATGGTCGCCGGCGTCACGGTCGGCCTGGTTCGCGGGTGGCCCCTGGACCGGGCGGTGCGACTGGGTATGGCGACCGGGGCCGCCATGCTGCTGACTCCAGGCACCGCGGTGTGCGAATTCGGCCACGTCCAAGACCTTTTCGCGCAGATCGCGGAACCGACCGAACCGGATCTCGCGATCAGGACGGTCGGACCACGATCACCGGAGAGTGTGCCGCCTCCACGACCGCGGAGCTGACCGAACCCAGCAGCATCCCGGCGAAGCCGCCACGACCGCGGTTGCCGACGACAACCAGCTGGGCGTCATGGGAATGCGTGATGAGATGTCGCGCCGCACGGTCGGGGACCACGATGCGCCGCACGGTGACGTCGGGATACCGTTCGCGCCATCCCGCCAACCGTTCGGCCAGGGCCGCCGCGGCCCGTTCGTGCAGCACATCCCATTCCGTGCCGGCGAATTCGAGGCTGACGTTGTCGGCCCACGCGTGCACGGCGATCAGTTCGACGCCGCGGCGCGACGCCTCGTCGAACGCCACCGCCGTGGCGGACGTCGACGCGGGCGAGCCGTCCACGCCCAGCACCACGGGCAGCCTGGCCATGTTCTCGGCCGAACCCCGCCGCTCGTCGTGGACGATCGTGACGGGGCACAGGGCGTGACGCACCAGGGCGGAGCTGACCGAACCCAGCAGCCGTCCAGTGATCGAGCCCAGGCCGCGGCAGCCGACCACGACCATGTCGGCGTCCTCGGACAGTGCCACCAACCCGGACACCACACCATCGGAGAGCGCGAGCTCCTCGATCTTGATCGGCTTGGCGCCCTCGACCGCGCGCTCGGCGATGGCACGGCTCTGCGCCAGGACGCGCTGTGCGTCGTCCTCGAGCCTGCGCCACGCCTCGGGCGGCCGGATGATCTCCACACCGAGGGTCACTCGAGGTTCCGGGGTGATGTGCGTCAGCACCAGCGGAACCCCGCGCAGACCCGCATCCCTGGCGGCCCATTCGACGGCGGCGTTCGACGACGGCGACCCGTCGACACCGACGAGGACAACGTGTTCGGTCGAGACAGACATGACAGACCCCCTACTGATCTTCGGCGCGGTGCTCAACTCGCGCTCGCCGGCGGACGCCCGGATGGCTCGCGCCGCTTGGTTCGTTGCCGACTCAGGCCGGCGAGGTTGGCCACCTCGGCCTCGATCCCTTCAGCCAACACGTCGACGTCGGGAGCACTGTCGTAGTCCGCGAGGACGCCGAAGAAGAACTGATCGGCATAGCTGAGCATCGCGATGCCCGTGCGCAGTTGCAGTGCGAGCGGCGGTATCGGGATCATCTCAAGCACCTCGCGCCCCATCAGACGCTGCCGAGTGCGGGGTCCGGGCACGTTGGTCGCCAACGCGGTCACCGACCGCTGGGGAAATCTGATCAACAGTCGAACCGCCCAGGCCGTCAACGCGAACGGAATGTTCTGCGCCGCCTTCACCAAGGCACTCACACCCTCGCGCTGCCCGCTGCCCTTCACCCTCGTCAGTCGTTCGTGCACGATCGTCAACCGGGTGACCGGGTCAGGCTCATCGACCGGCAGCAGCGGCAACATCACGGCCACGCGGTTGTCGGCCACACCCAGGTCTCCCATGGCCCGCACCGAAACCGGGACGAGCGTCCGCAACGCGGCCGCGCTCGGCACCTCGCCTCGATCCAGCAGCATCGACCGGTAGCTGGCGGTGATGGCCGCGAGTGCCACGTCGTTGAGCGTCACGCCGAAACCCGTGCACACCTGATCGAGATCGGCCAACGCCACCCGGGCCGCGCTGAAGCGTCGCATCCTGGAGACCGAACCGCGCAGCGAGGTGTCCGGCGCGCCGGACAGGACACCGACGGTCAACTCCGCGGCGCCCACCACGGCGCGTTCGACCGCATCCGCGGCGGACGTGGTCACCTGCCACAACTCGCCCGCCCACTTCAGCGGGTTCAGGCTCGGGCGGGGAAACGTCGGTGCCGGCGGATCGGGTGTCTTGGCGGCGCGGATCTCGCTGACGAATGTGCTCCGCGGGCCGCCGTCGTCGTCGAAGAGCCGGCCCAGCAGCTGCGACGTGGCGATGCCGTCGGCGATGCAGTGATGGATCTTGACCAGCACGGCCCAGCGGCCGTCGGTCAGTCCCTCGATGATCCAGCACCGCCACAGGGGCCGCTCTCGGTCCAGCCTGCCCTCCATGAGCCTTGCGACCAGCGCGAAGAACTCGGCGTCGTCCCCCGGCGCAGGCAGGGCGGCCCGGTGCACGTGATGCGCGATGTCGAAGCAGGGATCCGGCACCCACTCCGGCGGTTCGAGGTCCAGCGGGTGCATGCGCACTCGCTGGGTGAACCGCGAGATGCCGTGCGCGCGGTCGGCGATCTCGGCGAGCAGTTCAGCGAACTCCGGCGCCGGACCGGCCAGAACGGACACCCCACCCACCGCCAGGCTGACATGGGGGTCGGAGTCCTCGGCCTCCAGGAAGCCCGCGTCCAACGGTGACAACTGCTCCATATCCCTACGATGGACCTGCTCGCGGTTCGGCAACAGTGCCGCAAGTCCCTTATGGCAGACCGATCACCGCGCCGATCGGCACCCCGAAATGACATTTGGCCCTGGATGGCAGCACGAATGAGGTGCAGAGTTGGCGTGGGTGAGGAATTGAAAGGGGACACTCCATGAGCCGACCGAGCTACGTTCGATTCTTCGAGGACTTCGGTATCGACGATGTTGCGCTGGTCGGCGGCAAGAATGCCTCGCTGGGCGAGATGTTCCAGAAGCTCTCCGCACGCGGTGTTCGCGTTCCGCACGGGTTCGCCATCACCGCGGCCGCCTATCGACACATGCTCGACGAGGCCGGGGCCTGGGATCGTCTTCACGCCGAACTCGACGACCTCGATCCCGAAGATGTCGCCTCGCTGTCGCGCAGGGCCAAGCGCGCCAGAGAGATCGTCTACGGAGCCGGGCTGCCGGCCGACCTGGCCACCGAGATCCTGCAGGGTTACCGCGCGCTGCAGCAGGAGTACGGCGAGGACGTCAGCCTCGCGGTCCGCAGTTCGGCCACCGCCGAGGACCTGCCGACCGCCAGCTTCGCCGGCCAGCAGGATTCCTTCCTGAACATCAGGGGCGAGCAGAGCCTGCTCGACACCTGCCGGCGGTGTTTCGCCAGCCTGTTCACCGACCGCGCCATTCACTACCGCATCGACCAGGGCTTCGATCAGTTCCAGGTGTCGTTGTCGATCGCGGTGATGAAGATGGTGCGCTCCGACATCTCGTCGTCGGGGGTGATGTTCTCCCTGGACACCGAATCCGGTTTCCGCGACGCCGTGTTCATCACGGGCGCCTACGGCTTGGGCGAAAACGTCGTGCAGGGCGCGGTCGATCCCGACGAGTTCTATGTGCACAAGCCGACTTTCCTGGCCGGCCATCGTGCCGTGCTGCGCCGCCGGCTCGGAGCCAAGGCCGTCAAGATGGTCCTCGTCGAGGGCGAGACCAAGAACACGACCCGCAACATCCCCACGCCGAACCCCGACCGCGCCCGGTACTGCCTCTCCGACGCCGATGTGCTGGAACTCGCGGGCTACGCGTGCACCATCGAGGCCCACTACGGGCGGCCGATGGACATGGAGTGGGCCAAGGACGGCCTCGACGGGCAGCTCTACATCGTGCAGGCCCGGCCCGAGACCGTGGTCTCGCAGCAGAGCGCGACCACGCTGGAGTCCTACGTGCTGGAGGGTCGAGGCGAGATCCTCGCCGAGGGGCGGGCGGTCGGTGAGAAGATCGCCGCGGGCACCGTCCGGCGGATCGAGAACCTGGAGCAGTTGGCGGAGTTCCAGCCGGGCGAAGTCCTGATCGCGGACACCACCACACCCGACTGGGAGCCGGTGATGAAGACCGCCGCGGCGATCGTCACCGACCGCGGTGGGCGCACCTGCCACGCGTCGATCATCGCGCGTGAACTCGGCATCCCGGCGGTCGTGGGAGCCGGTGACGCGACCGTCCGCGTGCCCAACGGCACGACGGTGACGGTGTCGTGCGCCGAAGGTGATTCGGGCCGGGTGTACCGCGGCGAAGTGGGCTTCCACGTCGATCGCACCGACATCGGCGACCTGCCCCGCCCCCGCACGCAGATCATGCTCAACCTGGGCAACCCGGATCTCGCGTTCAAGTCGTCGTTCCTTCCCAACGACGGCGTCGGACTCGCCCGGATGGAGTTCGTCATCAGCGAGTACATCAAGGTCCACCCGATGGCCCTGCTGCATCCGGACCGCGTCGACGACGCCGAGGCGCGCCGCACCATCGAGGGTCTGATCCGCGGCCACGCCGACGGCGGTGAGTACTTCGTGCAGAGCCTCTCCGAGGGAATCGGCACCATCGCCGCGGCGTTCTGGCCCAAACCCGTGGTGGTGCGGATGTCGGACTTCAAGACCAACGAGTACGCCAGCCTGCTCGGAGGCCAGAGCTTCGAGCCCACCGAGGCCAACCCGATGATCGGGTTCCGGGGCGCGTCCCGATACGCCCACCCCGCCTACGCCGAGGGATTCGCACTCGAGTGCCGGGCCATGCGGCGCGTGCGCGACGAGATGGGCCTGACCAACGTCGTCGTGATGCTGCCGTTCGTCCGCCGGGTGGCGGAGGCCGACCGCGTGCTGCAGACGATGTCCGACCTCGGACTGCGCCGGGGTGAGAACGGCCTCAAGGTGTACGCGATGTGCGAGATCCCCAACAACGTGATCCTGATCGACGAATTCGCCAAGCGTTTCGACGGGTTCTCCATCGGTTCCAACGACCTCACGCAGCTGACGCTGGGCGTCGATCGGGACAGCGAGATCGTCGCGTTCGACTACGACGAGCGGGACGAGGGGGTCAAGGAGATGATCCGGTTGGCCGTTGCGGGGTGTCGCCGGAACGCAATCCACTCCGGCCTGTGCGGACAGGCACCTTCGGACTATCCCGACATGGCCGAGTTCCTGGTCCGGCTCGGCATCGATTCGATCAGCCTGAACCCCGACACCGTCGTCAGGACCACCAGGGCGGTCCTCGAACTCGAACACCAGCTGACGCCGGCATGAGACTTCCGGTGACGATCGACCCACGTCATCACGACGCGGTGCTGGTCGACCTCGACGGCGCCCTGGCCCTCGGCACGCCCGCGTTCGAATCCACCGTCGAACTGGCCCGCAAGCTTGCGAGCGCAGGGGTCGCGGCGGCGGCCTGCTCGTCGAATCCGCAGTGCCGGCAGGCCCTGCGCACCGCCGGCGTCGACGGCCTGTTCGCAGAATGCGTCGACGGCGCCCAAGGAGGGCGCGGCACCGCCGAGAACCCGGACCCCGCAGCTCTTCTCGAGGTCACCCGGAAACTCGGGGCACGGCCGCAGCGCTGCGTGGTGATCGAGAACTCCGCGGCCGGCGTGGCGGCCGGACGTGACGCCGGGTTCGCTCTGGTCATCGGCATCGACGGCACCGGCGGCGCCGAGGAGCTGATCCGGCACGGCGCGGACGTCGTCCTCGACGATTTCGCCGATATCGCCGTCCGCCTTGGGGACAAGCGGATCTCCGAACTGCCCAATGCGCTGACCGCCTACGGGCAGTGGGTCGGAATCACCAGCGCCCGTGAGTCGATCCTGTTCCTCGACTACGACGGGACCCTGTCCCCCATCGTCTCCGAACCCGACGCCGCCGGACTCGTCGACGGCGCCGCCGACGCGCTGAAACTCGTCTCCGAGGTGTGCCCGGTCGCCATCCTGAGCGGCCGGGACCTCGCCGACATCAGCGGCCGGGTCGGCATACCCGGCCTCTGGTACGCGGGCAGCCACGGGTTCGAGTTGACGGGCCCGGACGGCACCTATCACCGCAACGACGCCGCCGCGGAGTTCATCCCCGTGCTCGCCGCGGCCGCCGACACCCTGCGCCAAGCCCTGTCGGCGATCCCGGGGGTGCATGTGGAGCACAAGCGGTTCGCCGTCGCGGTGCACTACCGCGACGCCGACCCAGCGCGCATCGCCGAGGTCGTGTCGGTCACCCACCACCTCGGTGTGCAGCGCGGCCTGCGCGTGACCGGCGGGCGAATGCTCGTCGAACTGCGCCCCGACCTCGACTGGGACAAGGGCACCACCCTGAACTGGATCCGCGACCGCATCGACCCAGCCGGCCAGATGATGCCGATCTACATCGGTGACGACCTCACCGACGAGGACGCCTTCGACGCGATCGCCTACGGGGGTGTCGGAATCGTCGTCGAGCACGAGGAGGACGGTGACCGCAGGACTGCGGCCCGCTTCCGTCTGCTGAGCCCCGATCATGTCTGTGAGTTCATTCGGCGCGGGTCCGACTGGCTGGCCTACAAGAAGGAGATGTCCAGCACGGCATGGGATTACACCTTCGAGGGGTATGAGCCGCAGGAGGAGAAGCTGCGCGAGGCGTTGTGCACCGTCGGCAACGGCCACTTCGCCACTCGCGGCGCCGCACCGGAGTCGAAGGCCGGGCAGGTGCACTACCCAGGCACCTACGCGGCCGGGGTGTACAACCGCCTCGTCGACAACGTGTCCGGCACCGAGATCGACAACGAGAGCCTGGTCAACCTGCCGAACTGGCTCGCATTGACCTTCCGCATCGACGACGGCGACTGGTTCGACATCGATGCCGTCAGCATCCTGTCGTACCGGCAGAACCTCGACCTGCGCGGCGCGGTGCTGACCCGCGAGGTCCGGTTCCGAGACGCCGCGGGCCGGACGAGTTCGCTTCGGCAACGGCGGTTCGTCGCGATGCACCAACCCCACGTCGCCGCTCTGGAGACCACGGTCTGCGCCGAGGACTGGTCCGGGACGGTCGAATTCCGCTCCACACTGGACGGCAACGTGACGAACTCACTGGTCGAGCGCTATCGGGATCTGAGCAGCGAGCACCTCGGTTCGGTGTACACGCACGACATCTCCGACGACGCGGTGCTGCTGACCGTGCGGACCACGCAGTCCGCGATCCCCATCGCGATGGCCGCCCGGAACCGGCTGTGGCGCAACGGTGTTCCAGCGGCCGCGACGTTTTCCCGGTTCCAGCAGGACGCCGAGATCGGTCACGACATCTCGGTGCGGCTCTCCGTCGGCGACACCGCGACCGTCGAGAAGGTGGTCACGGTCTACACCGGCCGCGACAGCGCGATATCAGAGCCCGGCACGGCCGCGCAGCGCTGGATCGGCAGGCTCGGCCGCTTCGAGGAACTGCTCGACGGGCACCTCACCGAATGGACGCATCTGTGGGAGCGGATGTCGATCGATTTCGACGACTTGACCGACGAGGTGCGGATCCTGCGGCTGCACCTGCTGCACCTTCTGCAGACCGTGTCGCCGAACACCATCGACCTTGACGTCGGGGTGCCCGCGCGCGGGCTGCACGGCGAGGCCTACCGCGGTCACATCTTCTGGGATGAACTGTTCATCTTCCCCGTCCTGAACCTGCGGTTCCCGCGGATCACCCGGTCCCTGCTGGACTACCGCTACCGGCGCCTGGACGAGGCACGGGAGGCCGCACGCGCGGCCGGTCACTCGGGGGCGATGTTCCCGTGGCAGTCCGGAAGTGATGGCCGCGAGGAGAGTCAGCGGCTGCACCTCAATCCCCGCAGTGGGCGGTGGAATCCCGATGCGAGCGCCCGCGCCCACCACATCGGGATCGCCGTCGCCTACAGCGCCTGGAAGTTCTACCAGTCGACCGGTGACCTGGCGTACCTGATCGACTGCGGCGCAGAGCTGATCATCGAGGTCGCGCGATTCTTCGTCAGCCTGGCCACCTTTGACGAACAGCGTGGACGCTTCGAGATCAAGGGGGTCATCGGACCCGACGAATTCCATTCCGGCTATCCGCATGCGCCGTATGACGGTATCGACAACAACGCCTACACCAACATCATGGCGGTCTGGGTGATCATGCGGGCGCTCGACGCCCTGAGCCTGCTGCCGCTGCCCAACCGTCTGGACCTGCTGGAGTCACTCGGGTTGCGCAGTGCGGAACTGGCCCACTGGGACGAGGTCAGCCGCAGGATGTTCGTCCCGTTCCACGACGGAGTCATCAGCCAGTTCGAAGGTTACGGCGAGCTGGCGGAACTGGATTGGGACCGCCTTCATCGGCAGTACGGCAACATCCAACGGCTGGACCGCATCCTGGAGGCCGAGGACGACGACGTCAACCGATACAAGGCGTCCAAACAGGCGGACGCCCTGATGCTGCTGTACCTGATGTCGGCCACCGAACTGCGTGAACTGCTGGACCGTCTCGGCTACCACTTCCTGCCCGAGCAGGTCCCGAAGATGGTCGACTACTACCTGGCACGCACGTCACACGGGTCCACGCTCAGCGGTGTCGTGCACACCTGGGTGTTGGCCAGGGCCAACCGTGACCACGCGCTGGAGTTCTTCCAGCAGGCACTGAAGTCCGATGTCGCCGACATCCAGGGCGGCACCACGTCCGAGGGCGTTCACCTGGCCGCGATGGCCGGCACCGTCGACCTCATGCAGCGCTGCTTCACCGGCCTGGAGACTCGGTCGGGCCGGCTGATCCTTGCCCCACACTGGCCGGAATCGCTTGGTGTGCTGGCAATCCCGATTCACTACCGCGGCCTTCACCTGCACCTGCGGGTCAGCGGCAAGGGCGTGATCATCAGCGTGGACCCGCGTGACGCGGCCGGGGTTGAGGTCGAGTGCCGCGGCGAGGTGGTTCAACTGATGCCCGGCACCACCGTTCGATTCCCGGGGTGAGGGGCGACCAGCCTACGACGCTGCCGTGGGTTCGGCGACACGCACCTGCGGCGCGGTCTGGCTCAGCGTCCCGGCGCTCGGGGCCGGTGTTCCCGGTGGCGTCCACAGTCCTCGCCGTGCGAGTTCCGGCAGCACGCCTTCGCCGAACCAGTAGGCCTCCTCCAGGTGCGGATACCCCGAGAGGACGAACTCTTCGATGCCCACGGCCCGGTAGGCCTCTACCAGATCGGCGATCTCGCTGAAGGACCCGACCATCGCCGTGCCCGCTCCGCCGCGCACCAGGCCGATTCCCGCCCACAGGTTGGGATGGATCTCGAGATCCTCGCGTGATCCGTTGTTGAGTGCCAGCATTCGACGCTGACCTTCGGACTCCGAGCGCTTCATCGCGGCCTGGTTCTGCGCGATCCGCTCGTCGCTGATGCTGTCCAGCATCCTCTGGGCCTCAGCCCACGCGGCCGCGGAGGTGTCACGCGCGATGGTGTGCAACCGGACCCCGAACCGCAGCGTGCGGCCGACCTCGGCTGCCGCCGCCCGCACCCGGTTGATCTTCTCGGCCACCTGCTCGGGTGGTTCACCCCAGGTCAGATAGACGTCGGCGCGTTTGGCGGCGACCTGAACGGCGGGCGCCGACGATCCGCCGAAGTAGATCTGCGGCACCGGCGTCGGCAGCTGGCGCAGCGTCGCGTCCTCGACGGACAGATGCTCACCGCGGTAGGTGATGGTCTCACCGCTCCACAGCAGCCGGACGATCTCGAGGAATTCGTCGGTGCGCGCGTAGCGCTGCTCCTTGGTGGTGAAGTCGCCGAACCGGCGCTGCTCGTCGTCCTCTCCCCCGGTGACGACATTGAGCAGCAGGCGGCCGCCCGAGTGGTTCTGGAAGGTGGCGGCCATCTGCGCGGCCAGAAACGGTGACAGCAGTCCGGGCCGGAACGCCACCAGGAACTTCAGCCTCTCCGAGACCGAGCTGATCATCGCGGTGGTGACCCAGGCGTCCGGGCAGTCCTGACCCGTGGGTGTCAGTGCGGCCTCGAAGCCGAGCTGCTCGGCGCTGCGGGCGATCTGCCCGAGGTAGGCCACGCTCGACGGGCGCTCCGTCACGCCGGCGTCCATGACACCCTGCCCGGTGCCGACGATGTTGCGGCTGTCGCCGCCGTTGGTCGGCAGGAACCAGTGGAACTTCAACCCGCTCATGCCTGCCGCCTCCGGTTCTGCGTCATCGCCGTCTCCGGCGGAAAGCCCTGCTGCTCCGTCTGTTTGGTGTCGGCATCGACTGCCGGGGAATCGCACAATGACGGTACTGAGGCAGGCCCGCGGTGCACAGGTTACGGATCGCGGTGAATCAAACCGGCCCTCCACATTTCCGCGAGCGCCCGTGTCTGCACGCCGACACGCCGCGATCTGCGTACAACGGCGGACGCTCGGCCGCCGCGAGCGCGGATCTGCGTCCCCCACCCGCGTGCGCGCACCCATGGCGGCGCAGATCGCCCAGCGCGCACCTACGTACAGTTCCAGCCCCGAAATCTGTACCCACGTGCGCGCTGGGCGCGACCACCTCGCGAATTTCGCTCCTAGGCGGGCATTTCAAAGGGCGCCCCTCGGCCTCCCAGTCGCCCGTCCACACGCCCAGAGATCAGCGCGAAGAGCCGTTGATGGCCGGTCGCCCCACAGCACTACTCGGACGCGTGCGTGCGCCGATAATGCCGCCGCGCCTTCATCCGGTTCCCGCAGATCGCCATCGAACACCAGCGCGCGGTGTTGGGCTTGCTGCGGTCGATGAGGAACAGCTGACATTCGGTGTTCGCGCAGGGCCGCAGCCGACCCGGGCTGGTGATGCGCAGGGCGTCCCAGGCCAGCACCGCGCGCACCGCACCGCCGACCGAGCCCGCGACGTCAACGTGCCAGTCGAGACCGCCGTCGGTGGCGACGGGGCGCAGGGCAACGCCGCCGACGAGCGCTGCCAGCGAACTCGGCGCAGCCACACCGCGCACCACGGCCTGAAGCGCGTCGCGCGCCGACACCAGCGCCGCACGCTCCTGCTCGGACGGCTCGATACCCCGCGCGCGCATCCACGCACTGGCCACCTTCAGCTCCGAGAGGCCGTCGTGGGTCACGCCGTCGATGACAGGCGTGGTGTTGAGCAGGTCCAGCAGCAGTTCCTCGTCGGCAGAACCGGCGGCACGCACCTCCATGACTAACCTCCTAAAGATTCTTGACAGGTTACACCCACGGTGCTTCACTGACTACTAACCGATAAACGTCGTCAAAGGGGTTAGTTATGACCGTCCGCACTCACCACCGCTTCGCCACCGTCGACGGCCAGCGGCTCTTCTACCGCGAGGCCGGGGATCCGAACTCCCCCACGCTTGTGCTCCTGCACGGCTACCCCACCAGCTCGTTCATGTTCCGGGACCTGATCCCCCGGCTGGCTGGTCGCTACCACGTCGTGGCCCCCGACCATCTGGGCTTCGGACAGTCCGCTGCGCCGTCGACACAGGAGTTCACCTACACCTTCGACGCACTCACGGATCTCACCGAGGGGCTGATCAACCACCTGGGCATCACCGAGTACGCGATCTATGTCCAGGACTACGGCGCCCCGATCGGCTGGCGTCTGGCATTGCGGCATCCCAAGGCCATCACGGCGATCGTCACGCAGAACGGCAACGGTTACGAGGCCGGCTTCCTGGAGGGCTTCTGGAAGACGGTGTGGGAGTTCCACCGCGAGGAGACCCCGGAGACCGAGGCGGCGATCCGCGGCGCACTCGATCTGGAGTCCGTCAAATGGCAGTACCTCACGGGCGCTCCCGACGAGAGCCTGGTCAGCCCCGACACCTGGACACTCGACGCCGCGGCACTCGCCCGCCCCGGCAACGACGAGGTCCAGCTCGCGTTGTTCCGCGATTACGCGACCAACCCGCCGCTCTACCCGGCGCTGCACGAGTACCTGCGCGAAAGCGGTGTCCCAGTGCTCGCGGTGTGGGGCCGACACGACCCCATCTTCGGTCCCGACGGTGCTCGCGCATTCGCCGACGACGCCAGGGACGCCGAAGTGCATCTGCTCGACGGCGGCCATTTCCTGCTGGAGACCGCGGCCGACGAGGTGGCCGGGTTGATCGACGACTTCCTGGCCCGCAGGGTCGCTTCCTAGAGGAAGGACGGCGCGCGTCGGCTCGCCTCAGGGGACGTGTCGGTCCCCCGCATTACGATCACCGTGTTGACCAGATGGCAGCCAAGGAGTGTTCCCGTTGACAGAATCGGCCCTGGACCCGGACGATCCAGCCGATTTCGTCGTGCCTTCACGGATCAAGTCGACCAACCAGCACCACCAGCCGCGTGATCTGACCGCCCGCCAGCGGGCCCGCTTCCGCGCCATCGCGGTCAAATCCCGGCGCGCCAAGCTCGACGCGCAGCGCGGCCTGACCAAGCCGGTGCACGCCATCAACGTCCCGAAGCTCGACCCACTGGACCTGATGCCCCAGCGGGAGGCCAACGGTCTGCCGACGTTGTCGCTGTTCAGTGGCGGCGGCGGGCTGGATCTGGGCTTCGACCGGGCCGGCTACAGCCACGCCGCGTCATTCGAGATCCTGTCCCACGCCGCCGACACACTGCGCAGCGCGCGCCCCAACTGGGAGGTGCGCGGCGGTCAGGACGGTGACGTCACCAAGGCCAAGTGGACGCCGTGGCGCAACGAGGTGGCCGTGGTGCACGGCGGGCCGCCGTGCCAACCGTTCTCCATCGCGGGCCGCCAGGCCGGAGCCAATGACGTCCGCGATATGTGGCCCGAGTTCGTCCGCTGCGTCCGCACCGTCCGACCGAAGGCGTTCGTCGCAGAGAATGTGCCCGCGCTGGCCTCGAAGAAGTTCGCCGACTACGTGCGCACCCACATCCTCGAACCGCTCGAGGATCGGTATCACATTCAGATGCTCACGCTGCGCGGCGAGGATTTCGGGGTTCCGCAGATCCGCCGCCGAGTCATCTTCGTCGGCTTCGCGCGCAAGACCGATGCCAAACGGTATGTGCCGCCCGCGCCGACACACGCCTGGCCCGGTCACACCGATCCCGACGCCGCCGGGTTGGAGCGCTGCCTCGGCGTCCGGGAGGCGCTGGGGCTGTCCGACATCGGGTTCGACACCCTGTCGCCCACCATCCGCAGCACCCTGACCGGCCCGCGGCACACCACCAGCATCCTCAACAGCGTCGCGGCGCAGAGGGTGTTCGAGCAGCTGCAGATCTGGCCGAACGGTGTCGCACCCACACGCGAGGAGGCCAGGGCCTTCGTCCCAGCCAACGGCCATTTCCGGTTGTCGGTGCCCGATGTGGCCGTGCTGCAGGGCTTTCCGCAGGACTGGCCGCTCGCCGGTGCCACCTACATGCGGCTGGGCCAGATCGGCAACGCCGTGCCGCCACCCATGGCCTACGCGTTGGCGTCGTCCGTGGCAGACGCCTTGGCCTGAGCGGCGATCACCGGGTCCACCAGATCCTCAAGCGGCAGCACACCCTGCTCGAGCTTCGCCGACCGGTTGGCCAGATAGCCGCGCACCAGGTCCCGCAGGTGCAGCGCATGGTCCTTGGTGATCGGCGTCAGGCCGTGCTCGATCAGGTAGCTCTCGGGGATGTGCGGATTGTTCAGCGTCGCGCCGCGACGGATCACGTAGCTGAGCCGGTCCTGCAGGAGCTCCAGCATCTTGGCCCGCGAGTAGCGCGAACCGGGCAGGTCAGCGCCGGCGCGGTACTGCTGCGCGCTCCACTGGTTCTTCATGATGCGCCGGGCGTCGGCCAGCGAGAAGTCGCTGCCGGTACCGATCACCTCGGTCAGATCGTCGTCGGTGATCCGGCCCGGGGCGCGCTGCGCCAGCACGAAGTCGGGCCGGACGTAGCGCTTCTTCTCGGCGATCCAGTCGGCCATGTCGGCCGGTGACGCGTAGTAGCAGTGCCGCAGCGTCGTCGCGTCCTTGGCGTAGAACGCGAACAGCCAGTGCAGGTGTGCCCACTTCTCGATGTGCTCGGGCCCGAAGTCGCGCACCGTGGACACCGAATTGCCGGTCGTGGACTTCAGCTCGAACGGGATGGGGTCGGCCGACTCGTCGAGCTCCAGATAGGCGTCGATGTCGGCCCGTCGCCGGTCCGGCGGCACCGAGAGATTGAACATCCAGACCATCTGGGTTTCCCGGGCGTCGTCTTGGGCCGGCATGCCCTGATTCTCGCAGTGCGCGACGATGCGGCGACGGGCACCCGACCGTTACCGTGGCCCTTATGAGCACCGGCGAGTCGTGGGCCTCGTCGCACATCGCACGCGAGACCATGCGCGCCAACCGCAGCCGCGACACCGGCCCGGAGAAGGCGCTGCGCTCGGCGCTGCACGCGATGGGTCTGCGGTTCCGGGTCGCGGCCCGGCCGATCCCGGGTCTTCGACGGACCGCCGACATCGTCTTCCGGCCGCTGCGCATCGCGGTCTACGTCGACGGGTGCTTCTGGCATGGCTGTCCCGAGCACTACACCGCGCCGCGGGCCAATTCCGAGTTCTGGCGCAACAAGGTCGAGGGGAACCGCGCACGCGACCGCAACACCGATGAACTGATGGACGCCGCGGGCTGGACCGTGGTGCGGGTCTGGGAGCACGAAGATCCCTTGGTGGCCGCCGAGCGGATCGCCGCGATCGTGCGGGAGCGGCGAGCGGGCGGCTGACCGTTTCAGCAGTCCCTCCCCGGGTAACCCCCACCAATGGAGTCAGCCCACTTCACTGAGGTCTCGGTCGTCGTAGACGGCACCACACACCAGACCCGGATCGACAACCGCACCACCCTGCTCGACCTGCTCAGGGAACACCTCGGCGTCACGGCACCCAAGAAGGGCTGCGACCACGGTCAGTGCGGATCGTGCACGGTGCTCATCGACGGCCGGCGAGCCACCACGTGCCTGGCCCTGGCGGTGGCCCACGACGGTGCGGAGATCCTCACCGCCGCCGGACTCGGTGACCAGACCGCGCTGCATCCCGTCGCGCAGGCGTTCCTCGACCACGACGGATTTCAGTGCGGTTACTGCACGCCCGGCCAGATCTGCTCGGCCGTGGGCATGCTCGAGGAGGTCAAGGACGGTGCGCCCAGCCACGTCACCGAACACCTGGAGAACCCACCGGACCTGACCGACGAGGAGATTCGAGAACGCATGAGCGGCAACCTGTGTCGCTGTGCGGCCTACCCGAACATCGTCGCCGCGATCCATGAGGCGGCCCGATGATCCCCTTCGCCTATCACCGCGCCACCAGCGTCGAGGACGCCGTCACCACCGTCGCCGACCGACCCGATGCGGTGTTCCTGGCCGGAGGCACCAACCTCGTCGATCACATGAAACTCGGCGTCGTCGAACCCAGTCTGGTGGTCGACGTCGGGCATCTGCCCCTGACCGACATCGACCAACTCGACGACGGCACGCTGCGGATCGGGGCCGACGTCCGCAACAGCGACCTCGCCGCGCACCCGATCGTCCGCTCGCGACACCCGGTGCTGTCCCGCGCTCTGCTGGCGGGCGCCTCGGGACAACTGCGCAACCTCGCCACCACCGCGGGAAATCTGTTGCAGCGCACCCGCTGCGTCTACTTCCAGGACGTGACGACACCCTGCAACAAGCGGACGCCGGGCGAGGGCTGCTCCGCCATTGGCGGATATGTCCGCTATCACGCGATCCTCGGCGCCTCCGAACACTGCGTGGCCGTGCACCCCTCCGACGTGGCCGTCGCACTGGCCGCGCTCGACGCCGACGTCGTCTACGCAGACACCGCCGGCGAACACCGCCTGCCGCTCGTCGACTTCCATCGCCTCCCCGGGGACCGCCCCGACCGCGACACCAATCTGCCTGCGGGAGCCCTGATCACGGCGGTCGAGATTCCGACACCGCTCGACGGTGCACGCTCCACCTACCGCAAGGTCCGCGACCGCGCGTCCTATGCCTTCGCGCTGACCTCGGTCGCCGCCGAACTGGTCACCGAGGACGGCACCATCACCTCGGCGCGGCTGGCGCTCGGCGGCGTCGCTCACAAACCCTGGCGCGCACACCGCGCAGAGCAGTCGCTGCAGGGCAGACCCGCCAGCGAAGACACGTTCCGGGCGGCCGCCGACAAGGAACTGGAGCAGGCGAACCCGCTGCCGGGCAACGAATTCAAGGTCGAGCTCACCAGGCGCGCGATCGTCGCCACTCTGCTTCGCCTCGTGGAGGGACACCAGTGATGACGGCCGTGACACCGCGCGCGATGGGCACCCCGCTGACCCGCCTGGACGGGCCCGCCAAGGTCACCGGAACCGCCCCGTACGCGTTCGAGTACCGACTCGACGCCCCGCTGTACCTGCAGCCGGTTCAGGCGACGATCGCCAAGGGTCGCGTGACGCGCATGGACACCGCGCGGGCCGACGCCGTCGACGGCGTACGCCACATCCTCACGGTCTTCGACGCGCCGCGCCTGGAGGACACCGACGACGGTGACCTCACGATCCTGCAGGACGACATCGTCAGCTACCGCGGGCTGATCATCGGCGGGGTCATCGCTGAGAGCCCCGAGATCGCGCGCCACGCCGCGGGTCTCATCGACGTGGAGTACGACACCGAGACGCACGACACGGAGTTGCGCGGTGACCACCCCGGTCTCTACGCGCCCGAGGAGGTCAACTCCGGGCACCCCACCGACACCGCCGAGGGTGATGTCGAACAGGCCCTGCGCGACGCCGAGATCACGGTCGAGCAGACCTACACCACGCCGCACGAGCACAACAACCCGATGGAACCGCATGCCTGTATCGCCTTGTGGGACAACGACGGACCTGCCCTGACGCTGTACGACTCCACCCAGGGCGTGCACGCGGTGCGTGAGCAGTTGGCCACCCTGTTCGGCCTGGACAAGGAGAACATCCGGGTCATTGCCAAGAACGTCGGCGGCGGCTTCGGCTCCAAGGGCGCGCCGCATTCGCACAACGTCCTGGCGGTGATGGCCGCCCAGCGCGTTCCGGGCAGACCGGTCAAACTGGCCCTGACCCGTCAGCAGATGTTCGCCGTCGTCGGCTACCGCACGCCGACCATCCAGCACGTCCGACTCGGCGCCCGCCGGGACGGCATGCTCACCGCGCTCAGCCACGACGTCGTCGAGCAGACCGCGACCGTCAAGGAGTACGCCGAGCAGACCGCGGTCCCGGCCCGGATGATGTACCGGTCCGAAACCCGCAGCACCTCCCACCGTCTCGCGAAACTCGATGTGCCCGTTCCATTCTGGATGCGCGCGCCCGGCGAATGCCCCGGTATGTTCGCCCTTGAGGTCGCGATGGACGAACTGGCCGAAGCGTGCGGCCTCGACCCGATCGAGCTGCGCATCCGTAACGAGCCCGAGACCGACCCGGAGACCGGCAACCCGTGGTCGGACCGCCGGCTCGTCGAATGCCTGCGCACCGGGGCGGAGCGCTTCGATTGGGAACCCAGGAATCCCGATGCGGGTGTGCGCAGCAACGGGGAATGGCTGATCGGCACGGGTGTGGCCTCCTCCGTGTACCCGGCGATGAACATGCCCGGCAATGCCGCGCGTATCGAATGCACCAAGCCCGGCCACTACACGGTGCAGATCGGCGCGGTCGACATCGGCACCGGCGCCTGGACCGCGCTCACGCAGGTCGCGGCCGACGTCCTCGGCTGCGACCCCGGCACCGTCGACCTGCACATCGGCGACACCGAGCTGCCATCGGCGTCAGTGGCGGGCGGGTCGTCGGGCATCAGTTCCTGGGGATCGGCGATCCACGCCGCGGCCCAGGCCTTCCGCGCCGAGCACGGGGACAATCCGGCACCGGGGGCGGCCACCACGGCCGAGGCGCCCGAGAACACCGACGTCGAGAACTACGGCATGTATTCCTTCGGCGCCCAGTTCGCCGAAGCCCACGTCAACTGGTTCACCGGCGAGATCCGAATCCCGCGGATGCTCGGCGTCTTCTCCGTCGGAAGGGTCGTCAATCCGTCCACCCTGCGCTCGCAGCTGATCGGCGGCATGACCATGGGCCTGTCCATGGCGCTGCACGAGGACAGCGTGCGCGACCACCGCTTCGGCCACGTCGTCACGCAGGATCTGGCGACCTACCACTTCAGCTCTCACGCCGACGTCCCCAACATCGACGCCTGCTGGCTCGACAGTGTCGACCAGCACGCCAACCCGATGGGTACGCGCGGCGCCGGGGAGATCGGCATCGTCGGATCGGCCGCCGCGGTCGCCAACGCGATCCACCACGCGACGGGCGTACGGATCCGCGACCTGCCGATCACCTGTGAGGCGCTGGTGACCTGACCCATTCGGCAAAGGCGGTTTGCGTTGAGTCCTAGGCTGGTGGACATGCCGGAGGAGCCCTCGGGCAAACGGAGGACGTTAGCCCACCTAGCCTTGTACTGCGTACTGGCCGGGGTGCTCACGGCGGCCCTGATGTTTCCCGCGGCGGGCGTGGCGGGCGTCATCGTCATGCGGGTCTCCACGACCACAGAGCACGACGCTACGCAACTGCTCAAGGGCGATGCGCCCATCGTGACCACCATGGTCGACGCCGCCGGCCAGCCCATCGCCTGGCTGTATGCGCAGCGCCGCTGGGTGGTGCCCGGCGACCGCATCGCCGACACCATGAAGCTCGCGATCGTGTCCATCGAGGACAAGCGCTTCAGCGAACACAGCGGTGTGGACGTCCAGGGCACTCTGACCGGTCTCGTCGGCTACCTGAAGGGCAACACCGAAACCCGGGGCGGCTCGACCATCGAGCAGCAGTACATCAAGAACTACAACCTGCTGGTCACCGCCCAGACCGATGCCGAACGCCGGGCCGCCATCGAGGCCAGCCCGGCCCGCAAGCTGCGCGAGATACGGATGGCCCTGGCCCTGGACACGGAGCTGTCCAAGCCCGAGATCCTGACCCGCTATCTGAATCTGGTGTCCTTCGGCAACGGCTCCTTCGGCGTGCAGGACGCGGCCAAGACCTACTTCGGGGTCAACGCCGGCGACCTGAACTGGCAGCAGGCCGCGATGCTGGCCGGCATCGTGCAGTCGACCAGTGCGCTCAACCCGTACACCAATCCCGAGGGCGCGCTGGCGCGGCGCAACGTCGTGCTGGACACCTTGATCGACAACCTGCCCGAGAAAGCCGATGAACTGCGCGCCGCCAAGGCGCAGCCGTTGGGGGTGCTGCCCAAGGCCAAGCCGCTGCCGCAGGGCTGCATCGCCGCGGGCGACCGTGCGTTCTTCTGCGAGTACGCGCTGCAGTACCTCGCCCGCGCCGGGCTCTCCAAGGAGGAGGTCGCCCGCAACGGTTACCTGATCCGCACCACGCTCGACCCGAAGGTGCAGGACAGCGTGAAGAACGCGATCGACACCGTCGCTGACCCCGAGGCCGACGGCGTCGCGAGCGTCATGAGTGTCATCAAGCCGGGGAAGGACGCGCACCGCGTGGTCGCGATGGGCGACAACCGCACGTTCGGTCTGAACCTCGACGCCAACGAGACCGTGCAGCCGCAGCCGTTCTCCCTCGTCGGCGACGGGGCCGGGTCGATCTTCAAGATCTTCACCACCGCGGCCGCCCTGGAGATGGGCATGGGCATCAACGCCCAACTCGACGTGCCGCAGACGTTCCGCGGCAAGGGTCTGGGCAGCAGCGACACCGACGGCTGCCCGGCTGAGACGTGGTGTGTGAGGAACGCGGGAGCTGGTTATGCCGGCAAGATGAACGTCACCGACGCTCTCGCGAAGTCCCCCAACACGGCGTTCGCGAATCTGATCGCGCAGATCGGCGTACCGCGCGCGGTCGACATGGCGGTGCGGTTGGGGCTGCGGTCCTACGCCGAACCGGGCACCGCGCGCGCCTATGATCCCGACAGCAACGACAGCATCGCCGACTACGTCAAGAAGCAGAACCTCGGTTCCTTCACGCTGGGGCCGCTGGAGCTCAACCCGCTTGAACTGTCGAATGTGGCGGCGACGCTGGCCTCCGGTGGGGTGTGGTGCCCGCCGACACCGATCGACAAGATCTTCGATCGCAACGGTCGCGAGGTGGCGCTGGATACGCCCAAGTGTGAGCAGGCCGTGCCCGAAGGTTTGGCGAACACCCTGGCCAACGCGCTGGGCAAGGACCACACCAGCGGCACGGCCGCCGCGGCGGCCGGTTCGGTCGGTTGGACCCTGCCCATGTCGGGCAAGACCGGCACCACCGAGTCGCACCGGTCGTCGGCATTCCTCGGATTCACCAACCAGTACGCGGCGGCCAACTACATCTTCGACGACTCCTCCTCGCCGTCGGGCCTGTGTTCGTACCCGCTGCGAAAGTGCGGTTCCGGCACGCTGTACGGCGGTCAGGGGCCCGCCCAGACCTGGTTTCTGGCGATGGAGCCGATCGCCGAGGACTTCGGTGAGGTCACGATGCCGCCCACCGATCCGCGTTACGTCGACGGCGGGCCGGGCGGCGAGGTGCCGTCGGTGACCGGGCTGAAACTCGACGCGGCGCGTAAGAAGTTGGAGGACGCCGGGTTCCGCGTCGCCGATCAGCCGACGCCGGTCAACAGTTACGCCTCCAAGGGATCGGTGGTGGGCACCACCCCGAATGGCAAGACCATTCCCGGATCGATCATCACGATCAACACCAGCACCGGAGTGGTCCCGGAGCCGGTGTACGTCCCCCCGCCGGACGCGCCGCCGCCGCCACCCGATGCTGGACTTCCGCCGGTGCCGCCGCCGAACGTCATCAACATCCCTGGGCTGCCGCCGATCACGCGGCCCGCC
>NZ_LZHW01000025.1 GCF_001667265.1 Mycobacterium sp. ACS4331 | reverse complement strand
CCCCGCCCCCGCCCCCAACCGCCCCCTGCTCGTGCTCGCGCCGGGAGACCGTGTCACGCATGACAAGTACGGGCTGGGCCGCGTGGAGGAGGTGTCCGGTGTGGGGGAGTCGGCCATGTCGCTCATCGACTTCGGCAGCGCGGGCCGCGTCAAGCTCATGCACAACCACGCCCCGGTGAGCAAGCTCTAGGCGCTGTCCCGGCCCGCCGCGATCACGGTGCCCGCGGGCATCGGGACGCCGTCACACGCCACGGGCTCGGCACCAGGCGACGGTGCTGGGCAGCAGCACCAGCACCGCGGTCGCGATGGGGAAGATCAGGCCCACGAAACCGAACACGGACGACGCGTCCCGGCTGGCGGCGACACCGGCGCCCATGTTCCGGTACATCGCCGATGCGACGACCTGGCTGACGATCCCGAAGACGATCGCCGCACCGCAGGCGGCTGCGACGACGATCCGCGCCCACGAGCGGCCGACCAGCAGGAATCCGCCACCGACCAGCAGTCCCGCGCACAGCGCGATGCTGACCAGCAGCGTCAGCACCATGACTGCGCCGTACCAGTCCGGAAGATGTTGGCCGACAACGCTGTCCGAGGTCAGGGTGAGTGCCGCAAGGGCGCCGAAGATGGTGAACACCTGCCCGAGTCCGCCCAGCAGGCTCAGGATGGCGCCGGTGATCGCGGTGACACCGCTGGGCCGGGCCGGGAGTGGTTGCGCGGGCGGGTACGCCGGGTACATCGGGTTTCCCGGGTACGCCGGCTGGGCCTGGTAGGGCTGGTACTGCACAGGGTTCGGATACATGGAACCTCCTCGTGCAACGACCGTAACCCGGTTCAGAAGGTCGTCACGACACCAAAATCCAGCGCTTGGTGGCGGGGTGCAGTGCCAGGGCAGCGCTGACGACGGGCAGCACGGGGATCGCGTAGACAATCCAGGGGATCTTGGCGCCGGCGATGAACACCCCGACGAACGCCAGCAGCGCGACCACGGCGCCGGCGGCCACCAGCCAGCGGCCCATGATGCGGCGCAGCAGCACCATCACGATGCCGGTGATCGTGCTCGAGGCGAACACGAAAGCCAGGAATGCCACGGCCACGCAGAACAGTCGGTCGGTGTCCCACCATCCGATGATGAGGCTCGTCGCGACGACGGACGTGGCCCATCCGCTGAGCATCGCCACGACACAGGCCGCGACCGCGGTCACCGGACTCGGTTCCTTCGGTGCGCCGACCTTCGGCGTCGGGATGTGCTGGGTCGAGAACGATCCCGTGGGGGCCGGCCCGATGACGCTGGTGTGGGCGTTGTCGGCCTGGGCCTGCGCCCCGGAGTCCTGCGTGGGGGCCCGGCGGATGATGCTCGTGTGGGCGTCGTCGGCCCGGGGCACTGCTCCGGTGTCACCGGTGGGGGCCCGGCGGATGATGCGAGTCTGTTCCCCGGAGGGGGGCTCGTGTGGTGTGGAGGGCGGCTGGGTCACCGGGTCAGCCGGCGTAGCCGCCGACGCTGATGCCGCGCTGAGCCAACCACGGCACCGGGTCGATGCGGTCCGAGCCGTTGGGCATGACCTCGAAGTGGCAGTGCGGACCGGTCGAGAAGCCGCGGTTGCCGATCGTGGCGATCTGGTCGCCGGCGAACACACGCTGGCCGATGCTGACGGTCCACGTATTGATGTGGCCGTAGAGGGTCACGGTGCCGTCGGAGTGCCGCAGCTTGACCCAGGCGCCGTAGCCCGCGGTGGGGCCGACGTCGATCACGACACCGTCGGCCACGGCGTAGATCGGCGTACCGATCGGGCCCGCGAGGTCGACGCCCGCATGCAGGGCGCCCCAGCGGTAGCCGAATCCGGAGGTGAAGATGCCCTGTGTGGGCTTGGCGAACAGCGGGCGGGCCAGGCGGGCTTCGCGCTCGGCGCGCTCCTGCGCGTAGGCCGCGCCCTTGGCGAGCTCCTCGGAGTGCAGCGTGCTGTTGAGCGCGGGCGTCACGCTGACGACCTGCATGCCGCGGGCGGTGCCCGTCACGTTGGTGGCGCCGGCCAGTGTCGTGTCGGAGGCCAGCGTGGTCTCGGCCGAGGCCTTGTCCGCGGGGTTGACGGCGCTGTGCGCGGCGGCGGCAGCGGCGCCCGCGGCCATGGCCGCGATCATCACGCGGCCCTTGAGGGCGCTCGCGGCGGGCTTGCGGTGCTGGCCCCCGCCGATCCGCGGGATCACGTCGGTGGCGTCGGGATCGTGGATGACGTTGAGGTCCATGCGGCGCATCAACTGGAACGGCGTCTCTTCGATGTCGGCGAGATCGTCGAGTTCCGGAGCGCGCAGGACATCGGTCGCGGTGTCGAAGACGCCGGGCTGTCCGTCGAGGTCATCGAGGCTGCCGAACTCATTGAACGGCATGATGTCGGTCACTTCATTGGGGTGGAAATCCTGCTCCGCGCGGCGCGCGCTCCTCGACGTTCCCGAACGTGATGCCGGTGTCGAATGATGCGTTGCCAAAGCTGACGTCCCTTTGATGTCGTAAGTCTCGTGACCAAAGCGTTATCGAAGACCCCAGAGACGTTAACCAAACTCCAATGTTGGTGGCAACCCGTAGAACTGTTCCTGGGCAGATTGTGATTTCAATCACTTTATGCCCAGTGGTGACATGTGCCACAACAGTGGTAGGCGATGCGAACGCGTCGCACTGAGGTCGATAAGGTGCCCAACGGGTCAAAAACCCCCCAAACAGTCACCGCCGTCATTGCCGATAGACAGACTGCGCGTCAGTTAGGAAGCTCATGGATCTATTCGAGTATCAGGCGAAGGAACTGTTCGCCAAGCACAACGTTCCGACCACTCCGGGACGGGTCACCGATTCCGCCGAGGACGCCAAGGCGATCGCCGAGGAGATCGGCAAGCCCGTCATGGTCAAGGCGCAGGTCAAGGTCGGCGGCCGAGGCAAGGCTGGCGGCGTGAAGTACGCCGCCACTCCCGAAGACGCCTTCACGCACGCTGGCAACATCCTCGGCCTGGACATCAAGGGCCACGTCGTCAAGAAACTCCTCGTCGCTGAGGCCAGCGACATCGCCGAGGAGTACTACATCTCCTTCCTGCTCGATCGTGCGAACCGCACCTACCTGGCCATGTGCTCGGTCGAGGGCGGCATGGAGATCGAAGAGGTCGCGGCCACCAAGCCCGATCGTCTCGCCAAGGTCCCCGTCGACGCCGTCAAGGGTGTCGACCTGGCCTTCGCCCGCTCGATCGCCGAGCAGGGACACCTGCCCGCCGAGGTGCTCGACGCCGCCGCGGTGACCATCCAGAAGCTGTGGGAGGTCTTCGTCGCCGAGGACGCCACCCTGGTTGAGGTCAACCCGCTGGTGCGCACGCCCGACGACCAGATCCTGGCGCTGGACGGCAAGGTCACCCTCGACGCCAACGCCGACTTCCGTCAGCCCGGCCATGCGGAGTTCGAGGACAAGGACGCCACCGATCCGCTCGAGCTCAAGGCCAAGGAACACGACCTCAACTACGTCAAGCTCGACGGTGCCGTCGGCATCATCGGCAACGGCGCGGGCCTGGTCATGTCGACGCTGGACGTCGTGGCCTATGCGGGCGAGAAGCACGGCGGCGTGAAGCCGGCGAACTTCCTCGACATCGGCGGCGGCGCCTCGGCCGAGGTGATGGCAGCCGGTCTGGACGTCATCCTGGGCGACTCGCAGGTCAAGAGCGTGTTCGTCAACGTGTTCGGCGGCATCACCGCGTGTGACGCGGTGGCCAACGGCATCGTGCAGGCGCTGAAGATCCTCGGCGACGAGGCCAACAAGCCCCTGGTCGTCCGCCTCGACGGCAACAACGTCGAAGAGGGTCGCCGCATCCTCGCCGAGGCCAACCACCCCCTGGTCATCCAGGCCGAGACCATGGACGCCGGCGCCGATAAGGCCGCCGAGCTGGCGAATAAGTAAGGGAGCCAACAACTTATGTCCATCTTCCTGAACAAGGACTCCAAGGTCATCGTCCAGGGCATCACCGGCGGTGAGGGCACCAAGCACACCAAGCTGATGCTCAAGGCCGGCACCCAGGTCGTCGGCGGCGTCAACGCCCGCAAGGCGGGCACCACCGTGTCGCACGTCGACAAGGACGGCAACGACATCGAACTCCCGGTGTTCGGCACCGTCGCCGAGGCCATCAAGGAGACCGGCGCCGACGTGTCGATCGCCTTCGTGCCGCCGGCGTTCTCCAAGGACGCCATCATCGAGGCCATCGACGCCGAGATCCCGCTGCTCGTGGTCATCACCGAGGGAATCCCGGTGCAGGACACCGCCTATGCGTGGGCCTACAACGTCGAGAAGGGTCAGAAGACCCGGATCATCGGCCCCAACTGCCCCGGCATCATCACCCCGGGTGAGTCGCTGGTCGGCATCACGCCCAACAACATCACCGGCAAGGGTCCGATCGGCCTCGTGTCGAAGTCGGGCACGCTGACCTACCAGATGATGTACGAACTGCGCGATTTCGGTTTCTCGACCGCCATCGGCATCGGCGGCGACCCGGTCATCGGCACCACCCACATCGACGCCATCGAGGCGTTCGAGAAGGATCCGGAGACCAAGGTCATCGTGATGATCGGTGAGATCGGCGGCGACGCCGAGGAGCGTGCGGCCGACTACATCAAGGCCAACGTCACCAAGCCGGTGGTCGGCTACGTCGCGGGCTTCACCGCGCCGGAGGGCAAGACCATGGGCCACGCGGGCGCCATCGTCTCGGGCTCCTCGGGCACCGCGGCCGCCAAGAAGGAGGCCCTGGAGGCCGCTGGCGTGAAGGTCGGCAAGACGCCGTCGGAGACCGCCAAGCTGGCGCGCGAGATCCTCGAGAGCCTGTAGGGGAAAACCCTTCAGCAGCAACAGAATCGCCCTCAAACTTCGGTTTGGGGGCGATTTCTGTTGGGCGTCCCCTCTGGCGACGGGCTCCGGATTGCCCCGGCCTGCCCTTTTCGCGCCGGATGGACAGTTCGTTTAGCCTGTCAAAATGACTGTGGATCCCCATACGCCCGTCGTGGTCGGCGTCGGTCAGTTCACCGAACGCATCGAGGACTCGGGCTACCGCGGCATGTCGGCGGTGGACCTGGCCACGGAGGCGGCACAAGCGGCCCTGGCCGACACCGAGGTCGACGTCGCCGCTGTCGCCGCAGCCATTGACGTGTTCGTGGGTCTGCGGCAGTTCGAGATCTGCACCCCTTTCAGCAGCCCACCCCTGGGCGCCTCGGACAACTACCTCCGGTCGGTCGCGGGCCGGATCGGCGCCGACCCGAAGCGGGCGGTCCTGGAGCCGCTGGGTGGGCATGGCCCGCAGAAGGTGCTCACCGAGTTCGCGGGTGTCATCGCCGCGGGAGACGCCGACGTCGTCCTGGTGCTCGGTTCGGAACCCGGTTCGACGACGCGGCACTTCGCCAAACGGGACGACAAGCCCGACTTCACCGAACATGTCGGAGGTCAACTCGAGGACCGCGGGTTCGGATTCGATCAGTACATCAGCGAGTACACCGTCAAGCACGGCCTGACCGGTGCGCCCGTGCAGTACGGCCTGCTGGAGAACGCGCGCCGGGCCCGCCTGGGTCTCGGTGTCGCCGACTACCGGCAGCAGATGGCGGAGCTTTTCGCACCGTTCTCGAAAGTCGCCGCCAAGAACCCCTTCTCGTCGTCGCCGGTGGAGCGCTCGGTCGACGAACTCGTCACCGTCACGGCCGAGAACCGGATGATCTGTGACCCCTATCCGCGGCTGATGGTCGCCCGCGATCAGGTGAACCAGGGTGCGGCAGCGCTGGTGATGTCGGTGGAGGCGGCGCGACGCCTCGGTGTGCCCGAGGACAAGTGGGTCTACCTTCATGGCCATGCCGACCTCGTCGAGCAGGAGCTGCTGGTCCGAGAGGATCTGGGCGCCAGCGCGTCAGCGGATCTGGCGGTCACCGCAGCGCTGACGATGGCGGGCGTCGGCCTCGATGAGATCGCCTGCTTCGATCTCTACAGCTGCTTCCCGTTCCCGGTCTTCGCGGTGTGCGACGCCACCGGGCTCGCGGCCGACGACCCGCGTGGGCTGACCCTCACCGGTGGCCTGCCCTACTTCGGTGGTCCCGGCAACAGCTACTCGCTGCACGGAATTGCCGAGGTCGTCTCGGAGATGCGTGATCGGCCCGGCCATTTCGGTCTCGTCGGTGCCAACGGCGGAGTGATGAGCAAGTATTCGACAGGTGTCTACTCCACCGAGCCCGTCGCGTGGAGGGCCGGCGACAGCGCGCGGCTCCAGGCGCGGATCAACGAGCTGCCCGAAGTCGCCGTCACCCGGGATGTCAACGGCCGCGGGACAATCGAGACCTACTCCGTGCGCTACGACTGGCCCGAGCGCACCGGGATCATCATCGGCAGGGTGGACGCCGACGGCAGTCGCTTCATGGCCACCACGACCGATGCCGACCTGCTTGCGCTGATGACCGAGGGCGATCCGTTGGGGGCGGCCATCGAGGTGACCGCCGCCGACGGCGTCAACTCGGCGCGGTTGGCCTAGCCGGCACGCCGCGCCGGTCCAGCGCCGAGATTGACGTTCTGCCCGATTCCACTCGCACTTCTTCGCCCAAACGTTCGTTTGGGCGAAGGGGTCAGAGGGCGGCGAGCTTGGCGGCGAGGCGTTCGACGTAGGCCGCAACCTCGGCCTCGGGCTTGTCGGGCAGGCCGAACAGCACCTCGGTGACCCCGAGATCGCGCCAGTGGGCCAGCTTTTCGGGATCCGGCTTGAAGTCCAGCGCCACGATCTGGGGTGCACCGTCGCGCCCGGCGCCCGCCCAGGTGTCCTGCAGCAGTTTCACGGGCTCGTCGATGTTGAAGTCGCGAGGAGTGGTGATCCAGCCGTCGGCGGACTTCGCGATCCACTTGAAGTTCTTCTCGGTGCCCGCGGCGCCGACGAGCACGGGGATGTGGGACTGCACGGGCTTGGGCCACGCCCAGGACGGGCCGAACTGCACGAATTCGCCGTCGTACTCGGCCTCCTCCTGCGTCCACAGGGCGCGCATCGCCTCGAGGTACTCCCGCAGCATGGTGCGACGCCGGCCCGGCGGCACCTTGTGGTCGGCCAGTTCATCTGTGTTCCAACCGAATCCGACGCCCAGCGACACCCGTCCGCCGGACAGGTGGTCCAGCGTGGCGATCGACTTGGCCAGCGTGATGGGGTCGTGCTCGACGGGCAGGGCCACGGCGGTGGACAACCGCACACGCGACGTGACGGCGGCCGCGGTGCCCAGCGACACCCACGGGTCGAGCGTGCGCATGTAGCGGTCGTCGGGCAGGGTCTCGTCGCCCGTGGTGGGGTGTGCGGCCTGCCGCTTGATCGGAATGTGGGTGTGCTCAGGCACGTAGAAGGTGGTGAATCCGTGGTCGTCGGCCAACTTGGCCGCTGCGGCGGGCGTGATGCCCCGGTCACTGGTGAAGAGCACAAGCCCGAAGTTCATGGACTGAATCTAGAACGTGTTCTAGTTGTTTGACCAGGGGGGTCGAGCAGGACCCACCCCTCGGCGACGTGGTCGTGCCCGCACCAGCGTCACGTCCTCGTGGTTCCGATCGCCGCGGCCGGGACGAGGGGGGATTTTTAGCCCCGGAGAATTAAATACGTGACCCGAGGGCGTGCACCGACTGTGATGGCACACCATGACGACCGAACGCATCTCCGACCACGTCAAGTTCGCCTACTGGGTGCCCAATGTCAGCGGCGGCCTGGTCACCAGCGACATCGAGCAGCGCACCGACTGGAACTACGAGTACAACAGGAAGCTCGCCCAGACCGCGGAGAACAACGGTTTCGAGTACGCCCTGAGCCAGGTCCGGTACGAGGCCAGTTACGGCGCCGAGTACCAGCATGAGTCGACGAGCTTCTCGCTGGCGCTTCTGCTGGCCACCGAACGCCTGAAGGTCATCGCCGCGGTGCACCCGGGCCTGTGGCAACCGGCTGTGCTCGCGAAGCTGGGCGCCACCGCTGATCACCTGAGCAACGGCCGATTCGCCGTCAACGTCGTCTCGGGCTGGTTCAAGGACGAGTTCACCCACCTGGGCGAACCGTGGCTCGAGCATGACGAGCGGTACCGGCGCAGCGCCGAGTTCCTGCAGGTGCTGCGCAGGATCTGGACCGAGGATGACGTGGATTTCCGCGGCGACTTCTACCGGATCCACGACTTCACCCTCAAACCCAAGCCGCTGAACACCCCCGAGCGACCCAACCCTGAGCTGTTCCAGGGCGGCAACTCGACGGCGGCCCGTCGCAACGGCGGTCATTACGCCGACTGGTACTTCTCCAACGGCAAGGACTTCGAGGGCATCACCGAGCAGGTCGTCGAGGTGCGCGACCACGCGCGCGACGCGGGCCGTGAGGTCAAGTTCGGCCTCAATGGGTTCATCATCGCCCGCGACTCGGAGAAGGAAGCGAAAGAGGTCCTCAAAGAGATCATCGCCAAGGCCAACAAACCCGCTGTCGAGGGTTTTCGCAGCGCCGTGCAGCAGGCTGGTAACTCCACCGGCGACAAGAAGGGCATGTGGGCCGACTCCTCGTTCGAGGATCTGGTGCAGTACAACGACGGATTCCGCACCGGCCTGATCGGCACTCCGGAGCAGATCGCCGAGCGCATCGCGGCCTACCGCAAGCGTGGCGTCGACCTGATTCTGGGCGGATTCCTGCATTTCCAGGAGGAGATCGAATACTTCGGCGCCAACGTGCTCCCGCTGGTGCGGGAGATCGAGGCCGCTGAGCAGGGGTCGGTCGGCGCGCCGGTTCTGGCCTCGGCCTAGCCTCGCAGGACACGCGCATTGGCGAGTGGCGCGCACCTCAACGTGCGCTAGCGTGGGTGTTCGAATCGTGATCGGTACGCCGGAGTGCCACGCTGCCCTGCGCGGGCCGGTCGCGGTCCACGGAAGCGCCGCGGGAGGCGGCGCCCGACGACACAGGAGAGGTCATGACCTACTCATCCGGCTCACCCGGCAGTTCCGGATACCCGCCCGCTCAGCCCCCCGGTTCGTACGGCGCCCCGGCGTCGGTCGGTCAGGCGGCTGACGGTGGTCCGAGCAGACTGCCGCAGTACCTGACGATCGCCGTGGTGGCCCTTGGGTTCATCGCCTACCTGGTGACCTTTGGGCCCATGTTCACCCTCAGCACCGAGATGGGCTCGTTCGTGAGCGAGATCTCGGCGACCGGCAGCGGACTGCCGGTCCTCGGTGTGCTGCTCGCGGCGCTGCTCGCCGCGGTCAGCCTGCTGCCGAAGGCCCACAACTACTACGCGGTCATCGCGGTTCTGGCCACGCTCGGCCTGCTGCTGGCGATCTCCGATCTGATCGGCAAGCCTGAGGGCTTCGCCGTCGGCTGGGCGTTCTGGGTGTTCCTCGCTGCGGCCCTGCTGCAGACCATCGCGGCGATCGGTGCTCTGCTGCTCGAGGCCGGGGTGATCACCCCGCCCGCCCCGCGGCCCAAGTACGACCAGCCGCAGTACGGCCAGTACGGCCCGCCCGGGGGCTACTACGGTCAGCAGCCCGGCGCACCGGGCCCCGGCCAGGGACAGCGTCCCGGCTACCCGTCGCAGTACGGCGGCTACCCGCAGGGTCCGTCGGCCGGCGGTTACGGCGCTCCGCAGGGCGGCGCCCAGCAGGGCCCGCCCACTCCGCCGACCGGGTACCCGAGCTTCAGCCCGCCGCCCGCGGTGGGTTCGGCCCAGCCGCCCAGCGGTGGGATCGCCCCGGGTGCTCCCACCCAGCAGGCGCCCACGCCGCCCACCGGTCCGACCACGCCTTAGTCGCACCTGTCCGCACCCGGCCCACAGGCCGGGTGCGGGCACGTCGGACGTGAATGCACGACAATCGCACGGCGGGCGCACGGCAGGCCCGTGATCTGGTCCGGGTCGCATTCGGCCCGGCGATCGTCGCGTTGGTGATCATCGCGGCGATCGTTCTGCTGCAACTCCTCATCGCCAACAGCGATATGACCGGCGCGTTCGGCGCCATCGCCAGTATGTGGCTGGGCGTGCACGGGGTGCCCATCTCCATCGGCGGTCGCGAACTCGGCGTGATGCCCCTGTTGCCGATCCTGCTCATGGTGTGGGGCACCGCGCACACCACAGCGGCCGCGGTGCCCGATCGCGGCACCGGCAGGCCGCCCTGGTTCGTCATCCGCTGGGTCGTCGCCTCAGCGCTCGGCGGACCCATGCTGATCGCGGCGATCGCCCTGGCGGTCATCCACGACGCCGCGTCGGTCCTCACCGAACTCCAGACGCCCAGTGCGTCGCATGCCTTCGCCGCGGTGCTCGGCGTCCACGCCGTCGGCGCCGCGCTGGGCGTCGGCTCCAAGGTGGGCCGGCGCGCCCTGCAGTCCGCGCCGCTGCCGGACTGGCTGCCCGACGCTGTGCGCGCGGCGACGGCGGGGGTGCTGGCGCTGTTCGGTCTGTCGGCGGCCGCCACCGCGTTGTCGCTGGTGGTGCACTGGTCGACGATGCACGAGCTGTACGGCATCACCGACTCCCTCTTCGGGCAGTTCAGCCTCACCGTGCTGGCCGTGCTCTACATCCCCAACGTCGTCGTGGGCACGGCGGCCATGGCGGTCGGGTCCTCGGCGCACGTCGGCTTCGCGACGTTCAGTTCGTTCACGGTGTTCGGCGGCGACATCCCCGCGGTGCCGATTCTCGCGGCCGCACCGACGCCGCCGCTGGGGCCGGTGTGGGTGGCGCTGCTGATCATCGGTGCCGCCTCGGGTGTCGCACTCGGCCAGCAGTGTGCCCGCCGTCCGCTGCCGCTGCTCCCCGCGATGGCCAAGGTCGCCGTGGCGGCTGCGCTGGCGGCCGGCGTGATGGCACTGCTCGGCCTGATGGGCGGGGGAGAGCTGGGCAACTTCGGCCACGTCGGGGTGGATCAGGCGACGTTCGGCCCGGCCGTGTTCCTGTGGTTCTTCGGCGTCGGCGCGCTGACCGTGGCGATGGCCGGCGGTCTGACCCGGCGACCCAAACCCCCGCCGGCGCCCGCGCCGGTGCGGGAACTCGAAGCCCGCCGGGAGCCGCCGCACGAGGAGGCGCTGTTCACCGACGACGTCGAGACCAACGCCTTCGAACCGCTGTCCGACGAGGACGACGCCGTGACCGAAGCCATCGTCATGCCGCGGCGTTCGACCGCTGTTCCCGAACCCGACGACGACCTGCCCGACGCCGAGGATCTGTGGGAGGCCGACAACGACCGACCCACCGCCCCCGAACCGCCTGAGCGCTCCGACTAAGCTTTCCGCGTGCAGCAACCGCTCCGGATCCCTCCCAGCGCACCGTCCCGGCTGGTCGTGCTGGCTTCGGGCACCGGTTCGCTGTTGGCGTCGCTACTGGAGGTCAGCAACGTCGCCGACGGCGACTACCCGGCACGCGTGGTGGCCGTCGGGGTGGACCGCGACTGCCGGGCCGCACAGATCGCCGCCGACGCCGGAATCCCGACATTCACGGTCCGACTGCGCGACCATCCGGACCGTGAGGCGTGGGACCTCGCGCTGACCGACGCCGCGCGCACGCACGAACCCGACCTGGTGGTGTCTGCGGGATTCATGAAAATTCTTGGGCCGAAATTCCTTTCGACCTTCCCGGGCCGGGTGGTCAACACCCACCCCGCGCTGCTGCCGTCCTTCCCGGGTGCGCACGCGGTGGCCGACGCGATGGCCTACGGCGTGCGGGTGACGGGGACGACGGTGCACCTGGTGGACAGCGGTGTCGACACCGGACCGATCCTGGCGCAGGAGGCGGTCGACGTGCGCGACGACGACACAGAAGAGACTCTGCACGAACGCATCAAGGTCGTCGAACGGCGACTGCTGGTGGACGTGCTCGCCGCGATGGCAACGCGCGGTGTGATCTGGAACGGACGAAAGGCAACCTTCGGATGAGCGAACGTAAACCGATCCGGCGCGCGTTGATCAGTGTGTACGACAAGACCGGCCTGGCCGAGTTGGCCCGTGGTCTGCACGAGGCCGGCGTGGCGATCGTGTCCACCGGTTCCACCGCGAAAAAGATTGCCGAACAGGGCATTCCGGTGACTCCGGTGGAGGAGGTGACGGGCTTCCCCGAGGTGCTCGACGGCCGAGTCAAGACCCTGCACCCCAAGGTGCACGCCGGTCTGCTGGCTGACCTGCGCAAGCCCGAGCACGCCGCGGCCCTCGAGGAGTTGGGCGTCGAGGCCTTCGAACTCGTCGTCGTCAACCTCTACCCGTTCAGCGAGACCGTCGCCTCGGGGGCGGCCCCGGACGAGTGCGTCGAGCAGATCGACATCGGCGGACCCTCGATGGTGCGCGCCGCTGCCAAGAACCATCCCAGCGTCGCCGTGGTCGTCGACCCCCTCGGCTACGACGGCGTGCTGGCCGCCGTGCGGTCCGGCGGGTTCACGCTGGCCGAGCGGAAGATCCTGGCCTCGTTGGCGTTCCGTCACACCGCCGAGTACGACGTGGCCGTGGCGACATGGATGGGTTCGACGCTTGCTCCGGAGGAGCCTGCCCAGAAGCTGCCCCAATGGTTCGGCGGCACGTATCGCCGCACCGCGGTGCTGCGCTACGGCGAGAACCCGCATCAGCAGGCCGCCCTGTACCGCGATGACACCGCGTGGCCGGGCTTGGCGCAGGCCGAGCAGCTGCACGGAAAAGAGATGTCCTACAACAACTTCACCGACTCGGATGCGGCCTGGCGGGCGGCGTTCGACCACGAGGAGATCTGCGTCGCGATCATCAAGCACGCCAACCCGTGCGGTATCGCGATCTCGTCGGTGTCGGTGGCCGACGCGCACCGCAAGGCCCACGAGTGTGACCCGCTGAGCGCATTCGGTGGTGTGATCGCCACCAACTCGACCGTCTCCGTCGAGATGGCCGAGACCGTGGCGGACATCTTCACCGAGGTGATCATCGCCCCGGCCTATGAGGACGGCGCCGTGGAGATCCTGGCGCGCAAGAAGAACATCCGGATTCTGGTGGCCTCGGAGCCGCAACTCGGGGGCACCGAGTTCCGGCAGGTCAGCGGCGGTCTGCTGGTGCAGACCCGGGACGAGTTCGACGCCGAGGGGGACGACCCGGCCAACTGGACGCTGGCCACCGGTGAGCCGGCGGACGCGGCCACGCTGGCCGATCTCAAGTTCGCCTGGCGTGCCGGACGCGCGGTGAAGTCCAACGCGATCGTGGTGGCCAAGGACGGCGCGACGGTGGGCGTCGGCATGGGACAGGTCAACCGTGTCGACGCGGCGCGGCTGGCGGTCGAGCGCGCCGGTGACCGCACCCAGGGCGCGGTGGCGGCCTCGGACGCGTTCTTCCCGTTCCCCGACGGCCTGGAGGTGCTGACCGCGGCGGGCGTCAAGGCCGTGGTGCACCCCGGTGGATCGATGCGTGACGAACTGGTGACCGAGGCCGCGGCCAAGGCCGGCATCACGCTGTACCTCACCGGCGCCCGGCACTTCGCGCACTGACATGGCGGAATACCAGGACGCACCCCTGCCCAAGTTCGGCGACTACTCGACACTGGGCATCGCACCCGCCGGCGAGATCGTGATGATCGCGGGCCAGTTGGGTGCCGACGCCAACGGCGAGTTCCCGCCAGACGGCGCCGAGCAGACGAGGCTGACGTTCGCCAACATCGGGACTGCTCTGGCGGCCGCCGGACTGGGCTTCGAGCACGTGGTCGGGTTCCGCACCTACGTGGTCGGCCGTGAGTCGATTCCGGAGTTCGTGGCGGGGCGCAGGCTCGTCTACCCGGAGCTCTATCCGTCCGGCGTCTATCCGCCGAACACCCTGCTGATCGTCAGCGGCTTGGTGTCGGAGGCGGCCAAAGTCGAGATCGAGGCGCTCGCGGTCCGTCCAGCGGCGAACCCGTAAGCCCTATTCCCGCGTCCGCATAACGCGCAATTGCGGGGGAGCACATGACCACCCCGCCGACCCGTCGTAGCGTGGAGTGGTGACTTCACCCAAGGATCAGCCTCGTACCGTCGGTGAGCTGCGCGCTTCCGGTCACGAGGAGAAGAGCGTCAAGCAGGAACTCCGCGACAATCTGCTGGCGGCGCTTGCCGATGGAACCGACGTCTGGCCGGGGATCTTCGGCTTCGAGGACACCGTGTTGCCGCAGGTCGAACGCGCGCTGATCGCCGGTCACGACTTCGTGCTGCTCGGTGAGCGCGGTCAGGGCAAGACACGTCTGCTGCGCTCGCTGGTGGGTCTGCTCGACGAGTGGACCCCGGTGATCGCAGGTTCGGAGCTCGGCGAGCATCCCTACAGTCCGATCACGCCCGAATCGATCCGCCGGGTGGCCGAGTCGGGCGACGATCTGCCCATCGAGTGGCGGCATCGCAGTGAGCGGTACACCGAGAAGCTGGCCACCCCCGACACCAACACCACCGACCTCGTCGGCGACATCGACCCGATCAAGGTCGCCGAGGGACGCAGCCTCGGGGACCCCGAGACCATCGCCTACGGCCTGATCCCGCGGGCGCACCGTGGCATCGTCGCGGTCAACGAGCTGCCCGACCTCGCCGAGCGCATCCAGGTGTCGATGCTCAACGTCATGGAGGAGCGCGACATCCAGGTGCGCGGCTACACGCTGCGCCTGCCCCTGGACGTCCTGGTGGTGGCCAGCGCCAACCCCGAGGACTACACCAACCGCGGCCGGATCATCACGCCGCTCAAGGACCGGTTCGGGGCCGAGATTCGGACCCACTACCCGCTGGAACTGGACGCCGAGGTCGGCGTCATCAGCCAGGAGGCGCACCTGTCGGCCGAGGTGCCGGAGTACCTGCTGCAGATCATCGCCCGATTCGCGCGTCTGCTGCGCGAGTCCAATTCGGTGGACCAGCGCTCCGGTGTGTCGGCGCGGTTCGCGATCGCGGCCGCCGAGACCGTCGCCGCGTCGGCCCGGCATCGTGGCGCGATCCTGGGCGAGCAGGACCCGGTGGCACGCGTCGTCGACCTCAGCACCATCATCGACGTGCTGCGCGGCAAGTTGGAGTTCGAATCGGGGGAGGAGGGCCGCGAACAGGCGGTGCTCGAGCACCTTCTGCGTCGTGCCACCGCGGACACCGCGTCGCGGGTGCTCGGCGGGTTGGATGTGGGCCCCCTGGTGGCGGCCATCGAGGCGGGCTCGCCGGTGACCACGGGTGAGCGGGTCAGCGCCAAGGACGTGCTGGCTGCGCTGCCGGACCTGCCCGTGCTCGACCAGATCGCGCAGCGCCTGGGCGCGGAGTCCGACGGGCAGCGCGCGTCGGCGACCGAGCTGGCGCTCGAGGCCCTGTATCTGGCCAAGCGCATCGACAAGGTGTCCGGTGAAGGCGAAACGGTCTATGGCTGAACGCACCTCGAGATATTCGAGATACACCGGCGGGCCCGACCCGCTGGCGCCCCCGGTCGATCTGCGCGAGGCGTTGGAGCAGATCGGGCAGGACGTCATGGAGGGCTCCTCGCCGCGCCGTGCCCTTCAGGAGATGCTGCGTCGCGGCACCCAGAACATGAAGGGTGCGGACAAGCTGGCCGCCGAGGCCAACCGCCGGCGTCGAGAACTGCTGCAGCGCAACAACCTCGACGGCACGCTGCAGGAGATCAAGAAGCTGCTCGACGAGGCCGTGCTGGCCGAGCGCAAGGAGCTGGCACGCGCGCTCGACGACGACGCGCGGTTCGGCGAACTGCAGTTGGAGTCGCTGTCGCCGTCGCCGGCCAAGGCCGTGCAGGAACTGTCGGAGTACGACTGGCGGTCGCAGGAGGCTCGGCAGAAGTACGAGCAGATCAAGGACCTGATGGGTCGCGAGATGCTCGACCAGCGGTTCGCCGGGATGAAGCAGGCCCTGGAGAACGCCACCGATGAGGACCGTCAGCGCGTCAACGACATGCTCGACGACCTCAACGATCTGCTGGACAAGCACGCTGCCGGAAAGGACACGCAGCAGGACTTCCAGGACTTCATGGACAAGCACGGCGAGTTCTTCCCGGAGAACCCGAAGAACATCGACGAGCTTCTGGATTCCCTGGCGCAGCGGGCCGCGGCGGCCCAGCGGTTCCGCAACAGCCTCTCCGAGCAGCAGCGCGCCGAGCTGGATGCGTTGGCGCAACAGGCTTTCGGGTCGCCGTCGCTGATGAACGCGTTGAATCGGCTGGACTCGCATCTGCAGGCCGCGCGTCCCGGTGAGGACTGGGACGGCTCGCAGCGGTTCTCGGGCGACGATCCGCTCGGGATGGGTGAGGGTGCTCAGGCGCTGGCCGACATCGCCGAACTCGAGCAGTTGGCCGAGCAGTTGTCGCAGTCCTATGCCGGGGCGTCGATGGATGACGTCGACCTCGACATGCTGGCCCGTCAGCTCGGGGACGAGGCCGCGGTCAACGCCCGCACCCTGGCCGACCTGGAGCGCGCGCTGATGAACCAGGGTTTCCTGGATCGTGGCTCCGACGGCCAGTGGCGGCTGTCTCCGAAGGCCATGCGTCAGCTCGGTCAGGCCGCGCTTCGTGATGTGGCACAACAGCTTTCCGGCCGGCACGGGGAACGCCAGACGCGGCGGGCCGGTGCCGCGGGGGAGTTGACCGGCGCGACGCGGCCGTGGGCGTTCGGCGACACCGAACCGTGGAACGTCACCCGCACGCTGACCAATGCCGTGCTCCGCACGGCGGGGACCAATGCGGGACCGATCCGCGAGGCCGGGACCGGGGAGGACGGCCAGCCCATCCGGATCACGGTCGAGGACGTCGAGGTGTCCGAGACCGAGACGCGGACCCAGGCCGCCGTCGCGCTGTTGGTGGACACGTCGTTCTCGATGGTGATGGAGAACCGGTGGCTGCCGATGAAGCGCACGGCCCTGGCGCTCAACCATCTGGTGAGCACCCGCTTCCGTTCGGATGACCTGCAGATCATCGCGTTCGGCCGCTACGCCCGGACCGTGACGGCGGCCGAGCTGACCGGCCTGGAGGGCGTCTACGAGCAGGGCACCAACCTGCACCACGCGCTGGCGCTGGCGACCCGGCATCTGCGCCGGCATCCCAATGCGCAGCCCGTCGTGCTGATCGTCACCGACGGTGAGCCCACCGCGCACCTGGAGGATTACGGCGGTGACGGGGGTACGGCGGTCTTCTTCGACTATCCGCCGCATCCGCGCACCATCGGGTTGACCGTCAAGGGGTTCGACGAGATCGCCCGGCTGGGCGCGCAGGTCACCATCTTCCGGTTGGGCAGTGATCCCGGCCTGGCGCGGTTCATCGACCAGGTGGCGCGCAGAGTCGAGGGGCGGGTGGTCGAGCCTGATCTCGACGGGTTGGGCGCCGCGGTGGTGGGCGACTACCTCAAGGCGCGGCGACGGCGTTAGCGCGATGGCGGGGGCCAACCGCCCACGTTCTGTGCGGAATTGCAGCCAATTCGGCTCATTTGCCTGCGGTTCCGCACAAAACGGTGGTGGGTCTCTGACGGCACTTCACTGTCGAAGTCCAGTAGTCGACTACTCACGCCATGCGGACCAGGCGCTCCTAGCGTGCCTCTACAGCGGGCCATCGGGTCGCGCACAGAGGGGAGGGGTCTGCCGTGGTCACAACAGGGGAGCAGTCAGTGATACGGGCGCGCGTGGCCTTTGGGGCGCTGCTGCTGGCGGGGGCGACGTTGGCCGTTGGGCCAGTCGGCACCGCGGTCGCCGCGCCCACCGTCGACATTGTCGCCAGTCCGTCGTCCAGCGGGGAGGATGCGAACTCCGTGGACTCTTCGCCCGGACAGTTGCGGGCCGTCCTGGTCTCTCCGCGCCTGCGGCCACAGAGGTTGAGCGATGACGACACTGTGCGGTTGCAGCAGGTTCTCGACCGTCACAACAAGGCGCTGAGCACGGTGTCCAACATCCTCAAGAAGCAGTCCGCCTCGTTGAGTCGGATCCTGGGCAATATGAAGTAGCCGGCGTCGGCGGACGCCGAGTTTTGTGCGGAATTGCAGCCAATTCGGCTGATTTGCCTGCGATTTCGCACATTTTAGGGAGCTTGGGGGTGGTTGCGGCCCACCCCCGCGGGCATCCCCCAAAGAGACGCAGCCAAGAAGCCCTTGACAACATACAACCAATCGGTTGTATGTTAGTGGCGTGACCGTGATCGACGAGAGCCGGGCCGACGCCCTGTTCCACGCCCTGGCCGACCGAACCCGGCGGGACATCCTGCGCCGCGTGCTGGCCGGCGAGCACTCGATCTCCGAACTCGCGGTCAAGTACGACGTGAGCTTCGCCGCGGTGCAGAAACACGTCGCCGTCCTGGAGAAGTCCGGGCTGGTCATCAAGCGGCGGCGTGGCCGCGAGCAGTTGGCCAGCGGCGACGTGGCGGCGGTGCGGTCGGTGGCCGCCCTGCTCACCGAGCTTGAGCAGGTGTGGCGTGGCCGCATCGCCCGCATCGACGACCTGATCGCAGCCGACAACAACGAGAACAAGGAGAACTGAGCCATGCCCGTGACCGACGTTCAGCACGATCTCGACAGCCTGACTTTGACCATCACGGCCGAGTTCGCCGCTCCCGTGCAACGCATCTGGCAGGTGTACGCGGACCCGCGTCAGCTCGAGAAGGTCTGGGGCCCACCGAGTCATCCGGCGACGTTCGTCGACCATGACCTCACCCCCGGCGGCAGGGTCACCTACTTCATGACCGGACCCGACGGCGAGAAGTACGCCGGCTACTGGCAGGTCACGGCCGTCGACGAGCCCACGAGTTTCTCGTTCCTCGACGGCTTCGCCGACGCGGACTTCAACCCGAACCCTGACCTGCCGGTGTCGGAGAACAACTACACCTTCACCGAGTACGACGGCGGCACCCGCGCGCGGTATGTGAGCACCTACGCGTCCGCCGAAGCGCTCCAGCAGGTGCTCGACATGGGCGTCGTCGAAGGGGCCTCGTCGGCCATCAACCAGATCGACGACCTGCTTGCATGAATCGGTGATCGTGCGACGGTGACTGCCCTTATGGTGTTCCCATGCTGAGTTCTGGTGGACGCCAAGCGTATCCGTGGCAGCTCCTGCTGGCGGTCGGCGCCGTCGCGACGATGCTCGTCGGGTGCGGGTCGAGTCCGGCCCCGCAGCAGGAGTCGTCGGTGACCGAATCCGCCGTCGACGCAGTGGCGGACGCGGACACCGACGATGACGACGATGACGACAACGGCAGCATGGTGCCGGAATACGAGGACGCCACCACGGACGAGTCCCAAAACGGCAGGGCACTGATGGAGAAGTTGAACCTGCTCGAGGATCTGTCCGACACCGTCAACGGAAACCTCAAGCTGCCCTTCGATGTTCCGCTGAAGGGTTCGCAGTGCGATGAGCCCAACGACTATTGGAACCACGTCGACAAGGAGATGGTGCTCTGCTACGAGGATGTCGATGAGAGTCTGCGAATCTTCGGTGAGGCAGGCGATCCCGATCCCGAGGCCACCGCACGCCGCGTCGCGGTCGCGTCGTTCTTCCACGAACTGGGGCACATGGCCATCGATCTGTACGACCTCCCGGCCACCGGCCGTGAAGAGGACGTTGCGGATCAGATGGCGGCGTTCTGGTTGTTGACGCCCGACATCAACGGGTACGTCGACCCCGATCTGGTGCAGGCCGCCAAGGATCAGGCCCGCGAGTACCGGATCTACGCCCAGACGTGGGGGACGCCGGAGGACGGCGACTACGCCGACGTGCACAGCCTCAACCAGGCCCGGATGTACAACTTCGAATGCTGGATCTACGGTTCGGATCCCGAGGCCAACCAGGACATCATCGACAGCGGTCTGCTGCCGCAGGCCCGCGCCGAGACGTGTGAGGACGAGTACGAGCGACTGGTCAAGGCGTGGGGGACGCTGCTCGCAGACCACATGAAGCAGTGAGCGTCGCCGCTCAGAAGTACTTGTAGAACCCCTCGCCCGAGGCCAGGCCGAGCTTGCCCTTGTCGATGTAGTTCCTCTTGAGCCACGCGGCCATCTGCTGCGCCTCCTCGTCGCCGTGGGACATGATGTTGTACGGCGTGCGCATGCCGATGACGTCGTAGATCTGGAACGGCCCGACGGGTGCCCCGGTGCCGATGCGCCACGTGTTGTCGACGTCGCCCGGTTCGGCGTAGCCACCGGCGACCAGTTCGAGCGCGGCCCGCAGGAACGGCACCAGCAGCGTGTTGAGCACGTACCCCGCCTTCTCCTTGTGGAGTTCGATGGGCACCATGCCGATGGCGGAGGCGAATTCGACGACGGCCTCGTACACCGCGGGATCGGTGTCGGCGGTGCCCATGACCTCGGCGATGTTCGAACTCCAGATCCGGTTCGCAAAGTGCAGCGCCAGGAAGCGATCCGGGCGGCCGGTGGACTCCTTCAGGTCGCTCGGCAGCATCGTGGAGGAGTTGGTCGCAAAGATCGTGTGCTGCGGCGCCAGCGTGGCCAGCGCCGAGTAGGTCTCCCGCTTGACGTCCAGGAGCTCGGGGACGGCCTCGATGATCAGATCCGCGTCGGCGGCGCGGCCCAGGTCGGTCGTCAGGGTCAGCCGATCCAGCGCGGCCTGCGTGGTCTCGTCGTCGGCGCCGGGCACCTCGTTGAGGTAGGTCGCGGCCAGATGGTCGAACCGCTTCCGCGCTGCCTGCAGCGCCTCGTCGTCGATGTCGTAGGCGGTGACGGGAAAGCCTTTGTATGCGCTCTGATACGCGATCTGGGAACCGAGCACTCCGGCGCCGAGGACGGTGACCGTGCGTAGTGAGATGGGCATGCTGCTCCGTTTCGCGGCGGCGACGAGGACAGATTCAGCGTAGTGCGGTCAATGTCGTTCACTCAGCTAACAATATGGTTGTTTTCTGGAGGGTTCCGTAGTGGGCGACGGCAAGGGTGCATGACGGGGCGGGGCCGGCGCCGACGTCAAGAGTCCCCACAGGCGGGAGTGCATGAGTGCAATCGCAGGTGATGGGCCTGTTTTTCGCGATGCCGACGGCCGTCGCGGGGCTTTTCCGCGTAAACAATGCGCGGCACAATCACGCGCAATTCGTCACAAACGCGGGTCGCGGAATCGGTTGCTGATCGGCAAACCACCCCTTAGGATCCTCTCAGCAACTTCTAGGTTTGCGCCTAGGAGTGTCAACGAGATTCAACAACCTGATCGGGGAGACCGTCCACATGGCATTGAAGCCCATTCTCACCTCCGGCGTTGCCCTTGCGGGTGCCGCCGCGATCATCGCGGCGACGCCGGAGATCATGCCCGCGCCCACCGTTGAGGTCGCCGCGGCGCAGAGCGTGCCCACCCCGACCAAGATCTCGACGGCGAAGTACGAGCTCACCGCGCTGTCGCTGCGCAACGCACTCAACGCACTGTTCGAGGGCTACAACGGTGACGATTCGGTCGGTGAGGCGCTGGGGTATGACGACGTTGAGCCCTACGGCGTGGATGTGGACGGTTGGGACGACATCCTCGAAGATGACCCGGACACGGCCTACGACGAGTCCGCCGACAACTGGGATCCCCGCGTCGGCTTCGGCGTCGAGGCGCTGCTCTACTACCTGATCGATGAGGGCCTGGCGAGCCTGGGCGTCAACTTCCAGCTTGACGACTACCTGTTCTCGGCCGGCCAGACCGCGCTGTTCTACAAGATCGCCACCGACCTCGGCCTCGACGGTCTGCTGGCGTTCATCAGCAACCCGCTGAGCGCGCTGCCGCCAGAGGTGGGCGATCTCCTGACGGATCCGGTCGGTCTGGTGGAGGGCACACCGCTGGAGCCGATCCTGCGGATCTTCCACGATCCGATCAACGCCGATCCGACGGGCATTCTGGCGCTGGTCGCGGCCCTGCCGACCATCATCGGGGAAACCCCGATCCTGGACGTCTTCAAGGATCCGACCGAGTTCCTGGGTCCGGAGCTGACGCAGGTGCTCACCCACCCGTTGGGGACCCTCGTCGCCATCATCGGCGCGCTCATCCCGAACGACGAAGACTTGGTTGAGTCGGAAGCTGTGTCCGTCCAGCGCACGGCCGCGGTCGAGGACGAGGGCATCGCCGACGAGGGCACCACCGAGGAAGAGGGCGCGGCTGCCCCCGAGGAGCAGAAGCCCAGCCCGTTCGCAGCCATCAAGCTGCCCACCCCGATCGAGTTCCGCGACCACCTGACAGAGAAGGCCAAGGACGCCCTGGGCGCCATCACGCCGCCGGCCCCGGCAGCAGAGAAGGTCGAAGAAGGCACCGACGAGAAGACCGAAGCCGCACCCGAAACCAAGCCGGGCCTTCCGAGCCTCAGCGAGACCATCAGTGACGCCAAGGCCAAGGCGAAGGAAGCCAAGGCTCAGCGCGCGGAGAAGCGTGCGGAGCGCAAGGAGAACGTCCGCGCTGCACTCGGCCTGAAGCCCCGCACGGGCGGCGCAGATGCGGGTGCCACGGTCGGCGGCGGTGACGACAACGGTGGCGGCGGTGGCACCACCGGCGGCGGCACCGAAGGCGGCGGCGAGAGCTGACCCCCTGAAGAGATCCAAGCCCGTTGGCCCCTCCCGAATCGGGTGGGGCCAACGGCGTTTTGGGGTCGGCACGCGCCCCCAACCTCGTTCCGGTGTTCTCCACGCTGTCGTCATTCTGGAGTGGGCAACGCGGCGAGCCCACGAAGTCGTTCACATCAGCGAACTTGTACCGCGCTTTGTGTCTCGCCTTGTGCCCACGCCTCCCACCCCGCCCTGCAGCGTGGTGTCCCGCCCCTGCGGCAACGCCGCGCATAAACGCGACGCCCACATCGCATACCGCCTGATCAGCGCGTTTTCGGTCAGCGGGACTCCGGTGCGGCGGTGGCCGAGGGAGTCCGTCGAGACGTCACGAGCCGGTCGAAAATCTGTGAAAACGCGTGTTTCAGTTGCCCATCGGCAAACGACCGCTTAGGGTCCTCTCAGCAAGTTCTCGGTCTTTGACTAGGAACACACTTGTCCATCGATGACCCATGATTGGGGGACCTCCTCAGATGGCGATGAAGACCATCGTCACGTCCGGCGTCGCGCTCGTGAGTGCTGCTGCGATCATCGCGGCCACTCCCGAGGTTCTGCGTCCGCCGACCGTGGAGGTGGCCGCAGTGCAGGAGGGGGTCACACCCTCGGAGAGCTCGCCGGGCTCGCTCGACGTGACCGCACTGTCGATGCTCGGTGCGCTCAATGCGTTCTTCAAGGGTTACAACGGTGCCGATTCGCTCAACGGCCCCCTGGTGCCCAAGGACGTCGACCGCTACCTCGCGGGCGGCGCCGGAGGCAGGGACGGAGTCGTGGGCGACGACCCAGCGACAGCCAGGAACGAGTCGGTTGACGACTGGAACCCCTGGACCGGAGTGGGTACCCCCTCGCTGCTCTACTACTTCGTCGATGAGGGCATCGCCAGCCAGGGCATCCGCTTCGACTACGACGACATCCTGTTCTCCGCCGGTCCGCGGGCGCTGCTCGCCAAGATCGTCGACGATCTCGGTCTGTCGGAGTTGGTGGACTTCGTGGTCGAACCGGTCGTCGCGCTGGCCGGTGTCGTCGGGATCAACCTGAGGGATCTCGATCCGACGTCCTGGGTCAAGGGCGGTCTACGCGACGGGTTGAAGCGAGCGACGGAGACCCTTGCCGACATCTTGAACATCGACGCCTACCTGCCGCCAGCGGTGGTCGCCGTCCTCAGGGACCCGGTGGGTGCGCTGATCCGCGTCATCCAGGCACTGGTCCCCAGCCAGCGGCCGACGGCCTCGGCGAGCGCGCGGCTGCAGGTCCCAAGCGGAGAAACCGGCGACGACGCCACCACTCCATCAGCCGTCGAAAAGGGCACGGCCAGCGCGACCGCTGAGCGTGACCTGGATCCGAAGACGGCACCCGCGGCCGAGGGGGGATCGCCGCAGGGCGGGGAGAGCCCCGTCGCGGCTCCGTCCAAGGTCGACGCCCGCGTACCCAGCGTGATCGCCGACCAGGTGAAGGCCATCCGTGACGGCCTCAAGGACGCCAAGGCCAAGGCAGAGCAGGCCCGCGCGGAGTACATCGCCGCGCGCACCGAGGCGATCACCGAACGCACTCTGGAACGTCTGGACCGGGTCCGCGCCCGGTTCGGAGGGAAGCCCAAGCCTGTGTCCGAAAGCGGCGACCGCGCCGACTCGGGTTCCCCGGAGACGGGCGAACCGGGCGAATGATGCTGCAGGTCAACTGAAAAGTGCGTTGGCCCTCCCCGGGAGCGGGAAGGGCCAACGGCCTTTTCACGTTGAGTGCGGGTGCCTAGGCGACGTCCTCCACCCGGGCGGCGCGACGCTTCTTACGCTTGATCCCGACGTTGCCCCAGAACGCGAATCCCGAGATCCGCACGCACGGTGCGCCGGGCGCGCCGTCGCCGGTGATGTTGTGCTCGAAGCCACCCATCACGCCCAGTCCGCCCACCTCGACGTTGACCTCGGGCGGAAGCAGGATCGTCTGCCCGCCCATGATCGAGTACGCGTGGATGTTGACCGTCGGTGAGGTGAAGTCCGCGTAGCGGAGGTCGACGACCCCGCTGCCCCAGAACGTGAACGTCGTCAGCTTCTGCGGCACGTTCCAGCGGCCGCGCCGTTGGAAGCCACTCAGGATCGCCAGCAGCACGGTCGAGGGCGCCGGTTTGCATGCGCCGCGGCGGATGTTGGCGATGCTGGGGAGATCGGCGGACAGGCGATCGAGTTCGCCGTACGTCTCGGCGGCGTAGGCCTGTGTCAGGCGGCTCTCGTACTCAGCAAGATTCAACTGACCCTGTGCTGCGGCATCGGTCAGCAGCTGGGCAGTCTGAATCCGGTCGGTGTCGGCGGCTCGCAATGATGAGTCCCGCTGCGCTGAATCGCTCATCGGTGACGAGCCTACGACGCACGTTGTCAACCGCAAAGTGGGGATATCTAATCGTGGCCATCATTTGCCGATTCGGCCCATTTCGGTGGCCGCTTCTGCAAAAAAGCGAGCATCCCCTCCTGTGCTTCGGAGGAGACGAACAGTTTTGCGGAATCTTCGCTGAGGCGCTGGGCGTCCCGATCGAAGCCGCGCAGAATTGACGCTGTGGTCAGGGATTTTGTCGCGGCGAGTCCCTGTGGGGAGCCCTTGCTGAGAGCGTCGACGATCGTCGCGACCTCGGCGTCGAGATCGGTGGCCGCCACGGTCACCAACCCGATCTCCTGTGCCTTCGCCGCGGTGAACGTCTCGCCGGTGAGGAAATAGCGATCTGCGGCACGTGGGCTCAGTTTCGGGAGCAGCGTCATAGAGATGATCGCGGGAGCCACCCCGATGCGCGCCTCGGTGAGCGCGAACGTGCTCTTGGGCCCCGCGATGACGATGTCGCACGCGCCGATCAGGCCCATGCCCCCGGCCCGCACGTGGCCGTCGATCACACCGATCACCGGCAGGGGGCATTCGACGAGAGCGCGCAGCAGGTCCGCCATCTCCGTGGCGCGCGCGGCCGCCAACTCGTACGGGTCACCCCCGGCCGCAGCACTGAGGTCCGCGCCCGCGCAGAAGGTGCCGCCGGTGTGCCCGAGCACCACCATCCGGACGTCGGCATCGGACACCGCGTCGCGCAGGCCCTGATGCAGCGCGCCGACGAGTGCCGGCGAGAGCGCGTTGCGGTTCTGCGGCGAGTTGAGAGTCAGGTGCGCGGCCCGGTCCGCCACCCGGTAGTCGACGGGGGAGTCCATCAGTACGACCTGGGCAGCCCGAGCGAGGTCTGGGCCACGAAGTTGAGGATCATCTCGCGGCTGACCGGGGCGATGCGGGCCAGGCGTGACGCCGTCAGCGCCGACGCGATGCCGTACTCCTTGGTCAGCCCGTTGCCGCCGAGGCTCTGCACCGCCTGGTCGACCGCGCGCACCGAAGCCTCACCGGCGGCGTACTTGGCCATGTTGGCGGCCTCGGCCGCACCGAAGTCGTCGCCCGAGTCGTACAGCGTCGCGGCCTTCTGCATCATCAGCTTCGCCAGTTCGATCTCGATGTGATTCTGCGCCAAGGGATGTGAAATGCCCTGATGGGCCCCGATCGGCGTCTTCCAGACCTGCCGGGTCTTGACGTACTCGGTGGCCTTGCCGATCGCGAACCGGCCCATGCCCACCGCGGAGGCCGCACCCATGATGCGTTCGGGGTTCAGCCCCGCGAAAAGCTGCGCGATCGCGGCGTCCTCGGACCCCACGAGGGCGTCGGCGGGCAGTCGGACCTCGTCGAGGAACACCTGGAACTGGAACTCGGGGCTGACGATCTCCATCGGAATCTTGGTGTAGCTCAGTCCGGGAGTGTCGGTGGGCACCACGAACAGCGCCGGCTTCAGGTTGCCGGTCTTGGCCTCCTCGGTGCGTCCCACCACCAGCACGGCCTGGGCCTGGTCCACTCCGGAGATGTAGACCTTCTGGCCGGACAGGATCCAGTCGCTGCCGTCGCGGCGGGCCGTGGTGGTGATCCTGTGCGAGTTGGACCCCGCATCGGGTTCGGTGATGGCGAACGCCATGGTGATCGACCCATCGGCGATGCCGGGCAGCCAGCGTCGCTTCTGCTCCTCGGTCCCGAACTTGGCGATGATGGTGCCGTTGATGGCCGGCGAGACCACCATCATCAGCAGGGCCGAACCGGCGGCGGCCATCTCCTCCATCACGAGGCTCAACTCGTACATGCCCGCACCGCCGCCGCCGTACTCCTCGGGCAGGTTGACGCCGATGAAGCCGAGTTTCCCGGCCTCGGTCCACAGTTCGGTCGTGTGCTCGCCGGCGCGGGCCTTCTCCAGGTAGTAGTCCTGGCCGTAGTCGGCGGCGAACGCGGACACCGCCTGCCGCAGTGCGCGCCGTTCGTCGCTCTCGATGAATCCCGTGTCGGTCATTGTTCGTCTTCTCCTGAATCGACGCGCGCCAGGACGGCGCCCACCTCGACCTGTTGGCCTTCGGTGACGTTGAGTTCGGCGAGCACCCCGGCACTGGGTGCGGTCAGGGTGTGCTCCATCTTCATCGCCTCGAGCCACACCAGGGGCTGACCGGCCGTCACGGTCTCGCCCGCACTGGCGCCCAGCCGGATCACCACGCCGGGCATCGGCGCCACCAGCGACCCGGCCGCGATGGTCGATCCGGGTTCGACGAACCGTGGCACGGCGGTGAGCTCGACGCTCCCGCGCGACGAGTCGACGTACACCGACTCCCCGTACCGGGCCACGGTGAAGGCCGTCTCGGCGCCACCCTCGTCGAGCACGACGCCCTCCGGGGCCACCGACACGACGCGGATTCCGTCGTCGTCGGGCAGCACGACGCCGGTGCGGGTGAAGCGGTACCGCACAACGTGTTCGGTGTCTCCGGTCCGGAAGGTCTTGGACTGATACGCCGAGACGACGTTGCGCCATCCACTGGGCACTCCGGCGAACACCCGTGCGGCTGCGCGGTTGTGCGCGGCCTCGGCCAGTGCCGCCGCGATCGCGCAGGCGCGCACCGACGCGTCGTCGGCCAGCGGCGCGGCCAGGGCGGCCAGACCGTGGGTGTCGAAGAAGGCGGTGTCGGTCTCGCCGTCGAGGAAGGCCGGATGCCGCAGCACGTTGACCAGCAGGTCACGGTTGGTGCGGACTCCGTGCAGCCGGGTTCGGGCCAGCGCGTCGGCCAGCATGGCGGCGGCCTGCGCGCGCGTCGGCGCGCACGAGATGACCTTGGCCAGCATCGGGTCGTAGTGGATGGACACCGTGGACCCGGTCGCGATGCCGGCGTCCAACCGGATCTCGGGCCGCCCCGAACTCTCGAAACTCCCTCGCGCCGTGGGCACCTCGAAGTGGTGGACGGCTCCGGCCTGCGGCTGCCAGTCCCTGGCGGGGTCCTCGGCGTACAGGCGGGCCTCGATCGAGGCGCCGCGCGGCGCGGGCGGCTGCGGGTCCAGAGCCTGACCGTCGGCGACGGCGAGTTGCAGTTCCACCAGGTCCAGTCCGGTGGTGGCCTCGGTGACCGGGTGCTCGACCTGCAGGCGGGTGTTCATCTCCAGGAAGAAGAACTCGCCGGCGTCGTCGGCCAGGAACTCGACCGTGCCCGCCCCGGTGTACCCGATGGCGTGTGCCGCCGACTGGGCGGCCTGAAACAGCCTGTCCCGCATGCCGCTGTGGCGTTCCACCAGTGGGGAGGGGGCCTCCTCGATGATCTTCTGGTGCCGCCGCTGAATCGAGCACTCGCGTTCGCCGACGGCCCACACGGTCCCGTGTGCGTCGGCCATGATCTGCACCTCGACGTGGTGGCCGGTCGGCAGGTACCGCTCGCAGAACACCGTGTCGTCGCCGAACGCCGACTTGGCCTCGCGGCGCGCGGCCTCCACCTCGCCGGTCAGGGCGGCGACCTCGGTGACGACGCGCATGCCGCGGCCGCCGCCGCCCGCCGACGCCTTGACCAGCACGGGCAGCTGGTCGTCGGTCACGGTGGCCGGATCCAACTGCTCGAGCACCGGCACGCCCGCGGCGGCCATCATCTTCTTCGACTCGATCTTGGACCCCATGGCCCGCACCGCCTCGACAGGCGGGCCGATCCAGGTCAGGCCCACCACCTCGACCGCGGTGGCGAATTCGGGGTTCTCGGAGAGGAACCCGTACCCGGGATGGATCGCGTCGGCGCCGGCGGCCTTGGCCGCGGACAGGATCGCGTCGATGTCCAGATAGCCGGGCACCCGCACGCGGGTGTCGGCCTCAGCGACGTGCGGCGAACCGGAATCGGGATCGGTGTAGACCGCGACGGTCCCGATCCCGAGACGACGGCAGGTGGCGAAGACCCGGCGGGCGATCTCACCGCGGTTGGCGACCAGGACCTTGGAGATCATCGGCGCGCTCACATCCGGAAGACGCCGAAGTTCGACGTCCCCTCGATCGGGCCATTGGCGATGGCGGACAGACACATTCCCAACACGGTGCGGGTGTCGCGGGGGTCGATCACCCCGTCGTCGTACAGCCGGCCGGACAGGAACGCCGGCAGCGACTCGGCCTCGATCTGCGCCTCGACGGCCGCGCGCAGGGCGGCGTCGGCGTCCTCGTCGACGGTCTGACCGCGGGCCTGCGCGGCGGCCCTGCTGACGATCGAGAGCACCCCGGCCAACTGCGTACCGCCCATCACGGCGGACTTGGCCGACGGCCAGGCGAACAGGAATCGGGGGTCGTAGGCGCGCCCGCACATCCCGTAGTGCCCCGCGCCGTACGACGCGCCGATCAGCAGGCTGATGTGCGGCACCGTCGAGTTGGACACCGCGTTGATCATCATCGAGCCGTGCTTGATCATTCCGCCCGCCTCGTAGTCCTTGCCCACCATGTAGCCGGTGGTGTTGTGCAGGAACAGGAGTGGAGTGTTGGAGCGGTTGGCCAACTGGATGAACTGTGTCGCCTTCTGGGACTCCTCGCTGAACAGCACCCCCCGCGCGTTGGCCAGAATGCCCAGCGGATACCCGTGCAGCCGGGCCCAACCGGTCACCAGCGAACCGCCGTAGAGGGGTTTGAACTCGTCGAAGTCGGAGTCGTCGACGATGCGGGCGATCACCTCCCGCGGGTCGAACGGGATCTTCAGGTCCGGGGGCACGATGCCGATCAGTTCCTCGGCGTCGAAACGTGGTTCCGTGAACGGCGCGGGCGCGGGGCCCTGCTTGGTCCAGTTCAGCCGGACCACAATGCGCCGCGCGATCCGCATCGCGTCGAGTTCGTCCACCGCGAGGTGGTCACCCAGTCCCGAAGTGCGCGCGTGCATCTCGGCGCCGCCGAGCGACTCGTCGTCGGACTCCTCCCCGGTGGCCATCTTCACCAGCGGCGGGCCCGCCAGGAACACCTTGGAGCGCTCCTTGATCATCACGACGTGGTCCGACATGCCCGGTATGTAGGCGCCACCGGCGGTGGAGTTGCCGAACACCACCGCGATGGTCGGGATGCCGGCGGCCGACAGCCGGGTCAGGTCCCGGAACAGCTGGCCGCCGGGGATGAAGATCTCCTTCTGGGTGGGGAGATCCGCGCCGCCGGACTCCACCAGCGAGATCACCGGAAGGCGGTTCTCCAGCGCAATCCTGTTCGCGCGCAGGGTCTTGCGCAGCGTCCACGGATTGCTGGTGCCGCCCTTCACCGTCGGGTCGTTGGCGACGATCATGCATTCGACACCCTCGACCGCGCCGATGCCGGTGACCACGCTGGCGCCCACCTGGAACTCGCTGCCGTAGGCCGCCAGCGGGCACAGCTCCAGGAACGGCGAGTCCGGGTCGATGAGTGCCTCGATGCGCTCGCGCGCGGTGAGCTTGTCGCGTTCCCGGTGGCGGGCCACGTACTTCTCGCCGCCACCGGCGATGGCCTTGGCGAACTCGGCGTCGAGTTCACCGAGTTTGCGCAGGAGTTCGTCGGCGGCCTCGCGGAAGGCCGGCGAGTCCGGATCGAGTGCTGAGCGGAGTACCGTCACGCTTGATATCCAAGCGTTTTGGCGGCGAGCGCGGTGAGGATTTCGGTGGTTCCGCCGCCGATGCCCAGGATGCGCATGTCGCGGTACTGGCGTTCGACCTCGGATTCGGTCATGTAGCCCATGCCGCCGAACAACTGCACGGCCTGGTGCGCCACCCATTCGCCGGCCTGCACCGCGGTGTTCTTGGCGAAGCACACCTCGGCGATCAGGTTGGTCTCACCGGCCAGCTGCCGTTCGACGACGTGACGGGAGTAGACCCGCGCCCCGTCGATGCGCCGCGCCATCTCGGCCAGGGTGTTCTGCACCGACTGCCGTGAGATCAGCGGACGGCCGAAGGTCTCCCGGTCGCGGCACCACTGCGCGGTCAGATCCAGGCAGCGCTGCGCGCTCGAATAGGCTTGGGCGGCAAGGCCGATGCGTTCGGACACAAAGGCCGCTGCGATCTGCAGAAAGCCCGAGTTCTCCGGCCCGACGAGGTTCTCCGCGGGCACAGCCGCGTCGGTGTAGGACAGTTCGGCGGTGTCGCTGGAGCGCCAGCCCATCTTGTCGAGCCTGCGGGTCACCTCGAACCCCGGCGTGCCCTTCTCCACCACCAGCAGCGACACACCCCCGGCGCCCGGCCCGCCCGTACGCACCGCGGTCACGACATAGTCGGCGCGAACCCCGGAGGTGATGTAGGTCTTGGCGCCGTTGACGATGTAGTGGTCACCGTCGCGCACGGCGCGTGTGGTCAGATGGCCGACGTCCGACCCGCCGCCGGGTTCGGTGATCGCGAGGGCGCCGATCTTCTCCCCGCCCAGGGTGGGCCGCACGAACTCCTCGATGAGGCGCTCATCGCCGGAGGCCACCATGTGCGGGACCGCAATGCCGCACGTGAACAGCGATGCGAAAACCCCGCCCGGAGCGCCGGATTCGTGCAACTCCTCGGCGATCACGACGGCGTCGGCACCGTCACCGCCCCCGCCGCCGGCCGACTCCGGGAACTGCGCGCCGAGCAGCCCGGCCTCGGCGGCGCGGCGATGCAGATCGCGGGGAAGTTCGCCGGCGCGTTCCCAGTCGTCGACATGCGGCAGGATCTCGCGCTGGGCGAAGTCGCGCACGGTCTTGCGCAACTGCTGGCGCTCGGGGGTGGTCCAGATGTTCACGGCAGCAGCCTCTCCGGGATGTCCACGTGGCGGGCGCGCAGCCATTCACCCAGGCCCTTGGCCTGCGGGTCGAAGCGGGCCTGATAGGCGACGCCCTGTCCGAGGAGCCCCTCGACGACGAAGTTCACCGCGCGCAGGTTGGGCAGCAGATGTCTGGTGATCTTGAGGCTCGCGGTCTCGGGCAGCAGTGTCCGCACCCGGTCGACGGTCAGGAAATGGGCGAGCCACCGCCACTGCTCATCGGTGCGCACCCAGAGTCCGACGTTGGCGTCACCGCCCTTGTCGCCGCTGCGTGCACCCACGATGGTGCCCAGGGGGACACGGCGGGTGGGTCCGGTCTCCAGGGCGGGCGGCAGGGCGG
>NZ_LZHW01000024.1 GCF_001667265.1 Mycobacterium sp. ACS4331 | reverse complement strand
GGGCCCCCCGGGCCCCGGGGGCCGCGGGGCGCCCGGGGGCCCGGGGGCGGCGCCCCGGGCCGCCCGGGGCGGGGGGGGCGGCCACGCCCCCCCACGACAGTGGCGTGTGGCGCAACACTTCCCCGCATGAGCGCGCCGACGTGCTGGATGCGATCGCCGCCAATCTCGCGGCCCGCACCGAGGAGCTGACGGTGCTGCAGGTCAACGAGAACGGCGCCACGGTCCGGGCCGCGGGTGCGTTCCTGATCGGCTACGCCATCGACCACCTGAAGTACTTCGCCGCGCAGGCGCGGACCTACGCGTTCCAGCGCAGCGGACCGCTCAACGAGGCCCCGACGCTGGCGGCGGGCATGGTGGTCAAGGACCCGGTCGGGGTGTGCGCGGGCATCATCCCGTGGAACTTCCCGCTGCTGCTGGCGGTGTGGAAACTGGGCCCGGCGCTGGCCGCGGGCAACACCGTGGTGCTCAAGCCTGACGACCAGACCCCGCTCACACTGCTCGAACTGGCCCGGGCCGCAGACGAAGTCGGCCTGCCCGCGGGTGTGCTCAATGTCGTCACCGGTCCGGGGCCGGTGGTCGGCGCCCGCCTGGCCGAGCACCCCGACGTGCGCAAGGTGGCGTTCACCGGGTCCACCGAGGTCGGTAAGAACGTCATGCGCGCGGCCGCCGACAACCTCAAGAAGGTGACGCTGGAACTCGGCGGCAAGGGCGCCAACATCGTGCTCGAGGACGCCGACCTCGACCTCGCCGTGGACGGGACGCTGTTCGGCTTCCTGCTGATGAGCGGGCAGGCGTGCGAGTCCGGCACCAGGCTGCTGGTGCACGAGTCCCTGCACGACGAGTTCGTCCGGCGCCTGGTGGCGCGGGCGGAGACCCTGGTGCTCGGTGACCCGATGAATCCGGCCAGTGATCTGGGTCCGCTGGTGTCGGCCAAGCAGAAGACGCGGGTGGAGAAGTACATCGCGCTGGGCCAGGAGGAGGGCTGCCGGATCGCGTTCCAGGGCGGTACACCGGGCGAACCCGCACTGGCCGAAGGGCATTGGGTGGCACCAACGATCCTGACCGGCGCCACCAACGACATGCGCGTCACGCGGGAGGAGATCTTCGGCCCGGTGCTGGTGGTGCTCACCTTCCGGGACGACGACGAGGCCGTGGCGATCGCCAACGACAGCGAATACGGTCTGTCGGCGGGTGTGTGGAGCACCGACAACGTGCGGGCGCTGGGCATCGCGCGACGGTTGGAGTCCGGCACGGTCTGGGTCAACGACTGGCACATGATCAGCGCGATGTACCCGTTCGGCGGCGTCAAGCAGAGCGGTCTGGGGCGTGAACTCGGCCCCGACGCGCTCGACGAGTACACCGAGGCCAAGTACATCCACATCGACCTGACCAATGACCGCCGTAAGCGCGTCTACCCGGTTGTCGTCTCGGCTGCGGCCCTGGACTGAGAGGTATCCGTGTACCCCGGCACCCACGCCCAGCACGCCCCGTACCGGCCCGCGGTCATCGTCGCGGAGTCCGGCGAGACCATGAGTTACCGAGAGCTCGATGACGCCTCGGCGGCGCTGGCCCGCGTACTGTACGACGCGGGTCTGCGCCGCGGGGATGTCGTTGCGCTGCTGTCGGACAACAGGCCCGAGGCGCTGGTGGTGCTGTGGGCGGCGCTGCGGTCGGGGCTGTACATCACCGCGATCAACCACCATCTGACGGCGGACGAGGCGGCCTACATCGTGCGGGACTCCGGGGCGCGGGCGTTGATCGCGTCGGCGTCGCTGCGCGACCTGGCCGCCGCGGTGTACGGACCGCCGTTGCGGTTGGTGTTCGGCGGCCCGGTCGACGGGTACCGCTCATTCGAGCAGGCGCTGACCGATGCGGGCCCACGCCTCGATCCACAACCCTGTGGTGCGGTCATGCTGTACTCATCGGGGACGACGGGTTTTCCCAAGGGAATTCGACCCGAGCTGCCAAATCGTGAGGTCGACGAACCGGGTGACCCGATTGTGGCGATCGCGCAGCACCTCTACGGCATCAACGCCGATGACGTGTACTACTCCCCCGCGCCGATCTATCACGCGGCACCGCTGCGCTGGTGTTCGATGGTGCAGGCGCTCGGCGGAACCGTACTGCTGGCAAGCAGATTCGACGCCGAGCGGGCGTTGGAGCACATCGACCGGCACGCCGTGACGGTGACGCAGATGGTGCCCACCATGTTCGTCCGGATGCTCAAACTGCCGGACGAGGTTCGTGCCGCGCACGACCTGTCCAGCCTGCGCGCGGTGATCCACGCCGCCGCGCCGTGCCCGGTGGACGTCAAGCACGCCATGATCGACTGGCTTGGCCCGATCATCTACGAGTACTACTCGTCCACGGAGGCGCACGGCATGACGTTCATCGACACCGCCGAATGGCTCGATCATCCGGGTTCGGTCGGACGAAGCGCCCTCGGCGTGCTGCACATCTGCGACGACGACGGAGCCGAACTGCCCGTCGGGACCGTCGGCACGGTGTACTTCGAACGCGACGCGCTGCCGTTCCGCTACCACAACGATCCCGAGAAGACGTCTGCCGCTCAGCATCCCGAGCACCCAGCCTGGACGACGGTGGGCGATCTGGGCTACATCGACGGCGACGGTCACCTGTACCTGGCTGACCGCAAGTCGTTCATGATCATCTCCGGCGGGGTGAACATCTACCCCCAAGAGGTGGAGAACGCGTTGGCTCTGCACCCCGCAGTGCACGACGTGGCGGTCATCGGGGTGCCCGACCCGGAGATGGGCGAGCAGGTCAAGGCCGTGGTGCAGTTGACGCCGGGGATCACCGGGACCGAGGTGCTCGAACGCGAACTCATCGACTACACCCGGGAGCGCATCGCGCACTACAAGGCGCCGCGCTCGGTGGACTTCGTCGACGATCTACCACGCACCCCCACCGGCAAGCTCGTCAAGGGCAAGCTCCGCGAGCGCTACCTCTCTCCGGCGAGCGCCCGTGTTGGTACAGAAAACCACGGGGCGGATTCAACCGGTCGCTGCGGTGTATGCGGACGGGTCTGACAGTAGTCGGTCGAGTTCTTCGGCGGGTGT
>NZ_LZHW01000023.1 GCF_001667265.1 Mycobacterium sp. ACS4331 | reverse complement strand
GCCCTGTCGGGCTCCCACCATTACTTACCCCCCCCCCCCCCCCAGCCCCCCCGGCCGGGCGGGGTTGGGGGCCTGCTGGGTTCCCCCCCCCACTGGGGGGGGGGGCCCCCCCCCCCCCCCCCCCCGTCCACCGGTGTGGTGTCAGTTCACATCATGGTTGCGAGCGAATTGTCGGTGTCCGTGGCGTTTCCGAGCACCGTGTGCACGGTGTGTGCGAACTTGGTCACCGTCTCGATGAGGTGCTCGAAACTCTTCATGAACTCCGCCTGGTTGTAGGCGTACGTGGTGGCGTTGGCACCGCCGAATTCGCCCAGCAGTGCGTTGGTGCGGTTGTGGACGTCGGTGTAGTCGTCGCCCATGCCAGCCGCGTTGTGCGCGACGCGGTCCGCGCTGTCGGCGATGGCGGCCTTGTTGTAGGTGATCTGTGTCATTCGTCGGCTCCTTGGATGTCTGAGTTGGGGATGGCTCAGCGGCCGATCGAACCGAGCACCGACTGCAGCTGCGCCACGGAGTCGACTTCGCTGTTGTCCATCTGGTCCGCGGTGGTCCCGAGGTGCTCGGCCAACGCGGTGCCGTGCTGGAGAATCTTCTGCATATCGGTGTTGATCTCAGCCATCGTCTGCATCGCCATGACCGCGGCCGGCCCCTTGAAAGCACCCGATCCGACGAGTTCCTCAATCAGGTTGGTGCAGTCCTTCGACAGGTGACTGCTCTGCATCATGGCCGACAACACCGACGTCATGGTGTCGCGCAGCTGCTCTGGTGGGACGTCGATAATGCCTTGTGCTTCTGCCATATTCCTGTCTCCCTTGCTCTTCGATTCCCCCCGTCGCGGGGACGTGAATTCGAGTCTATGGGCATCTGAGCGGCTGTCACTTCACCAAACAGCAAAGTTGTGAGCATCGCACCCGACGTCCTCAGAACCCCCTACAAGCACATCTGCACAGGCAATATAAGCGACAACCGCGGTTGTCGCCAGACCTGGCCAATAACCACAGCTATTCCCTGTCGGTGCGGTCTCCCTCCACCACGATGCGCGCGCGGGTGACCTCCTGCTGATCACCGTCCGCACCCTGTCCCCGCGCCAGCATCCCCGCCGGCGCCATCGGCATCGCACCACCACCGGTGCCGACCGCGGTCGGACCCCGGAGCTCAGCGGTGCTCAGCAGGCCCGGCGTGCGCAGGCCGGTCGGCCGACCGCCGCTGTCCTGTCCGAAACTGCTCACCGGCCGGGTGTAGCTCGTAAGTCCCTGTGCCGCACCGACTCCACCGACCCCTCCACCGCCGCCCCCACCGGCGGTGGGGCCGAGGCTCGTCACACTCGGCGCGCCGACTCCACCCGGACGCAGCGCTTCGGCGGAGAACGCGCCAGTCTGCGGGCCGTTGAGGGCGCCACCGAACATCCCGGTGAAGTTCTGCATCAGCGACATCACGGGCTGCATGGCCTTCTCGGGCAGGCCGATGAATGACTCGAATGCCTTGGGCACGGCTTCGAATCCCTTCTGCAGCGGTTGCAGCGCCTGACCCGCGATGTCGGTGAACGAGCCGAGACCGGCCTGACCTCCCGACGCGGCCTGCGCCGCCGCCTGACTCGAGGCGCGCATCGCCTCCCCGGCAGCACCGGTGGCCGCGGATTCCGCGACCGCCGTCGCGGCTGCGGCGGGCGCCGCAGGGGAGGCACCTGGTGGCGTGATCGGCGGCGGCAGCGCAAGTGCGGGGATCAGTGACACCAGGGTCGCCGAGTATGTCGCACCCGTGCTGGTGTTGTTGGGCCAGAAGTGCCCGAAGTACTGGCTGTCCAGGGCGACCACCTGCGGAAGGAACATCCCCGGGAATGCGATGTTCAGGGCGTTGAACACCGCCCACTCCTCGCGGTTGGCCACGCACAGCGGCGCCGGAATCATCGCCGAATACGCTGTGGTGTAGGCGTTTACGGCCGTGGTGATGATTGGGGGCTTCTCCGCCAACCAACCGAAGATCAGGTGCGCAGCGGTGTTCAGGCCGGTCACCGCAGTGGTCGATGAGATGTTGGTGGCGCCCTGGAACTGTGCGTTCAGCGCCCCCATGTTCGTCAGGGAGACGCCCGCAGCGACTTCGGTGGCAGCCATCTCCGCGGTGTACGCCGCCAAGGCGGTGAGCATGGTGGCCGGCCCTGTGCCGCCCTTGAGCAGCAAATCATTGGCGTCGGGCGTACGGATCGCCCAGCCGGGATCCAGCATGACGTCTCAGTCCGTCGTGAGCGCTCAGAGCGCGGTGCTGATCGCCGCGGCCGCCGCGCGCTGGGCCTCGGTCTCGGCGAACACCGCACCCGCGAGGCCCTGCGCACCGGCAAACAGTCCGCGTTGCACCACGTGTTCGGTGATGGCGCCGACGTACGCGGCACCCGCGGCCCGCAGCGCGTCGGCGAAGGCCTCGGACGTCGGGTCGGCACCCATCGGCAGCACCCCGAGCAGCGCCGCGGAGGCCGCCCCCGCACTGCCGCCCTGGGATGCCGCGATGCCCGCCTCGGTGGCGGCCGACAGACCCACCATGGGCGGTGACACGTTGACGATCGGGTTCCCCGCGCTCATTGCCTTCTCCTCCCCCGCACCCCCGTTAGCTGCGGCATCGTTCGATACTAAGGTGTGTCCGGCGTCGGTGCAGGCACTAATTCGGCCTCTGTGGACTCATCTGTCTCAGGGTGCCCAACAAGCACACCCTCGATGTGGCCCTCCGTCGTGACCATCAGCGCGCGACCCGGCGGCAGCTGCTGGGCGCTGACTCTGCCGAACACCTTCACGGCCGACGGATCGTTGTCCATGTACAGCGTGGGCGCGCGTGAACTGGTCAACCGCTGCAGCAGCGGGTTCATCGCCGACACCCCGGCCCAGTTGCCCGGCAATCTCGACGCGATGACGTGCAGGCCGATTTCGCGACTCCGCTCGATCAGCGGCACCAGCGGCGCGATCGCGGCCGGCTTGCCCAACACCGCCCCGTTGGGACGCAGTTCCTGCTCGTCGTCGATCAGGACGAAGATGTGCGGACCGTCCCAGGTGGAGCGGTTCAGCAACTCCTCCTGACTCAGCCCCGACGGTGGCAGCCGCTGCGTGAGCTCCTGGGCGACCGATTCGAGAACGCCGTCGATGTCCTCGGCCGTGTAGGCGTAGGCACGCACATGGGGGCCCTGCACCTTGCCGATGAGGCTGGTCTTGGGATCGATGATGACGATCTGGGCCTGCTCTGGCGACAGCGCCGCCATCACGGACTGGCCGAAAGCGGCCAGCGTGGAGGTCTTTCCGCAGCCCTGGCGGCCCATGACCAACAGGTTCGGCGTCGATCGGGTGCTCAGACACACCGGCTGCAGTGCGGTCTCGCCCATCGCGAACGGAATGTCCCAGGGGTCTGCCCCGGCTGGTCCGGCGCGGTGCGCCGCCACGAGTTCGCGCAACGCGATCCGGTCCGGAAGACGGACCAACGTCTCCACCCGGCCGGCACCCGTGACGCCGGCGATCACTCGGCCGACCTGACGGGTGGTGATCCGCTCCCCCTTGGGCCCGGTGATCTCCGGCAGACCGACCAGGAGTTCGTGGCTGGTCCTGGTGATGCCGAAGCCCGGTCGGTCCAACACCCTGCGGGCGGCCTTGCGGTGTTCGATGCCGGTGCCCATCGCGGTTTCATCAGGGTTGCTCAGCCGCAACTCGATTCGCGAGTTGGACACCATGACCAGAGCCTGTCGCTGCCCGACGAGCCATCCGTTGGAACTCGACATCACATGGATGCCGTAGGACAGCCCTTGGCGGGCCAGCGCGATGACCCGGTCCCCGGCGGTCATGTCCTTCTCGTAGAGGTCGCCGAAGTTGTCGATCACCAGGAAGACGTCACCGAACTTGTCATCCGGGTCGGTGCCGGCGCCGCCGGCAGGGCCGAATCGGCGCTCCCGGAATTCGGCGATGTCGATCTGGTACCGCTTGAAGGACGCCTCCCGTGCGCGGATCAAACCCTCGAGCGTCGCGATCGTGCGCGAGACACCCTCGGCGTCGGTGACACTCACGACGCCGGCCACATGCGGCAGATCCTCGATCGCGTACAGCGTGGCGCCGATGCAGAAGAACGTCACACGCTCCGGTCGGTACATCAGCGCGGCCGACGTCATCAGCGTCATGAGCGTCGTGGACTTTCCGCGTTGTGCGGTGCCGACCACCATGACGTTGTCCATCTCGACGTCGAGGACATGCACGGTCTGCACATGGTCCTCGGGAATGTCGACGATGCCGACGGGGATCACCAGGCCGGAGTTCTGTCCGTAGTCGATGTGCCACGGCTTGCCGCGGTGGCGCTGCACCAGCGCGTCGGCCCCCTCCGAAACCTCCAACGGAGGCAGCCAGATCTGGTGCGGGGGCCGCGCCGGATGTGCCGACAACGAATCGCGGATCACCTCAAGCAGCTTCTTCTTCTTGAAACCGTCTGCGTGGTACAGGAACTCGTCCGGCTCCTCGGGCTCGTCGACGACCGCGAGCGCGGCACTGTCCTCCTCCGAGAGCGGCTGGTACTCCCACGTCAGCGACTTCGGTTGGCCGAAGCTCAAGTCAACAGTGCGGTCAACCGCGACCTTCTTCGGGAGCACGAACGGCGCTGAGACGTAGAAGCAGCGGAACTGTTCGAGTTCACGCGGTCCCACCTTCAACAACGCGTAGCCGTTCTCCTGCGAGGGCAGGTGCAGGGCGGCATCACTGCCGATCACATCGCGGGAGTCCTCGGCCGTCTCGGCGCGCAGCGCCACCCGGAATGCGATGTTGCTCTTGACCTTGCTCAAGGACGACAGGTCCAGGCGCTGGCCACCGAGGGTGAAGAAGACGTTGCAGCCACGACCCTCCTGGCCGATGTGGATCACCAGGTCGATCCAGTCACTGTGGTGGTGGAAGAGTTCGAGGTACTCGTCGATGATGACCAGCAGCACCGGAACAGGTTCGAGGTCGCGGCCCGCCAGGCGCATCTCCTCGTACTCGTTCGCGTCGCGGGCGCCGGCGTCCTTGAACAGGCGGTACCGGCGGGCGATCTCACCGTTGATGGCCTTGCGCATTCGTTCGGCGAGATGCCGGTCGTCCTTGCCCAGGTTGGACAGCGATCCGGCGACGTGCGGCAGTCCCTCGAGGTCCTGCGCTGCGGACTCGAACTTCATGTCGACGAAGATCACGACGAACGTTTCCGGCGAGTGGGTCAGTGCGATGCCGTTGCACAGCGACAGGAAGTACTCCGACTTGCCCGAACCCGAGGTCCCGATGACCACCGAATGGAATCCATAGCCACCGAAGTCCTTGGCGCGCAGGATGATGTGCTCGAGTTCGCCGTCCGGACGGACACCCACCGGGACCATTCCCCATTTGGGATCACCCCGTCCGCGGCGCTCTGCCCACAGCCGGTCCACATCGAGGTGGCGCGGGTCGGTGATGCCCAGCAGACGCAGCAGTTGGCCGCCCTGGCTGTCCATCGCCGACATCTCCCCCACCGTGCTCGGTGACCATCGAGCCAGGGCCCGTCCGTACCGGTCCGCGGTGCTCACGGCGAGCATGTCGGCCACGGCGTAGAAGGCGTCGCGATGGCGCAGTCGACCCTCGCGCAGTTCGAACCGTTCGTCGGCGTCGGTGAAGCCGACTCCGACGCCCGGCCGAGTGGCCAACCGCAGCACCGTGATTCCGGCCATTCCCTTCTGTCCAGTGACGCCCTCCCACTGTTCGGGCGTGCCGACGTTGTCATCGACGATCACCCAGTGCGGGCCGAGCGCACTGGGCGAGGACGCCTCGATGGGCGAGGGCATCGACAGTGGACTGCTGCCGGACGGCGGCGCCCACGGACCGCGGCCCTTGCGGTGCAGTTCGGCGTCGAGGGCGGTTTCGAGTTCGGTGGGAGACGAGAACACCAGACGGCGCATGCCGCAGGCGTCGAACATCTCATCGTGCTGATTGTGGGGCAACCACACCAGCCACTCCCAGTCCTCCGGATGACGGGTGACCACCATGAGTTTCACGTCGCTGGGACTGTGATAGACGGCCAGGGAGCACAACACCGCGCGCATCAGGCTGCGCAGTTCCGCCATATCGTCTCCGGTGAAGCTGAATCCGGGACGCGAGCGCAGGCTGACGACCTTGCCGATACCGCGGATTCTGCTCTGCTCGAGAATGAAGTCCCGCAGGGCGCGCCCTGTCACCGGTTCGAGTTCTTCCCCGATCGGCACCTCCGGCCACTGCAGTGACACCGCGGATTCGCTGGTCTGCTGGACGCCGACGCCTAGTCGCACGTCGAGGAAGTCGACGTCACCCGGGCGCCGTTCCCACATCCGGGGCCCGCCGATCACCGTGTCCAGACGTTCGGGGTCACCGTGCACGAACAGTTGACTGCGGCGCTGCTCTTGGGCCGCGCGCTGGATCTCGTCGCGATCCTCGTCGAGTTGGCGCAGGTAGACCCGTCGCTGCTTCTCCTGCTCGCCCCAGGACATCTTGCGGGATCGACCGAACCGCCCGCTGAACATCATGGCCGCGAAACCGATCAGCCCGATCATCGGAAAGAACCCGGACTGCATCGACCGGGCTCCCGAGGTGTACATCACCACAAGGGTGCCGAGGATGCCCACCAGCAGTGCCGGAATCGCGATCATCAGCAGGATGTTCCGCGGCTCGCGTTCGGGCAGCGCCAACGGCGGCGCGACGGCGACGCGAGCCGGGGGCACGACCGGGACCGCCTTACGCGGTCCGCGCACAAAGCCTCGCTTGGACATCTGTCACCCTCCCCCACCGGGAATCGCGGCCGCGGTCCCGCCGCCGGGCAGTGTGTCCCTGGCCAACAGCGCATCGGCGCGACTGATCGCTGGTCCGGCGGCGAACGTCCGGATGATCGGCCACGGCGCCTGCACCGCGAGCCCGGGATTGAGCCCCACCGCATTCAAAGTCGAATCATCCCAACTGATTCCGTACCTGACGCCCTGTGGGGCGATCCAGTACAGGCTCTCGCGGGTGTCGGCCGTGACCACGCCGCTCGTGGTCGCGACGAAGTTCGCCGCGCCGGGCAGAATCAACGTCTGGTCGGCCTCCACCGAGTCCGGGTGACGGTCGTTGCGGACCAGCCGGACCAGGCGGTTGTCCTGGCTCGGCAAGACGGGCAGCCCCCTGCCGTTGAAGACCGTGACGGTGGCCTGCCGATCGGTGCCCATCTTCTCCCAGGCGACGCACGTGGTCGGGTTGGCCTCGGTGTCGACGAACCGGAACCTCGCACTCGGGTAGAAACCGACGTTGAGCACGTCGACGTCGGGGATGTCGACCAGCTTGTCCGGTGACACGAGCACGGGTGCGACCGAGGACTGTGTGACGGCGGTGCGCAACAGGTCGGCGACGAACGCGCTGACCTGTTGCACTCCCGATGGAAGCAGCACGTAGAAGCCGCTGACGGTGCCGGCAGCGTCCTGACTCTGCAGGACCGTGCCGATAGGGATGTCCGGCAGCCACCGTGATCGGGCGCCGAGTTCAGGGATCGCGGGGACGACGAGGGGTTCCGTTGCGGGAAGGGCGTCGAAGAGGGCGTTCGACATGCGGATTGGGAACGTTTCGCCGGGGTCGAGCCCGAGGTTGAAGGTCAGCGTCCGGTCTGCTGGGTCGATGCGCGAACGCCGGCCATCCCAGATCACATAGGTCTGATCGCCGTGGGTCGCGAGGACGGCCTGCTCGGGGGCCATCGGCGCGGCCCGCCCCACCCGCGACAGCTGCCCGGCTATGGCGGTCACGACCGGTGCACCCGTGCGCCGGGCCGGGGCGGTGTCGCACACCGACCAGGCCGAGACCGCGCTCGTCGTCACCGCCAGATCCTCGGGGGCACCGGGGATTCCGATTCGTGGACCGGTCGGAAACTTGAGGATCTCGCTGGACTTGACCCATACGGGTGTGGCGTTGCTCCCGGTCGCGAGTCGAGCCGAGGTCAGGTTCAGCGCCGGGTACAGCCGCCCGTCGATCTTGGCGTACACCGCACCCGTGTCCCGGTCGCCGACGATGTTCGAGTCACCGACCAGGCCTGCGGGCTTGAGCACGTGCAGCAGGGCCATCCAGCCGACACCGATCAGCACAAAGACGATCGAAAGTGCCACCGCTGCACTCTGTTTGCGATCGTCGTGCTTCATCCGCACAGAAAACCGGGTGATCGCGGCCTTGAGTCTGCGGTTGTAGAACAGGTGCCCCGAGTTCTGATCTCGATTGGACAGGTTCAGCGGCACGGTCGAGATCCTTTCGGCGGACTGGCGAAAGACGCTGTGCTCACGTGCGGTCGGTCCGCTTTCTCACCATAAGGGCGCCGGATCCACGCCGATGACACCAAATTCCCGGGCGCAGCTGCCGTACGCTGGGCGCCCATCAGCGCAGGCCGCCGCCATAGCGGGTGGCATTGTCCGCCACAGCCTCGTCGCGCAGGGCCGCGAACGCGACGTTCAACCGCTGGGCCAGCTCGTCGTGCGAGTACGCGGTGATCTTCGGGTGCAACGTCAGCTCCATGAGCTTTCCGTCCACATTGGCAACGGCATGTATATCCCCCATGTCCACCGTGAAAGTGATCCGCTCGGCCTCGGCGACCAGCGCTTCCCACATGTCGGCAGCTTCGCTGAGCTCGCGCAGCACCGCCTCGACCAGGGCCTTGTCGTCGGCTGATTCCTCCGCGCCCCCTGGCCCCGACACGCCGTGATTATGTGCAGCCGAAACCAGCAACGTCAATTCAGGGCGCGGGTGACCGGCATCGCGGGCGTCAGCAAAATCGAGCTGAGCTCACCCCGGGTTCCGCGAGGTGCCCTCGGTGACCTGCCAGCCCGAACCGTCCGACGACGTGAGTTCGAGGAACCAGGCGAAGTGATAGTTCGCGGCGATCCGATCGCCGGTGACCAGCGCTTCAGTGGCCGCGAGCAGCAGGCACGTGCCCAGGAGCCGATCATTGACGTCGGGGTACTGGGCCAGCACCTGGTAGCGCGCGGTGTCCACATGCACTCGCAGGACGTCCACCTCGGCATCGACCACACCGGTGCCGCTGGCCCCGGCCTTCGCCATGGTGTGGGTCATCCGGGGCAGTCCGTCGCGCCACTGGGTCGCCTCTGTCAGCCTCCAGCCCAGATCGGTGACCTCGGTGAGGGTGCGGGCGTCGTTCGACGGCGTGGTGACGTCCTGCTCGGCGATTCTGGGGAACGCGTCACCGGGCCGGTAGGTCACGATCCGGTCGGCCGGTCCCACGACGCCTGCCAGACCGCCACGCCGCCGTCCGGGAGGCAGCACCTCGACACCCGCCGGCAGGTCGATGCCGGGCGGCACCCAGCCGTAGGCGAGGTCGGTGGCCAGCACGGTGGTGCCGTCGCTGCGGTCTGCCACCACCCATCCCAACCCGGGTTCCTGGCGAGCCACGAACTGCAACAGGCGCCGCAGGCGCTGCTCCGCCGATTCGACCGAAGTCGGTTCGTGGCCGTTCACTGGGGCCGCGGTTGGAGCCGTCACTGAGGTCGCCGTTGGAGTCGCGGTCGGCGGCGGTGCCGGTTCCGGTGTCGGTGCCGGCGCCTCGGGAAGCTCCACGGCCCCAGTGGGTTCCGCGTCATCGCTGGCCGGCTCGACCACGACACTGTCGGTGATGCCCTCTGGCATCGCCGAGGACGCGGTATGAGTGGGGGGCGGGGTGGCCATGACCACCACGGTGGGTTCCTCGGCCACCCGCCTGGGTCGGGGTGCGGTGATGACCGTGGGCGGTTCCTCGGCCACACGCCGGGGTTGGGGCCCAGCGGCCGGTGCGGCCGGAACCACCCGGGTCGGCTCCTCCGTGCCCGGCCCCAGGCTCAGGTGGGGCGGAACGAAGCCTACCGGCTCCCTGCGCAGGTGCCGGATGGTCGACTCGACACGCAGCACAGCGAATGCCCGAGCCACGTTGACGACTCTGGCCTCTTCGGCCTGCCGAATCGGTTCGGGCAGTCCCGCTTCGGCGAGTTCTCGCAGTCTGTCGTTGGCGGAGTCCGCGATGCGGTTCAGATCGTTCCTGAGATAGGTTGCCAGGGTGGCTGTTTCAGCGGTCACCTGGTTCAGTTCCGCGGGCCACAGGCCGCCCAACACCCATGGCGTGCAGTCCACCGGGGTGCGGAAGGCTGGAATCGACAACGCCTGCTGCGTCGCCTTGCGCAGGCGCTGCCGCGCCGCTCTCCTGCCGAACCTCGCCACCTGAGCAAGAGTACCGGGGTGTGCGGGTCTGTCAGTTCACAGATTCCTCGGGGTGAATTGTGTGCTCACGGCGGCTTGAGTAGCTTCGTGGCATGGCCGATTCGGTGCTGCAGCAGCAGTTGGACGAAGTTCGCGCGATGCTGGCCAGAGCGCGGGAACTGTTCGGCGCCAACCCCATCGCACCGCCATCCGACATCGCCCCACCCGCCGACACCGCGCAGCGCTGGGTGCGCTGAGGAGCTCAGCCGTCGGCTTCGAGTCGGTGCTCTCGGAGACGCTCGATCGCCCGCACCAGATCCCGCGGTCCAGGCACGTCGTCTGATGGCGTGTGCCCCGCGGCGATGATCTCGTCCCGCACCTCCATCAGGGCCTTGTGATAGGACACGTCGGCGGTGCGTTTGATGGCCTCAGCCAGGGTGTCCGCATCCGTGCCCAGCGCGGCTTCGGTGAGGACGACGCTGTGCAGGTAGCCACCGCGACAGCTGCGGAACAGGATGTGCCCGCTGGGGTGGATGGCGTCGAATTCGGGGTTGGGCTCGCTCACGCGTCAGGCCGGATCGTCGTGGACGGCCTGGATTCGTCGCGCCCGCTCATCCTCGTCGGCCTCCCACGTCACTGCCGCGTGCTCGAGATGCCGCGCCATATCGGCGTGGTCGCTGGCCTGCTGCTCGTAGCTGGCCCGACGCTGTTCCAGCAGCGCTCGGCCGGCCTCCCGCAGTTCGGCGAATATCGGTCCCAGCGAATCGAGGCTCTGCTGGATCGCGTCGTGGCTCTGCGGAACCTCGGCCAACTGCTCGGCGGCGGCACCGTGTCGACGTGCGGCCTCACGCAGATGCTCGGTGTCGATGTTGATGTCCATCAGGGAACCTTTCTATCCTGCGCGACCGGCGACGGCCGGGCGTGTCGGAGCGGGCTTCGCGGTGTCAGTCGGTGCGTTGGCCGGTCCCGAGGACGGCGCTGAGCTGGCGCTGTCCGGCGGATGCAGCCAGCCTAGGAAACTCGGCCCGCTCACGGTGCTGATCGGCTGCACCCGTCCGTCGAGGAAGGCCCGCTGCCGGTCGAGGGCCACGACCTGGCGGTCGGAGAACATCGCCACATCGCCGGTCGAGACCCGGCTGGGATCCACAGGGTGCGGCACCGCGCTGCCCGGCGGCGGGATCGGCAGCCCGTGGCGGTGATACGCCTCGGCGACCGGAGTACCCGTGAGGACGGCACGCAGGGCTTCTGCCACCGCGGGCGTCGGTGCGGTGACGAGACTGCCGTCGGGCAGACGGACTTCGGTCGAGGGTTCCTCCGGTGCGGGCTGCTGATCTGGAGGAGGCGCCGGCGCAGGTTCGGCGTCGACGTCCTCTGCGGTCTCCTCCCCCGGTTCCTCAGCCAGCAGGTCTTCGAGGCTGAGCCCGTCGAACGGGTCTCGCAGTGCGCCGCCCTCGGCCCCCAGGGCTGATCTGGGGAGTCCCGCCGGCATCAGCCCCGCCAGATTCGGCAGGCTCGCGGGTGCTCCCGCCAACGCAGGGGACGTCGCGGGAATCGACGGCAATGCGGGCATCGGCACGGCCGGTGCCGGCGATCCTGGGTTCGGCGGCACGGGCGGACCGCCTGACGGGGGTGATGGAGCGAGGCCGAGTTCTGCCCAGGGATCGGCGAGCAGATCGTCCGGCAGCTCGGCGCCATAGGGCCGCAGTGGTTCCGGCGGCGCAGACGCGTTGCGTGACGGAGATGGTGGCGACGGCGAGGTGTCGGCTGGCGCGGCGACCCGTTTCGTGGACTCGTACAGCGCGGTCCATGCGGTCGCCATCGCGGCCTTGGACCGATCGTCGAGATGAGCGTTCTCGATGATCGCACTGATCTGGCGCAGTCGGTCGGCCAGGAAGCGCTGGAAGTCGCGGGCGCCCGCGGCGGTGTCAAGATCGGTCCGCGACTGCACGGCGTGCTCGATCTCCTCCTGCAGGGCGCTGAGCTTCTCGGCCCCGTCAGTGCTGGTCGCGTGCGCGCTGAGGATCGCCGAGATCACCATGAGGTCAAGCGTTGCGGTCGAGGAATTCTGGTGCGCAAGATCGCTTTCAGCCTTCTTGATCGCCGTCGCAGCCTCCCCGCGCTGGGGTATGGGCGCGGGCGAGTCCGGAACACCTGGAGTGATCGGGGCGCCGGTCTTGGCATCGAAGAAGCGCGGGTAATTGGCGCGAATCTTGTCGACGACGGCCAGCACCGCGGCCGGCGGGGACACCAGTGTGGTCACCGTGAGAATCTCGGCACCACTCAGTCCGCGCTGCCACGCCTGCGGGTCACCGGTGACCGCACTCAGATGCCGTATCACCGCCAGAAAGTCGTCCTGCCCGCTCAACGTGGTGCCTCCATGCGCCGGACCCTACGGAGCAGTCGCGGCGGCGACAATTCACCGTGGACGAGGGTGTGGACTAACCGGATGGGCGTGTGTCGTACTGCGCCAAGAGTTCTTCCAGGACGGCTGTCTTCGCTGTCGCTTCGGACGCCGCGTCGGCCACGACGGTGTGAATCTCGCGCAGTTTGGAGGCCAGAAAGCGTTGCGCCGCAAGTACTCCGGCGGCGGTGTCGAGACCGAGCTCGTCCTGGTGGGTGACCAGTGCTTCAACCTCGTCTTCGATGTCGTCGAGACGGCGCCGCGCCGCCAGTGTCGCGGCGTGGGCGTCGGCAACGACGGCAGCCAGAACGCGATCGGCGGTGGCGAGGTTGTTGCGTCGGGCCAGGACCGCCGACTGGCGCGCGGCGAGGACCGCGGCCGCGTCCCCCGCCTGCTCGGTCATGGCTGTGAAGCTACCCGCGATCCAGGAGGCCGACAATTCATGACCGACCGGGCGGTCAGGCCAGTGGCCGGCGGATCACCACGTTGTCACCGAGTGGGCTCACCCGCACGGTTGCGCCCGTGTAGGGCGCCTCGACGACCATCCCGTTGCCGATCGCCATCTGCACGTGACCGGAGTGCGGAAAGACCAGGTCGCCGGGCCGGATCTGGGAGCGCGGCACCGCGATTCCGTCGTCGATCTGGTCATAGGTGGTCCGATCGATCTGAACACCCGCCTGACGGTAGGCCCACTGCACCAGACCGGAGCAGTCGAATCGGTCGGGGCCGGTGGCGCCCCACACATAGGGCCGACCCAGCCTCGACAGGGCCGCGCGCACCGCAACCGCGGCCCGGTTGTCACCGGGCGCCAGGGGCGCGCCCCCAGTCAGGCGGAGCCGTTGCATCACCCGATAGCGCAGCGCCCGCAGAACCGCCAAGCGCAGCGCCGCACGGCTACGGGCCATCAGGACGTGGCCGTGCTGGGCGCGCATTCGCGCCGCCGCACGTCGCAGCGCTTCACGTTGGGCCACAGGTGAATCCACGGCACCACCGGTGTCCCGGCGAGCTTCCTCGAGCACCCCTCGGGTCAACGACCGCGCACGTGCATGGTCGCGCTCGGCCCCCGAGAGGACCTCGCCGAGCGCGGAGTCCGTCGCAGCCGCAGCCCGCTGTGCCAGGACCACCGCCTGCAGTCGGGCACGGTACGCATCGAGCGCCCGGCTCCCGCCGTCGACCGCGGGGATCAGCACACGATCGGAGGCCAACGGAGCCGACGGCAGCACGGACGTCGAGAACAACTGGTGCGCACGAAGCAGGACCTCCAACTCGGTCATGACGTACTCAGGCGGCGTCGTCGACTCGGACCGCGGTGTCGTGGAAGACCGTTGCCACCACCGGCAGCACCTCCCCCTCGCGACGTTCGAGCAGTGCGGCGTTCTCGGGGAGTTCGCGAGCGTTGATCTCGCCGGCGGCGATGCGGCGCAGGACCTCGTGGGCGTGCTCCAGTTCGCCGCGCTTGCGGTACTGGTTGCCGGGCAGCTTCACGCCGGCCCACACCCCGAACTCCACCTCATGGTCCACCGCGTGCTGCGCACACCGCCGCTGTTGCGCCAGCGGGCAGCGACGCAGACAGAGAGTTCTGGCCTGCACCGCCGCGGTCTCGTAGGACCGGTTCTTGGCTGGGCCGTGTCCGGAGTCGTCGTCGGGATAGCCGAACCAGAGGTCAGGATCTGAAGCGCAGGGGTGGGTGAACATGCGTCCGGCTCCTCTCAGCGGAAAACTGTGCCGGAAGCGTATACGTAATCCCGTACGCCCGCAATCAAACGTATCTTGTTTCGTATATGTATACCGATAGTCGCCGCGCTGTGTACGATCCTCGGCATGGCTGGAGAGTCCCGTTGAGCCGGGAATCCGCAGGCGCGGCGATTCGCCAGTTGCGTGAGGCTCGCGACTGGTCCCTCGCCGACCTCGCCGAGGCGTCCGGTGTCAGTGTGATGGGACTGAGCTTCCTGGAGCGCGGTGTTCGGAAACCGCACAAATCTACTGTTCAGAAGGTTGAGAACGGGTTGGGGCTGCCGCCCGGCAGCTACGCCCAGCTGCTCGCCGCAGCCGATGCGCAGGCCGAGGCCAGTCAATTGGCAGCCGGCGACTCCCCGTCCGGTTCGGACATGGCCACCACCGTCACCGCCGACCCCGGGACCGACATCGCGGTGCTGGAGGGGTACGCCGAGGCACAGCTCGAGACGCTCAACTCGGTGATCGCCCGGCTCCCCCCGCCGTCATCAAACGAATACGAAAACGTCGTCACGTCCGTGCTCGCCCAATGCCTTAAGGCCGAGCAGCTGACCGCCAACTCATGGCGCGTGGCGGTCAACACCGGCGGGGACTCGGCGTCGGCGCTGCTGATGCACCTCCGCGCGCTGGAGACCACCCGGCAGTCGCTCTTGGCTCGCCTCGCCGGCAGCGTGGGCGCCCAGCTCGACCGCGCCTGCCGCGAGTCGGGTCTGCCCGAGACCGTGGTGTGTGCGCTGCTCGGTGTCGAGCCCGCCCAGCTGTGGGAGATCCGCGGCGGCGGCGCCATCGCGCCCCACGTCCTGCGCCGGGTGCGGGCATTCATCGACGCGACACTGGATTCAGGGCACTGAGACCGGCGTCTCCGGCGTCTCGTCCGTCCGTGACGACGCAGCGAGACGACCGCGTCCGCGGTACCGGGTCCACACGGCGCGACCCGTCGCCCCAAGTGCGGCCCCCGCGGCGACCAGCTGAGCCCAGTACTCCTTCACCAGGTCCGCGATCCCCTTCACCCGGTCCGCGAGGCCGGGTGGTGACGGCGCGGGCGCCACATGCACGGGGATCCGCAGCGGCACGCTCTCCACCCTGACCGTTCTGCCGTTCTTCATGCAGTCGATGGCCGCGGACAGTTTCAACTCGCCGGCGACGAGGGGTTTGACCTTCCAGCTGAAGTACACGCGGGCGTCTTCGCCGACCGACCAGTTCTGTGTCTCCACGGGATCAACCTCGGCATCGGAGCCGATCACCGACAGAGTGGCTTCGACGTCGGCGGTGATCGTGATCGGGATCCTCGGCCGGGGTTGGACCGTCGGCACCTCGGCGTCGATCTTGGTGCGCCACAGCGCCACGTCCCCGATGGTGAGTGCAATGTTGTCGGTGCTGCCCTCGGTCAGGAACGCCGGCGCGTGCCACTCGGCCTCGCTCGTCAGCAGGTTCTGAAGGTCGCGTTCATTGCGTTGATAGTCCGTCAGCTCGGGCGTCGGCGGCGCCGCAACGTTCCCGGTCGGCGGCCCGCCTTCCGGACCAGGAGGTGGCGTCGCGGCGGTGGGGTTCGGCAGCGGCGGAACGTCTGCCGGGCCCGGCGGGGGCGCACCGGCGGTCGGGTTCGCAACGACGATGCTGGGGTCCGAGCGGACAGGTCCACCGCCTGCGATCTCGCCCGCTTCACTGGGCGCCGGTGCGGGCCACAACAGGGTCGGGGTGCTGTCGCCGGACACGGGTTCCGAGGGTCTGTCGTACCCGCTGGTTCCGCAGGCACCGCAGACAAGCAGGGCGCCGATGACCGAGGCCAACCGACGGGTGAGCCGGGGCCGACCGGGGGCTGCTGGTTGGATGCTCACCGCGCCCTGCGTCCCGCGGCTTCTCGTCCGTGCCACCGACCCACCTCCTCATGGCATGCGCAGTGGTGCTCACCAAGTGTCGGAGTTTCACCGGGTCGCCGGAACCGGCTGTCGGAGAACAGGTAGCGCACTACCTGTGGGAGCGCCGGGCCGCAGCCAAGCGCGTATGAGCCTGAACTCAGGTCAGGGAGCTGATCAGTTCCAGGCTTTCGAGTTCACGGATCGCCCGGCAGCCCCGTTCGAGCATCGCGAGCACCATGTCGTCGCCGCGTTCGGTGGCCGCCGCGAACGCGAAGCCGAACGTCGTGATGAGCGGCGCCTGCAGCGTGCCCAATCGGTAGTCACGCCAACATGTCTCGGCGTCATAGTCGCTCACTCCGAGCCGCTGCAGTTCCCGGTGATAGGTGGCCACCAGATCCCGTTCGATCTCCGCGCGAACCTCAGGCAGCAGGCTGGTGGCGGTGAAGTAGGCCAGGTCCCGGGTCGGCAGGCCGATGGTCAGGGTCTGCCAGTCCACCACGGTCACCGTCGTGCGGTCGAACATCAGGTTGTCGGCCCGGAAGTCGCCGTGCAGCAGTGCGAATCGGTCCGGTTCGAGCAGCAGCCAGTCGGTGATCGCGGCCGCCGAAGCGGTCAGCGTGTCCCGGTCGGTGGCGCTCATCCGTGGTCCGAGTCGGGAGATCGTCGTCTCGGCGGCCATCGTCGCCAAGGCGCCCATCCCCTGCGCGAAGTCCGCCGTGGGGCGTGGCATCGTCGCACCGGTGAAGCTGTCCCACGTCGGATCGCACCACCGGGGCCCGTGCAGTCCGGCCAGCGCGGTCACGGCCAGGGCGGCCTGAGCCGGAGTGCAGCCCGCCAGTTGATCACCCTGTTCGGCTGGGGCCAGATCTGCGAGCACCAGGACGAAATCCGCACCGTCTCGGTCGATCTCACAGCGGTGCACCCTCGGCAGTGGGACCGCGACGGTGTCGGCCACCTCGGTGTAGAACGCGTGCTCGGAGCGGTAGCCCAACGCCACGCGTTCCCGCACCGCCTCCTCCTGCGACGGCAGTTTCACGATCACGGTCGCGGGGAGGTCCTCTCGCGCGTCACGGTAGACGGGAGTGACGCGGTAGGTGGCACCCGTCTGTCCGGTCCCGACGGGGACCACGGCCGCGTCGACGACCTCGGCAGCCAGGACGTCGGTCAGCCACGTCGCAGTGACGTCGGCGGGACTTGCAGGAATCGCGGCGGTTGCGGGCACGGACACCTCCTGGCTGTGCATTAGAGCACACGCGATGTCGGACCCCGTGCCTAATGTCCGGGCATGACCGCATGGATCAACACCGTCAGCCGCGACCACGTCCTGCGCGGCGTGGCAGGCGGCTTCACGCAGGCCGACCACGGCAAACCCGACCGGTTGCGCAGGCTGTTGCGCGACGACTGGATCGCGTTCTACTCCCCCAAGACGCATCACCCCGAGGGGGACCCACTCCAGGCGTTCACCGCGCTGGGCCGGATCGTCGACGACGAACCGTTTCAGGTGCACATGGCCGACGACTTCCACCCGTTCCGGCGGCGAATGGAGTTCCTCGACTGCGCCGAGACGCCCATCCGCCCGCTCATCGACGGCCTGGCCTTCATCGAGGACAAGAAACGCTGGGGCTACCGGTTTCGGTTCGGACTGTTCCGGATCCCGGACGCCGACTTCGCCCTGATCCGTTCGGCGATGACGGGCACACCGCAGTCGTAGGCTGGCTCCGGTGAGCACGTCGACACCGGTCCTGATCTCCCCCACCGATCTCGCGGCGCGGTTGAACGATCCGCGTCTGCGCATCCTTGATGTGCGCTGGACGGTGGCCGCGCCCGACGGCCGAGCCGACTACCTGGCGGGCCACGTACCGGGTGCGGTGTACGTCGACCTCGACTCCGAACTGTCCGATCACTCGGTGACCGGGCGGGGACGGCATCCACTGCCCACCGCGGCGCAACTGCAGGCTCACGCGCGCTCGTGGGGCCTCGACGACGGAGACCCCGTGGTGGTCTACGACGCCTGGGGCGGACAGGCCGCCGCCAGAGCCTGGTGGCTGCTGCGGGCCGGCGGGATCGAGGATGTCCGCCTGCTCGACGGGGGCTGGCCGGCGTGGGTGGCGGCCGCGCTTCCGGTGGAGACCGCGGTGCGAAAACCCGATCTGGGGTCGGTGGAGATCAGCTCGCTCGAGGCGATGCCGACCGTGGACGCCGACACCGTCGCCGCCCTGGCCCATGCCGCCGACGGGCATGTGCTCGACGCCCGGGCCGGGGCGCGCTACCGCGGCGAAGAGGAGCCGTTGGATCCGGTCGCCGGCCACATCCCGGGTGCGGTGTCGGCACCGACAGCCGAGAACCTCACGGCCGCAGGTGGTTTCCGGCCCACCGCGGAACTGACGGAGCGGTTCGCCGCGCTCGAGTCCGCCCCCGGGAAGGTCGCGGTGTACTGCGGTTCCGGGGTGACCGCCGCCCATCAGATCGCGGCCCTGGCCATCGCCGGCATCGACGCCGCGCTGTATCCGGGCTCGTGGTCGGAGTGGTCGAGCACGCCGGGGCGTCCGGTGGCGACGGGACCCGAACCGGGTTAGTTCGGCACCCTGTCCAGGATCGCGCGAACGATCGCGACGGCCTGACCCGTGGGGTCATACCGGCACACCATGGTGTCGGCCACGACGTTGTTGCGGGCGCCGATGGCGCGCTCACAGCCCCAGCCGTTGCCGCCCTCTCGGAGCTCCCGCATCCACACCACACCGTCGTCGTTGGTGGGCGCACCGAGGGTGTAGCGCACCGTGTCCGAGGACTGCGGGTAGGTCGCCGTGATCATCTGGCCCTCGCACTCGCGCCAGGTCTGTTCCTGGTCTTCGACGTTGCGGGCCGCGGCCTCCGCGGTGGGGAACGACACCACCACCTGGGACACGGTGTGGCTCGGCGGCCCGTCCCCGGTGTTGCGTGACATCTGCTGCTGCGTGGCACTCCACCCCGATTCCCCGTAGGCCACCCGCTGTCCGGGCAGCCACGCGCCGACGCAGTCCTTGTTGTCGACGGCGGCCAAGTCGTCGGAGAGGACGGGCGCCGACTGCGTGACCACAATTCCGGTTGCTCCCGCGAGATTGGCCAGTTCGCCTGTGCCGCTGAGCAGTCCGGGCAGACCCGCTGGTGCGACCGGCGAGGCGGGCGGGCCGGTGCGACTCGTTGTCACCGTGGTCGTCGCCGCGGCGGTGGTGGTCGTCGGCGAATCCGCCTCGGCGTCGTCGCCTCCGCCCCCGGTCAGCATGGTCGCGGCCACGGCTCCCGCGACCACCAACACGACCACGCCCGCCACGGCGGCCACGATCGGCCCCCGCCGGCGTGGACGCGCGGGCACCGAATTCGGCGCCGGCGGGGCGTAATGCGGATAGGACGGCGGCGCCATCCAGCCGTTGGACGGGGGGCCGGCGTGCGACGGCGGACCGGTCGTGGCTGGCGGGGCGGGCATCGACGGTGGTGCGATCCGCCCCCGGGGCGCCGGAATCGTGCGGTCGTCGTTGAGGGCCGACGCCGCCGCGGCAGCGAACTCTGCGGCGGTCTGATAGCGCCGCGCCGGGTCCTTGGCCATGGCCGTGGCGATCACGGCGTCGAGCGCCGCCGGCAGGTTGTGCGCGACCGCCGTCACTCGGGGCGGGGGCTGCTGCAGGTGCGCGGTCATCAGCGCCGCCGCGCTCGGTGAATCGTGGAAGGGCGCCTTGCCCGTCAGCATCCGGAACAGCGAGCAGCCCAGTGAGTAGATGTCCGAGCGCCCGTCGACCGGGTCACCGGAGAGCACCTCGGGCGCGGCATAGGCCAGGGTCGCGGTGACCGAACCCGTGACTGTCAGGCTCACGTCATCGAGCGCGCGGGCGATGCCGAAGTCACCCAGCAACACACGTTCGCGCGGCCCGGGCGGGCCGGACAGCAGGAAGTTGGCGGGTTTGACGTCGCGGTGCACGACGTGGTGCTCATGGGCGTAGTCGAGCGCCTTGCCCACCTCGGTGACGATGTGCACCGCCCGGTTGGGCGTCATGGTTCCGGCCCTCAGGGCAGCGTCGGCATCGGTGCCGTCGACGAACTGCATCGCGATCCACAGCTGCCCGTCCTCGGTGGTGCCGCGGCGGTAGATCGAGGTGATGTTGGGGTGGTCGAGCATTGAGGCGACGTCGGCCTCGCGAATGAAACGCGCGCGGAAGTCAGGGTCGCGGGACAGTTCGGCCGACAGCACCTTCAGCGCGTCGCGGCGCGGCAGTTCCGGGTTGGCGACGAGATACACCACGCCCATGCCGCCCATGCCGAGCACCCGCTCGACGCGGTATCCCGCGACGAGCGCACCAGGCGGCAACATCGGCTACCTCCCCGGTGCCGCGCCAGGCACCACGTGGTCGGCGAGCATCACATGGGCAAACATAGCGGGCTCAGGTTCTCGGTGCGGAGTCGCGCGCCGTGGGACCCTCCGCCTGGCGATTCCCCGCCGATGGTCGCCGGTGACAGTGACAGGGATCATGGGGGACCAATTGACGAGATTGTTAGTACGCCTATTAGAGTCTCCCCGGTGGGTCGGGATGACTTCGCTGACGGAGTCAGCTTCACCGGAATCAGGGTCGCGGACTACCTCGACGCCGACGGCGCGATCGCGCTGCCGGACGGCGTCACGCTGACGTCCTACCTGGATCGCAACGTCGCCGGGCTCGGCGACGACCTGGCCTACCGCTACCTCGACTACACCCGCGGTGATGATCCGGTCGTCCACGAACTGACTTGGACCCAACTGGGGGCGCGCCTGCGCGCGGTCGGCGCCCGCCTGCAGCAGGTCTGCTCCCCGGGCGACCGCGTGGCCATCCTGGCGCCCCAGGGCAACGACTACGTCGTGGGCTTCTTCGCGGCCATCCACGCGGGCATGATCTCGGTGCCGCTGTTCGCCCCCGAGCTGCCCGGGCACGCCGAACGCCTCGATGCGGTGCTGGCCGACGCCTCCCCCACCGTCGTGCTGACCACCACGGCCGCCGCGGAGTCGGTGCGCGGGTTCCTGCGCCGCCGCCCGGCCGCACAGCGGCCCCGGGTGATCGCCGTCGACGCCGTACCGGACTCGGTGGGGGCCACGTTCGTGCCCGCCGAGCACGGCACCGACGACCTGGCCTACCTGCAGTACACCTCGGGATCCACCCGGACCCCGGCCGGGGTGGAGATCACCCACCGCGGGGTGTGCACCAACGTCCTGCAGATGATCCTGGCCGGGGAACTCGACACCGACATCCGCAGCGTCAGCTGGCTCCCGCTCTACCACGACATGGGCCTGATCATGATCATGTTCCCGGCGTTGTGCGGCGGGCACATCACGCTGATGAGCCCCATGGCGTTCGTCCGGCGCCCGCACCGCTGGATGGTTCAGCTGGCCCGCGAGTCCGCTCAGGGCCGGGTGTTCGCGGCCGCCCCGAACTTCGCCTTCGAACTGGCCGCGCAGCGCGGCGTTCCGCAGGACACCTCCGGCTTCGATCTGAGCAACGTCGTCGGCCTGCTGAACGGCTCCGAACCCGTCAGCCTGGCCGCCATCGAGGCGTTCAACGCGACCTTCGGCCCCTACGGTCTGCCGCCGTCGGCGGTCAAGCCCTCCTACGGCATGGCCGAGGCGACGCTGTCGGTGGCGTCCGTGCCGCCGGCCGCCGTCCCCAGCGCGCTGTATCTGCACCGGGGCGAGCTCAGCAAGGGTCTGGCGGTGCCCGTCAGCCCCGACCACTCCGAGGGTGTCCCCTACGTCTCGTGCGGGCAGATGATCCCCAGCCAGTGGGGCGTCGTCGTCGACCCCGAGATCGCCGCCGAACTGCCCGCCCGCCACGTCGGCGAGATCTGGCTGCACGGTGACAACATCGGCCGCGGGTACTGGGGCCGCGAGGAGGAGACCCAGCAGGTCTTCGGCAACAAGCTGCAGTCCCGGCAGCCTGAGAACAGTCACGCCGAGGGTGCGCCGGAGTCCGGACTGTGGCTGCGCACCGGTGATCTCGGCGTGTACATCGAGGACGAGCTCTACATCATCGGCCGGATCAAGGACGTCATCATCGTCGACGGCCGCAACCACTACCCGCAGGACATCGAGGCCACCGTGTCGTCGGCTTCACCGGCTGTGCGCTCCGGCTATGTGACCGCATTTGCGGTGTCCGCCAACGACTCCGGTGCTTCCGGCGAGCAGCTGGTGATCATCGCTGAGCGCGCCACCGGCGCTGGCAGGGCTGATCCGGAACCGGTGGCGGCGGCCATCCGGGCGGCGGTGTCGCGTCAGCACGCGCTGCCGGTGGCCGACGTGCGCCTGGTGCCGGCCGGGGCGATCCCGCGCACCACCAGCGGCAAGCTGGCTCGTGCCGCGTCCCGCGCGGAATACCTGGCCGGCGCCTTCGACTGACCGCGGGCGCGGCCCGCGGGCCCGGCTTCCCCGCGAGAGTGCAGTGAGGGCTGTCGGGAACGCGCGGGCACAACCCTGCGCGCAGTCTCGGCGCCCACAGCCGCGTCAGCGGTGCGACGGGTCGACGAGGTGTCCGCGCCGCACACGCTGGTGTGGCGCAACCCCGACGCGGGAACCTGGGCGTGGGTGCTGCGGGCGCTGCCCGACGGCCGCACCCGCCTGCTGACCCGGCTACGCACCTCCTACACCACGCCCGGCACGCTGGCGTTCGCGCCGATCCTCGAACTCGCGGACTTCCCGATGTACCGCCGAATGATGCTCGGCATCAAGGAGCGCGCCGAACGCTGACGGCCCGGGCGAGGCGTCAGTCCTCGTCGTCGTCGCGGTAGTCCTCGTCGTCCAGGTCGACCGTCTCGTGCTGCTCGACGTAATCGGCCGGGTCCACCTCGATCGGCGGCTCGCCGAGTTCGTCGTCCTCCACCGGCGCCAGGGGAGTGGCCTGCTCTGCGAGGTCCCCGGGATCTGCCGTCATAGCCCTGCCCTCCTGCAAATCGGTGTCCACCGCGTACTGGTGCGACTTCGAGTATCCAGCTCCCAGCGGTTTCAATCCAGAACCGCTGAGCCCAGCCGGAACTGCGCGCGAATCAGCTCGGTGCTCAGCGGGTAGTCGAGCAGCGTCGCACTCAGTGCCTGGGCCAAGTCCGCGACCGCCGGGCCGGCGTCGACGTCACGGTGCGCCAGCAGTGCTCCCATCCACGTCGCCGTCTCGGAGACCGGCCGCGGATCACCGGTCAACAGCGCCGCCGAGACCGCGTGCAGCGTCTGCGGCACGGCGTCCCGTGCCACGGCCCGAAGCGCGGTCTCGACGGGGTTCGAGGCGTCACCGGCCGTCACGCTCCACTGCCGGATCACGCGGTCGACCAGGTCGGCATGCGCCAGTTCCAGTGCGCCCTGCTCCTGCGCCGGCCCCTCGGGCAGGGGAGGCACTGAGGACACCACGACCGGGAGGGCCTCCATCACCGCGACGGCGCCCTGGGCATCTGCGGCCCAGGCCGTCGCCCCGAGCGCTTCGGCCCTGACCGCGTCACCGCCGAACGCGGGACCACCGACCACCACCGGCACACCCGCCGACGTGCTCGCTTCGATGAACCGCCGGGTCGTCGGCACGGCGCCGAGGACCGAGCAGCTGACGGCGACCGCCTCGGGGCCGACGTCCTGGATGTACTGGCTCAGGCGCATCGGCGACGTCGCCGGTCCCAGCGGCGTGGTCTGCCATCCGGCGGCGCGCAGGACACACCCGATGATCGCCGCGGGCAGCCAATGCCATTCCCGCTCAGCGCAGGTCACGATCACCTGCCCGCGCGTGACGGGTGCGTCCGCGACCCGCCGCGCAACGACCTCGGTGGCGGCCATCGCCATCGCGGTGGCCGCATGCTCCTGCGCGACCGACCATTCGCCGCGCTCCCACCGCTGGCCGATGACCCGTTGCGAGGCGGCCACCACATCGGTCAGTACCGCCACCGGCGCCATGCCCTCATCGAGCATCCGGTCAACCAGCGCAACGACTCTGGGCCTGTCGGAGGCTGCCACGGCGGCCTCGTAGTCGTCGAGTTCCTCCGGCGCGGACCCTAGCCGCCGCATGTCACGGCCAGCAGAGCGATGTCGTCGTGGGCGTGGCCGTCGAGATACTCCATGACGTCCTGCTCCACGGCCTCGCAGACGACCTCGGGAGACGCGCCGGCATACGCGGGCAGCATGGCGCGCAGCCTCTCCAGCCCGTACTGGCCCGCGTGGCCCCAGGCCTCGTCGACCCCGTCGGTGAACATGAGCATGGTGTCCCCGGGTTCGAGGTGGAAAGATGTTGCGCCGTACTGGACTTCAGCGACCAGGGCGGCCGCCGTGCCGTACGCCGCGATCTGCTCGACCCGCCCGTCGGCGCGCAGCACCAACGGTGGGGGATGCCCCGCGGTGGCCAGATCCACGTCGGCGCCCGTTCCGTCGGGTCGCGGCCACAGCCGCGCACACAGCACCGTCACGAACTGGGTCGACGACGGGTTGTAGAGCACCGTGTTGGTCACGCCCAGGATCGCGGCCGGATCCCTATCGAAATGGGCTGCGGTGCGGATGCTTTGGCGGGCCTGACCGGTCAGCGCGGCGGCCTCGACACCCTTGCCGCACACATCGCCGAGCGCGATCAGCCAGTCGCCGTCGCCCCCGACGACGTCGTAGAAGTCACCGCCGATGTCGAGGTGCTCTGCCGCGGGCCGGTAGCACGCCGCCAACCGCAGGCCGGGGATGCTGGGCAGGGACGGTGGCCGCAGGCTCTGCTGCAGCACGGCGGCGACGTGGGTCCGTTCCTGATACAGCCGGGCGGAGTCCAGGGCGAGCGCGGCCCGGGCGGTGATGTGCTGGGCGAAGGCGATCTCGTCGGCGCTGAACCCGGCGTCGGCCCGACGCACCAGCACCAGCGCGCCGAACGTGGCGCCGCGAGCGGTGAGCCCGACCCCCAGCACCTCGGCGGGTGCCAGCGCATGGGCCGACTCCACGAACGGATCGACGGGCACCAGCCCCGACAGGTCACAGCCCTGGATGCGTTCGGGGTGACCGGTGCGCAGCACGCGCTCCAGCGGTAGTCCGGCCAACTCGGAGCGGGCGATGCCGATGCCGCCCGGCGCGGCGTCACCCAGCAGCGTCAGCACCCCCGTGCGGCCGTCCGGGATCACGACCATCGCCCAGTCGGCGAGCGTGGGTTGAATGAGATCGACCAGTTGCAGCGCGGTGCGACGCAGGTTCAGCGAGCCGCTCAGCGTCACGGCCACGTCCTCGGCCAGCTGATCGATCGGCCGGGTCTGTGCGGCGTTCTCGACGTCAGGGTGGATGCTCACACCTGTCCTCATCAGATCAGCGGGGGACGACTTCATCCGGCGATGCAACATCACTGGCGGCCCCCCGCGGGCTTTCGTTGATGACGAAGCTGCGAACTCAACCTCAGTCACGACGTTACTCACTGCCGTCGGCACCTGCTCTGTGATTGAGGTTTCACCCGATCGAGGTGCCCACTGCAGACACTGCCCGCTGCAGAACCCAAAGAGTACGACCTCTGAGGAGATCGTGCCCTCGTGCTCTGTGTGTGGAGATCTCGACAGCAGGCCAGAGGGTTAAGCCCGCGCATCGCCGGTGTTCAGCGACTTGATCAATCCCGTTGCATTGTGTGCCCAACAGGCACACAGTGGATGGCATGGCTACGAAGACGGAGCGGTTCGCCGTGCGCCTGACCGCAGAGCAGGACGCGCTGATTCGTCGGGCCGCCGAAGTGGAGGGGACCGATCGGACCAACTTCACGGTGACCGCGACGCTGGCTCATGCCCGCGACGTGCTCGCCGACCGCCGGCTGTTCATGCTCGACGGCCCGGCCTGGTCGGAATTCGTATCGGTGCTGGACCGGCCGGTGTCGCACAAGCCGCGGCTGGAGAGGTTGTTCGCGGAGCCCTCGATCTTCGACGAGTGAGTGGCTACAGCGCACCCCGGCCGATCAGCGAGCACGATGTGGTCGCCGACTTCGACAGCGGCGAACCCAGCCTGGGCAAGTACCTGCGGGGACGCGCCCTCGCCAGACACGTCGAGGGTGCCTCCCGGTGCTTCGTGACGTGCCGGGACGGACGTGTCGTCGGGTTCTACGCGTTGGCCTCGACGGCGGTGGAGCGCGCCGACACACCCGGGCGGATGCGGCGCACCATGCCCGATCCGGTGCCGGTGATCCTGTTGTCGCGGCAGGCGATCGACCGCAACGAGCGACGCAAGGGCTTGGGCGCTGCGTTGTTGCGGGACGCGATCATCCGCGCGGTGGCCGCTGCAGAGATCATCGGTGTGCGGGCGCTGCTGGTGCACGCGCTGCATGAGCAGGCCCGAGCGTTCTACGCGCACTTCGATTTCGAGCCCTCGCCGACCGACCCGCTGCACCTGCTGCTGTTGATCAAAGACGCCGGCGCCCTGCTCGCCCCGCCGCAGAAGTGATCAGCTGACGCCCGACGCGCCCGGGGACCGGCGGTGGCGATCAGCAGAGACCTTGCAGGGGTTTGGCGGCTCAACTCCCCGAGCCGCCAACCGGCCCGGAGCAGGTCCCTGAACACTCCCACAAACACAAAGGTCACGAACCATTTCTGGTTCGTGACCTCTTGCGTTGCAGTTCAAGAGAACCGCTCAATGTGGGCGAAGGGGGACTTGAACCCCCACGTCCCGAAGGACACTGGCACCTGAAGCCAGCGCGTCTGCCATTCCGCCACTCGCCCAAACGAACTGCGACACCGTATCACGGTCGGCGGCCCATTCCCGAATCGCGTGGTCAGGCGCATCTGCAGGCCGCTGACCTGCACGGACACGATTCTCAGAGTTCTTATGGTGACTATGAGACACAGATGGCCGATACCATGGACGGGAAATATCACAGTGGCGCGACACGCGGCCGACCGCGGCACTGACCTGGTCGGCACAAACGACACCTGAGGCAGGCGGTGAGAATGGGACTGGTGCAGCGGTTTGACCGCAAGCTCGAGTCCACCGTCGGCGACGCATTCGCTCGGGTGTTCGGCGGGTCGATCGTCCCCCAGGAAGTCGAAGGCATGTTGCGCCGCGAGGCCGCCGACGGCGTCCGCTCACTCCAGGGCGGGGTGCTCTTGGCGCCCAATGAGTACGTCATCCGGCTCAGCCCCGCCGACCACAAGAAGGTGCTCGCCGATCCAGATCTCACGTCGGATACTTTTGCCCGACACCTTGGGGGATACATCGGTGAACAGGGGTGGCAAACGTATGGTGATGTGGTTGTCCGATTCGAAGCATCGCCGAATCTGCACACCGGCCAGGTCCGGGCAAAAGGTGTCGTCAACCCTGACGCCGTTGTCGGGCCAGCCCCCGCATCCGAGCCCACCCCGAGCGCAGCACCACCGGCCGCGCCACAATCAGACCGTGCGTCGAACGCAGAACCAGGAGTACCACCGATGAGCGACAATCCGAGCTACCGCGGCAGCCAGGGACAGGGACGCCCCGGTGACGAGTACTACGACGAGCGGTACGGCCGGCCGGACGATCCGCAGGGCCAGGACCCGCGCGGCGGGTACGCCCCCGGCCCGGAGCAGGGCGGCTACGGCCAGCCCCCGCAGGGTGGTTACGGCGAGCCCCCGCGCCAGGGCGGCTATCCCGATCAGGGTGGCTACGCCCCCAACTATGAGCAGCGGCCGCCCGCCGGCGGCTACGGCGGCCCGCCCTCGGGTGGCTACGACGCCCCCGCCGGCTACGGCGACCAGGGCGGCTACGACCAGGGCTACCGTCAGGGCGGATATGGCCCCGGCCCCGGCCCGCAGGGCGGATACCCGCAGGGCGGCGGCTACGGCGAGCCCCCGCGCGGTGACTACGACTACGGCCGCGGCCCCGAGGGCCGTCCCGAGCCCCCTCGTCAGCCGGGTCCGGACTACGGCCGTCCCGACCCGCGCGGCGGCTACGGCGACCAGGGCGGATACGACCAGGGTTACGGCCAGCAGCAGGGCTACGGTCGCCAGGACTACGCGCAGCCCCAGGGTGACTACGGCCAGCCCGACTACGGCCAACCCGACTACGGTCGCGGCTACGACGCCCCCGGCGGCTACGGCGACCAGGGCGGATACGACCAGGGTTACGGCCAGCAGCCGGCCCAGGGCGGCTACGGCTACGGCCAGCCCCCGGCTCAGGGCGGCTACGGTGCCCCCGGCGGCGCGACGGTGACGCTGCAGCTCGACGACGGCAGCGGCCGCACCTACCAGCTGCGCGAGGGCGCCAACGTCGTCGGCCGCGGCCAGGACGCGCAGTTCCGCCTCCCCGACACCGGCGTCTCGCGTCGTCACCTCGAGATCCGGTGGGACGGGCAGGTCGCGCTGCTGTCCGACCTGAACTCGACCAACGGCACGACGGTGAACAACGCGCCGGTGCAGGAATGGCAGCTGGCCGACGGCGACGTCATCCGGCTCGGCCACTCCGAGATCGTCGTCCGCGTCCACTGACGCCGACCGGTCCCACACCAGACACGGGCGACGCGCGGCGGCTTCGCACCCGCCCAGGTGACCTGCCCAGTATCGTGACGTTGCCGCGCGATTTCGGGAAGGACGCCAGATGCAGGGACTAGTTCTGCAGCTGACGCGCGCCGGTTTCCTGCTTCTGCTGTGGCTCTTCATCTGGTCGGTGCTGCGCATCCTGCGCACGGACATCTACGCACCGACCGGTGCGGTCATGGTGCGGCGTGGCCTGGCGCTGCGCGGCAACCTGCTGCCGGCGCGCCAGCACCGGGGGACGCCGCGACAGCTTGTCGTCACGGCCGGTGCGCTGGCCGGCACGAAGATCACACTGGGCAACCAACCGGTGCTGATCGGGCGAGCAGACGATTCCACTCTGGTGTTGACCGACGACTACGCCTCCACCCGCCATGCCCGGCTGTCCCCACGGGGCTCGGAATGGTATGTGGAGGATCTAGGATCGACCAACGGCACATACCTCGACAGGGCGAAGGTGACGACGGCGGTACGCGTTCCCATAGGCACGCCGGTGCGAATCGGCAAGACGGCGATTGAGCTGCGCCCGTGACCCTCGGTTTGCGCTATGCAGCGCGCAGTGACCGCGGCCTGGTCCGCGCCAACAACGAGGACTCGGTGTACGCCGGGGCCCGGCTGCTGGCGCTCGCCGACGGCATGGGCGGACACGCGGCCGGGGAGGTGGCCTCCCAGCTGGTGATCGCCGCGCTGGCCCACCTCGACGACGACGAGCCCGGCGGGGATCTCCTCAGCCGGCTCAACGACGCGGTGCACCAGGGCAACTCGGCCATCGCCGCACACGTCGAGGCCGAACCCGAACTCGAGGGCATGGGCACCACGCTCACCGCCATCCTGTTCGACGGCCATCGTCTGGGCTTGGTGCACATCGGCGACTCGCGCGGCTACCTGCTGCGCGACGGCGAACTGACCCAGATCACCAAGGACGACACGTTCGTTCAGACGCTGGTCGACGAGGGGCGCATCACGGCCGAGGAGGCCCACAGCCACCCGCAGCGCTCGCTCATCATGCGCGCGCTCACCGGCCACGAGGTCGAGCCCACGCTGATCATGCGCGAGGCCCGCGCCGGGGACCGCTACCTGCTGTGCTCCGACGGGCTGTCGGATCCGGTCAGCCACGACACGATCCTCGAGGCGCTGCAGCTGCCCGACGTGGTCGAGAGCGCCGACCGGCTCATCGAGCTCGCGCTGCGCGGCGGCGGCCCGGACAACGTGACCGTCGTCGTCGCCGACGTGGTGGACTACGACCACGGCCAGACCCAGCCGATCCTGGCCGGCGCGGTGTCGGGGGACGACGGCAGCTCATCCGCCCCGCCCAACACCGCCGCGGGCCGCGCCTCAGCGATCAACCCGCGCAAGCCTGCCGCCAAACGCGTTGTGCCGCAGCCTGACCCGCCGCTCAAGCGGCCCCGGAGCCGGCGCCGGATGATCATCGCCGCGGCCCTCATAGCGATGCTGGTGCTGGCCGGATTGGCGGTCGGCCGCCAGATCATCCGCAACAACTACTTCGTCACCGAGCACGACGGCACGGTGTCGATCATGCGAGGCATCCAGGGCTCACTGCTGGGCATCTCGATGTCGGAACCGTTCCTGCTGGGCTGCCTCAATGACCGCAATGAGCTGTCGCAGATCAGCTTCGGTCAGCACCAGTACAACTGCCGCCTGATGCAGCTGCAGGATCTGCGCCCCTCCGAACGCGCCCAGGTCGCTGCCGGACTGCCCGGCGGCTCGCTGGACGACGCGATCGCCCAGTTGCGCCAATTGGCTGAGACCTCGCTGCTGCCAGTGTGCCAGCCGCCCGCCCCGCCGACCCCGAAGCCGAGTCCCGCGCCGGCGCCGCCGCGCACTCCCGCGCCGAGTCCGACCAATCGTCCCGCCCCGGCTGCGACGCCGGAGCCC
>NZ_LZHW01000022.1 GCF_001667265.1 Mycobacterium sp. ACS4331 | reverse complement strand
CCCGGGAAGTGGGGGAGGGGGCCCTTCTAGATCCCCGCAGCCACCACGTCGAAGGCCGCACCGAGCGCGTCGAGCAGGGAGACCGACTCGTCGGCCAGCCACTGCCCGTAGGCCGACAGCGCGACCCCGAGCATGGTCCAGGCGATAGTCTGGGGGAACAGGTCAGTGGTCTTGGCGCCGCTGCGCGCCGCCACGAAGTCGGCGATGACCTCCCGCCAGCCCGCATACATGGTCATCGAATAGGCCTGCAGCTCATCGGTTTCCAGAATCACGCGCATGCGCTCTCGGTGGTGCAGCTGCTCGGCGGCGTCGAAGGTGTTGAACGCCAGCAGTGCTGCGCGCAGCGCAGGCCCCAGGGGTGCTGAGGTGTCGACGTCGGCGAGCAGATCGCGGAAATGCCGCAGATGGGTGTCGAAATCCCCCCACAGGATCGCGCTCTTGGACGCGTAGTACCGGAACAGGGTGCGGCGGGCGATGCCCGCCGCGGCCGCGACGTCGTCGACGCTGACGGCGTCGAAGCCGCGGGCGCTGAACAGCTCGATCGCGACCTCCGCGATGTGGTCGCGCGTGGTGGAACGCCGGCGCCCGACGCGGGGAGCGCCGGGTTGATCGTCGTGCATGTCCACCTCCTTTCGGCCGATCTCTAGCGTTTAGGCACCCGATGCCATATTGTGTTCCGCACAGACCCGAGGTGTCGAGTCTCACACAACGAAAGGTGAACACCATGGAACAGGATCAGCAGGTCGCTGCCGGCGAGGCCCTCGTCACGGAGAGCCTGGTCGAAGAGGTCTCCATCGACGGCATGTGCGGCGTCTACTGACATGACGAACTCGCCGGCCGCGATCGCTGACGGCATCGACCGCTCCAGCCGGTTCGATGTCGATCGCGGCTGGCGGCTTCACCCCCAGGTCGCGGTGCGCCCGGAACCCTTCGGTGCGCTGCTCTACCACTTCGGCACCCGCAAGCTGTCCTTTCTGAAGAACCGGACGGTGCTTGAACTGGTCCAGTCCCTGGACGCCCATCCCGACGTGCGCAGCGCGTGCCGCGCCGTCGGTATCGACGATTCGGCCCAACAGCCGTACCTGCACGCCCTTGCGGTACTGGCCGAATCGAAAATGCTTGAACCCCAACCCAAGACTTCGGAGGACCGGTGACGTCAGTCGCGCCCGTGCCCAGACTCGTCGACCAGTTCGAACGCGGTCTGGATGCACCGATCTGCTTGACGTGGGAGCTGACCTACGCCTGCAACCTCGCCTGTGTGCACTGCCTGTCCTCGTCGGGCAAGCGGGATCCCCGCGAGCTGTCCACGCAGCAGTGCAAGGACATCATCGACGAGCTCGAACGCATGCAGGTGTTCTACGTCAACATCGGTGGCGGTGAGCCCACGGTCCGCTCGGACTTCTGGGAACTCGTCGACTACGCCACCGAGCACCACGTCGGCGTCAAGTTCTCCACCAACGGCGTGCGCATCACGCCCGAGGTCGCGGCCAAGCTCGCGGCCAGCGACTATGTCGACGTCCAGATCTCCCTCGACGGCGCCACCGCCGAGGTCAACGACGCGGTGCGCGGCCCGGGGTCGTTCGCGATGGCCATCCGTGCCCTCGAGAACCTCGCCGCCGCAGGGTTTTCCGATGCCAAGATCTCGGTGGTGGTCACCCGGCACAACATCGACCAGCTCGACGAGTTCAAGGCCCTGGCCGACCGGTACGGCGCCACCCTGCGCATCACGCGCCTGCGCCCCTCCGGTCGCGGCGCCGACGTCTGGGACGAACTGCACCCCACCCCCGCGCAGCAGGTCCAGCTCTACGACTGGCTGGTCGCGCACGGGGAGCGCGTCCTGACCGGTGACTCGTTCTTCCACCTGTCCGGCCTCGGTGAGCCCGGGGCCCTGGCGGGCCTGAACCTGTGCGGTGCGGGCCGGGTGGTGTGCCTGATCGACCCGGTCGGTGACGTCTACGCCTGCCCGTTCGCCATCCACGACCGCTTCCTGGCCGGAAACGTGGTGTCCGACGGCGGTTTTGACACCGTCTGGAAGCACGCGCCGCTGTTCCGCGAACTGCGTGAGCCGCAGTCGGCCGGGGCGTGCTCAAGCTGCGGCCACTTCGACGCCTGCCGCGGTGGCTGCATGGCCGCAAAGTTCTTCACGGGCCTGCCGATGGACGGCCCCGATCCGGAGTGCGTCCAGGGTTACGGCGAATCGGCGCTCTCGGCCGACCGCACCGTGCCCAAATCCAGCGTCGACCATTCCCGCACCGGGAACCGGAAGACGCCTGCGGGGCCCATCCCGCTGACGCTGCTCACTGTCCCGCCCAAGAAATTCTGCAACGAAAGTCCCCTCTGATCTCATGGCACGCGATACCTGGTTCGAGACCGTCGCCATCGCCCAGCAACGGGCGAAGAAACGGCTGCCCAAGTCCGTCTACTCGTCGCTGATCTCCGCGAGCGAGAAGGGTCTGACGGTCACCGACAACGTCGAGTCCTTCGGCGAGCTCGGCTTCGCCCCACATGTGGTGGGCGCGTCCGAGAAGCGCGATATGGCGACAACTGTGATGGGGCAGGATATCTCGCTGCCCGTCATCATCTCTCCGACGGGCGTGCAGGCCGTCGACCCGGAGGGGGAGGTCGCTGTCGCTCGGGCAGCGGCCGCGCGTGGTACGGCGATGGGACTGTCGTCGTTCGCCAGCAAGCCGATCGAGGACGTCGTCGCGGTCAACGGCAAGATCTTCTTCCAGATCTACTGGCTCGGCAGCCGTGATGCCATCCTGGCCCGGGCGCAGCGCGCCAAGGACGCCGGGGCCGTCGGGCTGATCGTCACCACCGACTGGAGCTTCTCGCACGGGCGTGACTGGGGCAGCCCCAAGATCCCCGAGGCCATGAACCTCAAGACCATGATCAAGATGTCGCCGGAGGCCATCACCAAGCCGCGCTGGCTGTGGGCGTTCGGCAAACATCTGGCCCCGCCCAACCTGCGGGTGCCGAACCAGGCCGCCAAGGGCGAACCCGGACCGCCGTTCTTCCAGGCGTACGGCGAGTGGATGGGGACCCCGCCGCCGACCTGGGACGACATCGCCTGGCTTCGCGAGCAGTGGGGTGGACCGTTCATGCTCAAGGGCATCGTGCGTGTCGATGACGCCAAACGTGCTGTCGATGCCGGTGTTTCGGCGATCTCGGTGTCCAACCACGGCGGTAACAACCTCGACGGGACGCCGGCGGCCATTCGCTGCCTGCCCGCCGTGGCCGAGGCCGTCGGCGACGAGGTCGAGGTTCTGCTCGACGGCGGTATCCGACGGGGCAGTGACGTGGTCAAGGCCGTGGCGCTCGGAGCGCGCGCGGTCATGATCGGCCGTGCCTACCTGTGGGGCCTGGCCGCCGAAGGGCAGGCCGGTGTCGAGAATGTGCTCGACATCATGCGAGGCGGCATCGACTCGGCGCTCATGGGCCTGGGCAAGTCGTCGATCCACGACCTGACCCCCGACGACATCCTGATCCCGGAGGGGTTCACCCGGGCACTGGGAGTTCCCCGCTCCTGACGCCTGCCTGTTACTGACGTGGCGGACGTGGCGGAGGTGACCGCCGCCCGGGCGGGTCTTCCTGCGGATTGTGGGCTGATCGTTCGCGACGGCGAACAATTGGGGCACGGCAGATGAATTCGGCCTACCATCGGCGAGTGGTCTCGCCTTCGGAGCTGGGGCCCTCGACGTCGAGGGACCTCGTCACTGCCTCACCAGTGGTGGTGATCCCGGTGGGCTCGACCGAGCAGCACGGGCCGCACCTGCCGCTGGACACCGACACCCGCATCGCGACGGCCGTGGCGACCGCGGCCACCCGGGTGGTGTCGGAGGGGACGGCCCAGGACGGTCGAGACGGGGCCGAGACGGGCCCCCGGTACCTCGTGGCGCCGGCCGTCCCCTACGGCGCCAGTGGCGAACATGAGGGGTTCCCCGGCACGGTCTCGATCGGCACCGAGGCCCTGCGGCACCTCCTGGTCGAGTTCGGCCGGTCGGCCACCCACTGGGCCGCGCGGCTGGTGTTCGTCAACGGGCACGGTGGCAACGTCGAGGCGCTGCGGGAGGCGGTGCGTCTGCTCAGGTCAGAGGGCCGCGACGCCGCCTGGTCGTCGTGTACGGTCCGCGGCGGCGACGCGCACGCCGGGCACGCAGAAACGTCTGTATTGCTACATATTTCGCCATCCGAGGTGAGATTCGAGCATTCCCGCCCGGGCAACTGCGCCCCGCTGGTAGACCTGATGCCCAGCATGCGCCGAGGGGGAGTCGCCGCAGTGAGTGAGGTGGGAATCTTGGGGGACCCGACCACAGCAACCGCGGAGGAGGGACGGCGACTGTTCGCCGAGATGGTCGCCGACTGTGCGCAGCGGCTGCGCCGATGGACCCCACGGGACGACGGGATGCTGGTGTGACCCCGCCCCGGCTGCCCGACGGCTTCGCGGTGCAGGTCGACCGGCGGGTGCGGGTGCTCGGGCAGGGGGCGGCCCTGCTCGGCGGTACGCCGACCCGACTGCTGAGGCTGGCCCCCGCGGCGCAGGACATGCTCGAAGGTGGCCGACTCGAGGTGCGCGACGCCGTCAGCGCCCAGTTGGCCCGGACCCTGCTGGACGCGACGGTGGCCCATCCCCGCCCGGCCACCGGGCCCTCGCACCGTGACGTCACCGTGGTCATCCCGGTGCGGGACAACATAACCGGGCTCACCCGGTTGCTCGGCGCGCTCCGCGGGCTGCGGGTCGTGGTCGTCGACGACGGTTCGGCGACACCGGTCAGCGCGGCCGACATCGCGGGTGCGCACTGCGACGTCTCAATCCTTCGGCACCCCGTGAGCCGGGGACCCGCGGCGGCCCGCAACACGGGTCTGCTGGCCTGCTCCACGGACTTCGTGGCCTTCCTGGACTCCGATGTGGTGCCGCGCCGCGGATGGCTCGAAGCGCTGCTCGGCCACTTCTGCGACCCCAGCGTGGCGCTGGTGGCGCCGCGCATCGTGGGCCTGAACGTCGAGGAGAACCTGGTGGCCCGCTACGAGGCGGTCCGGTCCTCGCTGGACCTCGGACACCGGGAGGCTCCGGTGCTGCCGTACGGGACGGTTTCCTATGTCCCGAGTGCCGCGATCATCTGCCGGCGCGCGACGGTGCTCGACATCGGCGGCTTCGATGAGGCCCTGCTGTCCGGCGAGGACGTCGACCTGTGCTGGCGGCTGGTCGAATCGGGGGCGAGGCTGCGCTACGAGCCGGTGGCGCAGGTCGCCCATGACCATCGCACTGACGTGCGGGACTGGTTGGTGCGCAAAGCATTCTATGGAGGCTCGGCGGCCCCGCTGTCCACCAGGCACCCGGACAAGACCGCTCCGATGGTGATCTCGGGATGGATGCTGTTGGCCTGGGTGCTGCTGGGAATGGGATCACGGGTGGGTGTACTGGCTTCGCTGGGCGCCGCCGCGATCTCGGGTCGCCGCATCTCCCGCAGCCTGCGCGGGCCCGAGGCCAACCCCCGCGACGTGGCCTACGTGGCGGCCCGCGGCCTGGGGGCGGCCGCCATGCAGTTGGCCGCGGCGGTCTGCAGGCATTACTGGCCGGTGTCCCTGGTCCTGGCGGTGGTCTCACAACGGTGCCGTCGGGCCGTGCTGGCGGCCGCGATCATCGACGGCGCCGTCGACTGGCTGAACCGACGCCGGCACGTCGGTGAGGACAGCAGGCCGTTGGGCCTGGTGTCGTATGTGCTGATGAAGCGACTCGACGACCTGGCCTATGGCGCGGGCCTGTGGTGCGGTGCGGTCCAGGAACGGACCCTGACGCCACTCATGCCGCAGATCAAGGCGTGAATGCCACAGCCGCCGCACACAGCGATGTCCTGATCGTCGGTGCGGGAAGCGCGGGATCGGTGCTCGCCGAGCGTCTTTCGTCGGATCCGCAGTGTGCCGTCACCGTGGTGGAGACCGGACCCGGGCCTGGCGAGCCTGGGGTGCAGGCGCTCACCGACAGCGGCACGCTGCTGCCCATCGGCTCCGACAGCGAACTGGTGACCCGCTACGCCTCAGCCCTGACGCACGATCCGCCCCGGACCGCCCACCTCGTGCGGGGGAGCACCGTCGGTGGGTCGGGCGCGATCAACGGTGGATACTTCTGTCGTGCGGTGCCCGCCGACATCGCCGAGTGGGGCCTGCCCGGGTGGGACTGGCCCACGGTGCTCGCGCATTACCGGGCCGTGGAGACCGATCTGGACTTCGACGGGCCGCTGCACGGCGACAGCGGACCCATTCATGTCCAGCGGACCTCCGAATATGTCGGGGCCACAGCGCTTTTCCTCGAGGCATGTGAGCGTGCGGGGGTGGCGTGGCTGCCGGACCTCAACGGCGTCGAGAGCGGAGGGCTGCCCTCCGGGGTGGGGCGGGTACCCCTGAACATCGTCAAGGGCAGGCGGGTGGGGCCGGGCGCGGCTTTCCTGGTGCCCGCCATGAGTCGGCCGAACCTCACGGTGCTGACCCGGGCCCGTGTGCTGCGGATCCGGTTCCACCGAGGTCGCGCTGTCGGCGTGGACGTGACCCGGTCCCACGGCCCAGACGGCCCCGACGGCGTGACCACCCTGACGGCTGACCGGATTGTGCTGAGCAGTGGTGCCATCGGCACCGCGCATCTGCTGATGCTCTCGGGGATCGGACCGGAGTCGGTGCTGCGCGGTGCGGGCGTGCCCGTGGTGCAACCGCTTCCGGTCGGTACGCACTGTGTCGACCACCCGGAGTGGGTGCTGCCCACGAACTGGTCGGTGATACCCGACCGGCCGGTGCTGGAGGTTGTCCTAAGTGTCGCCGACGACCTCGAGATCAGGCCCTACACAGGTGGTTTCGTGGCGATGGTGGGCGGAGGCGGTGCTGACCACCCGGACTGGCCGCACCTGGGCGTGGCGCTGATGAAGCCCCAGTCGTACACCAGCGTGGCCCTGGTGTCCGCAGATCCGAGGACACCGCCGGACATCGAGCACCACTACGACCGGGTCGCCGACGACGTCGCGCGCCTGGAGTACGGCACCGATGTGGTCCGCGACATCATCGGCACGGCAGCCGAAGTCGGTGAGCACTCCTGGTCCACCTCGCAGCACCTGGGAGGCAGCGCGCCGATGGGGCGCGCTGACGACCCGCGCGCCGTGCTGGACGAGCAGTGTCGGGTGCGTGGTGTCGAGGCGTTGTGGGTGATCGACGGTTCGGTCCTGCCGTCGGCGCTCAGTCGGGGACCGCACGCCACCACCGTGATGCTGGCCCACCGGGCCGCGGAGTTCGTCAGTCCCGGCGGGTGAGCCTGCGCAGCAGGGCGAGTTGGCGGCCGTCGCGTCCCGGTGCCCACAGTCCGATGAGCACCGCCGCCACCGCGATCAGGACGGCCAGCGAGGTCAGTGACGCGTGGACGCCGTCGACGAACGCGGCCCGGCTCAGATCGAGCAGCACCTGACCCTGCGGGCCGAGTCGCTCCGCGGCGCCCATCGCTTCGCCCAGTGACCGTCCTGCCGCCTCCTGGATCGGTACGGGGAATGTGTTCAACTGCGATGCAATGGATCTGGTGTACTGCGAGGCGAGCATCGAACCGGCCAGCGCGATGCCGAGGGCCGCCCCGATCTCGCGGGTCGCATCGTTGACCGCCGAGGCGACGCCCTGCTTCGCATCGGGCACCGAAGTCATGATGGCCGAGGTGGTGGGAGCCACGCACAGTCCGATGCCGCAGCTGATGATCAGCAGCGGCACCGCCAGATGCCAGTAGGGCGAGTCGGTTTCGAGAATCCGCATGCACAGGTAGCCGGCCGCGACGAGCATCAGGCCGATGAACACCGCAAGCCGCAGCCCCAGCCGGGGCAGGATTCGGTGCGAGAGCCCCGACAGGGCCAGCATGGGCACGCCCAGTGGCGAGATGGCGACCGCCGTCCCCAGCGCGCTGTAGCCCATCACCATCTGCATCTGCTGGACTATCACGAAGAAGAACCCGAACAACGCGAGGAACAGCACAGTGACCGACGCCGCCCCGGTCGCGAAGGCCTCGTCGGCGAACAGTCGGACATCGAGCAGGGGATGGCGCCGGTGCCGTTCGACGGCGGCGAAGGCGCCGGCCAGCAGCGCGCCGCCGGCCAGGCAGCCGTAGACCAGCGGATGGTCCCAACCGCGGATCGGCGCCTCGAGGATGCCGAACACGAAGGTCGCCACCGCCGCACCGATCAGCAGCGCACCGATCCAGTCCAGCGGTTTCGGATCCTCGTCGCGAGAGGTCGGCATGGTGGCGGTGAGCACCGCGAGGGCGGCCGCGCAGATCGCGAACGTCCAGAAGATCGCCGGCCACTCCCAGTAGCGCAGCAGCAGGCCCGAGCCGAGCATGCCGATGAGACCGCCCACGCCGGAGACGCCCGCCCAGATCGAGACCGCTTTGGTGCGCTGGTCTGCGGGATGCGAGGTGGTGATCAGCGACAGGGTGGCCGGCATGATCAGGGCCGCGCCGACGCCGGCGGCGGCGCGTGCCAGGATCAGCGCGTTGGCCGTGGTCCACAGCAGCGGGGCCACCGACGCCAGCGCGAACAGCACCAGGCCGGCGATCAGCGCGCCTCGGCGGCCGAAGCGGTCGCCGAGGGCGCCCGCCGGCAGCAGCAGACAGGCCAGCACCAGCGTGTAGCTGTCGACGATCCAGGTGAGCTGAGTCTGGCTGGCGGCCGTCTCGAGGGCGATGTCGGGAAGGGCCGTGTTGAGCGCCACCATGGACGACATCACCAGCGACAGCGCGCAGCAGGCCAGGAACACCGTCCACACCCTGGCCCGCATGGACATGGTGCTGGGCCGTGCCTCGGTATCCTGATCGGGCTGAGTGGAGGTGAGCACTCCCATGACGGCACCTTCCCTCGGCATGCCGGATACTTTCGAGACTAACAGTCTCGTCTGCGGCCGTCGTCCCCCGATGGGGTCAGGGAAGGGGAGTCATGGCGCAGGGACGGACCGACCCGCGGCCGGCGCGCTCGCGTGCGCGTCTCCTCGAGGCCGCGACCACGCTGCTGCGCTCAGGCGGGCCCAGTGCGGTGACCGTCGACGCCGTACTGCGCGGGGCCAACGTCGCCAGGGCCACGCTGTACCGGCATTTCCCCAGCGGAACCGACCTGCTGGCCGCGGCGTTCCAGGGCTTGATTCCGCCCCCGCCGATGCCGCCCGATGAGGGCACGCTGCGCGAGCGCCTGGTGGCGTTGATGGAGGCGTGGGCCCAGCACATCGCTGATGCGCCCGCGCTGCTGACCGCGATGAACTGGTTGGCGCTGGGCCGTGATCTCGACGAGGTGCCCGAGGCGGGCGACAGCCCCGAAGTGCGCACGCTGCGCGAGCGCATCGCCCAGCAGTACGCCGCCCCGTTCGACGCGGTGTTCGACAGTCCGCAGGCCATGGCCGAACTCGGCGATTTCGACCGCACCACGGCCATGGCGCTGCTGCTGGGCCCGCTGGTCACGGCCAAGCTCAGCACGCTGGTCGAGGCCGATTACCACGAGTGCGTCCGGGTCGCCGTCGAGGGCTTCCTGCACGTCTACGGCGCCAAGCCCGCGACCGGCGCCGTGACCGAGATCAGCGCAGCGAGTACCGAATCGGCAGGTGCTTGAGCCCGCCGACGAAGATCGTCTGGGAGAACTCGGGCTCGCCGGCCAGTTCGATCGACTCCAGGCGCGGCACGAGTTCGGTGAACAGGCTGTTCATCTCCATCCGTGCGAGCGCGGCCCCGAGGCAGAAGTGCACACCGTAGCCGAATGACAGATGCCGGTTGGGGTCGCGGCCGACGTCGAACGCGAACGGATTGTCGAAGATCTCCTCGTCGCGATTGGCCGAGACATACGACAGGTACACCGCTTCGCCCTTGGCGATCGGCACGCCGCGGACCTCGGTGTCGGCCGTGGCGGTGCGCATGAACTCCTTGACCGGAGTGGACCAGCGGATCATCTCCTCGACCGCCGTCGGCATCAGGCCCATGTCGGCCCTCAGGCGCGCCAACTGATCCTGGTTCTCGATCAGTGCGCACATGCCGCCCGAGATCGCGTCCTTGGTGGTGTCGTGGCCGGCGCTGGCGACGATGACGTAATAGGACAGCGTGTCCATGTCGGACATCAGCTCACCGTTGATCCGGCCGTTGGCGATCGCCGATGCCAGGTCGTCGGTCGGGTTGGCCCGACGCGATGCCGTCAGTGCCGAGAAGTAGTTGAAGAAGTCCAGCAGCACGGCCATCAGGTCCTCGGTGGTGCCCTCACCCCTCTTGTGCTCGGCGTCCTCGCCGCCGAACATCTCCTGGGTCAGCTTGAGCATCCGCGGGAAGTCCTCTTCGGGCAGGCCGAGCAGGGACAGGATCACATACAGCGGAAAGTTGATCGCGATCTCGGTGACGAAATCGCACTCCGGTCCGATCTCGGCCATCCGGTCGACATAGCGTTTGGCCAATTCGTCGACCCGCACCTTGAGGTCTCGCATGGCCTTGGGGCGGAACCAGTCCGCGCCGATCTTGCGGATGTCGCGGTGATGCGGGTCATCCATATGGATCAGGGTGCGCAGACCGATTCCGGCCTCCTGGTCGCGCTTGATCACATCCTCAGCCTCGGCGGGCAGCAGAAGCGGGCGCGGTTCGCTGATCCACAGGTCGTTGTCCCGCTCGATGTCCATGATGTCGGCGTGCTTGGTGACACCCCAGAACGGCCGATAGGGCGCGACGTCGACCCAGGTGACGGGCTGGTTGGCGCGCAGCCAGGTCAGCGCGGTGTGCAGGCGATCGTTGTCGGCGTAGGCGGTGGGATCTGCCAACACCCGTCCCTGCTCACTGGTCTGGTGGGCTGTCGTCGGCGTGCTCAAGGTCGAACTCCTCGGTCCGTGCGGGAAACTTGACGGGCGTCAAGATCAGTGTCGGTCATGGTCTGGCGAAGGGAAAGGATTCTGCGAGATCTGGGGACTTTGGTCCCTGTGGTCAACGACGTGGGCCAGCGCGGTCGATCCGGGCTATCGCAGCGCGTAGCGGATCGGCAGATGCTTGAGGCCCCCGACGAACGTGGTCGCCGACAGTTCCGGGCGACCCGTGAGTTCGATCGACTGCAGGCGCGGCAGCAGTTCGGTGAACAGGCTGTTCATCTCCATCCGGGCCAGTGCGGCCCCGAGGCAGAAGTGCACGCCGTAACCGAATGCCAAGTGCTTGTTGGGATCTCGGCTGACATCGAACTGAAACGGCCGGTCGAAGACGTCCTCGTCGCGGTTGCCCGAAACGTAGGCGAGGTAGACCGACTCACCCTTGGCGATCGGCACGCCGCGGACTTCGGTGTCCTCGGCGGCCGTGCGCATGAACTCCTTGACCGGGGTCGACCAGCGGATCATCTCCTCCACCGCCGTCGGCATCAGGTCCGGGTTGTTCTGCAGGCGCGCCAGTTCGCCCGGGTTCTCGATGAGGGCGAGGAGACCACCCGAGATCGCATCCTTGGTGGTGTCATGTCCGGCGCTGGCGACGATGACGTAATAGGACAGCGTGTCCATGTCGGACATCGGTTCGCCGTCGATGAGGCCGTTGGCGATCGCCGAGGCGAGGTCCTCGGTCGGGTTCTGGCGCCGGGAGGCCGTCAGCGCGGAGAAGTAGTTGAAGAAGTCGGTCAGCACCGCGAGCTGTTCCTCGGGCGTGGTGCCGCGCTTGTACTCGTCGTCATCGCCGCCGAACATCTCCTGCGTCAGCATGTGCATGCGGCCGAAGTCGTCCTCGGGCAGGCCGAGCAGCGACAGGATCACATACAGCGGGAAGTTCACCGCGATCTCGGTGACGAAATCGCACTCGGGGCCGATGTCGCCCATGCGGTCGACGTAACGCTTGGCGAGTTCGTCGACGCGGACCTTCAGATCCCGCATGGCCTTCGGGCGGAACCAGTCGGCGCCGATCGCGCGCACCTTGCGGTGGTGCGGATCGTCCATGTGGATGAGCGTGCGCAGGCCCAGGCCGGCCTCGAGTTGGGCCTTGGCGAGATCGTCGGCGTCGGCGGTGACCAGCAGCGGGCGCGGCTCAGACAGCCACACATCGTTGGCGCGCTCGATGGCCATGATGTCGGCGTGCTTGGTGATCGCCCAGAACGGGCGGTACGGCCACTGGTCCACCCATGCCACCGGCGCGTTCGCCCGCAGATGGGCGAGCGCGCCGTGGAGGCGGTCGTCGTCCGCGTAGGCCGTCGGATCGGCGAGGACCTTGGCGGCCTCCTGCGATTCCTCGTTCCGGGTCGGTGTGCTCACAGGACTCCTCACACAACGCTCTCCACGCAGACACTGCGCTTGACGGGTGTCAAGCGCAGTGTATGTGATCGGGGTTACGGAGCGGGGCAGGGGGCGGGACGCGTCACACCGTCGTTCAGCGCACCGAGTAGCGGATCGGCAGGTACTTGAGGCCACCGACGAACGTGGTCGCCATGAACCGGGGGTCCCCGGCCAGCTCGACCGAGTCCAGACGCGGGATCAGCTCAGTGAAGAAGCTGTTGATCTCCATCCGGGCCAGGGCGGCGCCCAGGCAGAAGTGCACGCCGTAGCCGAACGACAGGTGCTTGTTCGGGTCGCGGCCGACGTCGAACTTGTGCGGATTGTCGAAGATGTCCTCGTCGCGGTTGGCCGAGACGTAGGACAGCAGGACCGACTCACCCTCCTTGATCGGCACGCCGCGCACCTCGGTGTCGGCCGTGGCGGTCCGCATGAACTCCTTGACCGGCGCGGACCAGCGGATGATCTCCTCGGTGGCCAGCGGCATCAGGCTCATGTCGGCCTTGAGGCGCGCCAGCTGATCCGGGTTCTCGGCCAGAGCCAGCAGGCCGCCCGAGATCGCGGCGCTGGTGGTGTCGTGGCCGGCGCTGGCGACGATCACGTAGTACGACAGACAGTCGATCTCGTTGAGGTACTCGCCGTTCAGCTTGGCGTTGGCGATCGCCGACGCCAGGTCGTCGGTGGGGTTGGCCCGACGGTCGGCGGTCAGCTTGGTGAAGTAGTTGAAGAAGTCGAGGATGACCGCGCTGAGCTCCTCCGCGGACTTCCCGCCTCGGCCCAGATCCTCGTCGTCGTTGCCGAACATCTCCTGCGTCAGCTTGAGCATCCGGTCGAAGTCCGACTCCGGCAGGCCCAGCAGCGACAGGATCACGTACAGCGGGTAGTTGACCGCGACCTCCTGAACGAAGTCGCACTCCGGACCCTTCTCGACCAGCCTGTCCACGTAGACCTTGGCCAGCTCATCGACGCGCTCCTTGAGCGCACGCATCGCCTTCGGGCGGAACCAGTCGGCACCGATCTTGCGGACGTCGCGGTGATGCGGGTCGTCCATGTGGATCAGGCTGCGGATGCCACCGCCGGCGGCCAGGTTGGCCCTGGCGACGTCGTCCTTCTCCTTGGTGATCAGCATCGGCCGCGGCGCGTTGATCCAGAGCTCGTTGTCGCGCTCGATCGCCATGACGTCGGCGTGCTTGGTGATCGCCCAGAAGGGGTAGTAGCCGGGCACGTCGACGTAGGCCACCGGCGTCTCCCTGCGCAGCTGGGCCAGTGCGGCGTACAGCCGCGCCTCCTCGGCATACGCTCTCGGCTCGGCCAGGACATTGGCGGCGTCGTTGATGACCGGGATGCTCATTGTTCGGACCTCACTCGGGCTGAAACTTGACGGGTGTCAAGTGTAGGTGATCGCGGCCACTCGAGAAATCCGGGAGGCCGTGCTCTGGTTCGGTACGCTCGGTAGCCGTGTCCAGGCGACCATTCGCCCAGGTGGTGGGCGTTCTCGCCGCCATCGTCATGGCGGTCGCGGCGGGCGCCGGATGCTCCAGTCGGACCGACGCGCAGCGCGCCGCTCCCGATCCGGGTCTCGACTCGGGTGTCGTGCACACCCTGACCGGGCCCGTCCGCGGCCTCGTGGCCGCCGATTACCGTCTCTTCCAAGGGATTCCGTATGCCGCGCCACCGACGGGCGGCCTGCGGTGGGCGCCGCCGCAGCCGCCCCAGCCGTGGACTGGCCTCCGCGACGCCAGTACGCCCGGGCCGCGCTGCATCCAGGACACCGCGCTGGACCCGGGGAGCGGACGGCGGGACTCCGAGGACTGCCTGACGGTGAACGTGTGGACTCCGGCCGGGGCTGCCGACCGCCCCGTCATGGTGTGGATCCACGGGGGTGGATTCGCGAACGGCAGCGGCGCCATGTACGACGCGAGCCGACTGGTCGAGCGGGGCGACATCGTGGTCGTGACGTTCAACTACCGCCTTGGGGCGCTCGGGTTCCTCGCGCATCCCTCGCTCGGGCACGGCAACTACGGCCTGCTCGACCAGCAGGCCGCACTGCGTTGGGTGCGCGACAACATCTCGCGGTTCGGCGGCGATCCGGCCAAGGTCACGATCGCGGGGGAGTCGGCGGGCGCGATGTCGGTCTGCGACCACCTGGTCGCCCGCGAGTCCGCGGGCCTGTTCCGGGGCGCGATCCTGCAGAGCGGCCCGTGTCAGGCCCAGGCCGAACTGTCCGAGGCGCGCGACGTCAGCCTGCGCTATGCGGCCGAGGTGGGCTGCCCAGATCCGGCGACCGCCGCGGTCTGCCTGCGCGGTCTGCCGGCCACGGCGCTGGAGGGGTCGCCGGCCTTCTTCTCCATCGGGGCCGACGGCCTGAGCGGACCCGTGACGGGCACGCCGGAACTGCCCACCGATCCGGCCGCCGCCCTCGACGCGACGTCATCGCCGCGCGTGCCGATCCTGATCGGGACCACGCGCGATGAGTTCACCCTGTTCGCCGCGCTGAAGTTCCTGCGGTCGGGCCATGCGCCGACGGCCGCGGAGTACCCGAAGGAACTGTCGGAGACCTTCGGCGCCGACGCGGCGGGCATCGCGCAGCGGTATCCGCTCGAGCGGTACGGCGGCAGCGTCGAACTGGCCTACTCGGCCGCGGTCACCGACGGTGTGTTCGCGTGTCCGGCCGACCGGATGAGCGCCGCGATCGCACCCCATTCCCCGGTCTACGCCTACGAGTTCAACGACCGGACCGCACCGACGCCGCCCCCGCTGCGCGAGGTGCCGTTTCCGGTCGGGGCGAGCCATTCGCTCGAACTGCGGTACCTGTTCGACGTCGTCGGCGCCCCCGCCCTCAACGCCGACCAGCAGCGCCTGTCCGACGAGATGATCGGGTACTGGACCGAGTTCGTGCGGACCGGCGAGCCGGGCGGAGGCTGGCCCGCGTACGGCACCGACCCCGCGTGGATGTCACTGAAACTCGGCGGAAGTGAGGCCTTCACCTCATTCCGCGATGAACATCAGTGCGACTTCTGGGCGGGGCGGCCCGGCTGAGCGCGACCCAGCGAGGGGTCAGGCGCGTGAGACCCAGGTCGTGATGTCGGCGTGCACGACCTCCTGACCGCCCCGGTCGGTGATGCTGACACCCACCACGACCTCGGTGCCCTCGGTGATCGCCGCGAAGTCCGGCGGTTCGAGGCGGGCCGTCGCCCGCAGCGACGTTGTGGCCTTGGCGAGGTAGGTGACCGTCATCCCCTTCGGGATCCACCGATGTGTAGTGGGCACGGTGGCCTCCATGAGCATGCCCATCGCAACCTCGGCGGCGTTGCACGAGGCGATCGCGTGCACGGTGCGCAGGTGGTTGTGGACGAAGAACCATTTGGGGATCGTCACCTGTGCGCACCCCGGTTCCATGCGGTCGATGCGTGGCAGCACCGAGGCGAAATAGGGCACCCGCACCATGGCCGCGGCGGAGAACAGGAGCCTGCCCGCCGGCCGGGGTGAGAGCCGCTGCCACATCCGGTAGGTGCTGGTGGGACTCGTCATGACGGCATCTTACTGAGCAGTAAGATCGGACCGGATCCGGGATCGGGCAGGGATTTGGAGCAGGCCGGGATCTAGGGCATACTGTTCGGGTTGCCTTGAGCCGGATCGGTGCCCTCTGTGGCCCACCGACGCGAGGCATACGGCCTGCGTCCGTACGGACGCGTCCGGCCCCATTCTCGATCGCGATCAGTGAATGCATTGTCGCGGGCGGGAGAGCGTAAGGCGACACGCCCGACCGCGGGGGCCGGTGAACCAGAGACAGGTAAAGAGCGGCGGCACGCGAGCGCGAAGTCTGCGCCTGGGTGCGACGGTTGAACCCGACTGGGTCCCGACATGGGATCCAGTCACTGACAGTGAGGTAGGAGAAGCGTGGCGGGACAGAAGATCCGCATCAGGCTCAAGGCCTACGACCACGAGGCGATTGACGCCTCGGCGCGCAAGATCGTCGAGACGGTCACCCGTACGGGCGCCAGTGTGGTCGGACCGGTGCCGCTGCCGACCGAGAAGAACGTGTATTGCGTCATTCGGTCTCCGCATAAGTACAAGGACTCGCGGGAGCACTTCGAGATGCGGACGCACAAGCGGTTGATCGACATCCTCGACCCGACGCCGAAGACCGTTGACGCTCTCATGCGCATCGATCTGCCGGCCAGCGTCGACGTGAACATCCAGTAGGAGTCCTGAGACACATGGCACGCAAAGGCATTCTGGGCACCAAGCTGGGCATGACGCAGGTGTTCGATGAGAACAACAAGGTCGTTCCCGTGACGGTCGTCAAGGCCGGGCCCAACGTTGTGACGCGCATCCGCACCACGGAGCGCGACGGATACAGCGCAGTGCAGCTCGCCTACGGCGAGATCAGCCCGCGCAAGGTGAACAAGCCGGTCACCGGTCAGTTCAACGCGGCGGGAGTCAACCCGCGCCGGCATCTCGCCGAGCTGCGTCTTGACGACGAGGCCGCCGCCGCTGAGTACGAGGTGGGCCAGGAGCTGACCGCCGAGATCTTCGCCGACGGCGCGTACGTCGACGTGACCGGCACCAGCAAGGGCAAGGGCTTCGCAGGCACCATGAAGCGCCACGGCTTCCGTGGCCAGGGCGCCAGCCACGGCACGCAGGCGGTGCACCGCCGGCCCGGCTCGATCGGTGGCTGCGCCACCCCGGGTCGTGTCTTCAAGGGCACCCGCATGTCGGGCCGCATGGGCAGCGACAAGGTCACCACGCAGAACCTGAAGGTGCACAAGGTCGACGCAGAGAACGGCGTGCTGTTGATCAAGGGCGCCATCCCCGGCCGCAACGGCGGACTCGTCATGGTTCGCACCGCGATCAAACGAGGTGAGAAGTAGTCATGGCAAAAATTGACGTTTTGACGCCGGCAGGCAAGAAGGACGGAGCCGTCGAGCTTCCGGCCGAACTGTTCGACGTTGAGCCCAACATCGCGCTGATGCACCAGGTGGTGACGGCTCAGCTCGCGGCCGCCCGCCAGGGCACGCACTCGACCAAGACCCGCGGTGAGGTCCGGGGCGGCGGCAAGAAGCCGTATCGCCAGAAGGGCACCGGCCGCGCGCGTCAGGGTTCGACCCGCGCTCCGCAGTTCACCGGTGGTGGCGTGGTGCACGGCCCGAAGCCGCGCGACTACAGCCAGCGCACCCCCAAGAAGATGATCGCCGCCGCCCTGCGCGGGGCGCTCTCGGACCGGGCCCGCAACGAGCGCATCCACGCGGTCACGGAACTGGTCAGCGGCCAGACCCCGTCGACCAAGAGCGCACGGACGTTCCTGGAGTCCCTGACCGATCGCAAGAAGGTGCTCGTCGTCATCGGCCGCGCCGATGAGGTCAGCGCCAAGAGCGTGAACAACCTGCCGGGCGTTCACGTGATCGCGCCCGACCAGCTGAACACCTACGACGTGCTCAACGCCGACGACGTGGTGTTCTCGGTGGAGGCGCTGACGGCCTACATCGAGGCCAACACCGCCAACAAAGCCACCGAGGAGGTTTCGGCCTGATGGCAACCGTGACTGACCCCCGCGACATCATCCTGGCTCCGGTCATCTCCGAGAAGTCCTACGGATTGATCGAGAACAACGTGTACACGTTTGTGGTGCACCCGGATTCGAACAAGACGCAGATCAAGATCGCCATCGAGAAGATCTTCAGCGTCAAGGTCGACTCCGTGAACACCGCCAATCGCCAGGGCAAGCGCAAGCGCACCCGCACCGGGTACGGACAGCGCAAGGCCACCAAGCGCGCCATCGTCAAGCTGGCCGAGGGCAGCAAGCCGATCGACCTCTTCGGAGCGCCGGCGTAATCGCCGGGTAAGGGATTAACTGACATGGGAATTCGCAAGTACAAGCCGACGACCCCCGGTCGCCGCGGTGCCAGCGTCTCCGATTTCGCCGAGATCACTCGCGACCATCCGGAGAAGTCGCTGGTTCGCCCGCTGCACGGCAAGGGTGGACGTAACGCCCACGGCCGCATCACCACTCGCCACAAGGGTGGTGGCCACAAGCGCGCCTACCGCGTGATCGACTTCCGTCGCCACGACAAGGACGGCGTCAACGCCAAGGTCGCGCACATCGAGTACGACCCCAACCGCACCGCGAACATCGCGCTGCTGCACTACCTGGACGGCGAGAAGCGCTACATCATCGCGCCCCAGGGCCTCAAGCAGGGCGACGTGATCGAGCAGGGGCCGAACGCCGACATCAAGCCGGGCAACAACCTGCCGCTGCGCAACATCCCCGCGGGCACCGTGATCCACGCTGTGGAACTGCGCCCCGGCGGTGGAGCCAAGCTGGCCCGTTCGGCCGGCGTCAGCATCCAGCTGCTCGGCAAGGAGGGCACCTACGCCTCGCTGCGTATGCCGTCCGGTGAGATCCGCCGTGTCGACGTCCGCTGCCGCGCCACTGTCGGCGAGGTCGGCAACGCCGAGCAGGCGAACATCAACTGGGGCAAGGCCGGCCGTATGCGCTGGAAGGGCAAGCGGCCCACCGTTCGTGGTGTCGTGATGAACCCGGTCGACCACCCGCACGGCGGTGGTGAGGGTAAGACCTCCGGCGGTCGCCATCCGGTCAGCCCGTGGGGCAAGCCCGAGGGCCGCACCCGCAAGCCGAACAAGCCGAGCGACAAGCTCATCGTCCGCCGCCGGCGCACCGGCAAGAAGCGCTAGGCCGGGAAGGAATAAACGATGCCACGCAGCCTCAAGAAGGGCCCGTTCGTCGACGACCATCTGCTCAAGAAGGTCGACGTGCAGAACGAGAAGAACACCAAGCAGGTCATCAAGACCTGGTCCCGTCGGTCGACCATCATCCCCGACTTCATCGGTCACACCTTCGCCGTCCACGACGGTCGCAAGCATGTTCCGGTGTTCGTCACCGAGGCGATGGTGGGACACAAGCTGGGCGAGTTCGCCCCGACGCGGACGTTCAAGGGTCACATCAAGGACGACCGGAAGAGTAAGCGCCGCTGATGACTACCACGACTGAATACCCGTCCGCCACGGCCAAGGCGAAGTTCGTGCGCGTGTCCGCGAGCAAGGCTCGCCGCGTCATCGACCTGGTCCGCGGCAAGTCGGTCGCCGAGGCGCTCGACATCCTCCGGTGGGCGCCGCAGGCGGCCAGTGAGCCGGTGGCCAAGGTCATCGCGAGTGCGGCGGCCAACGCGCAGAACAACGACGGCCTGGATCCGGCCACCCTCGTGGTGGCCACGGTCTACGCCGACGAGGGCCCGACCGCCAAGCGCATCCGTCCGCGTGCCCAGGGGCGTGCGTACCGGATCCGCAAGCGCACGAGCCACATCACCGTGATCGTCGAGAGCCGTCCGGACCGCAAGGCCGGCGCCTCGGCCAGCAGCGCGCGTTCGCGTCGGGCGCAGGCCAGCAAGGCCGCGACCGCCAAGAAGGCTCCTGCCAAGGCTGACACCAAGACCAAGGCTTCTGCAGAAGCGAAGGAGGGCTCGGAGTAGTGGGCCAGAAAATCAACCCCCACGGCTTCCGCCTCGGTATCACCACCGACTGGAAGTCCCGGTGGTACGCCGACAAGCAGTACGCGGACTACGTCAAGGAAGACGTCGCCATCCGCAAGCTGCTGGCCACGGGCCTGGAGCGGGCCGGCATCGCCGACGTGGAGATCGAGCGCACGCGTGACCGCGTGCGAGTCGACATCCACACCGCGCGTCCCGGCATCGTGATCGGTCGCCGCGGCACCGAGGCCGACCGCATCCGCGCCGACCTGGAGAAGCTGACCGGCAAGCAGGTCCAGCTGAACATCCTCGAGGTGAAGAACCCCGAGGCCCAGGCGCAGCTGGTGGCCCAGGGCGTCGCCGAGCAGCTGAGCAACCGTGTGGCGTTCCGCCGCGCGATGCGCAAGGCGATCCAGTCGGCGATGCGTCAGCCCAACGTCAAGGGCATCCGGGTGCAGTGCTCGGGCCGCCTCGGCGGTGCTGAGATGAGCCGCTCGGAGTTCTACCGCGAGGGTCGCGTTCCGCTGCACACGCTGCGGGCCGACATCGACTACGGCCTGTACGAGGCCAAGACCACCTTCGGTCGCATCGGCGTGAAGGTGTGGATCTACAAGGGTGACGTCGTCGGCGGCAAGCGCGAGCTGCCCGCCGCCGCGCCGGCCGGATCCGATCGTCCGCGTCGTGAGCGTCCGTCGGGCAGCCGTCCGCGGCGCAGCGGTGCCTCGGGCACCACGGCGACGAGCACCGACGCAGGCCGCGCCGCCACCGAAGAGGCGCCCGCGGCGGCTGAGGCTGCCTCTGGCGCAGCTGAGAATACGGAGAGCTGATAATGCTGATTCCTCGTAAGGTCAAGCACCGCAAGCAGCATCACCCGAAGCAGCGTGGAATCGCCAGCGGCGGAACCACGGTCAGCTTCGGTGACTACGGCATCCAGGCGCTCGAGCATGCCTACATCACGAACCGGCAGATCGAGTCCGCCCGTATCGCCATCAACCGCCACATCAAGCGTGGCGGCAAGGTCTGGATCAACATCTTCCCGGACCGCCCGCTGACCAAGAAGCCTGCCGAGACCCGCATGGGTTCCGGTAAGGGTTCGCCGGAATGGTGGGTTGCCAATGTGAAGCCCGGACGCGTTCTGTTCGAGCTGAGCTACCCCAATGAAGAGATCGCCCGGGCCGCACTGACCCGCGCGATCCACAAGTTGCCTATCAAGGCACGCATCGTCACCCGAGAGGAGCAGTTCTGATGGCAGTGGGAATCTCCGCTGGCGAACTGCGCGAGCTCACCGATGAAGAGCTGACCGACCGCCTGCGCGAATCGAAGGAAGAACTGTTCAACCTGCGCTTCCAGATGGCCACCGGACAGCTCGACAACAACCGTCGGCTGCGCACGGTGCGTCAGGAAATTGCGCGCGTCTACACGGTGCTGCGCGAACGTGAACTGGGTCTGGCCGCCGGACCCGATGGTGAGGATTCGTAATGGCAGATACCAAGGGGCCGAAGTACACCCCGCGCACCGAGCAGCCTCGTGGCCGTCGTAAGACCGCCATCGGCTACGTCGTGAGCGACAAGATGCAGAAGACCATCGTGGTCGAGCTCGAAGACCGCAAGATGCATCCGCTGTACGGCAAGATCATCCGGACCACCAAGAAGGTCAAGGCCCACGACGAGGACGGGGTCGCCGGCATCGGTGATCGCGTGTCGTTGATGGAGACCCGCCCCCTCTCGGCGACCAAGCGCTGGCGCCTGGTCGAGATCCTTGAGAAGGCCAAGTAACCAGCACGCTGGATTCTGGCGCAGATGCCCACCGCGATCGATTGCGGTGGGCATCTTTGTGTTTGGGCGACGACCTCCCAGTTGCGGCTCCACCGCAGTGATGAACGTGACAGACGTCGGCATCGGTCGTCCCCCGCCTTCGCAGAGGTTAGCTGCCGGCACACCATATGCGATCGCTGTCAGGTTGCCGGCGCTGCTGCCCGGTGATCCCGACATCGGCCGACAGCGCCCTATCCAGGGCCGAGATGCGTAGGGCGCCAATAGGTCGACGCTCCCGTTATTCTTGCAGTCCGCAGGGCGCGCCCCTGGGGCGGGCCGGAGAAGTTTGCTGTCTGCATCCCAGGGCGGGGTGCTAAAGCTTGGTCAGATGACCTAAACCTCAACTACACTGGTCGGCGATGATTCGCCACCGTTCCATTCTTGTCCGACTTCTGCTAGTGCTTGGTCTGTTGACGCTGCCGCTGGCGCCGTCGGCATCCGCTGAGGCACTGCTGGTCGGCTCGCCGACACTGCCGTTGCGTGAGCTGGGCTCTGATCCAGATCTGCTGTTCTACGGCCAGAACGGGACGGTCGTGCTGAACATCCCAGTGCCCCAAGGGATGACACCGGAGTCGCTGAACGTCACCGTGCAGCTTCCGGTGCATGTCGGCAGCGCAAGTGTGACGGTCAGCCAGGACAATCGGCTGCTGACCAGCATCGAACTCCCGCCCGAGGGCGGCCCGCTGGTCATTCCCCTCACCGGCGTTGAAGTGAAGGACAATTCGGCAAGCCTGCTGGTGCGCAGCTACCTCCTGCCGGTCGAAGGCTACTGTCTGGATCCGTCCAATCCGCTGCGGCTTGCGAATTCAGCCGTCACGTTCGCCGGTGCGGAGACGTCGCCGACGACCATAGCCGACTTCCTGCCGCCCGTCCTGCGCAAGCTGGTCATTCACGTCGGTGCGTCTCCGTCACGGGCCGAGGCGGATGCGGTGCTGAAGCTGGCGACGGCCGTCACGGCGCACTACGGGGCGCAGCACCCGCAGGTGGTGGTCGAATCGCTGGCCAGCCCGGCGCCCGTCCCCGGCGAGGAGGCGATGCCGCTGGAGCGCCACATCGTGGTGTCCGAGGGGCCCGACGCCGGCCTCTCACTGATTGGTGCCGAAACCCTGCCCGCGCTGTTGATCTCGGGCCCGCCCGCGGAGTTGACCAACCAGACCCGCCTGCTCACCAGCGGGGTCGGTCGATTCGCCCTGAGCTCCAAGGCCGTCGCGGGGCCGCTGAAGTCGGTGCCCCAACTGGCAAGGAACGAGACCACCATCCGCGACCTGGGGCAGCCCGGTGTCAACGCCATCGCGCTGAACCCTCAGGTGGGTGTCAATCTCGACCAGACCCGGATGGGCCGCTCGGTCAAGGGTGTCCGGGTGCACCTGATCGGCTCCTACACGCCGCTGCCGACGACGATCGGTGGACAGGTCGTGGCGTCGGTGGGCGGCGAGATCGTCGCGCGCTGGCCCGCCGCGCCCAGCGGCACAATCGACCGCTGGGTTGAGGTGCCCGACCGTCTGCTGCAGCGCAGCACCACGCTGGCGGTGCAGGTGAACATCTCCGGAGACACCGGCCGATGCGGTGAGTTCCAGCCGATCACGCTGACCATCGACGGCTCGACCGTGGTCACCAGCGAGGCCGCACACCCGCCGGTGCCGAAGGGCTTCCAGTCCCTGCCACAGGCGATGATGCCGACGGTGCAGGTCGGCCTCGACATGGACCGCGAACCGCTGTCCGACCTGATCCGCGCGGTCAAGATACTGACCGGGCTGCAGCGGGTGTCCGCGCTGCCCTTCGGGATCGAGGTGACTCCGATCGCTGAGGCGGTCTCGTCGCCGCACCCCGCCGTGCTCATCGACGCCGACGGATGGAGCCACCCGCAGATCCAGCTTGCGATCAAGGCACCCGACACGGTCCCGATGACCCTCGACGTGGTTGATGACGAGGGTGAACCGACCACCCTCACGCTCGATCCCAAGGTGCGGTTCGGGTCCCTGCAGACCGTCGTCCAGGATGGCCGCTCGCTTCTGGTGGCGACCTCCAACGGCGGTGCAATCGACGAACTCGACAATCTGCTCAACTGGCTTGACGCCGACGAACGGCGTTGGTCGACGCTCAATGGGGTCGGTCTGGTGTCGGTGCCCGGCCGCGCACCTGTGACGGTGCCCGGCGGGCTGGAGTCCGGCATTGACGCGGCCCCGACGTCGTCCCGGTTGCCCTGGTTGGCCGCCGGCGGTCTGGCTGCCGGTGCGGCCGTCGTCGGCCTAGTCTGGCTGGTGCGGCGCAGGCCTTCGAGCGAGTGACGTGACGGCCCCTGCGAGCGCACCGCCGCAGGTGCAGCGGCCACCCTGGCAAGAGCGCCTGCATCCGGTGTACCGGTTGATCCTGCGGTGGGCCTACATCGCGATCCTGACCGTCTTCGCGTTCCAGGACACCCTGATTCGTTCGGTGCAGACCGTGACCGGCGGCGGCATGGGTGGTTATGTCTTCCTGGTTCCGGTGGCCGGCATCCTGGCCGCGATCGGGGTGGCGCGGCGCCACCGCACGGAACTGCCGATCCACGATCGGCAGACCGACGTGATCGTCGGGGTCATGGGATTGGTGTTCTCGCTTCTGATTCACGCCGTGCTGCTGCCGCGTTATTCGCTGTACTACAACCTGCTCCGGCTGGATCTGGTGGCGCTGTGGATGTTCGTCGCCAGCGCCAGCGTCGCGCTGTTCGGCCTGCGGCCGATGATCCGGTTCGCCTGGGTGTGGTGCCTGCTGTTCATGGTCTTCCCACTGCCCTACTACATCATGGTGTTCCTCCTGGGCGGCAACAAGATCGCCGGGGGCGTGGGAACCATGATCATCGCCGGTGTGGCGATCGGTATCGCGGTCGGGCGGCACTTCACCCGCGGGGTGTACGGCTCGCTCGGGGGTTGGGCGCTGGGTCTGACGATTCTCGGCGGCCTGGCCGTCTTCGCGCCCGACGCACCGCTGGCGGTCTATCAGTACCTGCCGCCGCTGGTGGCGATCTGCGTGGTGGGCATGGGCATGTTCTGGTTCTCCCGCCGCGGCGAACCCAAACGGCTGCTCGACCGCAAGGTCGAACCGGTTGCCGCCAAACAGATCTGGTCGGCAGTCCCGCTCGTGCTCGTGATCGCGGTCGGGCTTTCGCTGGTGCGCCTGCCCCAGGTGGGATTCGCGCCACCACTGCACGTGGACAACCTGCGCTTCGACGCCCCGTTGACCATGCCGGCCGGCTGGCATGTCGCGGACATCCAGACCTACGACTGGGTGAGGCGGTTGTACGGCGGTGACGCGACCCTGGTCCGGCAGAAGGTGGTCGCGGACTCCGGGGACCCCCGGTTCGACAAATTCGCCCGGCCCCGGACCCTGATGGTCGACACGTTGACGACGAATCGTCCATACGCCCTGAACATCTACCCCGCCCGCATGCTCTATCACCTCGAGGGTTCCCGGACCAGTGACATCAAGCCCGTCAGCCTGTCGTTCGGGGTGTCCGCGGGCATGTTCACCGTCGTCGACGACAGCCTGCTGGTGACCTGGGACCGCATTCAGTGGACCTGGACCAATGGCCGTACGTCGCAACGCATCCTGATCATCGCGGTCGACAATCACGAGGACACCGCACACTTCCCCGAACCCACCGGGGACCTCGCGGCCACCCTGAACACGATGCTCACGGTGCTGTTCCGCGGCAACGCGGCCGCGCTCGACTCCGCTCCCGAGTTCAAGGACCAGCTGCTGCTGATCGAGTTCGCGAACGCACTCGTGCGGGCCCAGCTCGAACCGCTGGGGGTCAAGCCATGACCACGACCGCGCGGGACTGGCCGCGGATTGTGGAGACCGCGACCGAGGAGGAGAAGCAGTACGCACTCGACCGGGCGATCAACGGTCTGCGCGAGGAACATCCACTGCAGTCCGCCTCGCAGGCGGTGTATGGCTGGCAGAAGCCGGTCCTGATCGCGCTGCTGCTGACCGTCGTCGCGTTCGCGGTCTGGCAGCCGATGGGCACGGCCGTGGCGCTGATCGGACTGTGCACCTTCGGCTACGTGCTGACGATGGTCGATCGCGTGCTGATCTTCAAGACCGGCCTGGCGTCGCGGCCGATCACGATCTCCGACGAGCAGGCCCGCGCGATCCCCGACGCCGAACTGCCGCGTTACACGATCCTGGTGCCCGCCTACGGCGAGCCCGAGGTGGTGGGGGACCTCATCGGCGCGATGTCCCAACTCGAGTACCCCCGCGACAAGCTGCAGGTGCTGCTCCTGCTGGAGGCCGACGACGACGTCACGATCGCCGCGGCCCGCAGATGCGGTGAGTCCGATGTCATCACCATCGTGCTGGTGCCGCCGGCCGAGCCCAGGACCAAACCGAAAGCGTGCAACTACGGCCTGCACTTCGCCACCGGTGACATCGTCACGATCTACGACGCCGAGGATCTGCCCGAGCCGCTGCAGCTGCGCCGGGTGGCGGCGGCCTTCCGCGGGCTGCCCGACGACATCGCCTGTGTCCAGGCCAAACTCGAGTACCACAACGGCAACCAGAACCTGCTGACCGGTTGGTTCACGGCGGAGTACGGGCTGTGGTTCGGATACCTGCTGCCCGGCATGATGCGCAGCACATCGCCGATTCCCCTGGGCGGCACGTCGAACCACCTGCGCCGCGACATCCTCGACGAGATCGGCGCGTGGGATCCGTTCAACGTCACCGAGGACGCCGATCTGGGCCTGCGCATCGACGCGTCCGGCTACCACACCGCCGTCATCGACTCGGCGACGCTCGAGGAGGCCAACAGCGACCCCATCAACTGGGTTCGGCAGCGGTCGCGCTGGTACAAGGGCTATCTGCAGACCTGGCTCGTGCATGTACGGCAACCGGTGAAGCTGTTCCGCATCCTGGGTCCGCGCAGCTTCCTGCGCTTCACGCTCGTGCTGGCGGGCACTCCGATCATCGCGGTGCTCAACCTGTTGTTCTGGCTCATCACCGTGCTGTGGTTCCTCGGGCAGCCGGAGGTGGTCGGGGCCGTGTTCCCCTGGTACATCTACTTTCCGGCGCTGATCGCGTTGGTGCTCGGCAACGCGGCCACACTGTTCATGAACATGATCGCGCTGCGCGAGGACGATCGGTCCGACCTGCTGATCCCCGTGCTCACCGTGCCCGCGTTCTGGTTGATGATGAGCATCGCGGCGGCCAAGGGCACCTATCAGCTCATCCGCAATCCGTCGTACTGGGAGAAGACCTTCCACGGTCTGTCGACCCGGCCCGACGACGCTGATGCCGACGCTGATGCCGACGCTGATGCCGGGCAGGCGACGTGACGGGACGACTGAGCGATCGGCGCTGCAAGCAGCTGCTCTTCGCTGCGGCGCTGATGCTCTATCTGGCGGTCGGCTGGTGGCTGCAGGTGCGGCAGGGCTTCATCCTCGGTGACGCGCTCTCGCGTGTGCAGTCCGCCGAAAGCGTGCTCTACAGCCGGGATCCGCATCTGGCCGCGATCGGGTTCATCTTCACCCCGCTGACCGCCCTGATGCAGTTGCCCGTGATCGTGTTCGCCCCGGTGTGGCCCGTACTCACCGGCCACGCGTTCGCGGGTTCGATCATGTCGGCAGTGTTCATGGCGGGCACGGTGATCCAGATCTTCTCGATGGGCACCGACCGCGGGCTGCCCCGCGGCTACACGTGGGCGATCACCGCGCTGTTCGCGCTCAACCCGATGATCGTGTTCTACGGCTCCAACGGCATGAGCGAGGCGCTGTTCCTCTTCTTCCTGGTGTGGTCGGTGCGCCGGCTGATCCTGTGGGTCGTCGACGACGACGTGCACCATCTGGTGGCCGCGGGTGGCGTCGCGATGGGCCTGGCGTACCTGACCCGGTATGACGCGGTCGGCACCGTCGCCGCCGCAGGCCTGATCGTCGGCGTCACGACCTATCTTCGGGCCCGCCGCCCACCTCGGGTGCGGCGCGCGATCCTGGACGTGCTGCTGGTCAGCCTGCCCGGGTTGGCGGCGTTCGCCGGCTGGGCCGCGGCGAGCTGGCTGATCACGGGGGACGCCTTCGCGCAGTTCAGCTCCGAGTACGGGAACAAGGCGATCCTGGAGCAGTCCGGCGGTGGGCAGGTGGCCGGTTTCGGCGCGGGCCTGTCCTTCGCCGCGGTCTGCACCACGCTGCTGGCGCCGACACTGCTTCCGATCGCGGCATGGGCGGGTTATCTGCGCTGGCGCAGGCCGCATGCGGCGATGCTCGTGGTGCCACTCCTGATGTACGGCGCGGTGCTGGCGTTCCAGGCCTACACCTATGCCAGCGGTGCCACATTCGGGTTCCTGCGGTTCTACATCGTCGCCATTCCCTTTGCGGCGACCATGGCTCTGCTGGCCGTGCCGGACGGGCAGTTCGCCAAGCCCAAGCGACCGGGCCGCAACGCCCCTGCACCATCGGAGGTCGCCAGCACGCGGCCCACCCGGATCTCCCATGCGGCGGTGGCGTTGGTGTTGGCGGCCGGGATTCCGGTGACGGCGTGGGGCATGACGCTGCCGACGTATGCGCCCCAGGAGTATGCGTTGGGCACGGTGCTCAACCCGGACCCGGACGACACGAGCCCCCGCAAGGCCGTCGAACGCCGCATCGCGGCGACGTTCTCGACCGAACGCCGGATCGCCGAGCACCTCGACGCATTGGATCTGCCCGAGAGTTCGGTGATCACCGACACCGTGTACGGCTTCGCGGTGGTGGCCGCCTCGGAGCGGCCCAAGACCTTTGTGGTGCCGTCTGATCCGGACTTCACGGCGCTGCTCAACAATCCCTCGGCGGGGGGCATCAAGTACCTGCTGGCGGTGCCGCCGACGGGCCGTGGCGTCTCCGACGCGCTGAACCAGCGGTACCCCACTCTGTATGACACCGGGGCGGACATCGCGACGCTGGAGCTGGAGATCCCCAACGACGGCGACAGCCAACCCGACTGGCGGCTCTACCGGGTCACCGAACCGTCGGCAAAGGGTGCGTGACACGGCTCCGATCAGCCGCTCAGCAGCGATTTCTCGGTGTAGTGTCGCCGCGGGTTGACCAACAGATCGGATTGCACCATGGCCACCGAATTCACCGGGCGGATCGAACTCGACATCCGGGACTCCGAACCGGATTGGGGGCCGTTCGCGGCGCCGACCGCACCTGAGAACGCACCGAACGTGCTGTATCTGGTGTGGGATGACACCGGAATCGCGACCTGGGACTGCTTCGGCGGTCTGGTGGACATGCCCAACATGAGCCGTATCGCGCAGCGCGGTATCCGGCTGTCGCAGTTCCACACCACGGCGTTGTGCTCGCCGACCCGAGCGTCGTTGCTGACGGGGCGCAACGCGACCACGGTCGGGATGGCCACCATCGAGGAGTTCACCGACGGCTTCCCGAACTGCAGCGGGCGAATCCCGTTCGAGACGGCGCTGCTGCCGGAGGTGCTCGCCGAGCGCGGCTGGAACACCTACTGCATCGGCAAGTGGCACCTGACCCCGCTGGAGGAGTCCAATCTTGCTGCCACTAAACGACATTGGCCGCTGAACCGCGGGTTCGAGCGGTTCTACGGCTTCATGGGCGGAGAGACCGACCAGTGGTATCCGGACCTGGTCTACGACAACCATCCGGTCGAACCGCCCGCGACGCCGGAGCAGGGGTACCACCTGTCCAAGGACCTCGCGGACCGCACGATCGAGTTCATCCGCGACGCCAAGGTCATCGCGCCCGACAAGCCGTGGTTCAGCTACGTGTGCCCGGGTGCCGGACACGCACCGCATCATGTGGCCGCCGAGTGGGCCGACCGGTACGCCGGTCGGTTCGACATGGGCTACGAGCGGTACCGCGAGATCGTGCTGGAGAACCAGAAGGGGCTCGGCATCGTCCCGCCCGACACCGAACTGTCGCCGATCAACCCGTACGCAGATGCCGTCGGCCCGAGCGGCGAGCCGTGGCCGCTACAGGACACCGTGCGCCCCTGGGACGACCTCGACGACCAGGAGAAGGGCCTGTTCTGCCGGATGGCTGAGGTGTTCGCCGGATTCCTGAGCTACACCGACGCCCAGATCGGGCGCATCCTCGACTATCTCGAGGAGTCGGGGCAGTTGGACAACACCATCATCGTGGTGATCTCCGACAACGGGGCCTCCGGCGAGGGTGGGCCGAACGGTTCGGTCAACGAGGGCAAGTTCTTCAACGGCTACGTCGACACCATCGAGGAGAGCCTGCACCTCAAAGACCAGCTCGGCAGCCCGGACACCTACAACCACTATCCCAACGGTTGGGCGATGGCGTTCAACACGCCCTACAAGCTGTTCAAGCGCTACGCCTCGCACGAGGGCGGCATCGCCGACCCCGCGATCATCTCGTGGCCGGCCGGGCTCGCCGCGCACGGCGAGGTGCGGGACAACTACATCAACGTCGCCGACGTCACCCCCACGGTGTACGAACTGCTCGGCCTCACCCCGCCGGCGACGGTGCGCGGTGTCCCGCAGAAACCCCTGGACGGCACGAGTTTCGCTGCCGCCCTGCGTAATCCGGACCTGCCCACCGGTAAGGAGACCCAGTTCTACTCCATGCTGGGCACCCGAGGGATCTGGCACCGGGGCTGGTTCGCCAACACCGTGCATGCCGCAACCCCTTCGGGCTGGGGACATTTCGAAGACGACCGGTGGGAGCTGTTCCACATCGAAGCCGACCGCAGCCAGTGCCACGACCTGGCCGAGCAGCACCCCGAGCGGCTCGAGGAGCTCAAGGCGCTGTGGTTCGCCGAGGCCGAGAAGTACAACGGACTGCCGCTGGCGGACCTGAACATCTTCGAGGTGTACGCCCGGGAACGGCCGTATCTGTCGGGCGCGCGCACATCCTTCACCTATTACCCGGATGCGGCCGTGGTGGGCATGGGCGCCTCGGTGGAGTTTCGCGGGCAGTCGTTCTCGGTGCTGGTCGACACCGTCGTGACCGACGAGACCGCGGCCGGTGTGCTGTTCAAACACGGTGGCGGGCACGGCGGGACCGTGCTCTATCTCGCCGACGGTGCGCTGCACTTCGTCTACAACTTCATGGGGGAGGACGAGCAGGTCGTCAGCGCCGAGAACGCGGTGACCCTGGGCGCGCACATCTACGGCGTCCGCTGGGAGCGCACCGGCACGGTCGAGGGCAGCCACACTCCGGTGGGCACCGCCACCCTCTACATCGACGACGCGGCGGTCGCGTCCCTGGCGGGCGTGCGGGCCCACCCGGCGAGCTTCGGCCTGGCCGGCACCGGCATCTCGGTCGGCCGCAACGCCGGTCAGCAGGTGTGCGGCCGGTACCGGGCGCCGTTCCCGTTCACCGGCGGCACCATCGCCAAGGCCGTCGTGGACATCTCCGGCACGCCCTACGTCGACGTCGAGCGCGAACTCGCCGCGGCCTTCGCGAAGGACTGAACGGTGTCGAGGGGGAGAGGGGTCGTCGCCGCGGTGTCCGCCGTGCTCGCGGTGTCGGCGTGCTCGCAGCCGTCCGGGGGGACGGCGGTGGCCACCAGCAGCGTTGAGCCGAACGCGGTGACCTCGACGACCGATGCCGTGCCTCCCGCGGCCACGGGGTCGACCACATCTGCGTCGTCTGAGGTTCCGGGCGTGGTGCCCACGTCGCCGGACCGCATCCCGCCCAACGCGCTGATCTGTATGCCGACCCCGGCCGGCGCCGGGGAGGCCACTCGTGCCTCGGTGTCCGATCCCGCGGCGCCCCGGATCACCATCACCGTGCCCGCGGGGTGGTCGTCGGCGCCGGGGCAGGGCGACACCGCGCTGACGCTGACGGGCCCGGAGGGCACCTCGGGTGAGGTGACGATCGTGCGGACCGGACTCGAACCGGCCGAGGCGTTCACCGAGTACAACGACGAACTGTTCGCCCGGTCGGACTTCTCGGTGGTCAACACGCTGCCCGCCCAGTTCTGTGGCTTCAGCGGTCAGCGACTGTTCGGGACGTGGGCCGACGCACCGGGTGAGGGCATCGACTTCGCGAACCGGATCACGCACATCTGGACCAACACCGGCAACTACCTGGTCACCATCCATCTGCAGGGGCCCAACGACTCCGCCGGCCTGGCCGCAGCGAAAGACACGCTGCTGGCCGACTTCCCGATCGTCATACCCTGAACCCGATGCTGTCTGAGTTGGTCCACCTGCCCGGCGCCACCTTCCGGATGGGGTCGACGAGCTTCTACCCGGACGAGGCGCCGATCCACACCGTGACCGTGGGCCCGTTGGCCGTCGAACGGCATCCGGTGACCAACGCGCAGTTCGCCGAGTTCGTCGCTGCCACCGGGTACCTCACGCTCGCCGAGCGTCCGCTCGACCCCGTCGACTACCCGGGCGTGGCAGAGGCCGACCTGGCGCCCGGGGCGCTCGTGTTCACCCCCACCGAGGGCCCTGTCGACCTGCGCGATTGGCGGCAGTGGTGGCGTTGGGTGCCCGGCGCGAGCTGGCGTCACCCGTTCGGTCCGCACAGTTCGCTCGACGGCCGCGACGATCACCCGGTGGTGCAGGTCGCCTACCCGGACGCGTGCGCCTATGCGGCCTGGGCGGGCCGGCGGCTGCCCACCGAGGCCGAATGGGAGTACGCCGCGCGCGCCGGCTCGACCGGCACCTACGCATGGGGCGACGACGCGGCACCCGGCGGGATGCTGATGGCCAACACCTGGCAGGGCCGGTTCCCGTACCGCAACGACGGCGCGCTGGGCTGGGTGGGCACGTCCCCCGTCGGTGCCTTCCCGGCCAACGCATTCGGCCTGGTCGACATGATCGGGAATGTGTGGGAGTGGACGACGACGGTGTATTCGGCGCACCACCGGGTGGGGGTGGGCGGGAAGGGCTGCTGCACCCCGTCCGCCGACCCGCAGCAGCAGCGCGCGGATCCGGCCGTCAACCAGGCACTCAAGGGCGGTTCGCATCTGTGCGCACCCGAGTACTGCCATCGCTATCGACCCGCGGCCCGCTCGCCGCAGTCGCAGGACAGCGCGACGACGCACATCGGCTTCCGCTGCGTGGTGTGACGCCCGCCGGCGGCCCGGCACGGGCCCGAACTGCGGCGATTTGGTGCTGACCGGCTCGTCACCTAGACTCTAGGGGTTGCCGTGGGCAGACCTCGGCTGACAGATGTGCCTATGTCTGTTGGCCCCGCGTGCCCTTCGGTGACAGAGACCGCGCATGTCAGGTTATTTCGCCTGCCCGAGTAACGATTATCGGACAGGCAGGTCCTCTGTCGTGCACACGAACAATTCAGGTCTGAGGAGATCGAGTGATTCAGCAGGAATCGCGGCTGAAGGTCGCCGACAACACGGGCGCCAAGGAGATCTTGTGCATCCGCGTGCTCGGCGGCTCGTCGCGGCGCTACGCCGGCATCGGTGATGTCATCGTGGCCACCGTCAAGGACGCCATCCCCGGCGGCAACGTGAAGCGGGGTGACGTCGTGAAGGCCGTCATCGTGCGCACGGTCAAGGAGCGTCGTCGGGCCGACGGCAGCTACATCAAGTTCGATGAGAACGCGGCCGTGATCATCAAGGCCGACAACGATCCGCGCGGCACCCGCATCTTCGGGCCGGTCGGTCGCGAGCTGCGTGAGAAGCGCTTCATGAAGATCGTCTCGCTGGCTCCGGAGGTTTTGTAAATGAAGATCCACAAGGGCGACACCGTCCTCGTCGTCTCCGGCAAGGACAAGGGTGCCAAGGGCAAGGTCCTGCAGGCGTACCCGACCCGCAACCGGGTCCTGGTCGAGGGCGTCAACCGCATCAAGAAGCACACCCCTGTGTCGGCGAATGAGCGCGGCGCATCGTCGGGCGGCATCGTCACCCAGGAGGCGCCGATTCACGTCTCCAACGTGATGGTCGTCGACTCGGACGGTAAGCCCACCCGCGTCGGCTACCGCACCGATGAGGAGAGCGGCAAGCGCGTCCGCATCGCCAAGACCAACGGCAAGGATATTTAGTCAGATGACCACGGCAGAAAAGGTTCAGCCCCGGCTGAAGCAGCGCTACCGCGAAGAGATCAAGGACGCGCTCAACAAAGAGTTCAACTACGCCAACGTGATGCAGATCCCGGGCGTGGTGAAGGTCGTCGTCAACATGGGTGTCGGTGACGCCGCCCGCGACGCCAAGCTGATCAACGGCGCCGTCAACGACCTGACCCTGATCACGGGCCAGAAGCCGGAGATCCGCAAGGCCCGCAAGTCCATCGCGCAGTTCAAGCTCCGCGAGGGCATGCCGATCGGCGCGCGCGTCACGCTGCGCGGCGACCGGATGTGGGAGTTCCTCGACCGGCTGATCTCGATCTCGCTGCCCCGTATCCGCGACTTCCGTGGGCTGAGCCCCAAGCAGTTCGACGGCACCGGCAACTACACCTTCGGCCTCACCGAGCAGTCGGTGTTCCACGAGATCGACGTGGACTCCATCGACCGCCCGCGCGGTATGGACATCACCGTCGTCACCTCGGCGACCAACGACGACGAAGGTCGCGCGCTGCTGCGGGCCCTCGGCTTCCCGTTCAAGGAGAACTGAGCAGATGGCAAAGAAGGCTCTGATCAACAAGGCCAACAAGAAGCCGAAGTTCGCGGTGCGTGCCTACACCCGCTGCAACAAGTGCGGCCGGCCCCACGCGGTCTACCGCAAGTTCGGGCTGTGCCGCATCTGCCTGCGCGAGATGGCGCACGCAGGTGAGCTGCCCGGCGTGCAGAAGTCCAGCTGGTAAGCGACCAGGCCGAACAGACCAACTTTTAGAAGGGCGCGGTAGGCCTGCCCGGGTTCAACTCGGACCGGGAACCGCCGCGAGGAAGGTGACACACCTGTCATGACAATGACGGATCCGATCGCAGACTTCTTGACGCGTCTGCGCAACGCCAACTCGGCGTACCACGACGAGGTGACCCTGCCGCACTCGAAGATCAAGGCCAACATCGCCGAGATCCTCAAGAGCGAGGGTTACATCAACGACTACCGGACCGAGGATGCCCGCGTGGGCAAGTCGCTGGTCGTCTCACTCAAGTACGGCCCCAGCCGCGAGCGCAGCATCGCCGGCCTCCGCCGGGTGTCCAAGCCCGGTCTGCGGGTGTACGCGAAATCCACCAACCTGCCTCGGGTGCTCGGCGGCCTGGGCGTGGCGATCATCTCCACGTCCTCGGGTCTGCTCACCGACCGCCAGGCAGCACGACAGGGCGTGGGCGGCGAAGTCCTCGCTTACGTCTGGTAGCGGAAGGCGGATTAAGACATGTCTCGAATTGGTAAGCAGCCGGTTCCGGTTCCCGCCGGAGTCGACATCTCGATCGACGGACAGAACCTGTCCGTCAAGGGCCCGAAGGGCACGCTGTCGCTTGAGGTCGCCGAGCCCATCGCGGTTTCGCGCGACGACGACGGTGCCATCGTGGTCACCCGTCCGGACGACGACCGGCGTAACCGCAGCCTGCACGGGCTCTCGCGGACGCTGATCGCCAACCTGGTCACCGGTGTCACCGAGGGCTACACCACGAAGATGGAGATCTTCGGTGTCGGTTACCGCGTGGTGGCCAAGGGCAGCGACCTCGAGTTCGCCCTGGGCTACAGCCATCCGGTGCTGATCACCGCTCCAGAGGGTGTGACCTTCGCGGTCGAGACCCCGACGAAGTTCTCGATCTCCGGCATCGACAAGCAGAAAGTCGGCCAGATCGCGGCCAACATTCGCCGCCTGCGGAAGAGCGACCCCTACAAGGGCAAGGGCATCCGCTACGAGGGTGAGCAGATCCGCCGCAAGGTCGGAAAGACAGGTAAGTAGCTATGGCTCAAGCAACGCAGACTGAGAAGAAGCATCAGCCCGTCGGGCAGAACATCTCTGCCACGCGGCGCACCGCGCGGATCCGTCGGCACGCCCGGCTGCGCAAGAAGGTGCACGGCACCGCCGAGCGTCCCCGCCTGGTGGTCAACCGGTCGTCGCGGCACATCCACGTGCAGCTCGTGAACGACCTGACCGGCACCACGCTGGCCGCCGCGTCCTCGATCGAGGCCGACGTGCGTTCGGTCGAGGGCGACAAGAAGGCCCAGAGTGTGCGGGTCGGTCAGCTGATCGCCGAGCGCGCCAAGGCCGCCGGCATCGACACCGTCGTGTTCGACCGTGGTGGATACACCTACGGCGGCCGGATCGCGGCACTGGCCGACGCCGCCCGTGAGGGAGGGCTGGAGTTCTGATGACTGACTTTTTCAACAACGGAAGGACCGCATGATGGCGGAGCAGACTTCGGGCACCCCGGAGACCGGCGCCCCCACTGCCGGCAGCCGTAATGACGAGCGCGACAACCGCGGCTCGGGCCGCGACGACCGTCGGGGTCGTCGTGACGACCGTGGCGGCCGTGGCCGCGACGACCGTGGCGACAAGAGCAACTACCTCGAGCGCGTGGTCACGATCAATCGCGTGTCCAAGGTGGTCAAGGGCGGTCGCCGGTTCAGCTTCACGGCGCTGGTGATCGTCGGCGACGGCAAGGGCATGGTCGGTGTCGGCTACGGCAAGGCCAAAGAGGTGCCTGCCGCGATCGCCAAGGGCGTCGAAGAGGCTCGTAAGAACTTCTTCCGCGTCCCGCTGATCGGCGGCACGGTGACCCACCCGGTGCAGGGTGAGGCGGCCGCGGGCGTGGTCATGCTGCGTCCGGCCAGCCCCGGTACCGGTGTCATCGCCGGTGGCGCGTGCCGCGCGGTGCTGGAATGCGCCGGCGTGCACGACGTGCTGGCCAAGTCGCTGGGCAGCGACAACGCGATCAACGTGGTGCACGCCACCGTTGCCGCGCTGAAGCTGCTGCAGCGGCCCGAAGAGGTGGCGGCCCGTCGTGGCCTGCCCATCGAGGACGTCGCGCCGGCTTCCATGCTGCGTGCACGTCGCGAGAGCGAGGCGCTGGCCGCGGCCGCAGCGCGTGAAGGAAGCAACTAGTCATGGCTGAACTGAAGATCACCCAGGTGCGCGGCATCATCGGCGCACGCTGGAAGCAGCGGGAGAGCCTGCGTACTCTCGGCTTGCGGAAGATCCGCCAGTCGGTGGTCCGTGAGGACAACGAGCAGACGCGCGGTCTGATCCGCGTCGTTCACCATCTCGTCGAGGTGGAGGAAGTCAAATGAGCGAAGTCATCAAGCTCCACGATCTGAGGCCGGCCCCCGGCTCCAAGAAGGCCAAGACCCGCGTGGGTCGCGGTGAGGGCTCCAAGGGCAAGACCGCTGGTCGCGGCACCAAGGGCACCAAGGCGCGGAAGAACGTGCCGGTGACCTTCGAGGGTGGCCAGATGCCCATCCACATGCGGCTGCCGAAGCTCAAGGGCTTCCGCAACCGGTTCCGCACCGAGTACGCCGTCGTCAACGTGGGCGACCTGAACAAGGCGTTCCCCGAGGGCGGCACGGTGGGTGTCGACGAACTGGTGGCCAAGGGCCTGGTTCGCAAGAACACCCTGGTGAAGGTGCTGGGCGACGGCAAGCTGACCACCAAGGTCGACGTGTCGGCGCACAAGTTCAGCGGCTCCGCCCGCGAGGCCATCACGGCCGCCGGCGGCAGCGCCACCGAACTGGCCTAGAACACGCTCTGTCAGCCCCCGCACCCTCGTGGTGTCGGGGGCTGACTGCGTTCCAGGGGCAGGGACCGGGGACCGCGGGCAGGTCGCAACCACGATGCGATGTAACGCTTCCGGTCGAGATTTCGGTGTACACCCGTAGAGCCGCACTCGCACGGCGGAACTCCGGGCGACGTGGTTAGACTGCCTATCGAGAAATCCAAGGAGGAGCCATGTTTCGCCGCCGACGCACCGCAGCCGCGCTGGCGGCCGTGGTGATGGCCGCCGGGGTTGTGGCGGCGGGGCCTGCCGCGGCCGACACCCAGGACGAGCAGTTCGCCGCCGCCGTGAAGTCACTCAACATCCCGTTCGGCCCGAATGTGGACGTGCCCGAGGTCGGGCGCGGTGTCTGCGACCTGCTCGACAAGGGTCTGGCCAGCAACGTCAATCCCGTGCCGACCGTGCGCGGCGTGATCACCACCCTGCGCAACAGCGGCCTCGAGCGTGGCCAGGCAGTCGGCCTGATGCGTGCCTCGGTCGTGGTCTACTGCCCCCAGCACGGGTCGGTCATCGGCCGCTGAGTCAACTCTGCGGGCGGGCGCCCAGCACATCGCGGAACAACACCTGGCGCAGTGCCAGTTCGCGAGGATCGCTGACGAGGTGGAAACCGAGTCGGTTCATCACGTATCCGTAGCCGATTCCGGTGTCGGGGTCGGCGAACCCGAATGACCCGCCGAGTCCGGGCGTGCCGAATGCGCGATCCGAGGAGCCGAACACCAGCGCCGAATTGGGCCTGCTGAATCCCAGCGAGTACGCGGTGTGGATGCCCAGCACCTTGTCGCGGGTGCCTCCCGACGGCGGCTGCGGCGGTTCCTGCAGGGCCGCCAGCGTGTCGACGCTGATGCCGGCCTGATGTCCGCCCGTGGCCGCGGTGCCGTACAGGCGTGCGACGGCGCGTGCGGTGCCGGTGCCGTTGACCGAGGGGATCTCGACGCCGCGGACGTCGTCGCGGTTGTAGTCGCTGCGGTAGGGGTTGACCCCGGCCGGTATGCCCGCCGTGCGGGCGAAGAGCCCGAACGGGTTCATCGAGTTCAGCAGTGTGGCCGCGGGCAGGCTGCGGGCGTTGAGCAGCGCCTCGCTGCGCGGCCAGCCGTGGATGAAGGCGATGCGGTCGCGGTCGACGTCGCTGCCGAGCCCGATGTGGTAATCCACGCCGAGGGGCGCGGCGACCTCGTCGGCGAAGTAGCGGCCCAGGGTCCGGCCCTGCGGATCGGTGCGGCGAATCAGTTCTGACTCAAACCATCCCAGCGTCACGGCGTGGTACCCGTGCCGGGTGCCCGGAGTCCAGGCCGGGCGCTGCGCCGCCAGGATGGGTTCGAGGCGTTCGGGATCGGCGACGTCGGCGAGGGTGGGTACGGGTCGCAGGGCGCACAGCCCGGCCTGATGTGCCAGCAGCTGGCGCACCGTCGTGGTGTCCTTGCCGTTGCGGCCGAACGCGGGCCAGTATCGGCTCATCGGTGCGTCGTACTCGAGCAGCCCGTGTGAGACCGCGTGCGCCATCGTCAGCGCCGCAATCCCTTTCGTCGTCGAGAAGGTGTTCACCATGGTGTCCGGGCGCCACCGCGACTTCGCCACGCCGTCGCGGTATCCGCCCCACAGGTCGACGACCTTGGCCCCGTCGCGGTAGACCGTCAACGCGGCGCCCACTTCTCGGCCCGCGGCGAAATTCGCGCGGAAGGCATCGGCCACCCGGCCGTACCCCTCGTCGGCGTCCCCGCCGATCAGCTCCGGTGAGACCTGCACCGTGAACCCCATGGTCACCTCCTGAGCCGGGATTATGTCCCGTGGCGGCGATGCGCAGCGTCGGTACGCTCGAATTCATGTTCTCCTTCCTGCCCGGCGTGCCCGGTCCCGACGACGTCCGCGCCCTGGTGCGCCGGGTCGACACCGCCCGTCATCACGGTGTGCCCGACAAGTGCGTCCTGGAACTGGACCTCCAGCACGCGCCGCCGGAGACCCTGGGCTTCGACCCGTTGGCGATGCTCTCGGCGATCACCGGGGCGGATCGGCCGCTGACCCTGCGCGAGACCGTCGCCGCGATCCACCGTGCCGCCGACGACGATCGGGTGGCCGGGTTGATCGCCCGTGTGCAGATGACCGCCGCACCGCCCGGGGCGGTCCAGGAGCTGCGGGAGGCCATCATCGAGTTCACCGCCAAGAAGCCCTCGCTGGCGTGGGCGGAGACGTACCCCGGCACGCTGTCCTACCACCTGGCTTCGGCCTTCGGTGAGGTGTGGATGCAACCGTCGGGCACCGTCGGACTGATCGGCTTCGCGACCAGTCCGCTGTTCCTTCGTGACGCGTTCGACAAGGCCGGCATCGAGGCGCAGTTCATCGCGCGCGGCGAATACAAGTCGGCGGCCAACATCTTCACCGAGGACGGCTACACCGAGGCGCACCGCGAAGCCGACGCGCGGATGGTCGAGAGCCTGGCCGCCCAGGTGTGGGAGGCCGTGGCGGCGGCACGCGGACTGGACGTCGCCACGGTGAATGCGCTGGCCGACCGGGCTCCGCTGCTGCGGGACGACGCGGTGGCCGCGGGCCTGGTCGACCGGATCGGCTTCCGGGACGAGGCCTACGCGCGAATCGCCGAACTGGTTGGAGCCGAAGGGGTTCCGCCGGACGGCGAGGACGCGCCGCCGCGGCTCTACCTCGCCCGGTACGCCAGGACCGGTCGACCCGAGCTGCCGAAGGTCCCGGTGCCGGGTCGGCGGAGTCCGGCTGCGGTGGCGGTGGTGACGGTGGCCGGGCAGATCGTGAGCGGTCGCGGTGGCCGCCAGATGTTTCCGATCGGCAGCGCCAGTGCCGGCGGTGACACGATTGCCGCGGCCCTGCGCGAGGCGGTCGCCGACGACCGAATCGCCGCCATCGTCCTGCGAGTCGACAGCCCCGGCGGTTCGGTGAGCGGGTCCGAGACCATCTGGCGTGAGGTGGTCCGCGCCCGCGAGGCGGGCAAGCCCGTGGTGGCGTCGATGGGATCGGTGGCCGCGTCCGGCGGCTACTACGTCTCGATGGCCGCCGACGAGATCGTCGCCAACCCCGGCACGATCACCGGGTCGATCGGGGTGATCACCGGCAAGCTCATCGCGCGAGATCTCAAGGACCGGTTGGGTGTCGGCTTCGATGTCGTGCGGACCAACGACAACGCCGACGCGTGGTCGGTGAACGCCCCGTTCACCGATCAGCAGCGGGAGCGCGTGGAGGCCGAGACGGATCTGCTGTACTCCGACTTCATCGACCGGGTGGCCGAGGGCCGCGGTATGACCGTGGAGTCCGTGCACGAGGTGGCCCGCGGGCGGGTCTGGACGGGCGCCGACGCGCACGAGCACGGTCTGGTCGACGAGCTGGGGGGACTGCGCACCGCGGTCCGCCGGGCCAAGATCCTCGCCGGGCTGGATCCCGACGTGAAGGCCAAAGTCGTCAGCTTCCCAGGTTCATCGGTGCGGGAGATGCTGCGCCCCAAGCCGTCCTCACGACCCGCGGCGTCGCTGTCGGAGGCGGCCGCTGCGGTGGTGGTTCGCGGGCTGGCTGCGGGTGTGGACTCCGCGCAGCGTCAGCTGACCGGGGTGAACGCGCTGTGGCTGGGCGAGCGCCGGTACTGACCGGGGCTAGCCGAACTGCGCGCTGACGTAGACGATCTCGCCGAGCGCGTCGTTGTCGTCGACCGGGGGCAGCGGTCGTCCGGCCCGGGTGAGCAGGTCGTTGCGCGGTGTTCCCGTGACGTGCCAGCCGAGGCTGCCGAGATACTCCATCACGTGGCTGCGCTGCCCGGCGTAGACCAACGAGGACATGTCGAGGTCGAGGCCCTGGGCGCGCAGCGATTCCGACATCTCGCGCGCCTTCTCGGCATCGAAATCCATGATGCCCGGCGCGTATTCGGTGGCGACCGCACTTCCCGGCACGGACTGCGCGGTGATCTGGTCGAACAGCCGATCCTGGGCCTCGGCCGGAAGGTAGATCAGCAGTCCCTCGGCCAGCCATGCGGTCGGGACGCCCGCGTCGAAACCGGCGGCCCGCAGCGCCGACGGCCAGTCGTCGCGCAGGTCGATCGCCACAGTGCGGCGGTCGGCGGTGGGCTGCGCACCGAGGTCGGCCAGGGCGCGGGACTTGAACTCGATCACGTCGGGTTGGTCGATCTCGTAGACCACTGTGCCGTCCGGCCAGTCGAGCCGGTAGGCCCGTGAGTCCAGTCCCGACGCCAGGATGACGAACTGGCGCACGCCGGACTCGGCGGCCGAGGTGCAGCAGTCGTCGAAGAACCTGGTGCGCACGGCCATCGAGTCGATCAGCGCCTGGACACGCTCCGGGGATCCGTTCGGGAACGCGGTCAGGTCCAGGTCGCCGTCGATCATGCGCGTGAAGAACTCGATTCCGACCGCGCGCACCAGGGGAGCGGCGAACGGGTCGTGGATCAGCGCATCGGGTGCGGCACTGGCCAGTGCGCGTGCGGCGGCCACCATCGTGGCGGTGGCCCCCACACTGGAGGCCAGGTCCCAGGAGTCGTCGGGGGTGCGGGTCATGAGCGCTCCAGTGTCGCGGTGAGATAGCCGGAATCGCCGATCATGCCGAGCAGTTCCTCGGCCGGCGGGTTGAAGCCGTTGGCGCGGTAGGCCTCGCGCGTCGTCTCGATCGTGGTGTGCCAGCCGAGGGCGGCCAGATGGTCGGCGGCCGACACGCGTTCGCCGGTGTAGAAGAGTTCGTCGAGCCTGATGTCGCTGCCGTGCCTGCGGCTGCGCTCGGTCAGTGCCTTGGCCCAGTCGCCGTTGAGTGCGCGCGCATCCATGTGCTCGGTGGCCAGCCGACTCCCGGGTGCCGACAGTGCCGAGACGGCGTCAAGCAGCCGGTCCTGAGCGTCGGGCGGCAGGTAGATGAGCAGTCCCTCGGCGATCCACGCGGTCGGGCGGTCCGGGTCGAAACCCGCCTCGCGCAACGCCCTCGGCCAGTCGTGGCGCAGGTCGACGCCCACGGTGCGGCGCTCGGCGGCCGGCGTGGCTCCGGCGTCGTCGAGAACGCGGGTCTTGAAGTCGATGACGGGTGGCTGGTCGATCTCGAAGACCACCGTGCCCGCGGGCCACGGCAGTCGGTAGGCGCGGGTGTCCAGTCCCGAGGCCAGAATCACCACCTGCCGAATGCCGGGTCCGTCGTCGGCCTGCGTCGCACTGGTGAGGAAGTCGTCGAAGAACCGGGTGCGCACCGCGATCTGCTCGCACATCGTCCGGCCGTCGAACAGCGGATCGCTGTCGAAGTCGATGTCACCGTCGGCGACGCGGGTGAAATGCGGAATGCCGACGGCCTTGACCAGCACCTGCGCGTAGGGATCGGTGATCAGCGGCTCGGGCTGCCGGGTGGCGAACGCGCGGGAGGCCGCCACCGACGTCGCGGTGGCACCCACGCTGGAGGCCAAGTCCCAGGTGTCGTCGTCGGTGCGGGCCATCACCTCTCCTGGTCGCGGATCGCGGTCACTGCCACCGAGTTGCGCAGTGGGGCCATGAGCTCGTCGGTGGAGAACTGTTTTCCGTAGTCGCGGTAGACGTCGGCACGATCACGGGTGCGCACCTGCCAACCTCGCTCCCGAAGGTAGTCCACGACGTTGCTGCGCTCCCCGGGGTACATCAGGTTGCCCAGGTCGAGGTCGAAGCCGTCGGCCTGCCAGGCCCCGGTGAGCCCCTGCGTGCGTTCGGCCAGGCTCGCGCCGAAGTCACCGCCGTGGAACTCGGTGGCGATGCGACTGCCGGCTGCCGACAATGCGGTGATGTCGTCGAACAGCCGGTCCTGGGCGTCCGGCGGCAGGTACATCAGCAGACCCTCGGCGCTGAACGCCGCGGCTGCGCTGGCGTCGAACCCGCTGTCACACAGGGCCGCCGGCCAGTCGTCGCGCAGGTCGACCGCCACCGCACGGTGCGCGGCGGCAGGCGTGGCGCCCAACTCGGACATGGCGGCGGCCTTGGCCGCCAGGACCTGCGGTTGGTCGATCTCGTACACGACGGTGCCGGGGGCCCAGTCCAACCGGTACGGCCGCGAGTCCAGTCCGGAGGCCAGGATGACGGCCTGCCGGACCTGCGGGCCGTCCCCGGCCCAACCGGCGCCGAGGAAGAAGTCGTCGAAGAAACGCGTGCGCACCGCCATGGCGTCGACCATGAGCCGCACCGCCGCGGCACTGCGCTCGTCTCCGAAGTCCAGGGTGCCGTCGACGAGTCTGGTGAAGAAGTCGATGCCGACCGCGCGCACCAGATCGGCGGCGTACGGATCGTCGATGAGCGGATCGGGATCCGCGGACGCCAGGGCGCGCGCCGCGGCGACCATCGTGGCCGTGGCGCCCACACTCGACGCCAGATCCCAACTGTCGGCGTCGGACCGCGACACCGGGCTCACCGTGCTCTCACCGGGCGGCGCTGACGTAGGTGATCTCGCCGAAGGGCTCGTCGGGTTCCAGCGGGGCCAATCCGTACCGGGGCAGCAGGTCCTTGGCCTTGGTGGCAGTGGTGGCCCACCCGTGGGTCCGCAGATACTCCGAGACCTCGGCTCGCTCGCCGAGGAACACCAACTCCGAGAAGTCGATGTCGAAGCCGTGTTCGCGCCAGCGATCGGTCGAGGCCTTCATCCGATCCTGAGTCTCGTCGTCGTCACCGGAATGACTGGGGACGCTCTCGGCGGCGAAGCGACTCCCCGGCGCGCTGAGCGCGGTGATCTGATCCAGCAGCCGGTCCTGGGCGTCCGGAGGCAGGTAGCCCAGCAGTCCCTCGGCGATCCAGGCGGTCGGGGCGCTGGTGTCGAACCCCGCCTCCCGCAGGGCCGTGGGCCAGTCGGCGCGCAGGTCCACGGCGACGGGCCGCAGCTGGGCGGTCGGTGCGGCGTTCAGTCCCGTCAGCGTCTCGGTCTTGAAGGCGATGACTTCGGGCTGGTCGATCTCGAAGACCACGGTCCCCGCGGGCCACGCGAGGCGGAAACTGCGGGCGTCCAGGCCCGAGGCCAGGATCACGGCCTGGCGAATGCCCGCCTGCCCGGCGTCGATGAAGAAGTCGTCGAAGAAGCGGGTGCGGGCGGCCATCGCATCGGCGAATCGGCGCATGCCGGCCGGTGACTCCTCGGTGTCGAGGTCGGCGGGAGCGAGTTCACCGCTGGCCAGGCGCGTGAAGAAGTCGACGCCCACGGCACGGACCAGGGGTTCGGCGAACGGATCGTCGATCACCGCATGTTCTCCGCGGCTGGCCACCGCGCGGGCCGCGGCCACCATGGTGGCGGTGGCCCCCACGCTGGAGGCCAGATCCCAGGTGTCGTTCTCAGTGCGTGGCATGTGGGGGAGTCCTTTGAACCGAATATCATTAGGCTGTTTAACGAGCTGATTCGAGCCTACGCCCGCCGAACTGAGGGAATGCTGTGGAACCCGACGCGCGCGGCGCGGTGACACGTGCGCGATGCGGGCCGTACCAAGACCAACTGTTACTCTCGTAGACTGCTGGACGCCGCCGGATTCGGCGCGTCTGAAATGGACAAACCCGTCGCTGGCTTAGCCGGATACAAGTCAGCCCCATCGGCACGCCGTCGGCACCCGTCGGCTGCCCAGGAGGAAGAGTGCTCTCAGCTTTCATCTCGTCGCTGCGGACACCCGACCTGAGGCGCAAGATCCTTTTCACGCTGGGCATCGTGATCCTTTATCGCGCCGGTGCCTCGCTGCCCTCACCCGGTGTCAACTACAGCAATGTCCAGCAGTGCATCGAGCAGGTCAGCGGTGGCGACTCGGGCCAGATCTACTCGCTGATCAACCTCTTTTCGGGCGGCGCTCTGCTCCAGTTGGCGGTCTTCGCGGTCGGCGTCATGCCCTACATCACCGCGAGCATCATCGTTCAGCTGTTGACGGTGGTCATCCCGCGTTTCGAGCAGCTTCGCAAGGAGGGGCAGGCCGGTCAGGCCAAGATGACGCAGTACACGCGTTATCTGTCGATCGCGCTGGCCATCCTGCAGGCCACCTCGATCGTCGCGCTGGCGGCCAACGGCGGCCTGCTGCAGGGCTGCACGCTCGACATCATCCCTGACCAGAGCATCTTCAACCTGGTCGTGATCGTCATCGTCATGACCGCGGGTGCGGCCCTGGTGATGTGGATGGGCGAGCTGGTCACCGAGCGCGGCATCGGCAACGGCATGTCGCTGCTGATCTTCGCCGGCATCGCGGCCCGGATCCCCGCCGAGGGCAAGTCGATCCTCGACGGCCGCGGCGGCATGGTCTTCACGCTCGTGTGTGTCGCGGCGTTCATCATCATCGTCGGCGTGGTCTTCGTCGAGCAGGGCCAGCGCCGGATCCCGGTGCAGTACGCCAAGCGCATGGTCGGTCGGCGCATGTACGGCGGCACCTCGACCTACCTGCCTTTGAAGGTCAATCAGGCCGGCGTCATCCCGGTGATCTTCGCGTCCTCGCTGATCTACATCCCCAACCTGATCACGCAGCTGATCCAGAGCGGGCGGACCGAGGCCAGCAACGGGTGGTGGAACAAGTTCATCGCCGAGCACCTGACCAACCCGGCCGATCCCATCTACATCGCCGTCTACTTCGGTCTGATCATCTTCTTCACGTACTTCTACGTGTCGATCACGTTCAACGCCGACGAGCAGTCCGACAACATGAAGAAGTTCGGCGGCTTCATCCCCGGCATCCGACCCGGCCGGCCCACCGCGGACTACCTGCGGTACGTCCTGAGCCGGATCACCCTGCCGGGATCGATCTACCTCGGTGTCATCGCGGTCCTGCCCAACCTGTTCCTCGAGATGGGCAGCGGCGGCGGCGTCCAGAACCTGCCGTTCGGCGGTACCGCGGTGCTCATCATGATCGGTGTCGGCCTCGACACCGTGAAGCAGATCGAAAGCCAGCTGATGCAGCGCAACTATGAAGGGTTCCTGAAGTGAGAATCGTTTTGCTCGGTCCGCCCGGTGCGGGCAAGGGGACCCAGGCGGTCAAGCTCGCGGAGAAGCTCGGCGTCCCGCAGATCTCGACCGGCGACCTGTTCCGGCACAACATCAGCAACGAGACCGAACTGGGTCTGGAAGCCAAGAAGTACCTGGACGCAGGCAACCTCGTACCCGCGGCGCTGACCAACGCGCTGGTGGACGATCGGCTCGACGACGCGGATGCGGCCAACGGCTTCATCCTCGACGGCTACCCCCGTTCGGTGGAGCAGGCCGAGGCGCTGGCCGAGATGCTGGCCAAGCGTGGCCTGGCGCTCGACGCCGTGCTGGAGTTCCGGGTCCCCGAGGACGAACTGGTGGCTCGGCTCAAGGGCCGCGGTCGCGCCGACGACACCGAGGACGTCATCCGCAACCGGATGCGGGTCTACCGCGATGAGACCGCACCGCTGCTCGATCACTACGGCGACGCCGTCAAGACGGTCGACGCCGTCGGCGCGCTGGACGAGGTCTTCGCGCGCGCCCTCACGGCGCTCGGCATCTAGGCGGTTCTTCATGGTTTCGCTCCCGGGCCTGCGGGGTCGCAAGGTGGTCCCGCAGCGGAGCGCGGCCGAGCTCGACGCCATGGCCGTGGCGGGTGGTCTGGTCGCTGCGGCGCTGAACGCCGTGCGCGGCGCCGCGGCTGCCGGCATGACCACCAAGGACCTCGACGAGATCGCCGAGCAGGTGATCCGCGACGGTGGTGGCACCCCCTCGTTCCTCGGATATCACGGCTTCCCGGCGACCATCTGCTCGTCGGTCAACGACCGCGTCGTCCACGGGATCCCGTCGTCGTCGGAGGTGCTTGCCCCGGGTGACCTGGTGTCGATCGACTGCGGAGCGATCGTCGACGGCTGGCATGGCGACTCCGCGGTCACGTTCGGGATCGGTGAGCTGATCCCGGCCGACGAGGCGCTCTCGGCGGCGACCCGTGACTCGATGGAGGCCGGTATCGCGGCCATGCTGCCCGGCAACCGGCTGACCGACGTCTCGCACGCCATCGAGCGGGGCACACGCGCCGCCGAGGTCAAGTACGGCCGCAGATACGGCATCGTCGAGGGCTACGGCGGGCACGGCATCGGCCGCAGCATGCACATGGATCCGTTCCTGCCCAACGAGGGCCGCCCCGGTCGCGGGCCGTACCTGGAGCCCGGCTCGGTGCTGGCCATCGAACCGATGCTCACACTCGGCACCGTCCACACCGAGGTTCTCGATGACGACTGGACCGTCGTCACCACCGACGGATCGCGGGCCGCGCACTGGGAGCACACCGTCGCGGTCACCGAGGACGGGCCGAGGATCCTCACTTTGCCGCTGGGTTGATCACCTGAGCAGGCGCACACTTGAACCGATAGCTCACCGGTCTCGTTTCACCGGCGAGAGGTTGGTGACACGGTGTATGACCAGGATGATCCCGAGCCTGAGCTCATGCGGGTGCTCTACGACGAGCACGCCGCCGCGCTGTGGCGTTATGCCGTGCACCTGACCGGCGACCGGTCCCGGGCCGAGGACGTCGTGCAGGAGACGCTGCTGCGGGCCTGGCAGCATCCCGAGGTGACCCAGGACGGGGAGCGGTCGGCGCGGGCCTGGTTGTTCACCGTGGCCAGGAACATGATCATCGACGAACGACGCAGCGCCCGATTCCGCCGCGAGGTCACCTCGCTGGAGTCGGCGCCCGAACCGGAGGGTCCCGGTGCCGCGGAGGTGAACGCCGCGCTGGATCGGCTGCTGGTGGGCGATGCGCTCGCGCGGTTGTCCGACGAGCATCGCGCGGTGATCCGGCGGTCCTACTTCCAGGGCTGGACCACGGCGCAGATCGCCGCCGATCTCGACATCGCTGAGGGGACTGTGAAATCGCGACTGCACTACGCGGTGCGGGCGCTTCGCCTGACACTGCAGGAGATGGGGGTGACTCGATGACCGCCGACGCCGGCGCGCACGGGACCGGTGCCGATCCGTACGAACTGTGGGACGCCGCCTACGTCCTGGGTTCGTTGTCGAGTGCGCAACGCCACGAGTACGAACGCCACCTTGCGGTTTGTGGGGGCTGCCGGGACGCGGTGTCGGCCATCAGCGGCATGCCGGCGCTGCTGGCGCTGCTGGATCGCGAGGCGGTGGCCGCGGCCGGCGACTGCGGCACGCTCATGGCGGCCCCAGCGCCTCCCGAACGGCTCCTGGACAACCTGCTGGCGAAGGTGGGGGCGCGCCGGCGTCGGATCCGGCTGGCCACGGCCGCGGTGGCCACAGTCGCGGCCGTCGCGCTGCTGTTGGCGGTGTTCGTGACGCTGCGCTCGGATGTCTTCGGCTCCGGCGACTCCGGGGCCGTCGACACGGCCGAAGCCATGCCGATGACGCCTGTGGTGGCCTCGGAGTTCGAGGCCACGGTCGCGTTGTCGAGCCGAGACTGGGGCACGCACATTCAGCTCGAATGCACCTATCACGACTGGACCGCCGAGTCGAAGGGGCACGACGCCGACGACACCGGTGACACCCTGGCGGTGGTGGCGGTCGGGCGCGACGGCAGCAGGACGCGGTTGGCGACCTGGCGGGCCCTGCCGGCCGCGACGGCGCTGCCGAGTGCCAGCACGTCGATGCCGATGGACCAGATCGCCTCGGTGCAGATCGTCGCGGCCGACACCGGGGACGTGTTGTTGCAGCGCACCCTGTGACATGGGGTATGAATGTGCGGATGGCCGAGACCGCCGAGCCGCCCGATCCGATCGCGCAGGCCCGCTTCAATTGGGAGCGGGCCGGCTGGGGTGATGTCGCCGACGGCATGGTGGCGGTCACCTCGGTCATGCGCGCCCATCAGATCCTGCTGGCCCGGGTCGAGAACGCGCTGCGCCCATACGATCTGAGCTTCTCTCGGTTCGAACTGCTGAGGCTGCTGGCCTTCAGCCGCAACGGCGCGCTGCCGATCACCAAGGCCTCGGACCGCCTTCAGGTGCACGTCACGAGCGTCACGCATGCCATCCGGCGGTTGGAGGCCGGCGGGCTGGTGCGGCGGGTGCCGCATCCGACCGACGGTCGCACCACGCTGGTGGAGATCACAGACCTCGGCCGCTCCACCGTGGAGGACGCGACCGTGACGTTGAACGAGAAGGTGTTCGCCGACATCGGAATCTCGCCCGAGGAGACCGCCGCGCTGTCGGGTTCGATCGAGACGTTGCGCCGGCATGCGGGCGACTTCTGACGACCCGTTCGTGAACTGCGGATGAACGCTTCGCGAACAGGTAGCTGAGCACACTGCCAGATCCTGGTTCTACGGGTGAGTGGCCGGTCACATTATTCGCCAATGGCTGGAAAAAACCCGTTGGTTTGCATAAAGTCCTGTGACGTCACGTTGCTGGCTCCGGCTGCGGTTCCGCAGGGAGCTACGTAGAGGGGTTCGCTAGATGTCTGGGGTTCGTGGGGTGAGACGACCGTTGTTCACGGGTCTGAGGCTGCTCGGCGCGGCCGCGGTGCTCGGGGCACTGCTGGCGCTGTGTCTGCCGTTGCAGCTCGGTGCGGTGGACCGTGGCGGATTCCGGATCGCCTGCGGCACCGGGTGGAACGAGGACACCTCGGCCGCGCAGCGCATGGATGCCCTCAACGCCCAGCAGCGGGCGTTGTCGGGGCCGGCGTTCGTCGCAAGCGACTATGCGGGGGAGTGCGCCACGCTGGTGGCCGACCGTCGCGTCGCGGCGCTGACCGTCGCGGCCGTCGGACTCGTGGTCCTGCTGTCGACGGTCGTCGAACCGGTGGCCGCAGCGGCCAATCGGGTCGGCCGACGCGAAGGCCGACCCGACTGGGTGAGCACCGGGGTGATCCGGTCTAGCCCCGCCTGAGCAGTTCGATGACGGCGCTGAAGTCCAAGTCGGCGTGCTCCTCGTTGAACGCGGCGTAGATCTCTGCGGCATGGGTGCCCAGCGGCGCGGTCGATCCGCTTGACTTCACGGCATCCATCGCCAGGCCCAGGTCCTTGTTCATCAACGCCGTGGCGAAGCCGGGCTTGAAATCGTTGTTGGCCGGTGACGTCGGAACGGGGCCGGGGACAGGGCAGTTGGTGTGCACGGCCCAGCAGTTGCCGGTCGCGCCGGTGATGACATCGAACAGGGACTGTGCGGGCAGGCCGAGCTTCTCGGCGAGGACGAACGCCTCGCCCACCGCGATCTGCTGCACCGCGAGCACCATGTTGTTGCACAGTTTCGCGGCCTGGCCGGCGCCCGAGGCGCCGCAGTGGATGATCTTGCCCGCCATGGGATCCAGGATCGGGCGAGCCCGATCGACGTCGGCGGAGTCGCCGCCGACCATGAACGCCAGCGTGCCCGCCGTCGCGCCCTTGATGCCACCCGAGACGGGCGCGTCGATCTGCGCGAGGCCGGCCGAGGTGGCCTGCTGATGGATCTCGCGGGCGTCGTCGACCGAGATGGTCGACGTGTCGATCAGCAGCGCACCCGACTTGGCCGCGGGCAGGATCTCGGCGTAGACCGACTTGACCACCGCGCCGTTGGGCAGTGAGGTGATCACGACGTCGGCGTCGGCCACGGCGGCCGCGCCGCTGTCGAACACCGACGCGCCGTTGGCGGCGGCCGCGTCCTTGAGCGCGGCCACGGGGTCGAAGCCGTGCACGGCGAGGCCGGCGCCGGTCAGGTTGGCGGCCATCGGGCCGCCCATATGCCCGAGTCCCAGGAAAGCGACAGTGGTCACGATGGATCCCTTCTATGCACTGGCGCGGGCCCGGGCCGCGGCGGCCCGTCCGATGACCACACGCATGATTTCGTTGGTGCCCTCCAGGATTCGGTGCACCCGCAGATCCCGGACGATCTTCTCCAGCCCGTATTCCTTGAGGTATCCGTATCCGCCGTGCAGCTGGAGTGCGGAGTCGGCGACGTCGTAACACGAGTCGGTGACGTAACGCTTGGCCATGGCGCACAGCTCGACCTTGTCGGCCGCCCCGGCATCGAGCGCGGATGCGGCGCGCCACAACATGATCCGGGATGTCTCCAGGGCCGTCGCCATATCGGCGAGGGTGAACCTGATGGTGGGCTCGTCGATCAGCGAACCGCCGAACGCCTCCCTGTCCCGCACGTAGGCCGCGGCCTTCTCGAACGCGGTGCGGGCACCGCCGAGGGAGCAGGCCGCGATGTTGATGCGACCACCGTTGAGCCCGTTCATCGCGATGCCGAAGCCGGTTCCCTCGCCCTCGGGGCCACCCAGCAGGGCGTCGGCAGGAACCCGCACCTTCTCGAAGATGACCTGGGCGGTGGGCTGCGCGTTCCACCCCATCTTGGCCTCGTTGGGTCCGAAACTGAGTCCGGGCGTGTCCTTTTCGACGACGAACGCCGAGATGCCGCGCGGGCCTTCGCCTCCGGTGCGGGCCATCACCACGTAGAGATCGGAGGTCCCGGCACCCGAGATGAACTGCTTGACGCCGTCGAGTACGTAGGAGTCACCGTCGCGGACGGCGCGCGTGCGCAGCGCCGAGGCGTCCGATCCGGCGCCCGGTTCGGTCAGGCAGTAGCTGGCGATGCTCTCCATCGACGCCAGTTTCGGCACCCACTGCTTGCGCTGTTCCAGCGTGCCGTAGGTGTCCACCATCCAGGCGCACATGTTGTGGATGGAGATGAAGGACGCGATGGCCGGATCGGCCGCCGCGAGCTCCTCGAAGATGCGGACCGCGTCCAGGCGACGCAGCCCGCTTCCTCCGACGTCCTCGGAACAGTAGATGGCGCCCATGCCCAGTTCCGCCGCCTCGCGCAGCGCGTCGACCGGGAAGTGCTTCTCGGCATCCCAGTCCAACGCGTGCGGCGCAAGGCGTTTGGCGGCGAACGCGGCCGCCGTCTCGGCGATCACGCGCTCGTCGTCGTCCAGCTCGAACACGATTCCCGACCTACTTCATCGTCGGGATGACGAACTCCGCGCCATCCTTGATGCCCGACGGCCACCGCTCGGTGACGGTCTTGACCTTGGTGTAGAACTGGATCGACGCGGGGCCGTGCTGGTTGAGATCGCCGAAGCCGGACCGCTTCCAGCCGCCGAAGGTGTGGTAGGCCACCGGAACTGGGATCGGGACGTTGACGCCCACCATGCCGACCTGCACCCGTGAGACGAAGTCACGGGCGGTGTCGCCGTCGCGGGTGAAGATCGCCACGCCGTTGCCGTACTCATGCTCGGTGGGCAGGCTCAGGGCCTCCTCGTAGGTCTCCGCCCTGACGATGCACAGCACCGGCCCGAAGATCTCGTCGGTGTAGATCGACATGTCGGTGGTGACGTGGTCGAACAGGGTGGGGCCGATGAAATAGCCGCCCTCGAGACTCTGGTCGTCGAAGGTCAGCTCGTCGGTGGCGCGCTCGCGGCCGTCCACGACGAGGTCGGCACCGGCCTCGACGCCCTGCCCGATGTAGTCCCGGACGCGTTCCAGCGCGGCGCCGGTGACCAGCGGGCCGTAGTCGGCCTTGGGGTCCAGGCTGTGGCCCACCCGCAGCTGGTTCACGCGCTCGACGAGGCGCGCACGCAGGCGGTCCGCAGTCTCCTTGCCCACCGGCACGGCGACGCTGATGGCCATGCAGCGCTCACCGGCGCTGCCGTAGCCGGCGCCGATCAGGGCGTCGACCGCCTGGTCGAGGTCGGCGTCGGGCATGACGATCATGTGGTTCTTGGCGCCGCCGAAGCACTGCGAGCGCTTTCCGTGGGCCGCGGCCGTGGAGTAGATGTACTGCGCGATGTCCGAGCTGCCGACGAAGCCGACGGCCTGGATGTCGGGGTGCGTCAGGATGGCGTCGACGGCCTCCTTGTCGCCCTGGACCACCTGGAACACGCCGGCGGGCAGGCCGGCCTCGAGGAACAACTCGGCCAGCCGCACCGGGACCGAGGGGTCGCGCTCCGAGGGCTTGAGGATGAAGGCGTTACCGCATGCCAGCGCGGGGCCGGCCTTCCACAGCGGGATCATCGCCGGGAAGTTGAACGGCGTGATGCCCGCGACGACGCCCAGCGGCTGGCGGATCGAGTAGACGTCGATGCCGGTGCCGGCGCCCTCGGTGAACTCACCCTTGAGCAGGTGCGGGATGCCGATGGCGAACTCGATGACCTCGATGCCGCGCTGGATGTCGCCCAGCGAGTCGGCGACGGTCTTGCCGTGTTCGATGGAGAGCAGTTCGGCCAGTTCCTGGGAGTTCTGGTTGACCAGGTCGATGAACTTCATCATCACGCGGGCGCGACGCTGAGGGTTCCAGGCGGCCCACTCCTTCTGCGCCTCGACGGCCGAGGCCACTGCGGTGTCGACGTCGGCGGCCGACGCCAGCAGCACCTGTGCCTGCACCTCACCGGTGCTGGGGTTGAACACGTCGGCGGTGCGCGTCGAGGCGAGCGCGCTGCGGCGACCGTCGATGAAATGCGGAATCTGTGTGGTCATGAGAAGTCCCAGGGAAGTCGGTGACGGAGGAGATACTTGGATATCCTAGTAAATCGGTTCGGGCCGATGCAAGAGTCCGATCGCGGCAACGTCGTGCGGTGGCGCGCCAGCCCAATAAGCTGAACGTCGATGGCATTCAGCGAAGGCACCCTGGTGTCGGGGTATCGCATCCTGCGGGTTCTCGGCGCCGGCGGAATGGGCACGGTCTACCTGGCCGCCAACCCGGTGCTGCCACGCCAGGACGCGCTCAAGGTGCTCGGCGGCGAGCTGTCCAGCGACCCCGCCTTCCGCACCCGTTTCCAGCGCGAGGCCGACCTGGCCGCCACGCTGGACCACCCGAACATCGTCACCGTCTACACCCGCGGTGAGAGCGACGACGGCCACCTGTGGATCGCCATGCAGTACGTCGCGGGCAGCGACGCGCTCAAGGAACTGCAGGAGAACCGCATGACGGTGACCCGGGCCGTGGCGATCATCGGCGACGTGGCCAAGGCCCTCGACTACGCGCACCGGCGCAACCTGGTGCACCGCGACGTCAAACCCGCCAACTTCCTGCTCGACCCCGACGGTGAGCGCGCGCTGCTCGCCGACTTCGGCATCGCCCGCGCGCTCGATGACAGCGAGAACCTGACGATGACCGGGACGGTCATGGCGACCGTCGCCTACGCCGCGCCCGAGTCGCTGTCAGGCGGTCGCATCGACGGCCGCGCCGACATCTACGCCCTGGCGTGCTCGCTGTTCATGCTGCTGGCGGGAAAGACGCCGTACGCCTCGGCCGGCGGCATGCACGCCGTGATGGCCGCGCACCTCTATCAGCCCATCCCGAGGCTGACCGACCACGTGCCACATCTGCCACCCGCGATCGACGCGGTCTTCGCCCGGGGAATGGCGAAGAACCCCGACGAGCGCTTCCAGACCGCCCGCGAGTTCACCGATGCGGTCGCGGCAGTGCTGCAGGGCGGGGCGGCGGCGATGGGCTCGGGGCCGGGTCCCGGGTCAGGGACCGTGCCACCCCCGGTCGCGCCCACGGCGCCCTGGAACACCCCACCACCGCCTCCCGGCCCACCCCCGGCCCCGGGGCCCGCGCCCCCCGCCCCGCGCCCGCGCGGGGGGGGGGGGGGCCCCCCCCCCGGGGGGGGGGGGGGCGGGGGGGGGGGCCCCCCCCGGCGGGGGGCGGGCCGGGCGGGGGGGGGGGG
>NZ_LZHW01000021.1 GCF_001667265.1 Mycobacterium sp. ACS4331 | reverse complement strand
GCGCCCGGTGGGCCTGCGACACCTGGGACGCCTGCGCGGCCGAAATCGGCGCCGCGCTGAGCATCAGCAGCCGCAGATCCTCCGGTCAGATGCGGGTGGCCCAAGCCCTGCACACCCGCCTGAAGCGGGTCTTCGCCCTGCTGCAGACCGGGACCATCACGGCGCGCACCGCGTCGATCATCTGCTGGCGCACCCGCATGGTGATCGACGACGAACCGATGACGGCCATCGACCGTGAGCTCGCCACCAAGGCTGAGCGCTGGGGAGCGATGTCGGATGCCCGGCTGGATCAGGCGATCGACCAGGTGCTCGCCGAATACGACCCCGACGCCTTGGCTGCGTTCGAAGCCGCCGCCCGGGATCGGGATGTCCAGTTCGGCAAGCCCGAGGATGAGACAGGCACCTGTTCGATGTGGGGGCGGATCTACCGCACCGACGCCGCGCTGATCAAGAAACGTTTCGCCGAGCTCACCCGCCACCTGTGCGCCGATGACCCCCGCAGCGCCGGGGAACGCCGCGCTGATGCCCTGGGCGCCATGGCCGCCGAGTCCGGCCCCCTGACGTGCCGCTGCGGTCGGCCCGAATGCGCGGGGGCTGCGGTGCGGCCGAGTCGCAGCCCGGTCGTCATTCACGTGCTCGCCGATGAACAGGCGATCACCGCTGCCCTCACCGTCACCGCGGCCGCGGCTGAGGCGGGCTCCCCAGCCGCGCCGGGAACGCCCGCAGCGTCAGCCACACCAGCAGCGCCGGCAGCGCCAGCACCCTCCCCGCCGTTCCGGCGGCCCTCAGCGGTGTTACAGGGCGGCGGCATTGTGCCCCTGCCGCTGCTGCGGGAACTGGTAATCACCGGGGCCCCGGTCGCGCCGCTGAAACCACCGCCGACAGAGCCCGAGCCGGGCCACCGCCCGTCAGCGGCGTTGGCGGCGTTCGTCCGCAACCGCGATATGTTCTGCCGCTTCCCCGGCTGCAGCACCCCGGCGCAGTTCTGCGACATCGACCACGCGATCGCCTACCCGGCGGGGCCGACGCACCCATCGAACCTTCGCTGCCTGTGCCGAAAGAACCACCTGCTCAAGACGTTCTGGACCGGAGAGCAGGGCTGGTCGGA
>NZ_LZHW01000020.1 GCF_001667265.1 Mycobacterium sp. ACS4331 | reverse complement strand
CTGGTACTTCTCGTTCATCCGCTGCGTGGTGCCCTGCATGCTGATCTGGAACGGGATCGAGGTGTGCTCGATCGGGGAGCCCTGCGGACGCGTGATCGCCTGCACCCGACTGATTCCCGGCACCTGCACGACAGCCTTGGCGATCTTCTCGATCACCAGGAAGTCGGCCGAGTTGCGCAGATCGTGATCGCTTTCGATCATCAGCAGTTCCGGGTTCATCCGGGCCTGGCTGAAGTGCCGGTCGGCCGCCGCATAGCCCTCATTCGCGGGAAGGTCTGCGGGCAGGTAATCGCGGTCGTTGTAGTTGGTCCGATACCCGGGCAGGGTCAGCAGACCGATCAGCGACAGCCCGATCGTGGCCACCAGGATGGGGCCCGGCCACCGCACGACGGCGGCACCGACCTTGCGCCACCCACGCGTCCGCAGTGCGCGTTTGGGCTCGAGCACCTTGCCGAAGCGCGTCGCGATCGCGACGACCGCCGAGCCCAGAGTGATACCGCACACCACCACGACGGTCATGCCGACGGCCAGCGGGACACCCAGAGACTGGAAGTACGGCAGGCGCGTGAAGTGCAGACAGGCCGTCGCGCCGGCGATCGTCATACCCGAACCCAGGATCACGTGCGCCGTGCCGTGGAACATCGTGTAGTAGGCCGACTCTCGATCCTCACCCGCCGCGCGGGCCTCCTGATAGCGCCCGAACAGGAAGATGCAGTAGTCGGTCGAGGCGGCAATCGCCAGCGTGACAAGGAGATCGGTCGCGAACGTCGACAGTCCGATGATCTCGTACCAGCCCAGGAACGCGACCACCCCGCGCGCCGCCGCCAGGGACAACACCACGGTGACGAGCGTCAGCAGAACCGTGATGATCGATCGGTAGACCAGCAGCAGCATCACGATGATGACGACGAACGTCAGCGCCTCGATCACCTTGATGCTGCGCTCGCTGGCGATGTTCTGGTCCGCGGTCAACGCGGCCGGTCCGGTCACATACGCCTTGACACCCGCCGGGGGTTCGATGCCGTCGACGATGTCCTGAACGGCTTCAACGGATTCGTTGGCCAGGGATTCGCCCTGGTTGCCCGCGGTGTAGATCTGGACGTAGGCGGCCTTGCCGTCCGGGCTCTGCGCGCCGGTGGCCGTCAGCGGATCGCCCCAGAAATCCTGGACGTGCTCGACGTGCTTGGTGTCGGCCTCGAGCTTGGCGACCATCTCGTCGTAGAACTGGTGCGCATCCTCGCCCAGGGGGTTCTCCCCCTCGAGCACGACCATCACCGAGCTGTTGGACGTGAACTCTTCGAAGACCTTGCCGACACGCTGCATCGCGATCACCGACGGGGCGTCGTCAGGGCTCATCGACACCGAGCGGGCCTTGCCCACGTCGGTGAGCTGCGGCACCGCGGTGTTGAGCACCGCGATGATCGCGACCCACGCCAGCACGATCGGGACCGCGAGCGTGCGAATCCACTTGGCGATGCCCGAATGCCGCGGGTTGGTGGCGGGGATCGCGTCGGTGCGGGCGTCGTTCATGGGCGCGCTCATGCGGACTTCACCAGACAGAACGTCTGGGCGTTGACGCCGGTGGTGGTGCGCTCGTCCTTGACTTCGTCATCGACGGTGATCCGGCACGTGATGCTGTCACCGTCGCCCTGGGCGACGACGTTCGGGAACACCGACGGTGCGGTCGATTCCAGGACCAGCGTCCACGGCAGGCTCGCTCCGTCGACGCGCTGCGGCTCGGCGTCGAGGTCGAGGTAGTTGACATCGGCCATCGTGCCGGTGCCGAAGACCTCGTACTTGACCACCTTGGGGTTGAACGGCTCGGTGTCCTCCACCGGCGCGGCAGAGAGCCCACTGCCGTCGTCGGCGCCGAAGAACGTCCGGATCCGGGAGACCGTCATACCGCCGATCACCATGACCACGACGATCACGAGGGGCAGCCAAACCTTCTTCAGCACCTTCATGCCGTCACCTCGACACCGCTTTCGGACAGCGTGAATGCTCGCCAGCTCCAGCTCCGCCTTGCCACTCGGCTAACTATAAAGATGACATGAGGCTAAGCAAACTGATATGGATGCTGAAGTCCGTGATCTCGGGCACAATCAGCAGGCGGAGAGGGACGGAGGGGGTTTGAGGTGGCGAAACCCGTGGCACAACGAGGCTCTGCGAGGGCGCGGGTCATCGATGCTGCGCTCCGCCTCTTCGCCGAGTACGGCGTGCACGCGACCTCGCTGCAGATGATCGCTGACGACCTCGGCGTGACCAAGGCCGCGGTGTACTACCAGTTCCACTCCAAGGACGACATCGTGCTGGCGGTCGTCCAGCCGATCTTCAACGATCTCTCGCGGGTGGTCAGGATCGCGGCCGCCATGCCGACCGCGGTGTCGGGTCGCGACGCACTGATCAGTGGCCTGATCGACACGTCGATCGCTCATCGCCGGGTCATGGCGGTCTTCTCCGAAGACCCGGTGGTGCACTCCCTGGTCAAGGACCACCCGGAATTCTCCGAGGTCACCGAAGCCCTCGCGGAAATGGTCGCCGCGCAACACCGGGACGTGGCCAGCCGGGTCACGGGCGCGATGATCATCAGCGGCATCTTCGGCGCCAGCACCGATCCTCGGTTGGCCGACGTCGATGATGACGAGATGCGCAGGGTGCTCTCGCACTGCAGCCAGCAGCTGTTGAAGCTGTGCACCGCGGAGGTCTGACCAGCCGGGCGCGAGCGAGTGTCGGCAGGTTTCGGCTGACCGCCGCGGGGTTACACCTCCCGGGTGAGCTTCGACCTGCGGCCCACGGTCGCCCAACATGACCTGGCCCGGCGCACACATGACTTCGCCGAGCAGGTCATCCGTCCCGTCGCGCAGGAGTACGACAAGCGCCAGGAGTTCCCGTGGCCGGTGCTCGAAGAGGCCGCCGAGCGGGGCTTCTACAGCCCGCTGTTCTACCGAGACCTGATCGGTGATCCGACCGGACTGTCGCTGCCGATGTTCATGGAGGAACTGTTCTGGGGCTGTGCCGGAATCGGCCTGGCGATCGTGATGCCGGCACTGGCCCTCTCCGCCATTGGCCAGGCGGCCTCGCCCGAACAGATGCTGACCTGGGCGCCGGAGTGTTTCGGCACCCCGGGAGACCTCAAGCTCGCGGCCCTGGCGATCTCCGAACCCGAGGGTGGCAGCGACGTCCGTAACCTGCGCACCCGGGCGCGGCGCGACGGGTCCGACTGGGTGATCGACGGCCGGAAGATGTGGATCGGCAACGGCGGCATCGCCGACGTGCACGTCGTCAACGCTGTGGTCGACGAGGAACTCGGTCACCGCGGGCAGGCGCTGTTCATCGTCCCCGGCGGCACGCCGGGGCTGAAGCTGGTCCGCAAGCTCGACAAGCTGGGCTGCCGCGCCTCGCACACCGCCGAACTCGAGTTCGACCAGGTCCGCGTCCCGGGTGACCACCTGCTCGGTGGAGACGAGAAGCTGGAATACAAGCTCGCCAAGGCGCGCGAGGTGGTCGAGGGGGGCCGGCGCTCGGGCTCAGCCGCGCTGGGAACCTTCGAGCAGACCCGGCCCATGGTCGCCGCCCAGGCGCTCGGAATCGCCCGCGCCGCAGTGGAATACATGACCGCCTATGCCAACGAGCGCGAAGCCTTCGGCGCACCCATCATCGACAATCAGGGCATCTCCTTCCCGATTGCGGACCTGGCCACCCGCCTCGACGCGGCGCGCCTGCTGACCTGGCGCGCCTCATGGATGGCGGCCACAGGTGTCCCCTTCGACCGCGGTGAGGGTTCGATGTCGAAGCTGGCGGCCAGCGAGGTCGCGGTGGCGGCCACCGAGCGCGCCATCCAGACCCTCGGCGGGTGGGGTTACATCACCGACCATCCGGTCGAGAAGTGGTACCGGGATGCCAAGCTCTACACCATCTTCGAGGGCACCAGCGAGATCCAGCGCATGGTGATCTCCCGCGCACTCGGGGCGACGGACGGCGGTCCGCCCCTGCACGTCGAACTCGAACCCTCGGGCGGGCCCTTCAACCGCTGGTTCGGTAGGGGCACGCCACTGCGTGGGCGCGCGGCCGACCGGATGCTGTCGGCCAAGGATTCCGTGCCGGAACCCGTCATGCGGGTGGCCATGAAATTCCTTGCCCCGCCACGAAAGTGAGCCGACAGCGTACGATGTGCTGTCATGGCCCGAAGCCACCACTATGAACTCGATGTCACCTGGACGGGCAACACCGGGTCGGGAACCAGCGGATACCGGGACTTCGAGCGCGCGCACGAGGTGAGCGCCGCAGGCAAACCCGTGCTGCTCGGCTCGTCCGACCCCTCGTTCCGGGGCGATCCCGGCCGATGGAATCCCGAGGACCTGCTCGTCGCCTCGCTGTCGCAGTGCCACATGCTCTGGTACCTGGCGCTGTGCGCCCAGGCCGGTGTGGTGGTCACCGACTACCGCGACCACGCGACCGGCACCATGGATGAACGGTCCGACGGTGGCGGAGCCTTCTCGCTGGTCACCCTGCACCCTCAGGTTCGGATCTCCGACGAGACGCAGACCGAGAAGGCCATGGCGATCCATGAGCGGGCCCACCACCTGTGCTTCATCGCCAACTCGGTGAACTTCGACGTCCGCTGTGAGCCAACGGTTCTCGGACCTGAGGACACTGCTGGCGGCTGATGCCAGGCGTGTTCCGCGCTGCGGTGGTGCCGGGTCAGCCGTTCGGGCGGTTGTCGATCAGGCGTTTCGCCTTGCCCTCGGAGCGGTCCACCGCGAGAGGCTCGACCACATCCACCGCCACCCGCACACCGATCCGGTCCTTGACCCGGCCGGCCAGGGTCACCGCCGCCGCCCGGCGTTGGTCCGGTGTCGCACCGGACCGGCTCTCCACCCGCACCGTGAGCGAATCCAACCGTCCTTCTCGATCCAGGATGCATTGGAAATGCGGTGCCAGGGTGTCGATTCCCAGGATCAACTCCTCGATCTGAGTCGGAAAGACGTTGACGCCGCGCAGGATCATCATGTCGTCACAGCGGCCGGTCACCCTGCGCATCCGGCGCATGCTTCGGGCGGTGCCGGGAAGAAGCGTGGTGAGATCGCGGGTCCGGTAGCGGATCACCGGCAGGGCCTGCTTGGTCAACGAGGTGAACACCAACTCACCTTCGGAGCCGTCGGGCAACACCCGCCCGGTGTCCGGGTCGATGATCTCAGGGTAGAAGTGGTCCTCCCAGATGTGCAGACCATCTTTGGACTCCACGCACTCCTGGGCCACCCCGGGGCCGATCACCTCCGACAGCCCGTAGATGTCGACGGCGTCGATGCCGAGTCTGCCCTCAAGCTCGCTGCGCATCTGTTCGGTCCAGGGCTCGGCTCCGAAGACACCGGTGCGCAATGAGGTGCTGCGCGGATCCATGCCGGCCTGTTCCATCGCGTCGAGCAGGGTCAGCATGTACGACGGTGTGACCATGATGGCGTCGGGTTCGAAGTCGGTGATCAACTGCAGCTGACGTTCCGTCATCCCACCGGAGATCGGTATCACCGTGCATCCGATTCGCTCCGCACCGTAGTGGGCGCCCAGACCACCGGTGAACAGCCCGTAGCCGTAGGCGATGTGGACCTTGTCGGTGGATCGCACGCCGGCCGCCCGCAGGCAGCGCGCCACCAGGTTCGCCCAGGTGTCGATGTCCGCGGCGGTGTACCCGACCACCGTCGGGCGCCCGGTGGTGCCCGAGGAGGCGTGCAACCGCACGACCTGCGACTGGGGAACGGCGAGCATCCCAAAGGGGTAGTTGTCGCGCAGGTCGGTCTTGGTGGTGAACGGGAACAGAGCCAGGTCCGACAGATCCTTCAGATCACTGGGATGCACTCCCGCGCCGTCGAACGCATCCCGGTAATGGGCCACATTGTCGTAGGCGTGCTGCAGTGTCCATTTCAACCGACTGAACTGCAGCGCAGATATCTCGTCGCGCGACGCGGTCTCGATGGGGTCCATCTCATCGGGTGCGCGCTGCGCGCGCAGGCCCGCGGGACGATCGACGATCTCAGTCATGGCGTACTCCGTTGGTGGCAGGGATCTTCAGGCGTCGAAATCGACGGTCAGTGACTCGGTGAGCGGGTAGGACTGGCAGGTCAGCACGAAGCCTGCGTCGACCTCGCGGGACTCCAGCGCGTAGTTTCGGCGCATGTCCACCGCGCCGTCGGTGACCTTGGCGCGGCAGGTGCCGCACACGCCGCCCTTGCACGCAAAGGGAAGATCATCGCGAAACCGTTGGGCGGCATCCAGTATCGCCACATCGCGGGGAACGGCGATGGTGCTCTCGGATCCCTCGAGTACGACGGTGACCTCGCTGCGCGACGCGGTCGAGGTGTCGCGGGCTTCGAGGGCATGTTCGACTGGCGCGGGTGCGGAGTCCTCGACGAAGAACAGCTCTCGGTGGATGCGGCCGGCGTCGAATCCCAGTTCGGTCAGCGCCTCCGCAGCATCGGTCACCATCCCCAGCGGCCCGCACAGCCAGGCGTGGTCGACGCTGTGCACTGCGACCAACTGCTGCAGCACGGACCGGATCCGGCCGCGGTCGAGCCGGCCGCTGAAGAGCTCGGCCGTGCGTGCCTCTCGGGAGAGAACATGGATCAGTTGGAGTCGGGAGCAGTGCGCATCCTTGAGATCGGCGAGTTCGTCGGCGAACATCACGCTGGCGGAACGACGGTTGCCATAGATCAGCGTGACCCGCGAGTCCGGATGTGCCAGTGCCGATGCCGCGATGGAGAGCACCGGGGTGATCCCCGATCCGGCGGCGATGAGCAGATGATGTGCCGCGATGTCCGGGTCGGCGCAGAAACTGCCCGACGGAGGTTGCAGCTCGATCTCATCCCCCTCGGCCACGTCGTGCACCAGCCAACCGGAGAACAGACCGCCGGGCACCGCCCGCACCCCGATCCGGGGCGCCGCCCCGACCGGCGCGCAGATCGAGTAGCTGCGGCGCTGCTCGGCGCCGTCGATCACGCGTCGCACCGTCACCGACTGTCCCGGCGCGAAGCGGAATTCGTCTTGGTACCGGTCGGGCACCGCGAAGGCGATCGCGGCCGCGTCGTCGCACAGCCGCTGCACGTGTGCGACGCGCACGGTGCGGAACGGGCGGTTGCGCGCGCCGCGGCCCGTCAAGGGCGCGGACAGTTCAGCGGTGGTCATATCAGTGTTCCTTGATCCGGTTGAACGGTTCACCGCAGCGCGTGCAGCGATGCATCGACGTGCACGGCGTTGCCCCGAACTCTGAGGTCTCCGCGGTGTCCAAGGAATCGCAGCGCGGGCAACGCACCCTCGGACGGCGACGGACCAGCGTCAGCGGGATGGGCCCGTCAGGCTGCTGTCGCACTGGCTCTGGCGGGGCGACACCGAGGCGCCTGAGCTTGCGCCGGCCGGTGTCGGTGATCCAGTCCGAACTCCAGGCCGGCGCCAATGCCGTGTGCACCTGCACGCGATCGAAACCTGCTGCGATGAGTGCATGTTCGAGGTCGGCGCGCATGGTGGCCATCGCCGGGCAGCCCGAATAGGTGGGCGTGATGGTGACGACGACGGTGCCGTCGGCGTCCTGGCGGACCTCTCGGAGGACCCCGAGATCGAGCAGTGTCAGCATCGGCATCTCGGGGTCGGGGACCCTGGCCGCGATGCCGAACGCGCGGGCCTGAACGTCGGCGCCGATGGTCGACATCACCATGCCCCAGCCGGATGTGCGCGGGCGACCGACTGCATCTCGGCCAGCAGCCGGCTCAGCTCCTCAGTGTGGATGCCGTCGCGGCCGGATCTGCCGGTGACCACCGCGGCCGGGCGCGAGGCCGGCACCGACAGCTTCGCGGCACGCAGAACCTGACCGATCACGGCGTCGAACTCCTCGCGCAGGCTGGATGAGTCCACGGCAACATCCGCCAGCGCCAGCTCGGCGGGGTGCGCGAGGAACAGTTCATCGACGAATGGCCACACCAACTCGATCGCGTCCGCGATCCTGCGGCGCGACTCCGCGGTGCCGCAGGCCAGCGTGACGAACCAGCGGGCGGCGTAATCGCGGTGATAGGTCAGCTCTTTGACGCCCTTGGCCGCGACGGCCGCAAGCACGGGATCGCGGGATTTCCGAAGCCGTTGCAGCGCGGCCAGGCGGTGGGTGCAGAACAGCAGCAGTCGGGTGATGCTGTGGGCGAAGTCGCCGTTGGGCAGCTCGACCAGTCGCACGCAATGGAACTGCGCGGTGTCCCGGAAGAAGGCCAGCGCGTCCTCGGCCGGTGCGGATGCGCCCTCGGGCAGGACGGGAACGACGGCCGGGTCGGCGGCGGCGGCCCGTGCGAGCAGCAGCCTGGCCTGGCCCAGCAGGTCCAGGCCGATGTTGGCCAGCGCGACCTCCTCCTCCAGTTCGGGCGCCCTGGTGCACCACTGGGTCAGGCGCTGCGCACTGATCAGCGCGTCGTCGCCGAGCATCAGGCAGTAGGTGGCCAGGTCGGCGCCGTCGACGCCATCCGGCAGCTTGGTGTCGACGCCGGCCAGCGGATCGTCGAACCCGGTCCCGAATGCCCACTGGTCGGCCGAGTCGGCGTCGATGAGCCCGGCGTACGCGGAGTCGTGGTCGTTCATCGTGATCGGTCCTCACCTGCTCACATGTGGGGGACGTGGTCGGGGATGGCGTAGAACGTGGGATGCCGATACACCTTGTCGCCGCTGGGGGCGAAGTACGGATCCTTCTCGTCCGGGCTCGAGGCCACGATGTCGACGGAACGCACGACCCACAGGCTGACCCCCTCGTTGCGCCGGGTGTAGACGTCCCGGGCGTGCCGCAACGCCATCTCGTCGTCGGAGGCACGCACAGATCCGACATGGACATGGTTGAGGCCGCGCCGTCCCCGGACGAACACCTCATACAGCGGCCAGTCCGCGGCGGCGCCGGTGCCTGTGTTCACGTGGCTCATGCGTGCTCACCCTCCGATTCACGATGGTCGGCGGCGAAGGCCGTGGCGGCCTCCCGAACCCACCGGCCGTCCTCGTGGGCCTGCCTGCGGGTGGCGATGCGTTCGGCATTGCATGGTCCGTAACCCGCTATGACGGAGAAGAATTCGTCCCAGTCCGGGGTACCGAAGTCGTAGCACCCGCGTTCGGTGTTCCACCGCAGCTGTGGGTCCGGCAGCGTCACACCCAGCGCTTGGGCCTGCGGCACGGTCATGTCGACGAAGCGCTGCCGAAGCTCATCGTTGGTGTGGCGTTTGATGCCCCACGCCATGGACTGTGCGGTGTTGGGTGAGTTGTCGTCGGGGGGCCCGAACATCATCAGCGCCGGCCACCACCACCGGTCGACGGCATCCTGCACCATGTCGCGCTGAGCGTCGGTCCCCGACATCATCGTCATCAGAAGTTCGTAACCCTGCCGCTGATGAAACGACTCCTCCTTGCACACCCGGATCATGGCCCGGCCATATGGACCGTAGGAGCTGCGGCACAGCGGCACCTGATTGCAGATCGCCGCACCGTCGACCAGCCAACCGATCACGCCGACGTCGGCGAAGGTCAACGTCGGGTAGTTGAAGATCGAGGAGTACTTCTGCCTGCCGTCGATCAGTTTCGCGGTGAGCTCCGCGCGATCCGCGCCGAGCGTCTCCGCCGCCGAGTACAGATACAGGCCGTGGCCGGCTTCGTCCTGCACCTTGGCCAGCAGAATCGCCTTGCGGCGCAGGGACGGTGCGCGCGTCAGCCAATTGCCCTCGGGCTGCATACCGATGATCTCCGAGTGCGCGTGCTGGGCGATCTGGCGGATCAACGTGGCACGGTAGCCGTCGGGCATCCAGTCCCGCGGTTCGATGCGTAGACCGTCGGCGATCAGCGCCTCAAAGTGATCGGCCGGCCCGGCCTCGGATTGATCCCGCACTGCGGTGTCGCTCATGGGAGCCTCCTCAAAGGATGTCGAGTTCGCGGCGGCGGGCGATCAGTGACCGACGAACACCGGTGCGGTCTTGGCCAGGAAGGCCGCCACCGCGGTGCTGTGGTCGTCTGATCCGCCAAGGTGCTGCTGGGCCCAGGCTTCACGCTCCAGCACGTCCGGCAGCGGTGCGCCCGCGTTGTCGCGCAACAGCGCCTTGACCGCTCGGAACGCAGCGGTGGGGCCGGTCGCGAGCCGGGCCGCCAACCCGGTCGCGACGTCCAGGACCGCGTCGTCGTCGACCACCTGGTGCACCAGTCCCCACGCCTGCGCGGTGCCGGCGTCGACGGTGTCACCGAGCAGGAACATCGCGGTGGCCCGGCTGGCACCGATGAGTCGCGGCAGCGACGCCGACAACGCGGAGTCGGCGGCCAGCCCGACCCCGGTGAACGCCGTGCCGAACTTCGCCCTCGTCCCCGCGATGCGGAGGTCGGCACCCAGGGCCAAGCCCAGACCGGCACCCACACAGGCGCCGTTGATCGCGGCGACCACGGGGACCTCGATGGCGGCCAGGGCCGTCATCATCGGGTTGTAGTGTTCGCGCACGGTGTCCATGGCGTGCGCGGGATCCGCCCGCAACGCCTCGACGTGTTCGGCGAGATCCTGACCGACGCAGAAGTTTCGCCCGCCGGCCGCGATGACGACGGCGCGCACTGACGAGTCGCCCTGCAGTTCCGAGAGGGACTGCAACAGTTCGTCTTTCATGGCGCGGTTGAGCGCGTTCGACGCGCCGGGGCGGTCCAGGGTGATGGTCGCGACGCCCGCATGCAGCTCACGGCCGACCAGGGCGGTCCCGGTTGTGTTCATGGTTCCTCCTTCGAGACGTGGGGGTCAGCTGGGCCAGCGGTGGAATCCGCGCCCGGTCTTTCGGCCAAGCTCGCCGACCGCGACCTTGTCGCGAAGCAGCTGCGGGGGCTCGAAACGCGGCCCGAGGGTGGCGTACAGGTGCTCGGCGATGGCCAGCCGCACATCGAGTCCGACCAGATCGGTGGAACGCAGCGGCCCCATCGGGTGGCGATAACCCAGTTCCATCGCGCGATCGATGGATTCGGCGTCGGCCACACCGTCCTCGAGCATGCGAATGGCCTCCAAGCCCAACGCCACCCCGAGTCGGCTGGTGGCGAAGCCGGGCGAATCACGCACCACCACGTGGGATTTCCCCAATGCTCGGACCCAGCTCAGTGCCGTCTGCACGACCTCATCGGCCGTCTCGGGCGCACGGACCAGTTCGACCAACTCGGCCACCGGAACCGGATTGAAGAAGTGCATTCCGATCACCCGCGCGGGATGCCGCAGGGCCGCAGCGAGTTCGGCGATGGGCAGCGAACTGGTGTTGGAGGCCAGCACTGCCGTGGGTGCGACCACCCGCTCGGCCGCCACCAGCACATCGAGCTTGGCGCTGATGATCTCCGGCACCGCCTCGACCACCAGTTCGGAGTCAGCGGGCAGCTCCGCGATCGAGCAGACGGTGGCCATCCGGGCCGAGACCCGCTCGGGCGATTCGGCCAGCGCGTCGCGTTCGGCGGCGCGGTGCAGGCCCGCCTCTACTCGCCGCAGCGCGGCCTCGGCGGCTGCGGGATCGGTTTCGACGATCGTGACGCGCGCACCGGCGACCGCAAAGACGTGCGCGATGCCGGCGCCCATCCGTCCGCCGCCGATGACGGAAACCGTTGCGGGGACACCGTTGTGCATTGCGTTCATCCCGCGCTCCGGTCGAGGAAATGGGTCATGCGCTTGGCCTTGTCCGGGCTGTCGAACAACACCGCCTGGGCGAGGTCGTCGAGCAGTGGGTGCGGGGACTCGGCGTCGAGCACAGCCTTGGACAGTCGCAGTGCCAACGGAGCCTGCCGGGCGATGCGGTCGGCAAGCGCGCCGGCCGCGGTCAGTGCGGTGCCATCGGCCACCACCTCGGCGACCAGACCGCAGGCCAGTGCGGCGGTGGAGTCCAGCACGCGGCCGCCGAGGATCACCTGCTTGGCGATCGACCCGCCGACCAGCCCGGGCAACCGGTAGCTGGCACCCGCCGCGGCCAGGATGCCTAGGCCGGGTTCGGGATTGCCGAACCGGGCACCGACTCCGGCAATCCGCAGATCGCAGGCGTAGCTCAGTTCAGCCCCGCCGCCGAGGGCGTTTCCCTCCACCGCGGCGATGGTCGGCAGCGACAGGGCGGCGATCCGGTCGAAGACCGTCCGGTTGATTCCGGCGAGCGCGTCGGCGGCACCGCGTGCACGCAGTTCGGCGATGTCGGCACCGGCGGCGAAGTCTCGGCCGGCCCCGGCCAGGATGAGGATCCGCGGTTGCGCCTCGATTCGGGCACAGACCGCGTGCAGTTCGGCGACCATCGCGGCATTGATCGCATTGCGCTGCGCGGGCCGGTTCAGTTCCACCACCACTCGGTCGGCAGCGGACCGCATCCGCAGAGTCGAGAACTCGTCGTCGCTCACAGCACCCGTTCCAAGCTGTACCCCACTTTCGTCGCGTCCATTAATAACCGATCGTTCGGTCGGTTGTCCAGACCCGCGGCCCCCAGACAACGAACCGCACCGCACAGCGGGCGCAATGGGATGATGTTCGACATGGCTTCGCCGCGCACACGGTCCACCGGCCAGGTGGGCCGCCCGGGCTACGACTTGGACTCCCTGCTGGCCGTCGCCGTCGGCGTCTTCAACCAGCGCGGCTACGACGGCACGTCGATGGAACACCTGTCCGCCCGACTGGGGATCAGCAAGTCCTCGATCTACCACCACGTCAGCGGCAAAGAGGAACTCCTGCGCCTGGCGGTCGACCGCGCCCTGGACGCACTGTTCGCCGCCACACAGACCCCTGACACCACCACCGGGCCGGCCATCCAGCGACTGGAGAACCTGGTCAAGCGCAGTGTTGTGGTGCTGGTCGACGAACTGCCGTACGTCACCCTACTGCTGCGGATCCGCGGCAACACCGCGGTGGAGCGGCGCGCCCTGGCCCGTCGCCGGGAGTTCGACCAGATCGTCGGCAGCCTGGTCGAGGAGGCCTGCGACGAGGGCAGCATCCGCCCGGACGTGGACCCCGGACTGACCAGCCGACTGATCTTCGGCACCGTGAACTCACTCATCGAGTGGTACCGGCCCAGCCGCGCCCTCTCCGGCGAGGAACTCGCCGACGCGGTCACCACGATGATCTTCGACGGGCTGCGCACCCGGCCCAGTTCGCACTGACCTCCTTGACGACAGCGGGCGGTCACTGCCACAGTGATTACCGAACGAATGGACGGTTGGTAAGGAGATCAACAGTGACCGCGGTGCTGCAGAGCTATGTGAACGGCAGATGGACCACTCCCGCCGACGAGGCCGATCCGCTGCTCAGCGCGGTCACCGGCGCTGAGGTCGCCCGGTATCCCTCCGGCGGCGTGGACATCGCCGGGGCCATCGGGTACGCCCGCAAGGTCGGCGGACCCGCACTGCGAGCGATGACCTTCCACCAACGGGCCGCGGCGTTGAAAGCGCTGGCCAAGCACCTGACGGCGGCCAAGGCCGACTTCTGGCCGTTGTCCGCGGCCACAGGCGCCACCACCGCCGACTCAGCCATCGATATCGACGGCGGGTTTGGCACTCTGTTCAGCTATGCCGCCAAGGGCGTCCGGGAACTGCCCAACGACACCATCCACATCGATGGTCCAGTCGAAAAGCTCGGACGCACAGGGACATTCGTCGGGCAACACATCTACACCTCCAGGCCCGGTGTCGCGGTACAGATCAACGCCTTCAACTTCCCGGTCTGGGGAATGCTGGAGAAGCTCGCTCCGGCATTCCTGGCCGGCGTGCCCTCCATCGTCAAACCGGCACACCAGACCGCATATCTGACCGAACTCGTCTTCCGGGCCATCATCGACTCCGGCACGCTGCCCGAAGGCTCGGTCCAGCTGGTGTGCGCCCGGCCGCCTGCACTGTTCGAGCACCTCGACAGCCAGGACACCGTCCTGTTCACCGGTTCCGCGTCGACGGCGGCCAAACTGCGCGGCCATCCCACGGTGGTGGCCGGTGGGGTGCGGTTCAACGCCGAGGCCGATTCGCTGAACTGCTCCATCCTGGGGCCCGACGCCACCCCCGACACCCCCGAATTCGGGCTGTACATCAAGCAACTCGTCGCGGAGATGACCACCAAGGCCGGTCAGAAGTGCACCGCGATCCGGCGCGCGCTGGTCCCCGTCGAGCTGCAGGACGCCGTGGTCGAGGCCACCGCGGCTCGGCTGTCGACGATCGTCGTCGGCAATCCGGAGCTCGAGCGCGTGCGCATGGGCGCGCTGGCCAGCATCGAACAGCGTGACGAGGTGCTTCGCGCCCTGAAGACGCTGCGTGACTCGGCCACACTGGTTTTCGGCGATCCCGAGTCGTTCCACGTGGAGGGTGCCGACGCCGAACGGGGCGCGTTCCTGCCGCCCCTGCTGCTGCGCGCCGACGATCCCACCGCCGCGGCGGTGCACGACGTGGAGGCCTTCGGCCCGGTGAGCACCGTGATCGGCTACCGTGACCTCGACGACGCCGTCGAACTCGCCGCCCGCGGCCGGGGCAGCCTGGTCGGTTCACTGGTCACCCACGATCCCGAGGTCGCGCGCGCGGTCGCCGTCGGCATCGCGCCGCATCACGGCCGCATCCTGGTGCTCGACCGTGACGACGCCGGGGAGTCCACCGGCCACGGCTCACCACTGCCCACCCTGGTGCACGGCGGACCCGGCCGGGCCGGCGGTGGCGAGGAACTGGGCGGCATTCGAGGAGTCCTGCATTTCATGCAGCGCAGTGCCATTCAGGCCAGCCCCGACATGCTGACCGCCATCACCGGGCGCTGGACGACCGGTGCGGCGCGCACCGTCACCGAGGTTCATCCGTTTCGCAGCCATCTCGAGGATCTGCGCATCGGTGACACCATCGTCGGCGGTCCCCGCGTGGTCAGCCTGGCCGACATCGACCATTTCGCCGAGTTCACCGGAGACACCTTCTACGCACACACCGACCCCGCGGCCGCGGAACAGAACCCGCTGTTCGGCGGCATCGTCGCGCACGGGTATCTGGTGGTGTCGCTGGCCGCGGGTCTGTTCGTCGAGCCCAACCCAGGCCCGGTGCTGGCGAACTTCGGCGTCGACGGTCTGCGGTTCCTGACCCCGGTCAAGGCCGGCGACGCGCTCACCGTCACGCTGACCGCCAAGCAGGTGACGCCGCGACTGTCCGCCGACTACGGCGAGGTCCGCTGGGACGCGGTGGTGACCAATCAGAACAACGAACCGGTGGCCACCTACGACGTCCTGACCCTGGTCGCCAAGCGGGCATCGTGAACCACCCAGCCGCCCAGGAGGACACCATGTTCCGCATCTCGGTCTGCTACGGCCATCCGGCGGATCCGGAGGCCTTCGACCGCCACTACTCCCAGACCCATATCCCGCTGACGCTGCAGATCCCCGGCCTGGCCGGGTTCAGCACCGGCAGACCGCGCTCACTGATGCCCACGCAGGACGCGCCCTATCACCTGGTCGCCAGCTTGAGCTTCACCTCGGCCGAGGAGTTGAAGGCAGCGCTGAAGTCGCCCGAAATGGCCGCCGCCAGTGCCGATGTCGCGAACTTCGCCACCGGTGGCGTCACCCTCTTCAGCACCGAGGAGATCGACCACCGAACCCAGCGCTGAGGCGGACGGCCGCGGCGCGGCGGAAATCGACGTGTGCCCAGCTCAGAGCAGTCCAGCAGTATATGGACGACTATGTTGACATGGTGTCACACCTGTCGTTACGTTCACCGGTGAGAGTGGAGGAGACACGATGACCAGGGCACCCCACGTCGGTCAGAGTCCGCCCGGCCAGAAGTTGCGGCGACTGGTCGCCGGCGGCGGCAGCTACCTCGCCGACGAGCAGTCCGCTGGTGAACTGCACCTGGTGATCGTGCGCTCCCGCGAGGCGCACGCGCGCATCTCGGTGGACACCACACGAGCCAGCGCCGCCCCCGGGGTGCACGCGGTGCTCGTCGGCTCCGATGTCCGGCCCCACACCGATCCGATGGGTTTGATGTGGACGACCCAGATCCAGGCCGACGCGCCGACCTGGTGCCTGGCCGGGGACAGGGTCCGCTATGTGGGCGAGCCGATCGCCGCGGTGATCGCCGACGACGCCTACCTCGCCGAAGACGCTGCCGAACTCGTCGAGGTGAGCTATGACAGGTTGCCGGCGGTGGTCGAGCCCAGTGCCGAGAGCCGGCCACTGCTCTACGACGACTGGACCGACAATGTCTTCGGTCGCACTCGATTCGAGGCCGGCGATCCTGGTGCCGCCCTGGCCACTTCGGCGCTGGTCGTGTCCGGCCGCTACACCAGCAGTCGGGTGGCCGGGTTGCCGCTGGAGACCCGCGGCGTCCGCGCGATGTGGGACGTCACCGGCGACTGCCTGACGATGTGGACCTCCACGCAGGCGCTGCACCAGGTCCGAGCCTCGTTGAGCGACACGCTGCGGATACCCGAATCCCGGGTTCGGGTGTGCTGTCCCGACGTCGGGGGCGCGTTCGGGAACAAGGTGTGCGCCTACATCGAAGAGACACTGGTCGCCTTCGCCTCCCGCGTGGTGCGTCGCCCGGTCCGGTGGATCGAGAGCCGGCCGGAGTCGTTCGTCGCCACCGTCCACGGCCGCGGGACGGCGGTCGACCTGGAGCTCGGACTCAACGCCGACGGCACCATCACCGGTCTGCGGGCCACCGTGCTGCTCGACTGTGGGGCCACCCCCTATATGGCCGGTGCGGGATCCGGCGTGGTCACAGCAGCCATGCTGACCGGACCGTATCGGGTCGGCGACGCGCTGGCCGAACTAGTGGCGGTGGTGACCAACAAGACGCCCATCGGGGCCTACCGCGGTTTCGGAATGCCCGAGGCGACGTTCGCGATCGAGCGGGCGCTCGACGAGGGGGCCCGCCGACTGGAGATCGATCCGATGGAGATCCGCCAGCGCAATCTTCTTCAACCGGAGGAACTTCCGTATTGGACGGCGGCCATGATGTGTCTGGACAGTGGCCGCTACGGCGAACTGCTGGGCCTGGTCGCCGACCGGCTCGACTGGGACCGGGCCCGGCGCGAGGCGGCCGATGCCCGCGCTGCGGGCCGGCTGGTCGGTGTCGGCGCGGCCTGCTATCTGGAGGCCTCGAACTTCGGCCCATCCACCTCCGCGGCCATGATGGGCATCAACAACCCCGGCCACGACCGCGCGGTGGTGCGGATGGACGCCTCCGGACTGGTGACCGTGCTGACCGGGCAGACCCCCATGGGCCAGGGCGTCGAGACGGCGCTGGCGCAGGTGGCCGCCGACGAGGTCGGCGTCGCGCTAAGCGACGTCACGGTGGTCTGCGGTGACACGCAGGCCTGCCCCTACACGGGCTACGCCAGCGGCGGCAGCCGCGGCGCCGGGGTCGCCGGGTCCGCGGTCATGATGGCGGCTCGCGGCCTGCGCACCCAGATGCGAGCGATCGCCGCACACCTGCTGGAGGTCGACCCCACGGCGCTCCTCGACAACGGATTCGGCTTCGAAACCGCGTCCGGGACGCGGATCAGCGTCGCCCAGGTGGCCGACGCCGCTTGGCGGGCAACGAATCTGCCCGCCGGACTCCAACCCGGGCTGGAAGCCGGGTACACCTACGATCCGCAGAACTTCGCGTTCACCTTCGGCGCGGTGGCCGCCGTGGTCGAGATCGACCGCGCGACCGGCACCGTGACGGTACAGCGACTGGTCTACGGGCACGACTGCGGCGTACAACTCAATCCCGCTCTGGTCGAAGGGCAGATCCATGGCAGCACGGCCCAGGGCATCGGTGCGGCGTTGTACGAGGAACTGCCCTACACCGCCGACGGGCAGCCCGTTGTGCAGTCGCTGTGGGACTACGCGCCGCCGCTGCCCGACAACATGCCGCCGATCGAGACGGTCCATCTCCAGACCCCGTCTCCGTTCTCACTCAACGGGGCCAAGGGCGCCGGAGAGAGCGGCGCCATCCCGCTGCCAGCGGTCCTGGCCAACGCCATCCGGGACGCCCTGGCCGCCGACCACGGTGTCGACACTGGTGTCGTCGACACCGTTCCGATCACGGCTGAACGACTGCTCGCCGCGATGTCTGCGGACTGCGCACCCGCCGCGGGGGCATGTGAGGCGTCGGTGCCGGTCGGCGGTCGTGCCTTCTGACAGCCGCCGCCGCACCTAGACTCCGCCGGAAACCTCTGCGGCGGTGAGGATCCCAGCTTCAGCCAACCGGACGAAGAAGGTCGGCAGCCGCGGATTGTGGCGCGCGGCGCTGTCCAGCAGCCGCTTGGCCTCGGTCGGGTTTCCCCACCGCGACTGCAGTACCGCGTTCCAGAAGACCGCCTCGGGGTTGTCCCCCAGCACCGCGGCGGCCTGGGCCAGCGCGGTCTCGGCGCCGCGATAGACCTCGTCGGGCTGAGGCGGGCCGAGAATGGGACCGTCCGGGTCGAACACCACCGCCGACATGCGGTCGAAGGCGTCGTTGAGGTCGAGCAGCCGGCTCAGCTCCCCGATCGGGTCGTGGTGGTCGTCGACCCGCAGCTCGCGCACCACGCCCTCCCACGGAGCATCGGTCGGTGCGCCGTCGACCACAATCACGGCTCCGGACTGGCGGCCACGGATGTCACCGCCGGCCTCGTCGCCGGCGCGCAACCCGGCCAGCAGCCGCCGGGCCAGATCGCCGGTCGCCTCCTCGAACCCGCGGACCATGGCCAGCGGCACGTCGTCGTTGTCGAGCATGTTGCCCAACCCGACCACATGCCGGCCCTGGGCGGCGCCGGCCGCCCCGACACACCGGGCGCCACTGTGGATGCCGAATCGTCCGGAGGTGTCCAGGAAGGCGACCTGCCTGACCTCAGGTGCCGGGTCCGACGCCAGCAGCTGCTCAAGCGCCTGCGGGGCCGCCGTGCCGGCCCGCATCGCGGCCAGCCCGCGCGGACCGTAGCCCTTGACCGCGAACGCCTGGGTGGCGACCACCCCGGCACCGGCCTCCGCCCACGTCACCACGGAGCCCACACCCATGTAGTGCGAGTGCGACGCGACACCGAGCTGACCGGTGACCGGGTCGTGCGCCAGCAGCGAGAAGGTCATGAGAAGTCCGTCTCCTCGCACAGTTGGGTGATGTGCCGCTTGTATTCGGCGGTCTGGGTCAACGGCATCAGCTTGCCCAGCTTGGCCACATCGCCGCTCAGTTTGATCCGGCCCTCCATGAACGCCGCCGTGGGCGCCAAGTCGCCGCGCAGGATCGCGATCGAATCGTCGAACGACGACGCCATGGTCCCGTCGGCGGCGGGATCCTGCCCCAACAGCTGTTCGACGATCCTGCCGTCGCGGACGTCGGCGTAGTACCAGATGTCCTCACCTCCGGGGGCGTTGGTCAGCCGATACTGCACCCGAGCCGTCGCCCCCGGGCGGGTCTGAAACGACTGCTGCAGTTCGCCCTGCCGGGTCAGCCATTCCTGCGAAACATATTTCAGTTGACTCACTGGTTCTCCTCCAAGCGGGTGGTGGGGGTGGTGGACGCGGCCGCGGCGCTGCGCTGGTCGACCAGCTCCTCGGCAGCGGCCAGGATCGGGGTGTATCCCGTGCACCGGCACAACGACGAACTCAGATGCCGGCGGATGTCGTCGCGGGACGGGCGCTCCCCCGCGTCCACCGCGGCCAGCAGCTCCTCGATCAGCACGACGAAACCCGGTGTGCAGAAGCCACACTGCAGCCCGTGGTGGCGCACCAGAGCCTCCTGCACGTCCGAGAGTCCATCGGCCGGGGTGAGACCTTCGACGGTGACGATCTCGGTGCCGTCGGCCTGCGCGGCCAGCATCAGACAGGACCGGGCCGAACAGGAGTCCACGAGCACATTGCAGGACCCGCACAGACCCTCACCGCAGCCGAGGTGAGTGCCGGTGAGGGCGAGCCGGTCCCGAAGAAGGTCGGCCAGGGTCATCCGGGCCGGCACGGTGCCCTGCCAGCGCCGGCCGTTGACCCGCACCGAGATGGCCGGTTGCTCGGCAGCTGTCATGGCAGGTCCTCTCGTAACCGACGCAACTGGCGGGCCACCACGTTGACCGCCAACTGTCGGCGGTGCTGCGCGCCGGCACGCGAGTCAGCGCCGAAAGCAAGTCGTGCGACCCAGGATTGGACCGCGTCGTCGATACTCCGATCGTCGAGCGATCCGGCCAGCGCGGCGGTGACCTCGTGGGGAGCCAGCGTCGGGGGCTGTCCCTCGGCGCCGAGTCCGATCCGCAGGTCCGGGTCACCGCCGGTGCGCGCACTGAGGGCAACGCTGAGCAGTGGCGTGTCACCGGCACCGCGCAGGGTCACCTCCTCGAAGCGGCCCACCGTATCGGCGGCCGGTCGATCGAACCGCACGCTGTGCAGCAGTTCGTCGTCGGCGAGGGCCGTGCGGCCCGGCGGGCCGAAGAAGTCGGCGGCGGAAATGCTCCTCTCCCCGCGCGCCGACACCGCGGTCACCTCGCCACCGAGGACCATCAGACACACCCCCAGTTCCGCGGCCGGATTGGCATTCGCCAGACTTCCGCACACCGTGCCGCGGTTGCGCGTCGTCACCTTGCCGACCCACGGCAGTGCCTGCGCCAGCAGGCCGAAGGACGCTGTGGCGGGGTGTTTCTCGGCGGTGCGCTGGGTCACCGCCGCACCGACCCGCAGACCTTGGACGGTGACGGCGAAGTCGTGCAGCTCGCCCACCCTGGTGATGTCGATGAGCCGTCGTGGGCGCTCCTGGCGCCGGACCAGCCTCGGCATCAGGCTCTGCCCGCCGGCCAGGACCCGGGTTCCGGCGGGGTCCTCGGCCAGTTCGGCGCAGACCTGCGCGACAGTGGTGGGCGCGACGTAGTCGAATGGCGCCGGACGCATCAGCACCCTCCCGTGGCCGCGCTCGGGCGGATGGCCTCGACTCGGCTGTGGTGTTCGGCGACCAGGCGGGCAACCTGCTCAGGATCTTCGATGTGCGCCAGGTGTCCGAGCCCGGCGAGCACCCGGCAATCAGTGCCCAGCGCCGCGGCGAGCGCCGAACCGACTGCGGGTGGGCAGGTCTGGTCATGCTCGCCGGTCAGCACCAGTGCAGGGGCCCGCACTCTGGCCGCCGCCGCGCTGACATCTGAGGTCAGCGCAGCGCGCAGCACCCGCTCGACCACGGCCTCATCCCGGCCGGCAGCCGAACGCACCAACTCCCGCACCATCTCGGCCGGGGCGCTGGGGCCGAAGCTCGCCGGGGCCAACTGCGCCAGGAACTTCTCCGTACCCACCCGACGCAGTTCGGCCACGGCAGCGTCCACGTCGACACCGCCGGCGATGCTCAGCGCACCGCCGATCAGGCTCAGCGATGCGACGCGGCCGGGATCGGCCGCAGCCAGGGTCAGGCACACACCACCGCCGAACGAGGAGCCGACCAGGTGCGCACGGGTGATGTCGAGGGCCGCCATCACCGCACTGATGTCGGCGGCATAGTCGGCCGCGCCGTACTCGCCCCCCGGCTCCGACTCGCCGTGACCGCGCAGATCCACCGCGACGACGCTGCGGTCGACGAAATACTCTGCGCATGGGGCCCATTCGGTGGCGGCCCCGTTGATACCGTGCACCAACACCACCGGGGTGTGAGCCGAACCGGCCTCGCTCCGGAGGCAGCTGATGCGGCCGTGGGGGCCCTCGACGTCGATCCGCCGCATGGTCAGCTCCGCTCACCCGTCGGCGGCACGGTCACAGGCCGTTCATCTGGTCGGGCACGTGCACCGAGAAATGAGTGTGCACCAGTTCCCAGTCTCCGTTGCGTCGGCGCCAGATCTCGGTGCTGCGCATACCGCCGTCGAAGGTGCCCATCGCGCCGAAGTCGCCCTGGTAGCGGCTGAGGTAGGTCACCCATGCGACATCGCCGTCCACCTCGACCCGCTCGTCGCGCAGTTCGGTGCTGACCGCCGGTGAACTCATGTTGGCCGACAACGTGTCCCACAACCCGGCGATGTGATCCTGGCCGATGTAGGCCGAGCCGTTGAGGTTGTACCACACCAGTTCCCCCGGCGTGGCAGTGACGCGACGCCGAAGGTAGCTGGAGTCCAACGGACCGTTGGCGTCGACGAATTCCCGGTGCAGTCGCATGATCTCGGCGACGTCGGCTTCGACTGCGGATGTGTTGGTTGTCATCTCTTCTCCCACTGTTGAGGCGAATGTGTGCTCAGGACATGGCGGCTGGGGCCGGCCGGCTCGCGGCCAGCAGCTTGACCAGATCCGGCACCTGATCAGGCGGCATGAGAGGGGCGATCGCGATCTCATCGACGCCGGTGCCGGCGTAGGCGGCCAGCGCTTCGCCCACACCGTCGGGTCCGCACACCAGTGCCATGGCGTCGACCACTTCGGCGGTGAGCACCTTCGCCACCGCGGCTGGTCCGCCGGAGGCCACCGCCTCCACCAGTGCGTTGGGCGCAATCGCACCCGCTGACAGGTGTTCCAGCGTCGGCGCGTCAAAGGTCGCCAGCACCGACGCGACCTGCGCCCGCGCCTGCGCGAGGTCGTCGCCGACGACCGCGGGCACGACGACCGAGATCCGGAACTCCTCGCGGGACCGGCCGTATTCGGCCAGCAACCGTTCCACTTCCGTGACGGTCTCGGTGAGATACGCCCGCGACGACCCGGCACTGAGACACAGGCCGTCGGCATACTGCGCCGCGGCCCGCACCATGCGCGGGCGCACCGCCATGATGTCCAGGGCCGGCGGCGGCGCCAACGGGTTCAGCTGGTACTGGGCGAAGCTGAAACCCGGGTACTGGTCGGTGATTTCGGTGCCATTCAGCGCCGCCTTGAGCGACTGATACAGCGCCACGGTGGTGGCGATCGGCTTGTCGACCGAGCGGCCGAGCTTGGCCACCATGTCGGGCACCCCGGTGCCGATTGCGGCACGCACCCGCCCGGGGGCGATCTCGGCCAGCGACGCCAGTTCCATCGCCGCGGCACCCGGGTGCCGGCTGGCGGGGTTGATCCCCATCAGCGCCAGCTCGAGGCGCTGCGTCTCCCGCAGGTAGATCGTTGCGGGCACCACCGCGTCGTGAGCGCAGATGTGTTCGGCGTACCACACGCCGTCGAATCCGCATTCCTCGGCGGCGTGCACCGCCGGCAGGTCGGCCAGGATCGGCCCGAACCCGGTGAAAGACAAACTCAATCGCACAGCGTCACGCCCTTCCGCAGCAGGATGGTGACCAAGCGAACTACAAGTGTGACACCATGTCAACGTTTGCGTCCAACTTCCTGTGTGGGGTGTGCGAGACTGGACCGCATGACCGCTCGCCAGTCAGATCTGCAGGCGCGCCGACGGGAGCACCGCCGCAATGCCCGCCGCCGGCTTCTCGACGCCGCCCACGGCCTGCTCGAGCAGAAGGCCTGGACCGAGATCTCGCTCGACGACATCACCTCGGCCGCCGACGTGGCACGCACCGCCTTCTACCGCCACTTCGACGATCGGCAGCACCTGCTGATGACGATGCTCAGCGATGTCGGCCTCGAGTTGGACCACGTCGCCGACAACTGGCTGGCCGAGTCCGACGATCCGGTGGCCGAGCTGCGCCGCAGCCTGGAGGCGCTCACGGCGCTCTGGGTCGAGCACGGCCGGCTGATCGAGGCGATCTCCGACACCGCGCGCCACGACCCCGAGATCGGCGCCCTGTACGGCGAGCTCGCCGATCGCCTGGCCGAGCGTACGGCGCGGCGCATCGAGGCGGATGTCGCGGCCGGGCGCAGCCACATCACCGACCCGCACGAGGTCGCGAAGGCGCTCACATGGATGAATGAGCGGTATCTGATCGCGGCGTTCGGCCAGCAGTCCGGCACCGACCCGGCCACCGCGGCCGCGGCGCTGACCACGATCTGGATCAACACGCTGTACGCACCCGCCGGGCACGACGCCGAATGACCGACCGCCTCGTGGTCCGGGGTGGCCACGTCTTCGACCCCGTCGGCGGAACTGCGGCACCGGCCGACGTCCTGATCGAAGGGGAGCGAATCATCGATGTCGGCATCGACCTGGACGCCGACACCGCCATCGACGCCACCGATCAGCTGGTCGTGCCGGGCTTCATCGACACCCACGTGCACGTGATGCTCGATGATGTCGACACCATGCGCCTGATCCAGACCCCGTTCTCCCTGAGGTTCTTTCAGGCCGCGCGCAATCTGCAGCTGACGCTGCGCGCCGGTGTCACCACCGTCCGGGACGCCGCGGGCGCCGACCTCGGCGTCAAGCAGGCCGTGGCCACCGGCCTCATCGACGGTCCCGACATGCAGATCGCCATCGGCATGCTGAGCCAGACCGGCGGGCACGCCGACGAATGGCTGCCCTCAGGCGAATGCGTGCACGCACTGTGGCCCCCGCACCCGGGCCGTCCCGCAACCGTGGTCGACGGCGCCGACGAGATGCGCCGGGCGGCGCGCGAACTCGTGCGTGCCGGAGCGGACGTGCTCAAGGTCGCCACCACCGGAGGCGTGATCAGTCCACGCAGCGACCCTCGCCGCGCACAGCTGTGTGATGAGGAGCTCGCGGTGCTGATGTCCGAAGCGCGAGCCGCCCACGTCCACGTCATGGCCCACGCACAGGGCGCCCAGGGCGTCAAGAACGCCATCCGCGCGGGGGTGCGCTCGATTGAGCACGGCGTGTACCTCGACGACGAGGCGGTGGACATGATGGTGCAGAACCGGACCTGGCTGGTGCCGACACTGTCCGCGCCGCACGCGATCCTGCGCCAATCCGAGATCTCCGGCGGGATTCCAGAGACCATGCGCCAGAAGGCACTCGCCGCGATCGAGGCCCACGAGGCGTCCGTGCGGCTGGCCCATTCGGCCGGGGTGCGCATGGCGATGGGCACCGATGCGGGCATCTCCCGACACGGTGAGAACCTGCGCGAGCTGGAGTTGATGAACCGGTTGGGCATCTCGGCGGTCGACGCGCTGCGCGCAGCCACCACCTCGGCGGCCGAGCTGCTGGACGCCGGCGCCGACATCGGTGAGCTGGCGCCGGGCAAGCTGGCCAACCTGGTGCTGCTGGCGGGTTCGGAGGTGTCGGTGCACGGGCTGCCCGAACGGGTTCGCACCGTCATCCGGCGCGGTGTCCCCGTCGGCTGACACCAAGCAGACTGTCCACCGTCGGCGCCCAGGCGCACGGGGCGTGAACAGACAGAGGCCGCGGCCGCCTCCACCGAGCAGTCTGTCCGGCATGTCGGCCATCCGCCGTCCACGCGGCGGCACCACCCCTAGCGTCGCAACTGTTCGTCGAAACAGGAGGCGGGACAATGAATTCCGAAGACATGCTGCGCTGGGGCGGGGAACTGACGCTGACCCGCCATGACCCGGACACCGGTGCCACGTTCATCATCCGAGTCGACTCGGTCCGGCACGGACGGTCCGCGGGCGGCACCCGGGCCGCCCGATACGACTCGCTGACCGACGCACTGCGGGACGCCGCCCGATTGGCCGAGGCGATGTCACTGAAGATGGCAGTCAGCAACCTGCCGATGGGCGGCGGAAAATCCGTGATCGCGCTCCCGACTGAGCGCCGGGACCTCGACGACGACACCTGGCGGCGGATCCTGCGGCTTCATGCCGAGAACATCGACAGGCTCAACGGCACGTACTGGACCGGCCCCGACGTCAACACCAACTCCACCGACATGGACACCCTCGGCGACACCACGAAGTTCGTCTTCGGCAGGTCCCCGGGCCGAGGTGGTGCGGGATCGAGCGCACACAACACCGCGGCCGGCGTCTTCGAGGCGATGAAGGCCACCGCGCGGTTCGCCGGGCTCGGTGAACTCGCCGGGCTGAGGGTCCTGATCCAGGGCCTCGGCGCGGTGGGCGGCCATCTCGCGCAGCTGGCGGCCGAGGCCGGTGCGCGCCTGCTGGTCGCCGACGTCGACGTCGAACGGATCCGGTGGGCCCAGGAGTTCGGTTGTCGCCCCGTCGATCTCACGGACATCACCACCACACCCTGCGACATCCTGGCGCCCTGCGCCTTCGGCGGCCTGATCGACGACTCCGTGGCGCCGTGGCTGCCGGCGGCCGCGGTGGTGGGTGCGGCCAACAACATCCTGGCCGACGACCGCGCGTCGACGATTCTGCACGAGCGCGGTGTTCTCTATGCCCCCGATTTCGTCAGCAACGCCGGTGGGGCGTATCACCTCGTCGGCCACGAGGTGCTCGGATGGGATGCCGACACCGTGGCCGACCGCATCACGGGCATCGGCGCGACGCTGACGGAAATCTACGAGATCAGCGCCGCGCAGGGGGTCCGCACCGATGTGGCGGCCCGAGATCTGGCCGGGCGCCGCGCCGCGGCGCTGTGCTGACCGGCCCTCACAACCATTCGCAGCGCTGGTCGCTCCACTCCTCGAACACCAACCACGTTCGGCTCGAACGGATTCCAGGTAGACTGTGGATCTGTTCGAGCACTACGTCGCGCAGCGTCTTGTTGTCGGGCGCGCGCACCACCACCAGAACATCGAAGTCCCCGCCCACGAGCGTGAATCGCTCGACATGACGCAGTGTCTTCAACTGTTCGGACAGGCCACGCCACGCGTCCTGCAGGATGGTCAGCGCGATCAGTGCCGATGTGGCGAATCCGGCTCGCTCCATGTTGATCCGGGCGGTGAAACCCTCGATCACACCGGCCTTCTCCAAACGCTCGATGCGCGCGTAGACGTGTGTCCGGGAGATGTGTGCACGTTGGGCCAGCGCCAGCATCGACTGTCGGCCGTCCCGGACGAGCTCCCTGATCAGCCGCCGGTCGACGTCATCGAGGGTGAAGCGGGTCTCGTCCATCTGTTCACCGGACACTTTCAATCGCCGTTGCTCACGCACATATTGCCACCGGTGACCCCCGATTTGCTCAATCCGTCCACAGAACCTGCATCAGTGTTGTCACCCAGCCACCGGATGCCGACGATCGTAGGACATCCAGCAACTTGGAGGAAGCCGTGACCGTCGTCGAACCGGCCGACGTTGCCCTGTATCAGAGATTCCTTCCCGCCGACTCGGCCGTGCAGTACCTCGACCCAGACGGGAGACCGGTGGTCAGCGAGGCCCGCTATCGGCGCCCCGACGGTCGGCGACTGCTGGCCATGTACCGCAACATGGTGCTCGGCAGGCGGTTCGACGAACAGGCGGCCGCCCTGACCAAGCAGGGCCGACTCGCGGTGTACCCATCCTCACGCGGCCAGGAGGCCTGCCAGATCGCCGCGGCCATGTGTCTGCGCAGCGAAGACTGGCTGTTCCCCACCTACCGCGACTCCATGACGCTGGCGGCCCGCGGCGTCGACCCGGTGGACGTCTTGAGGTCGCTGGCCGGCGACTGGCACTGCTGTTTCGACCCGGTCCGGCACCACACCGCGCCCCAGGCCACACCGCTGGCCACCCAACTGCTGCACGCCGCGGGACTGGCCCACGCCCTGGACCGCAGGTCCGCCGCAGCGGCAGTGCTCGCGATGTGCGGTGACGGCGCCACCAGCGAAGGCGATTTCCATGAAGCGCTCAACTTCGCCGCCGTGTTCCACGCGCCGGTGATCTTCCTGGTACAGAACAACGGTTTCGCGATCAGCGTGCCGCTGGCCCGTCAGTCCGTCGCACCATCGTTGGCACACAAGGGTGTCGGATACGGCATCGGCAGTGAGCAGGTGGACGGCAACGATCCGGTCGCGATGCTCGCGGTGCTCGACGCCGCCCGGGAACACGTGCTGGCCGGCAACGGTCCGGTCATCATCGAGGCGCGCACCTATCGGATGTCGGGGCACACCAACGCCGACGATCCGCGGCGTTACCGCACCGAGGAGGAAGTGGCGCAGTGGCTTCCCCGAGATCCGCTGCGGCGACTGGAGATCCATCTGCGCGCCGAAGGTCTGCTGGACGACGACTACGCCGCCACGGTGGCCACCGAGGCCGAGGAGCTCGCGACCGCGATCCGCGACGGCATGAACCGTGATCGCCCCGTCGACGTCGACGATCTGTTCCGGCATGTCTACGCCACGCCCACCAGCCAGCTTGTCGAGCAGCACGAACAGGCCCGCGCCGAAGCACTTCTCGAACTCTCGGAGGACCCCCGATGACCCTGACCACCATGGCCGAGGCGCTCAACGCCGCACTCCGCGACGCGCTGGCCGACGACGATTCGGTGCTGGTCTTCGGTGAGGACGTCGGCCGGCTCGGCGGTGTCTTCCGGGTCACCGACGGACTGGCCGAAACATTCGGCGGGGATCGCTGTTTCGACACGCCGCTGGCCGAGTCCGGAATCGTCGGATTTGCGGTGGGCATGGCGATGGGCGGCTTTCGGCCGGTCGTCGAGATGCAGTTCGATGCCTTCGCCTACCCGGCATTCGAGCAGATCGCCTCGCATGTCGCCAAGTTGCGCAACCGCACCCGCGGTGCGTTGTCGGCGCCGCTGGTGATCCGGGTCCCCTACGCCGGCGGCATCGGCGGCGTGGAGCATCACTGCGACTCCAGTGAGGCCTACTACGCCCACACCCCCGGGCTGAAGGTCGTCACCCCGGCCGGTGTCGCCGACGCCTACGGTCTGCTGCGTGCGGCGATCGACGATCCGGACCCGGTCGTCTTCCTCGAACCCAAGCGGCTGTACTTCTCCCGGGCCGACGTCGAACTGCAGCGTGGCCCGGGGATCGGACGCGCCCAGGTGCTGCGCTCCGGCACCGACGTGACCCTGGTGGCCTACGGCCCGACGGTGGAGCCGGCGCTGCGAGCCGCCGAGACGGCGGCCGCCGAGGGCCGCGACATCGAGGTGATCGACCTGAGGTCGATCGTGCCGTTCGACGACGAGACCGTCACGGCTTCGGTCCGCCGCACCGGCCGCTGCGTGATCGTCCAGGAGGCACAGGGTTTCGCGGGGGTGGCCGCCGAGATCGCCGCACGAGTCCAGGAGCGGTGTTTCCACCACCTGGCCGCTCCGGTGCTCCGGGTGACCGGGTACGACATCCCCTTTCCGCCACCACGACTCGAGCGATGGCACCTGCCGACGGTCGACCGCATCCTCGACGCGGTGGAGCGTCTGCAGTGGGACGATCAGCCCGACGACCGCTGGGTGGTCAGCGCGTGAGCGATCAGACCTTCGTATTGCCAGACCTGGGCGAGGGGCTGCCCGAGGCGGCGATCGCCGGCTGGCTGGTCGCCGTCGGCGACACGGTTGCGATCGACCAGCCGGTGGTGGAGGTGGAGACCGCCAAGGCATCGGTCGAGGTGCCGGTCCCCTTCGCCGGCACCGTGGTCGAACTGCACGGAGATCCCGGCGCCACCCTGGCGGTCGGTGCACCGTTGATCACCGTGCGCCCGGATGAGTTCGCCGAGCACCGCGCCGAGGAGCGTGCCGGATCGGGCAACGTGCTCATCGGCTACGGAACCAGTGTCGAGGAGGGACCGCGGCGCCGGCGGCGCCACGCGCCGGCACCCGGCCGCGGCACGCCCGTGAAGGTCATCTCGCCGATCGTGCGTAACCTGGCGCGGCGGCACGGGGTGGACCTGAACCGGCTGTCTCCCACCGGCGCCGGTGGCGTCGTCACCCGGGACGACGTCGAGCGGATGGTCACAACTCCCCCGTCCGTCGACCAGGACACGCACCGCATCCCGGTCACCGGCATCCGTCGGGCCATCGCCGAGAAGCTCGGCACCAGCCGCCGCGAGATCCCCGATGCCACCACCTGGGTCGACGTGGATGCAACCGGGCTGTTGCAGGCCAAGCGGCTGCTCGACCAGACCCAGCCGGTCAGTCTGCTGGCCCTGCTGGGCCGGCTGAGCGTCGCCGCACTGCGGCAGTTCCCGGAGCTGAACGCAACTTTCGACGCCGACCGGCAGGAGATTTTGCAGCACAATCACATTCACCTTGGAGTGGCCGTACAGTCGCCACGCGGACTGGTGGTCCCGGTGCTGGCGCACGCGGACACACTCGACACCGTGACCCTGTCGGAGAGACTGGCCGACCTCATCGCCTCGGCGCGCGACGGCCGGCTGACTCCCGCCCAGATGTCCGGTGGCACTGTCACCTTGAACAACTACGGGGTGTTCGGAGTGGACGGGTCGGCCGCGATCATCAACCACCCCGAGGCAGCCATCCTGGGCGTGGGCCGCATCATCGATCGGCCGTGGGTGGTTGACGGCGAGATCGTCGCGCGCAAGGTCACTCAGTTGTCGTTGAGCTTCGACCACCGCGTCTGCGACGGCGGATCGGCCGGCGGATTCCTGCGCCTGTTCGCCGACTACGTGCAGAACCCCGTGACGGCGCTGGGCCGACTGTGACGAAGCCGACGAACAGCGATGTGCTGATCCTCGGCGGTGGACCAGCCGGGTACTCATGCGCACTGCGGGCCAGCCAGCTGGGCCTGTCCGTGACACTCATCGAAGCCGACCGGCTCGGTGGGACCTGCCTGCATCGCGGGTGCATACCGACCAAGGCCCTGCTGCACACCGCCGAGGTGGCCGATGCGGCCCGCACCGCAGCCGCGGTCGGTGTCCGGGCCCACTTCGACGGCGTCGACATGGTCGCCGCGCAGACCCACAAGAATGCGGTGGTCGCGCGGCTGCACAGCGGGTTGGAGAGCCTGGTCGCCGACCGGAGGGTCAGCGTGCTGACTGGGACCGGGCGGTACCTGGGCGATCGCCGGGTCGAGGTGGACGGCACAGTCCACCGCGGCGACGCGGTGGTGCTGGCGACCGGGTCAACACCGCGCCAGGCACCACGGCTGCCGTTCGGGGGTCGGATCCTGTGCAGCGACCAGGCGCTGGAACTGACCGATGTTCCCCGCACCGCCGTGGTGGTGGGCGGTGGCGTCATCGGCGTCGAGTTCGCCAGCATGTGGACGTCGTTGGGTTCATCGGTGACCGTCATCGAGTCCCTGCCCCATCTGCTGGCCGGGGAGGACGCTTGGGTCGCCGACCGGTTGGAGCGGGCGCTGCGCAGTCGCGGTGTGACGATCCGCACCGGCGTCACCGTCACGGGTGCGAGCCAGACCGAGGCCGGTGTGACTGTGGGCACCGGAGACGGCGCCGCGGTGACGGCTGATGTCGTGCTGGTCGCCGTCGGACGGCAACCGAATTCAGCGGCGCTGGCCGAGGGCGGCATCGTCGTGGAGCGGGGGTTCGTCCGGGTGGACGACCGGCTTTCGACCAACCATCCCGGTGTCTACGCCATCGGAGATCTGGTGGCCGGCCGACAACTGGCGCACCGCGGCTTCGCGCACGGGATCTTTGCGGCCGAGATGATCGCGGGACACGACCCCGTGCCGGTGGCCGAGCACCTCATCCCCAGAGTCACCTACTCGAATCCCGAGGTCGCCTCGGTGGGTCTGACCGAGGCGGAGGCCCGGACCGCCCACGGCGAGGTCAGCACCGTCGTGTACGACCTGAATGGCAACAGCCGCAGCCAGATCCTGCGAGTCTCGGGCGGCGTCAAGGTCATTCGACGCGGACCCGCCGGTGCAGATGGTCCCGTGCTGGGGATCCACTGTGTCGGAGATCGGGTCGGTGAGCTCATCGGTGAAGCTCAGCTGATCGTCGGCTGGGAGGCGACTCCGGCCGATGTGCGTCCCCACCTGCACGCCCACCCCACCCAGAACGAGGCGCTCGGTGAAGCCATGCTGGCGCTGGCAGGTGCACCCCTGCACAGACATTCCTGACCGCTGCCTATCGTGAGTGGGTGAGCAGTGACAACACGGATGCCTTCTTCACCGTCGACGGTGAAGCGCTTGTCCCGGCACCGATGGCGCAGGGACCGTGGGGCAGCACGATCAGCGGGCATATCCTCGGTGGTCTCGCCGGCTGGGCGGTGGAGCAGGCCAGCCCGGATCCCGACCTGCAGCCGGCTCGACTGACCGTCGACATGCTGCGCCCGACGCTCATGCAGCCGGTGCGGGTGCACACCGAGGTCCGCCGGGAAGGCCGGCGCATCAAGGTCGTCGACACCGACATCACCCAGAACGATCAGGTCGTCTGCCGGGCGACCTCGGTGTTCCTGCGCCGCGGAGAGCATCCCGAGGACCAGGTCTGGTCACCGACGGCGGCTCTTCCGCCGGTCCCCACGGGACCGCCGACGATTCCCGAGCACATGCCGTTCGAGCTGTGGGCTTACGGGGTCGACACCCTGCGCGGCTCACTGGGCGGTACGCACCAGGAATGGCAACAGGCACACAGCCGCAAGTACGCCTGGGTCCGGGAAGTCCGTCCGCTCATCGCGGGCCACCCGCTGACGCCCTTCACGCGCGTCGCCCTGGCCGCCGACGTCACCAGCGCGTTGACGCACTGGGGCACCGGCGGTCTGCGGTTCATCAACGCCGACTTCACACTGTCGCTGAGCCGCCTGCCCGACGGGGATTTCGTCGGACTGGCATCGGACGGGCACAACGGCGCCGAGGGCGTGGCCTCCGGGTCGGCGACCCTGTTCGACCAGCGCGGCCCGATCGGTCACTGCATCGCGATCGCCCTGGCCCAACCCGCCGACGCGTTCCGGCCGCCCAGGCACATCGGGCTGAACTAGGGCCTGCCGGTGCGTTCCCGGTGCTTACAGCCGGGCCAGCAGCAGGGCCGCCGCTTCCCCTCCTCCAACTCCTCCTGGGTCCGGCGGATGCGACGCTCGCGCGTGGTCGGCTGCTTGGCGTCCTCGACCCAGCAGATGAACTCGTTTCTGGCCAGCGGCGTGATGTCGTTCCAGGCCGCGAGCGCGGTCACGTTCGCCGCCAGCGCCGCCCGGAGATCCTTGGGCAGGTCGTGCACCACTCCGCCCGAGACGCGTGGAAGACTCATGACTCCACTGTGACATGCCGGAGCGTGCAACCGCACCACGTCAGGTGAATCTGACTGGGAGCCTTGCCCATCCGCGGACACTCGAGGTGTGCGCCATGCGGACGTTGTCGTAGTCGACCTCCCAGTCGGTCCAGCGCTTGACCACCTCTTCGAACGCGATCCGCGCCTCGAGGCGGGCCAGCGCCGAGCCCAGACAGAAGTGCAGTCCCTGGCCGAAACTGAGGTGGCCACCCCTGCGGTGGATGTCGAAGCGGTCAGGATCGTCGAAATGCGCCTCGTCACGGTTCGCCGATCCGTTGAGCAACAACATGTATGAGCCCTCGGTCACGGTCTGCCCGTAGAGTTCGACGTCCTGTGCGACATAGCGGGCCTGCACGGGTGACGGAGCCTGATAGCGCAGGGTCTCCTCGACCGCCCCGGGAATCAGCGCGGGGTCCGCGACGATCTCGCGTCTCTGGTCGGGATTCTCGGCGAGGAGTTGGCCCATGAAGCCGATCAGCCGAGCGGTGGTCTCATTGCCCGCCCCTGCGATCATCGCGGTGTAGGCGAGGACCTCGGTGCGCTCCAGGGGGCGCACCGAGCCGTCCGGCTCCTCGACACGCGCGTTGAGAAGATCCGTCATCAGGTCGTCGGAGGGATGCGTCGCGCGCCACTCGATGTACTCAGCGAACATCGCGATCGCGTCCTGGAAGATCGTCGGGCTGACGTCCGTCGGCGTGCCGTTGGACGCACCGACTGTGATGTTCTGGTCGGTGCGGTCGCGGATGTGCTTCTGCTCCTCCTCCGGGATGCCCAGCAGGTAACCGATGGTCCGCATCGGCATGATCGCCCCGAGGTCGGCGACGAAGTCAAACCCCTCGCAGCCCCGCAGCGGGTCCAGTGCGCCGGCACAGAAGTCCCGCACCATATCCTCGACGGCCAGCATCCGGCGGGGCGTGAACACCTTCGACAACAGGCGCCGGTGCAGATCATGCAGCGGCGGATCCTCGAACAGCAGAATGCCGGGCGGCACCTCGATCCCGGCGAACAGGATGTCGGCGGTGGTGCCCCGGCCGGACCTGTAGGTCTGCCAGTCGGGCAGCGCCCGCGCCACATCGTCGTACCTGCTCAGTGCATAGAAGCCGAATCTGTCGTTGAAATACAGCGGCGCCTCGGCGCGCAGACGCTGCCACACCGGATACGGGTCGTTGTCGATCTCGACGTCGAACGGGTCGTAGTACACCCCTGTGGTCGGTTCAGTGGTCACAGATCCCGCCTTTTGGATAGTGCTTACTACCTAAAACTGTAGAACACCGCCCGCTATCTTGAAAGCACAGATTCGGCGAGTTCGGCATCAAGGAGTGGCGCACCGTGCCCCAGCGATCACCGGCCGTGCGCCGGCCACGAGGTGAGCCGCGCAGGCTGTTGCTCGACGCCGCACGCACCCTGTTCGCGCGGCAGGACTACCGCAGCACCACCACGCGCGAGATCGCCGAGGCTGCGGGCGTCACCGAGCACCTGTTGTTCCGTCACTTCGGCTCCAAAGCCGGTCTGTTCCGGGAGGCCCTGGTCCTGCCGTTCACCGAGTTCGTCGAGGAGTTCGGCCGGACCTGGCAGTCGGTGGTGCCCGAGGAGACGGTTGAGGAGGATCTCGCGGGCCAGTTCGTCGGCCGGCTCTACGACATCCTCGTCGAACACCGCGGACTTCTCGTGACGCTCGTCGCCGCCGACACGCTCAGCGCCGAGGAGAAGGCCGACGCCGGAATAGCCGAAATCGCCAGGGCCCTCACGACACTCGGTGAGATCAGCGCTCAGGGCATGCGCCTTCGCGGGATACCGGCGGAGTCACCCGACCTGCCCGCGCACTCGACCGTGGCGATGATCGTCGGCATGGCCGCGCTGCAGTCGAGCTTCTTCGGACCCACGCCACCGCCGCGAGACGCCATCGTCGACGAACTCGTCCAGGCCGCCCTGCACGGCTTCCTGCACCGCAACGAATAGACCCTCCCACACCACCGGCACCGTGCCGAGCCGCCGCCTTCGCCGATTCACCGAGGCCGGCTCGGGTGTCTTTCCCGTTCGGGTTTCGTCCGGCGCGTGCCGGGGCAGTCTGCACGACAGAATGGATCAGTCGAAGGCGCCGTTTCTCGATGCGGTCGCGGGCTATCACGGCTCGGACCGCTACGGCTTCACCCCGCCCGGCCATCGACAGGGCCGTGGGGCTGACCCGCGCGTCCTTGCGGTCCTGGGTGAGGCTCCGTTCCGGGACGACACCCTGGCCACCAACGGGATCGACGACCGTCTTTCCCGCGGCGGATTTCTCGCCGACGCCGAACAACTCATGGCCGACGCCGTCGGTGCGGAGACCGCCTTCTTCTCCACCTGTGGCAGCTCGCTGTCGGTCAAGGCCGCCATGATGGCCGTGGCAGGCGGCTGCGACGAGGGCCTCCTGGTCAGTCGGGACAGTCACAAGTCCGTCGTCGCCGGACTGATCTTCTCCGGAGTGCAACCGCGCTGGATCACTCCGCGCTGGGATCGTGAGCATCACTTCTCCCATCCCCCGTCCCCGCAGCAGGTCGCCGAGGCCTGGGATCGTCATCCCGATGCGGCTGGCGCGCTCGTCGTGAGTCCCAGTCCGTACGGCACGTGTGCCGATCTTCAGGGCATCACCGAGGTGTGCCATGCGCGCGGAAAACCGCTGATCGTCGACGAGGCGTGGGGCGCGCACCTCCCCTTTCACGAAGACCTGCCGACCTGGGCGATGGATGCCGGGGCCGACGTGTGCGTGGTCAGCGTGCACAAGATGGGAGCGGGATTCGAGCAGGGGTCGGTGTTCCACGTCCAGGGTGACCTCATCGATCGCATCAAGCTCTCCGCGTGCGCCGACCTGTTGATGACCACGAGCCCCAACGTCATGATCTACGCCGCGCTCGACGGGTGGCGGCGACAGATGGTCGAGCATGGGCACGACCTGCTGGAGCACGCATTGCGGACGGCCTCCGATCTGCGGGCGCGGTTGCAGGAGATTCCCGATCTCGAGGTCCTGGAGGAGGAACTGCTGGGCGCACAGGCGTCCGCGGATCTGGATCGACTGCAGGTGCTGATGGACGTCGCCGCGACCGGGACGTCGGGCTTCCAGGCCGCCGACTGGCTGCGGGAAACGTGCCGGATCGACATGGGAATGAGTGACCACCGGCGGACTCTGGCGACCCTGTCGTTCGCCGACGATGAGAGCAGCATCGGGCGTCTGGTCGAGGCCATGACGCGATGGCGCGACGCAGCCAGGTCCTTCGAAGCTACCCCGTCGATCAGGCTGCCCAGCCCCGAGGAACTGCAGCTGGAGACCGTGACCCTGCCGCGGGACGCCTTCTTCGGCGCGACCGAAATGGTGCCGGTGTCACAGGCGGCGGGACGTGTTGCGGCTGAACAGATCACACCGTACCCGCCGGGAATCCCGGCCGTGGTACCCGGCGAGCTGATCAACGACGCGGTTCTCGACTATCTGCGCGACGGGCTCGAGGCCGGCATGGCCCTGCCTGATCCCGCGGACTCGAAGCTCGAGCACGTCCGAGTCGTCGCCTGACTCAGTCGGGTCGGCTGCCGACCTCCAATGCGGCGAGATCGGTTGTGCCCTCGAAGATCACGCGCCCCCACTCTCGAACGGTGCAGCGCAGAGTGCCGGCCAGGTACTCGAAATCGCTGTCGATGTTTCGACGTTCGGCCGGAAGCGGCACGGGCAGCACATGCGGCCCCTCAGCGGTGCCTCGACCGTCGAGCTCGACACTGTGGCGCAGCGTGCGCGCACGAATCCGCCAGCTGTCCTCACCACCGGTGTAGGACACCCACGCGGGGGGCGTGATCCGCAGCAGTCGGTCCGGCAACCGCACGACCACACCCGTCACGTGCCCACGCAACGGCCCGAGTTCCAGAAGGCCACCGGAGAAGGCCACGCAGACATCGGCGTCGCCGAAGTCGTGGGCCTGCCCCCACCACCACCGTCGGGGGAATCCCGCGCCCCAGTTGCGTTCGCAGTACAGCGTCGCGTCGGTGAACGTCCACTCCTGATCACCGCATCGCGCGGTGCCCGTCGCGTGCCCGCCCAGTCGGTAGGGATGCCAGTACTGATTGAGAAACGGCACCGCAGAGACGAATCCGCTCCCACCGAACGCGCCCGACCACTCGTGCCGGTCTCCGAAGGTGAGGTCAAGGGAGCAGTCACCGATGGACATCACGAGCGCCTCGCGCGAGGCGTCGACGAAGTCACCGCCTGACCGCGCCTGCACCCGGAACTCATTCTGGTCCGCCCGAACAGAGTCGATGGCGCTCGATCGCACGACACCACCGGGATGCAGGGCGATGGCCGCGGTCGACCAGTCGCCGTCGGGATGCCGGTTGGCGCTGCAGAGAGCGATGACGACGCGTCCGGTGGCGGGGTCGGAGAGGCGCCAGAACCAGCCCTCCATCTCGGTGCCATGCGAGGGCAGCGGGTCTCCGAAGGGCAGGTCGGCACCGGTGCGCCGATACATCGCCGCCGCGGAGCGGCCGGCCTGTTCGAGTGTGCCCACGATGTCCATGGGTTCCCAGGTACCCACGGCGTCGCGCGATCAATCGGGACGGCCGTCGGGGGAACCGCCTCAGGACCGACCGTTGCGGGGCATTTACCTACCAACTTTCGGTTATAGACATATGAACGCAGGCAACCCCAGTCCGTCCGGAGAGCCCGACCACTACGCGCCTGAACTGCTGGTTCACCGCTCAAGCCGCCCGCTGTGAGCACCCTTCATCACGACACCCGAGAACCACTGTTGACGCACCCGTAGGTGTGACTTAACCTAAAGCCCGCAGGTTTCTGGAAGGGTGGCGGGGCCTCACCGGGGACAGTTCAGGGCGCCACGCGCAGCCCAGCGGAGCGACGCTCGACATCGACCCAAAGGGGAGCAATGGAGTTCGGACACAGCTGTCCCCTGGGACCGTCGTGGCCACGCTGACCCCGGACGGCACCGAAACCGTGGCCGCGGACCCGTCGCCGGACTCCAAGGCGCGCCGGGACGTTGCGCTGAAGCTTCTCGGCAGGACCGTACTGGCCATGGGCGGGTTCTTCTCCATGGCCCTCGACGTCTTCGCCCTGATGCCGCGGCGACCGTTCGCCTGGCGAGAGTTCCTTACCCAGGCGTGGTTCGTCTCGCGCGTGTCGCTGCTGCCGACGCTCCTGCTCGCGATTCCGTTCACCGTGCTGATGGTGTTCACCTTCAACATCCTGCTGGTCGAGTTCGGGGCCGCCGACTTCTCCGGCACCGGCGCGGCCTACGGCACCGTGACCCAGATCGGGCCCGTGGTCACCGTTCTGGTGGTGTCCGGTGCCGGCGCGACGGCCATGTGCGCCGACCTCGGTGCACGCACCATCCGCGAGGAACTCGACGCCCTGCGCGTGATGGGCGTGAACCCGATCCAGGCCCTGGTCGTGCCCCGTGTGCTGGCCGCCACCGTAGTCGCCACACTGCTGTCGTCAATCGTGATCCTCGTCGGCCTGATCGGCAGCTTCGTGTTCTCGGTCTTCATCCAGGATGTGACACCCGGTTCGTTCATCGGCGGACTCACCGTCCTCACCGGCGCCTCCGACGTAATCATCTCCCTGATCAAGTCGACACTGTTCGGTCTGGCCGCCGGACTGATCGCCTGTTACAAGGGCATCTCGGTCGAAGGCGGCCCAGCGGGTGTCGGCAACGCCGTCAACGAGACCGTGGTCTACACCTTCATGGCGCTGTTCGCGATCAACATCGTGGCCACCGCAGTCGGCGTGAAGGCGACCCTGTGACCAGCAACGCGCCGAGCAGGCCACACCCGCGCATCCGCCGCACCACCACCGGTTGGGTCGCGGGCCTGCGGCGCATCGGCACACAGACCCAGTTCTACTTCGAGACCGTGACGTCGATGCGAGACGCTCTGGTGCACTACAGGTTCGAGATGGTTCGCCTGATCGCCCAGATGAGCCTGGGCACGGGAGCGTTGGCCATCATCGGCGGCACCGTCGTGATCGTCGGATTCCTGACCCTGTCCACCGGCGCCCTCGTCGCGGTCCAGGGTTACAACCAGTTCTCCAACGTCGGGGTGGAGGCCCTGACCGGATTCGCCTCCGCCTACTTCAACGTCCGCCTCATCGCTCCCATCATCGCCGGTATCGCCCTGGCCGCGACGATCGGCGCTGGCGCCACCGCTCAACTCGGCGCCATGCGCATCAATGAGGAGATCGACGCCCTCGAAGTGATGGGTGTGCGTTCGGTGGCCTACCTGGCGTCGAACCGCGTGATCGCCGGGGTCATCGTGGTCATCCCGCTGTACTGCGTTGCGATGATCTCGTCATTCCTGGCCGCCCGTTTCGGCACCACCGTGGTCTACGGACAGTCCAGCGGCGTGTACGACCACTACTTCAACACGTTCCTGAACCCGACCGACATCGTGTGGTCGTTCTTCCAGGCGGTGCTGATGGCCGTCGTGATCATGCTGGTGCACACCTATTACGGCTTCACCGCCAAGGGCGGGCCCGCCGGGGTGGGAGAGGCCGTAGGTCGTGCGGTCCGCACCTCGATGATCTCGGCGGTCTTCGTCGTGCTGTTCCTCTCCCTGGCCATCTACGGCAAGTCCGGCAACTTCAATCTCTCAGGGTGACGAATATGGCAACCGGAAAGGGTAGGCGTGGAGTCGACCCGTTGTGGTGGGCCCTGGGCCTGCTGGCGACCATCACCACTGCGGTACTGGTGTGCTCGGCGATCTTCGCGGGCACGTTCGGCAGTTACATGCCGGTCACGCTGTCCTCAGACCGCACGGGCCTGGTGATGGAGACGGGCGCCAAGGTCAAGATGCGCGGCATCGAGGTGGGCCGGGTCGCGGGCATCACCGGCGGCAGCCAGCCCGTGAGTCTCAAGCTCGAACTGTTCCGCGATCAGGTCCGCTACATTCCGGAGAACATCGAGGCGGAGATCAAGGCCACCACGGCCTTCGGCGCCAAGTACGTCGACCTCGTCTATCCCGACCACCCCAGCACCGCGCGCCTGTCCGCAGGTGCGGTACTGACCTCGCGCAACGTCGGCACCGAGGTCAACACGGTCTTCGACAATCTGGTCGGGCTGTTGAAGCAGGTCGACGTGCCCAAACTGAACGGCATACTGACCGCACTCGCCGAAGGTGTGCGTGGTCAGGGTGAGCGCATGGGTGAGGCCACCACGGCCGCCAACCAGGTTCTCTCGGAACTGAATCCGAAGATGGACACCGTCGCCGCGGACTGGCGTTCCTTCAAGGGTTTCACCGACGCGTACGGCGCGGCCGCACAGGACATCCTGTCCACCCTCGACGCCGCGAGCACCACCAGCGCAACGATCACCGAGCACTCCGACGAACTGCAGGCCCTGCTGCTCAACGCAGTCGGCTTCGCCAACAGCGGTGTCGAACTGTTCGCCCCGAACCTCGACAACTTCGTCACCGGCGTCAACGTTCTGGAACCGACGACGCGCCTGCTCAACAAGTACACCCCGATCTACACCTGTACGTTCGAGGGCGCCAAGGTCTTCCTCGACACCGCGGGCAACACCTGGTTCGGCGGCAACGGTCGCACCGTGTACCTCGACGCGGGCATCGCCTTCGGTGACGACCTCTACCGCTACCCGGGGAACCTCCCGATCGTGGCGGCCAAGGGCGGCCCCGGCGGGCAGCCCGGGTGCGGTTCCCTGCCCGACGCGGCCAAGAACTTCCCGGTCCGCCAGCTCATCACGAACACCGGATGGGGCACCGGACTGGACTGGCGACCGAATCCCGGTATCGGACAGACCTGTTCCGTCGACTACTTCCCCGTCACGCGCGCCATCCCCGAAGCTCCCCACGTGGGCGAGTGCCTACCCGGTCCCGCGCCTGGCCCGGCTCCCGCTGTGCCAGGCGGTCCGCCATACGGCGCGCCGTGGTACGGACCCGACGGCGCCCCGCTGTGGGCAGGCGTGCCGCCCGCCCCGACCGCGCCCCCGGCACCATGAGCGCTGAACAGGTGAGAGAACCATCGTGAACGACAATCTGCGACGCGTCGCCGTCAACTTCACGATCTTCGCGATCGTGTGTGTCGTGGGCACATTCGCGCTGATTGCGGTATTCGCCCAGCTTCGGTTCTCCGATGAGCAGCTCTACCGCGCCGAATTCACCGACGTCAGTGGACTCGAAGTCGGCGACTTCGTCCGGATTGCGGGTGTCGAGGTGGGCAAGGTGAAGAGCATCGCCGTCAGCCCGGACGCCACGGCCGTCGTGGAGTTCTCGACTGACCCCACCGTCACCCTGACGCGGGCCACCAATGCGGCAGTGCGCTGGGAAAATCCGATCGGCGACCGTTACCTGGCACTGCTCGAGGGTTCGGGAGACTTCACCCGGATCGACCCCGGCACCACCATCCCTGTCGATCACACCACGCCGGCACTGGATCTCGACACGCTGCTGGGCGGTTTCCGGCCGCTCTTCAAGGCGCTGGATCCCGAGCAGGTCAACACGCTGTCGGCGCAGCTCATCTCAGCCTTCCAGGGTGAGGGCGCAACCGTGAACTCGTTCCTGACCCAAGCCGCAACCGTGACGAACACGCTGGCCGATCGTGACGAGTTGATCGGTCAGGTGATCGACAACCTCAGCACTGTCCTCGGTACCTTCGGTGACCACAGCGGACAGTTCGCCAAGGCCGTGGACTCACTGTCCGACCTCGTCGACGGGTTGGCTGCCCGCAGAACCGACATCGCCACCGCGGTGGCCTATACGAACGCGGCTGCCGCGTCGGTCGCCGACCTTCTCGACCACAGTCGGCCCGCACTGAAGAACACCGTGGCACAGGCCGATCGCGTCGTCTCGATCATCGCCGCCGACCATGAATGGGTCGACCAGTATCTGGAGACCCTTCCGCAGTCCTACAAGGTGCTGAGCCGCCTGGGCATCATGGGCGACTTCTTCACGTTCTACCTCTGCGACCTGGTGCTCAAAGTCAACGGAAAAGGCGGCCAACCGGTATACGTCAAACTGGCCGGCCAGGACACAGGACGGTGTGCGCCCAAGTGAGATCCTTCGCAGACCGCAACCAGTACGTCATCGGGGCCGTGGGCATTGCCGTGACCGCGGGAATCGTGGTGACCGCCCTGCAGTACGACAAGCTGCCATTCCTGGGCGGCACCCGACACTATTCCGCGCACTTCACCGAGGCGGGTGGACTCAAGGCGGGCGCGGCCGTACAGGTGGCCGGCTACCGGGTCGGCGAAGTGACATCGGTCGATCTCGACGGTGCACAGGTTCTCGTCACGTTCGACGTCGACAAGGGAGTCCACCTCGGTGATCAGACCGAGGCGAACGTACGAACCAAAAGTCTTCTGGGAGCGAAGGTCCTGCAGGTGATGCCGAGAGGTGAGGGACAGCTGCGCGAGACCATCCCGCTGTCTCGGACCAAGGCGCCCTACGACCTGCCCGATGTCCTCGGCGATCTGTCCAACACCATCGACAACCTCGACACCGAGAGTGTCTCCGACGCGCTGTCCACGCTGTCGGAGACGTTCAAGGACACCCCCGAGAGTCTGCGGGCCGCAGTCAGCGGCGTCGGCCGGTTCGCCGCGGTGCTCGACACTCGCGACGCCACACTGCGCAAGCTCCTCGCGAACGCGAGTAGGGCGTCCTCAGTGCTCTCCGAAAGGGCCGACAAGGTCGCCACGGCGGTCGCCCACAGCAATGAACTGCTGGTGGAGCTGCGTGGTCAGAGTGCGGCGCTGGAACAGATCTCGGGGAACCTGGTCGCCTTCGCGCGTCAACTCCAGGGTTTCATCGACGACAACCAGACCCAGCTGACGCCCATGCTGGACAAACTCAACGTGGTGCTCTCGATCGTCGACAACCGCAAGGCCGGCCTGCAGCAGGCGATCAAGTACCTCAACCAGTACGCCATGTCGCTGGGTGAGTCGGTCGCATCAGGCCCCTTCTTCAAGGCCTACATCGCCAATCTGCTTCCGGGCCAGTTCATCCAGCCCTTCGTCGACGCCGCGTTCTCCGACCTCGGCCTGGATCCGAACGTTCTGCTTCCCTCGGTGCGCACCGACCCGCAGACCGGGCAGATCGCCACCCCGCCGCTGCCGGTGCCCTATCCCCGGACCGGTCAGGGCGGCGAACCCAAGCTGAACCTTCCCGACGCGATCACGGGCAGTCCTGGCGATCCTCGCTATCCGTACCGCGAGCCCGAACCCGCACCCGCGCCCGGCGGCCCGCCACCGGGGCCGCCCGCACTCCCCGACCAGCCCGCCGAAGAGGGAGGCAGCCGATGAGCGCACGCACCCTGCGTCTCGTGCTGGCCGTGCTGTTGCCGGTCACCCTGCTCGCCGGTCTCGGCGTCCAGATCCGCTCGGCCGTAACGAAGTCCAATCGGACCCACATCGTCGCCTACTTCGACAACACAAACGGCCTGTACCGCGGCGACGAAGTGCGCATTCTCGGGGTCCAGGTGGGCAGAATCGACCGCATCGACGCCGAACCGAGGCGGGTCAAGGTCAGTTTCTCGGTCGACGCCAAATACACGGTGCCCGCCGATGCCAAGGCCGTCATCGTCTCACCGCAATTGGTGACGTCCCGAGCGATTCAACTCACGCCGGCCTACACCGGTGGTCCGGAGATGGCCGACGGCACGGTCATCCCCCAGGACCGCACCGCGGTGCCCCTTGAATGGGACGACCTGCGTGAGCAGTTGGAGAAGCTCACCGCCGCACTGCAACCCACCGAACCGGGCGGCGTGAGCACCCTCGGCGCCTTCGTGAACACCGCGGCCGACAACCTGCGTGGTGAGGGCTCCAACATCCGCGACACCATCCTCAAGCTGTCGAAGGCGTTGTCGGCGCTCGGCGACCACAGCGACGACATCTTCTCGACCGTCAGGAATCTGTCGGTGGTGGTGACCGCCCTCGAGGACAGTTCCGGACTGCTGAGCGAGCTCAACCAGAATCTCGCCTCGGTGAGCGGATTGTTGACCGACACTCCCGGCGCGGTCGGCGAGGCGATCAAGGAGTTGAGCGCGGTGGTCGGCGACACCACCCGGTTCATCGCCGAGAACCGCGAGGCCATCGGCGTCACGACCGACAAAGTCGCGTCGATCTCGGCCGCGGTGAACGACAGCCTCGGCGATGTCGAACAGTCCCTGCACATGTTCCCCAACACACTTCAGAACTTCATCAACATCTACCAGCCGACCCAGCAGGGCATCACGGGCGCATTGACCATGCAGAACTTCGCGAACCCCATCTCGTTCCTGTGCGGTGGAATTCAGGCGGCCTCGCGTCTGAATGCCGAACAGTCGGCCAAGCTGTGCGTGCAGTACCTGGCGCCGATCATCAAAAACCGGCAGTACAACTTCTTCCCGCTGGGAGCCAACTACGTCGTCGGTCAGTCCGCACGACCCAACGAACTCACCTACTCCGAGGACTGGCTGCGCCCCGACCACGTTCCCCAGGCGCCGGTGGCGCCCGTCCCGGCCGATGTGGCGCTGCCCGCGGAGGGGACTCCGGTGACCGGTGCCGTCCGCACTGATCCGGCCACCGGACTGGAGGGCATCATGGTGCCGCACGGGGCGGGCTCATGAGCGCGCTCGGCCGAAAGAGGCGGAGCCACATGCTGTTTGGGGTCGCGCTGATGGTCGTCACCACCGTGACGGCCTGCGAGTGGCGGGGCCTGAACTCCGTGTCGCTGCCGGGCACCCAGGGCGGCGGACCCGGTGCCTTCGTGATCCAGGCCCAGATGCCTGACGTCGGATACCTCCAGCAGAACTCCCGTGTCCGTGTGGGCGATGCCAACGTCGGCACTGTCACCAAGATCGAACGTCAGGGCTGGCACGCGCTGGTCTCGATGCGACTCAACGGTGACGTCGTGCTGCCCGGGAACACCGTGGCGACCGTGGGACAGACGAGCCTGTTGGGCTCGTTGCACATCGAACTCACGCCACCGACCGATTCGCCTCAACAGGGACGTCTGCACGAGGGCTCGCTCATCCCACTGGCCAACGCGGGCGCCCATCCCGGGACCGATGAGACGCTCTCGGCGTTGTCACTGCTGCTCAACGGCGGCGGAATCGGCCAACTGCAGGACGTCACCGCGGCGTTCGCCAAGGCATTCGCCGGCCGCGAGAAGGACCTGCGCAGCCTGATCGAACAGATCGATCGGTTCGTCGGCCACGTCCATGAGCAGACCGGCGACATCATCGCCGCGACAGAGAGTTTCGACGGCCTCGTGGGCCAGCTTGCCGAACAGGACCCCGTTCTGGACAAGGCGATCACGACGATCCCCGAGGCCCTGGCCGTGCTGTCGGAACAGCGCCAGAATCTGATCGAGGCCATCGACGCATTCGGCAGGTTCAGTGCGCTGGCGGCCACCGCGGTCGATCAGACCAAGGAGAGCCTCGCCCAGGAGCTGGAGTCGATCGGCCCCGTGCTGGCGGCACTGGCAGACGCGGGCCCCGACCTGACCCGTTCACTGGACTTCATCGGCACGTTCCCATGGCCGAAAGGTCCGCTGGACAACTGGATTCGCGGCGACTACGCCAACATCACCGCGATCCTGGACCTGACGCTCAGCCGGATCGACAACACGCTGTTCACCGGAACCCGCTGGGAGGGCAACCTGACCGAACTGGAGATGCAGTGGGGCCGCACGATCGGCCAACTGCCCAGTCCCTACACCGCAGGCAACCCTCTGGTTGCCCCCTACCACCTGAACCAGGGGCCATGACATGCGTCTGACCAGATGGGTGAAGGCCCAGTTGATGGTGTTCCTCACCGTCGCGGTGGTCGCCGGGTCGGTCATGCTCTTCGGCTACATCAAGGCGCCAGCATTGATCGGCCTCGGGCAGTACACGGTCACTCTGCAACTTCCCCAGGCCGCCGGTCTCTACGAGCGGGGCAACGTCACGTACCGGGGCACCCAGGTCGGCCGAGTCACTTCGGTCCACCTGACCGACACCGGCGTCGAGGCCACCCTGACGCTGCGTTCGGACGTCCGCATTCCGTCCGATCTGGACGCTCAAGTGCACAGCACCTCAGCGATCGGTGAGCAGTACGTCGCCCTGTTGCCGCGCAGCACCGACGCGCCCCCGCTGAAGAACGGTGACGTGATCGGGCCGGACCGCACCTCCGTCCCACCGGACATCAACGAACTGCTCGATGCCGCCAACCGCGGCCTGCAGGCCATCCCTCACGACAACGTGAAGACCGTGATCGACGAGGGACACCTCGCGGTCGGCGGCCTCGGGCCCGAGATCGCGCGCATGGTGCGGGGTTCCACCGATCTGGCCATCGCGGCCCGAGACAACCTCGACCCGATGCTCTCCCTGATCGACAAAGCCCCAGCGGTGCTGGATTCGCAGTCGAACACCGCCGACTCGATCCAATCCTGGGCCCGGCACCTCTCGGATCTCACCGATCAGGTGCGCAGCCAGGACCAGGGCGTGTCGCATCTGCTGGAACGGGGCGCCGCGGCCGCCGACGAGTCCCGTGCGCTCATCGACCGCCTCAAGCCATCGCTGCCGGTGGTGCTGGCCAACCTCGTCTCGACCGGCCAACTGGCGCTGACCTACAACCCCGCCATCGAACAGCTTCTGGTTCTGCTGCCGATGGGCGTTCAGGTCATGCAGGGCGGCACCGTCGCCAACCGCGGCACCAAGAATCCCGGTCTGGTGCTGTCGTTCAACCTCAACCTGAATCTCCCGCCACCATGCACCACGGGATACCTACCGGCACAGCAGCAGCGCACCCCGAGCCTCGTGGACACCCCGGACCGCCCGTCGGCCGACCTGTACTGCCGCATTCCGCAGGACTCCTGGATGGCGGTCCGCGGCGCCCGCAACCTGCCGTGCCTCAACCGCCCGGGTAAACGCGCCCCCACGGCCAAGATGTGCGCGAGCGACGAGGAGTACATCCCCCTCAACGACGGCTTCAACTGGAAGGGCGATCCGAACGGAACCCTTTCAGGACAGGCCATTCCCCAACTTCCACCCGACTCAGCCGCAGCCGAATCGGACGCTGCCGCAACGCCACCCGCCGGCATCGCCGCGGCCTACTACGACCCCGCGACGGGCCGCTACATCGGCCCCGACGGACAGGTCTACACCCAGACCGATCTGGCGTCCGCCGACGAGAAGAAGACGTGGCAGAACATGCTGGCGCCCCCAGCGCCGAACTGATTCGTCAGGCGGTGGGCTGCGGGGTCTTCGGCGCGCCGGCGTCGTCGTGGACGACACCGTAGAGAAAGCTGCGGACCCGTTCGGCGAACAGTTCCTTGACGGTGAGTTCGTTGGCGGCGAAAGCGTCTGCGAGACGGGGGAACCGGCGCCGATCCAGGGCCGGGAACACGCCCTGGCGACCGCGCGGGTTGCGGCGAGCCTCCATGAGAACGGCACCGACACACAGCGTCTCCATGCCGTCGAGGATTCGGGCGTGCAGGCGCAGCGGAACCCCGGAGGCCTCCAGATACTCCGCCGCGTCCTCGTAACTCTGCATCAGCACCTCGCGCGGCAGATGCTCCAACAGCACCGGTGCGGCATTGCGGTGCCGCAGCACGGCCTGGCGGAAGTTGAGCGCCAACGTCACGAAATACTCGGGCCAGTCCGGACCCGGCGCGCGGCGCGGTTTGATCACGGTCTTGCCCGCGATATGACGCGCGATCGCCACCATGATGGCGTTCTTGTCCGCGAAGTGGTGGTACAGCGACGGCGCCGAGACGCCCATATGCTTGGCCAACTTCGGCAGACTGAATGCCTCGAGTCCATCACGATCGATGATCTCGATCGATGCGTCGACTGCCGTGGCGCGGGTGATCAACGCCTTGGATGGTCGCGGCATATCAGCGCTCCTTCATGTGTGAGCGACTCCGCATGGCCCCCGCCAGTGCCGAAACCATGCCAATCGCCCCCCGACTGATGTTCACAAGTTCGTGACTGTGTCGGTTGTTGACCCGACGTCATCGCCGGTTGCTCAGTATACGGACCTTTGACAGCCGCGGGCCTTTAGGTTTTGCGTGGGTTCCGTCACGGATGAAACATGGTCGGATTCGGCATCTTCGGTCAGATGGCCGTAGTGACCTGCTGAGATCAATCGGCCATTAATCTATGAACGTGAGGTTTTTTGACCATTTCGTGCGGAGACTGGCGTTCCGGTGACCGCAGACTCCGACGCCGGGAATCCGGTTCCACACTGGACTGAGATCGACTGCGCGCCGTTCGCGCGTTCCCACCTGCGGCCCAGTCCGCAGATCGAGGCACCGCGCTGATTCTCCGACGCGGTGCTCGAATTCACGGCCTCTACAAAAGAATTAACGCTTGGCGGGTCGCCCCAGGCGGCGGCGCCAGTCGCGGGCGCCCAGCATTCGAGACATGCGGCCGATGAGTCGCGACTTCGACGGCACGATCGGGTACCACAGCGGTTCGGACTTGAGCGATATCCGCTCTTCGACGACGGCCTGCTGCCTACAGTACTTCAGCACGCCCTGAGCGCCGCCGAACCGGCTGCCGAGTCCCGAGTTCTTCCAACCGCCCATCGGCACGGGCATCTGGAACGTCGCCACCAGTGCATTGTTGACCGACACCGAACCAGCCTCGATACGACGCGACAACCGCTGCGCCCTGCGCGGATCGCCCGTCCACAGGCTGGAACTGAGCCCGTACTCGGAGTCGTTGGCCAGGGCGATCGCCTCGTCCTCGTCGGCGACACGCATGATCGCCACGGTGGGGCCGAACGTCTCCTCGCGCATACATCGCATCGAGTGGTCGACATCGACCAGCACGGTGGGCTCAAAGAAGTTCCCGTGCTGGCCGCGCTTTCCGCCGACGAGGACACGAGCCCCCTTGGCGACCGCGTCCTCGACGTGCGCCTCGACGATGTCGACCTGGGCGGTCGTCACCATCGCGCCGATGTCACAGGCGAAGCTGCCAGGCTGATCCATGCCCTGGCGCAGGGCGGCCACCTTGGTCGTGAGCTTTTCGACGAATTGGTCGTAGACGGGCGCCTCGACGTAGACCCGTTCGACACCGATGCACGCCTGTCCCGAATTGGTCATCGCGCCCCACACCGCGGCGGTCGCAGCGCGCTCGACGTCGGCGTCGGCTAGGACGATGAACGCGTCCTTTCCGCCGAGTTCCAGGCTGCAGGGGATGAGACGTTCGGCGCAGCGCACGGCGATGGCACGCCCGGTGCGCACCGACCCGGTGAACATCACCATGTCGGCGTGGTCGACGACCGCGGCACCCGTCTGACCGGCTCCCGTCACCGCCGCCAGGATCGGCGGTGCGCCGATCTCCTCGCGCCATCCGCGGATGGCTTCAGACCAGGTCAGCGGGGTTGCCTCGGACGGCTTACTGACCACGGCGGCACCCGCGACCAGGGCCCCGACGACGTCCATCATCGGCCCGCCGAGGGGGCCGTTCCACGGGGTGATGAGCCCGACCAGCTGGTGCGGCCGCACCTGGACGCGGAGGCGCCGAATGGCATTCGCCGCTCCCGCCGGACGGACCCGGCGGTCGGCGAGGAAGGCCTCGGCATTCTTGGTGAAGTAGTTGATGACGTCGACGGCCACCGCCATCTCCATCGAGGCATCGGCCCAGGATTTACCGGTCTCCGCCTGGATGAGCTTGACGAGGCGTTCCTCGTTGTCCAGCAGCCAGTCGAGCCATCGCAGCAGGTGCGCCGCGCGGCTCTTCGGGCCGATCGCCTCCCATGCCGGTTGCGCGGCACGCAGTTCGGAGCACACCCGGGCGACATCCGCGGCACCGAGCGCCTCCACCTCGCCGACCACACGGCCATCGGCCGGACACCGCACCGTGATGCGCTCGGCGGCCGGCACGTCGGGCTGACCGTCCACCGCGCTGTGGTCCAGTGTCATCGCGTCTCCTCACGTGTGGCCACTCTGATTTATCTAACACCATAAGTTTTATTTCCCGACGTCCGCAACGCTTCACGCGGGATGGCGGTCCGGCGGCCCGTCTGGACTCACGGGCACTGGAGTTCTATAGTCCAGTTAGCCTAAAGGCGATAGGTTAAACACCCGAGCGAGGAGGGATGGGCGATGCAAGTCCACCTCGAACGCGGCAAGTGCGCGGGCCACGCCCAGTGCTACGCCGTCGATCCGGATCTGTTCCCCATCGACGACGAGGGGTACTCGATCCTGGAGCCGTACGAAGTGTCACCCGATCATCAGCAGCTGGTGCGCGACGGCGTGGCCTCCTGCCCCGAACTCGCCCTGATCATCGAAGACTGACCGAGAACCTGCGCCCTGATGGGCGCATCAGCACGATCGCGCCGCATCCGCGCCTTTCCTCAGAAATGCGGCTTGACCTGGTCCATTCGTGCCGACTGGCCGTCCGCCAGGACACCTCATTGACGCGTTATACCTATGGGCGTAAGGTTTAGCGCCAGGGTGGCGCAGGTCACAGGCCAGACGTCCACGCCCACCGCCGCAGGCCCCTGAGACACCTGCACCTTCCGACAGACACTCCAGCGCCCCACCGAAGGAGAAGCATGAAGCTCAAAGACAAAGTCGCGTTGATCACCGGCGCAGGATCGGGACTCGGGCGGCACTCCGCCCAACTGTTCTCGGCCGAGGGCGCGAAGGTCGCCATCGTCGACATCGACGCCGACCGCGCCGAGCAGACGCTGAAGCTCGTCGAGCAGCAGGGCGGCGAAGCCATCGCCATCACCGCCGATGTGGCTCAGCGCGACCAGATCGCCTCCGCCGTCGACGCCACCGTCGAAGCTTTCGGCAAGCTCGACATCGCCTGGGCCAACGCCGGCATCGTCTCCCGCGGTGGCGTGCCCACGGTGGCCGGTGGCGAGTTCGTCGCCTTCGAGGACCTCACCGAGGCCGACTGGCAGCACGTGCTGGGCGTCAACCTCTCCGGCGTGGTGTACACCGCTCAGGCCGCGGTGCCTCACCTGAAGGCAAACGGCGGCGGCACCATCCTCGCCACCTCCTCGGCGGCATCGCACGTCGCCTACCACAACATCGCGATGTACTCGGCCACCAAGGCCGGCGTCAACGGCCTGGTGCGCGGCCTGAGCCTCGACCTCGGCCGGTTCGGCATCCGCGTCAACGCCATCGCTCCTACGCACGGCATGTCCCCCAACTTCCTGATGCCTCCGGGCTCGCCCGTCGTGGGCGCATCCTACGAAGAGGTCGCCGGCCCGTGGAACCCCACTGTGTCTCCCATTCCGCTCAAACTGCAACGCCCCCCGTCACTTTCGGACAACGCCAAGGTGGCCCTCTTCCTGGTGTCCGACGATTCGGCGTACATCTCCGGTGCCACGATCGGATCCGCCGACGGCGGCACGCTGGCCCGCGTCGGGATGTGGTTCGAAGAGGACCTCAACCCCGAAGCCGCCAACTAAAGGACCACGAGGAACATCCGATGACCACCACTGAACCGGCACCGGCAGCGCTGACGGTCGACTTCGACGTCTACGACGCCACGCTCGCCCACCCCGTCGACGTCATGCAGGACCGCGTCGCCGAACTGGCCGCCAAGGGCCCGATCGTCTATTCCACCGCGCACGGCGGGCACTGGGTCGTCACGCACTACGACGAGATCCACCAGATCCTGACCGATGCGGAGACCTTCTCCAGCTACCCGAACAACCTGGTGACGCCGGCCGACTTCGGCCGCTTCATCCCGTTGGAGCTCGATCCGCCGGAGCACACCGCCTACCGGCACGCGCTGCAGCCGCTGTTCAGTCCGCAGCGGATGAAGCGCCTCGGAGATGACATCCGGACGCAGGTCAACGAACTCATCGACGCGTTCGCCTCGAAGGGTGAGGCCGAGTTCATCTCGGAGTTCGCCCACGAGTTGCCCGCCCGAGTCTTCCTGTCGCTGATGGACTGGCCGATCGCGGATGCCCCGATGTTCACCGAGGCCACCGACGCGGTGCTGTTCGGAAAGCCCGGTGGCACCAAGGAGGAGTCCGACCAGGCCATGATGATGGCCGCGATGACGGTCGCCGGCTACTTCAACAACGTCATCGCCGAACGCCGCGCCACCCCCGGTGAGGACGCCACCTCCAAGCTGATCCACACCGAGGTCGAATTCGACGACGGCAAGCGGGTGCTCAACGACGAAGAGCTGTTCCGGATGTTCTTCCTCCTGCTGATGGGCGGACTTCACACCGTCCAGGGTTCGCTGGCCTGGACCCTGGCTCACCTGTCCCGCAACCCTGAGCAGCGCGCCGCGCTGATCGCCGACCCGACCCTGGTCCCCAAGGCGGTCGAGGAGATCCTTCGCATCGAGGCAGCGGTCATCCCGGGCCGTCGCGCCACCAAGGACGTCGAGATCGGCGGTGTGCGGATCGCCAAGGACGACATGCTGATCCTGTTGCTGTGCGGCGCGAACCGCGATGCCACGCAGTTCGCCGATCCGCACACGCTGGACATCACCCGCAGCCCGAACCGGCACCTGTCCTTCGGCGCCGGCGTGCACCGTTGTCTCGGTTCGCATCTGGGCCGCATCGAGCTGACCATCGCGCTCGAGGAACTGCACCGCCGAATCCCGGATTACGCACTGGTGGAGAGCGATCCGCCGGTGTGGCACTCCACCCAGGTGCGCGGCTGTGCTCGGATGCCCATCACCTTCACCCCGGAAGCGAAGTGATCCGATGACCACGTCACTGCCTCGGCAGGACAGGATCCGCCGCGCCATCGAACTGCTGCGCAACGACACCACCGACAAGTTCGACGAGGTGGTGGACTTCGAGGCCCGCGAGTTCACCGATCCCGTCTTGGCGCAGGAGGAGCGCGACTTCATCTTCGGCACCGTGCCGTCCATCATCGCGCACGGTTCCGAGATCGGTAGGCCGTACGACTTCATCACAGTCCAGATGCCGCGCAACAACATCATCGCGGTGCGCCAGCAGGATGGTTCGGTCCGCACGTTCGTCAACCTGTGCCGACACCGCGGCGCGATGCTCGAGGAGCAGGAGAAGGGTCGCTGCCGATTCTTCTCCTGCCCATACCACCGCTGGTCCTACGACCCCGACGGCAAGCTGCGGATGATCACCCGCGACAACACCTTCGGTGAGATTGACCGTGCCGAGCACGGCCTGGTCGAGATCCCCTGCGAGGAGCGGCACGGGTTCATCTGGGTGGTCGACAATGCGCACGCCGACATCGACGTCGCGTCGTGGCTGGGCCCCGAGATGGACACCATCCTGGCCGGGTACCAGTTGGACAAGCTGGTGAGCTTCCGCGCTGCGGGCTTCGACGAGCCCACCAACTGGAAGATCATGCAGGATGCGTTCCTGGACGGCTACCACATCCAGTACGCGCACCCGAACACCGCCGGCAAGGTCATCCACACCAACGTCATGGCGTTCGAGGACTTCGGCCGACATCTGCGGTTCATCGCCCCGCGCAAGACGATCGACCGCTGGCTCGAAGAGGATCCCGGTGACACCCCGCTTGACGACTATGTCACCGAAACACACTTCCTGTTGCCCAACAGCACGCTGCTGCGGCAGCCAGATCACTTCCAGCTGTTGACGTTCCGTCCCCATCCGACCGACCCGACGAAGTCCCGCATGGAGCAGCGCCTCATGGTGCCGCCGCTGGAGGAGTCCGGTATGGAGGAGGACCACTGGAACCGCCGGTGGGAGAAGAACTGGGACATCCTGCTCGCGGTCCTGCACAACGAGGATTTCCCGTTGCTGCGCAACTCCCAACGCGGCATGGGCAGCGCGGATGCCGGCCCGATGCTGCTGGGCCGCAACGAGACCGCCAACCAGCTCTTCCGCCGGGAGACCAAGAAACTGCTCGCCGAGGGGCGAGCAGCCGCCAAGTGATCGCATCGTGATCAAGTACGAATGGCGTACTGAGTTCGACTCGCAGGAGGCCGCCGAGCTGGCAGACATGCTGGCTCGTGCGGCGGCATACGACGCCGAACCCGAGTACAGCACCATCGATTTCGCCGACGTCACCGCAGCCATGGAGCGTCGCGATCCACACATCCGGCACCTGCTGATCTGGATGCTGCCGCACGCCACGGCGATGGCGGCACCGGACGAGCCCGAGCGGATCGCCGCGCTGCTTCGACTCGAGATCGCCGACGGCGGCACCGCCAAGGCAGTCCTCGTGGTGGACCCGACACTGCGCTCCATCGGTGTCACCACCCTGTTCGTCGAGCAGGTGGGCCTGGACACCGGCGGCCCCGACGGCTGGCTGGGCACAGGCGCCCGCACGATCTCGGCGTGGGCGCGGGGCAACCACCCCGCAACCGGACGGCTGAGCAACCGGTTCCTCATCCCCCGCACGCGGCGGATCTGGAAGCTCATCCGGGCATGCGACTCCGTGCCGAACGTCGCCGCGGCACCGGTGCTCGAACAGCTCGACCGATCGGTGATCGAGCACCTCGACTGGGCGACATCGACTCCCTCTCACGGTGATGTCTACGCTCTGCGGGTCGCGGGATCGATCACCGGCCTGGTTGCCCTGGACTTCACTCCCCTGGAGTCAGAAGAGTTCGGCGCCTGCGCGACCGCCATCGAGGTGGTGGCCGCCCCCGGCACCGATTCGGCGGCGCTGCGCCTTCTGCTCGACGGTGCCGCAGCGGTGGTGCACGACCACGGCCTGACCGGACTGATCGTGCACGTCGACTCGGGCGACAGCCGACTGGTCAACTCCTGCCGACTGGTCGGATTCCAACATGACCGCACTGACGTGCAGTACGAATTGAATGAGGCTCGGTGATCCTAAGCACTTCCGTTCCCCCTGACCTGCTGCGCATTGTCGAGGCGCACGGCCGGGCAGTGGCCGCCGGTGACAACGCCACCGTGTTGGCCGACTTCCTTCCCGACCGGATCGGCCAGTTGATCGCCGCACCCAGCCTGCCCCCGGCCCTGAAGGACTCGGAGGTGCAGTCGATCACCGAACTCCCCGATGGCCGTTACGACGCGATCATCAGGTACACCGCACCCGACGACACGTGGACCGAACTTCGGTCTCGGTGGGTGAAGTTCGACGACGGCACGTGGCGAGTGTTCAGCGTCCGCAACATCCCCGACACACCGCCGTGGATCGAGCTCACCGGTCCGGCCGAGGACGGTCTCGACGAGCCGCACTGGGACGGCCTGCGGGCCGGGCAGTTTCTTCTCCAGCGCTGCCGGCAGTGCCACACCTGGACGTGGGCGCCACTACCCATCTGCCCGTCCTGCCACAGCTTCGACATGGGCTGGGAACGCGTTGACCTCGACGGCACGATCTACTCGTGGACCCGCACGTGGCAACCGTTCACTCCGGAGAGTCGCGGCCATCTGCCCTACGTCAACGTCCTGGTGGACCTTCCGTCGGCTGGCCACCGCCGCGTGGTCGGTGTGCTGACCTCCGCCGACGGCGTCACGCCGCGGATCGGCCAGCGGGTTCGAGGGACCATCGAGCAACCGCCGGACGACAAGTACTGGCCCCTGGTGCGGTGGCACCTCGACGAGGAGCAGTGATGAGCGGATTCCGGGGCGCGACCGCAGTCGTCGGGGTCGGTGCGACCGACTACTTCAAACGCGGCACAAGCCCGCTGTCGTCGGCGCAGCTGACGCTGCAGGCGATCCTCGCGGCCTGCGAGGATGCCGGAGCGGATCCCCGCAAGATCGACGGATTCGTCTCCTACGCAGGCGATTCGAGCGATGGATTGACGCTGGGCGCCGCACTCGGCGTCCATGAGGTGCGCTGGTCCAGCCAGGTTCTCAGCGGCGGGGGCGGGGCGGTCGCCGCTGCCGTCAACGCCGCCGCCGCGGCCGTGTACAGCGGCCAGGCCGAATGCGTCGTGGTGTACCGCGGACTCAGCGAGGCCACCGACGGCCGGGCCGCGTTCAACAAGGGCCATATGGGTCATCTGTACGGTGCACACGGCGTGATCGCGCCCCCGCAGATCTGCGCCCTGCGCACGCAACGCCTGCTCGAGGTGGACGGGGTCCCCCGCTCGGCGTTGGAGGCCATCTCGATGGCCGGATATCACCACGCTCAGAACAACCCCCGCGCGGTCGCCTACGGACAACCCCTCGACCATGAGCACTACACCGGCGCCCGCGTGATCGCCGAACCTCTGCAATTGTTCGACTGCTCACGCGAGAACGACGGTGCCGCCGCCGTTCTGGTGGTGCGCTCCGACCGAGTCGGTGACTACGCCGGCACCCCCGCCCACATCCTGTCCGGGGTGCAGGGGGCCGCTGCGGGGTGGACCGAGTCGGTGGAGAATGAGGCCCACTACACCAGCGCGGGATTCCACCCCGCCCTGGTGCGGAGGCTCTGGGACGGCGCGGGCATCACGGTGGACGACGTCGACGTCGCGCAGGTGTACGAGAACTTCACCGGCCCCGCGGTCGCGGCGATGATCGACCTCGGCCTGTGCCCACCAGGTCCCGCCGCGGGCGCCTTCCTCACCGTGGACAATCTGACCGTGGAGGCCGGACAGCTGCCGATCAACACCGCGGGCGGCAACATCGCCGAGGGCTTTGTGCACGGCATCGGCCTGGTGATCGAGGCCGTGCGTCAAATCCGCGGGGGTTCACCGAATCCAGTGTCGGACGCCGACATCTCACTGCTCATCGGTGGCCCCATGGCGCCGCTGGTGAGTTCGACAGTGTTCGGCTCGCCGGCCACCGTCTGACACACCTGAATCTCACGAGGAGGAAGATGGCCGCGACAGTCGCGTCCGCCATTCGGTGGTGGGCCAAGACCGACGGCGACAGGACTGCGATCGTCATCGACGACGAGACTCTGACCTACCGGGAGATCCACGAGTGGACGGGCCGGTTGGCCCGTCGTCTCGCGGACTCAGGCGTCAAGCCCGGTGACCGCGTCGGCCTGCTGGCGCCCAACAGCCTGCACTGGCCCGTGGCCGCATTGGCGATCGTGCGCGCTGGTGCCATGTTGGTGCCGCTGAACTCCCGGCTGCGGCCCGCCGAGGTCCGCAAGGTGGCCGACGACGCGGGCATCTCGTGGGTGTTCGCACCCGCCACACACCTCGAGGTGGCCCAGGAGGCCTCAGCCGCCGGAACATCATTCGAGATCATCGACCTCGACGGCGTGGCGGATGAGCGCACCGGTGATCCGGATGACTTCGGTGTCGACACCGCGCCCGACGACCCGATCGCGGTGATCTTCACCAGCGGTTCCACCGGCATGTCCAAGGGCGTCATCCTGACCAACCAGACGCTGCTGTCGATCGTGCTGGAACAGACCCTGACCGAGGAGGGCTTCCGCCCGGGCACGGTGGTGCTGCTGGTCCTGCCGCTGGCCTTCACTCCCGGCCTGGTCTACGGCCTGCTGCAGACCAGTGTGCTGGGCGGAACCCTGGTGGTCGAGCGCGAACTCAATCCGTCGCGTGCGGTCACGCTGCTCGAAAGGCATTCGGTGCGCGCGATCTTCGGCGTACCCCTGATCTTCGAGGCGATGGCACGGACCCCGGAGTTCGCCTCCGCCGACCTCAGCGCGTTGACGACCGCGGTGGTCGGCGGCGCCGCAGTCCCCACTGACCTCCTCAAAACCTGGGCCGACAAGGGCGTGCTGCTTCGCCAGATCTACGGCATGACCGAGGCCGGTGGCATTGCCACCGCGACGCTGAAATCCGAGGCGCTCGAGCATCCCGGATCGTGTGGCATCGGGTCGATCTTCACCGAGATCGACGTCGTCTCACCGGACGGCACGTCGCTGGGTCCCGGCGAGGCCGGCGAGATCGTCGTCCGCAGCCCGCTGGTGACGCCCGGATATTGGAATGATCCGGAGTCCACGGCCACAGCCCTCCGCGACGGATGGCTGCACAGCGGCGACCTGGGCACCCTTGATGAGTCGGGGCGCATCACGTTCGTCGACCGCATGAAGGACCTCATCATCTCGGGCGGGATCAACATCTCCCCCGTCGAGTTGGAGGCCGCGATCGGCTCACTGGAGGGCGTCGCGGAGGTGGCCGTCATCGCCGCCCCCGATCCGCGCTTCGGTGAGACACCCGCCGCGATCATCTCGGTGTCCGACACGACCCCGAAGCTGAGCCCCGAAGATGTTGTGGCGCATTGTGAACGTGTGCTCTCGGACTACAAGGTGCCGCGCTACGTCGTGCTTCGCTCGGAGCCGTTGCCGCGTCTGCCGAGCGGCAAGCTTGCCAAGCGGACCATCCGCGACGAATACGCCGACGTCGCGGATCGTTACCCGCGGGCACGCTGAGAGACCACCCGCTCCCCCGGCAGCGTCGGGGGAGCGGGGATCCACAGTCAGACCTGCCCGGACTCGGCGCAGTAGATGGACTTCAGGCTGACGTACGCGTCGAGCCCCTCTGGCCCAAGCTCACGGCCCAGACCGCTGTTCTTCACGCCGCCGAATGGCGCTCGGACGTCGAGTTGATAACCGTTCACACCGATCGAACCGGTGTGCACCGCACGCGCGACGTCAAGCGCACGGTCCCGGTTGGTTGACCACACCGTTCCGGCCAACCCGAACTCACTGTCATTGGCGATGCGCACCGCATCCGCGTCGTCCTCGTAGGGAATGACGACGAGCACGGGACCGAAGATCTCCTCCTGAGCGATCCGCGCGGAGTTGTCCACGTCGCCGAACACCGTCGGCTCCACGAACCAGCCCTTCGGCTGCTCCTGCGGGATTGCACCTCCCACAACGCATGTGGCTTCAGCACGGCCGATCTCGATGTACTCCAAGACGCGCTGGCGCTGCCTATCGCTCACCAGCGGTCCGATCTCGGTGGCGGGGTTCAGCGGATCCCCCACCACCAAGCTGGCGGCCAGGCCGGCCACGGCACCGAGCACCTCGCGATACCGTGACGCCGGCGCCAGGATGCGCGAACTGAGGTGACACGTCTGTCCGTTGTTGACGAACGACGCCTCCCGCAGGCCGGCCAGCGTGGTCTCGAGATCGGCGTCGTCGAGGATGATCGCGGCGGACTTCCCGCCGAGTTCGAGTGTCACGGGCCGGATCAGCCGGGCGCACACCTCGCCGATGGCGCGGCCCGCGGGCGTCGACCCTGTGAACGCCACCTTGTCCACACCGGGATGCGCGACGAGATGCGCGCCGGGTTCCGCGTCACCGGGAACGACGTTGAGCACCCCGGAAGGCAGCCCCGCCTCGGCCGCCGCCTCGGCGAAAACGCGGGAATCCAAGGCAGTTTCGGGCGCGGCCTTGAGGATGACCGCGCACCCGGCGGCCAACGCCGGTGCCAGCTTCATGACCGCAAGCGCCTGCGGGTAGTTCCACGGCGTGATCGCACCCACGACACCGACCGGTTCGCGCCGCACAACGGTGTGGCCGATCAGGCTGGGGCGGACGTCCTCGACGGGAGTCTGGGCGACCAGCTTGGCGTAATAGGCCACCAACGCCGCGGGGAACAATCCGTTGACCGCCGCCGAGAGCGTGATGGGCATGCCGTTCTCACGGCTCACCAGTTCCGCCGTGGCCTGTGCGCGGGCCTTGAGCGCCCCCGCGAATCGCGTCAGCACCGCGGCACGCTCTGCCGGATCCTGACGTCGCCACTGCTGCGCGGTGCTCGAGTGCGCCGCCGCCACGGCATCGTCGATGTCGGTCGGCGTCGCGCACGGTCCGTCGGCGAGATGCTCTCCGGTCGCGGCCTCGATCACGGGCACGGTCTTGAGCGCCGAGCGGAACTCGCCGCCGATGAACAGCTCGGGTTGGGCGGGAATCACAGCATTAAACCTTACTTCATTAGGTTAATCGTGGGCCCGCGCGCCGCGACCACATCGGCACCACAGGGTGGGCGGCCACCACCGAAGAGGCCCCGGCGACGCGGCATCCGCGAAATGTGACGTATCCCACAGGCACGGCGCGCGCCCTTTGCGGGGCCACAGGCCAGATTGACGCCAGCGCAACAAAACCGCAGGACAACGCGGTGGCTAACTCCCAGAAGGGCCGTATGTGCCGATTTCCCAGGCACGACCGCAACTCGACACAATCATGGCAACGAGACTGTTGATCTTGATCAACGCATGGCGCCGCACGCAGACGTCGGATAACTTATCGGCCACGGGGAGATCGTCGCCCACTCACTCATTATCGAGAGGTGGCTTACATGGCTGTGCTGCATCCTGCGGAGCCCATCCGCATCGGACGCGATACCGACGACGATCCCCATCTCTTCTCCGCGGCAACCGGCACCGCACGGCCCGGGTTCTCCCTGCGAGACCTGCGAATCGCGGCGGCGAACCAGCTCGAACTGTGGGCGGCCGGCCACGAATGCGACGACTTCCGCCACGATTACCTCACCGCCCTTGTCACCGACCTGCGCGCGAACGCCCTCGACGTCGAGGCGAATCAGCTTGACCTGTGGAGCGCCGGCAAGGTGTGCGACGAGCAGCGTCGCAGCCACGTCCTGGAACTGGTCGCCGAACTCCGCGCCCTGACCTGACGGGCCCGCGAGATCGTCGTCGCTCGAGTGTCTTTCCTCTACCCGGCTGCGACCCCTGCGGGATCATCCTGGGGCCGGGCCGTGAAGGTCTCCTTGCGCCATCGCCAGACCCCCCGACTCAAGATGGGCTCGCCCTCCACACCGAGGGCATCCTCCGGTGACGGCGCGACTGGAGCGCTGTAGGGCGAATCGCCGGGAAGGACCGACAACCAGCGCTCCGCGAGGGCGATGAGTTCTCGCTGTTCAGCGTTCGCCCGGTGGGGGCGCCGGCGCACGTAGGCGATGATCTCGTCGAGGCGCTCCCGCATACGACTGCACGTCATCCCGAATCGGGAGAACACCTCACCGGGGTCCGGCCCGCCATAGCGCGCCCATTGCACGACGAAAGTCACCAGCTCCCAGTCGAATTCCGAGACAGTGTCGATGTGATCGTGCGGTGCAGTCATGACTGCACCCTCCTTTCCATGCTCAGCCCGCCCCGGTATCCCTGCCGTGCGAATGGGTTTGGTTGCCGCGCGGCCGGCTCGCCCCGAGACCCGCTTCGATCACGCCGAGAAGTGTTCCCGCCAAAGGCCTCAACGGTGATGCCACCGAGGTGCCGCGCTCGCCCCGCTGGTAACCTGAGCTCCGGAAATGCGGTGCAGGCACGACGCGGAGAGGCAGAGTTCAGGTGTCCCGAGACAGTGTTCGATCCGAGCCGACCCGAGCCGCGCTGCGTCAGGCAGCCCTCGACGTCGCCTGCGAATACGGGGTCAAGGGAGTCACCCATCGACGAGTCGCCGCCGCCGCGTCCCTTGCGCTCGGTTCCGCCAGCTACCACTACGAGAACATCGACGAGCTGATGTTCGAGGCGTTCGCCTCCTGGGTGCAGAGACAGTCCGACCGCTTCGTGCCTGCGTTTCGCGCCGCCGAGGACGAGGACACGCTGGTGGCAGCCATCCTCAATCTGCTCTCGGTCCTGTACGGCGACGAGAAGGACCGAATCCTGCTCTTCGAGGTCTATGCCCATTCGGTGCGCGATGCCGCCTACCACAAGCTCGTCCAGAACTGGTCGGTGTCCACCCGCGCCGAACTGACGCGCCTCTACAGCAGCGACATGGCCCAGCGACTGGAGGCGACCTGGGAGGGCATCGGCGTCCAGCTGGTCCTCGGCGGGTCCGTGGCCTCGGAGAAGGATGCCGAACCGCTGCTGCGGCTGGTGCTGAGCCAGGAGAAGCCGAAGACGCGCAAACGCCGCAGCTCCTCCACGAAGGCGGCCAAGGCCGGCTGACCGCAACCCCCACCCCGACCTGGGGTGGCGCCGTTTCCCCGACCAGCCGAGCTGGCACACTTCCGCGGCCACGCCCCGGTGGGGATCCTGGCTGTCGGTCATCTCGATGCGTTCTCTTCCGAGGCGGTGCTGGTTTCATTACTTTGAACATAAGTTCAAGCACTGGCAAATATAGGGCTCCGGTGTGATCCACGTCAATGCCCAATTTGGTCAACTGTCCAACTCACATCCTGCGCAGAGGCGCAGGCCTTTTCACTCCACGGTGAGGGACGCTTCGACCAGTCTCAGTCGATCCCCGGGAGACGACGAATCCGCGTGACGTCACCCCAGTGAATGGCAGGCCCGCGGTGCAGCGAACCCATCGGCGTGCCTCACGTGGTCAGTGGCGTTGCCGCTGGGAGCTTCCGCGGCTCGCGTTGGGGCTGAATCGACTGAGTGCGCGAACTCGTGCCTCAGCGGACGGGGTCGTGGTTGTAGCCGGCGAGCAGCATGTGACCGGCGTCCACCAGCGACATCGTGCCCGTGACCTTCGCCGCCAGATCCGAGTGAAGGTACACCGCGGTGTTCGCGATCTCCATGGGGTCCAGCAGCGCGGTGCCCTTCAAGACGTTGAAGCGATGACCTCCCTCGACCAGGTCGTCCCGCGTCCCACCGGGGTGACCCGAGATGAGGTCGTACCCGGGCTGGTTGTCGAGCATCGGGGTGTCCACCGCGCCCGGGCTCACGGCGTTGCACCGCGCACCATGTGGTGCAAGCTCCAGCGCGACGGCCTTGGCCAGACCGATGACGCCGTGCTTGGCGGCGGTGTAGTGGGCGTAGATGCCGCCCGGCTCCAGCCCGTCGACGGACGCGGTCATGACGATGGAGCCGGACTGACGTTCGATGAAGTGCGGCGCAACGGCTTTCGCCGACCGCCATACACCGGTCAGGTTGATGTCAATCATGTCGGACCAGGTCTCGTCGGGCAGTTCCCAGAACGGGCCGGTCGACCAGATGCCCGCGTTGGCGTTCAGCGCATCGATCTTCCCGAACTCGGCGATGGTGGCCGCGACCGCTCCGTCGAGTTCCGCCTGCGACCGAACGTCACCGGTGAACGTCAACGCACGTTTTCCGAGTCCCCCGACCAGCGCCGCCGTCTCCTTGAGATCATCGGGCGTGCCCAACGGATAGCCGACCGAGTCAAGGTCCTGCGTACGGTCGAAGAGTGCCACGTCGGCGCCTTCACGCGCCGAGGCGATGGCGTGGGCGCGGCCCTGGCCGCGGGCGCCGCCGGTGATGAAGACGACCTTCCCGTCAAGCAATCCCATTGTCAGAACTCCTCGTTGTCGAGTGGATCTCGGAGCGGACCCTGATCAGCCCGCGGTGGTGTGCCCGTCGACCGAACGGGTGCGGCAGGGGGTGCGCTCGGGGGCCCACGACGTTGCGGTGGACGAACCACGAGAACGATTTGAACTTTTGTTCAGCACGGGTTCGACCATGATCACCCGCCCCCAGTGGACTGTCAACCCAACATCACCCGATGGCCATCGCGATTCGTCTCGGCCCGAATTCTCCTGAGCGCCGGTTGACGACCCGTATGGCTGCGAGTACTTTCAACCGAACTTGAACAGATGTTCACATGCCGTCTCCGGCCCCGGAGCCCTCGGCACACCGACATCCCACGGGTGCCACCGCAGCGTCGAACTGACGAGCACCAGGGTTCAACCCGCACTCTTCGACCTCACCGGCGAATGAGCGCCAGCACAAGAGAAAGAAGGATATGTCCACCATCCGCAGGTTCGACCCCAACACCGTCGAACTGACCGAGGCACCTCGGGAAGACAGCAACGCCCCCGTGTACTCGAATCGGCTCTACGCCAACGACACTGAGACCCAGTTCCATGGCATCTGGAAGGCCGAGCCCGGCGTGCACGCGAACCTGCCCGGCCAGGAGACGGTCGTCATCCTCGCCGGCAGGGCCACAGTGACCGGCCAGAACGGCGACAGCATCGATGTCGCGGCCGGCGACCTCGTGTTCGTCGACGCCGGCGAAGTGGCGACCTGGACCGTGCACGAGACACTGCGCAAGGTCTTCGTCATCAACAAGTAGTCATTCCGGTGTGGGGGGCCCCCCCCGGCCCCCCACACCACTTTCGGGCAATGTCTGCAGCGCGACCCAGGCATTGACCCGAAGTTGTGGATACGACAGCCGAACACCCACCGTAGTAGCCGTAAAAGGCCATCTGGTGGGCACCGG
>NZ_LZHW01000019.1 GCF_001667265.1 Mycobacterium sp. ACS4331 | reverse complement strand
CCCCCCTCCACCACCACCACCACCACCACCGCCACCTCCACTGCTGGAGGACGTCTGGCTGGCCGTGTAGGCGCCGATCGAGGAGGACAGAGCGGATTCGAAACTGTCGAAACTGGGTGCACCGGAACCGTCCGTGAAGGACTGTCCCGAAGTCGAAGAATGATACCAATCAGGTTGTGGGGCAACCTGTCCGGTGAGGTCCTGATATTTCTTGGCCCACAGCGCGGCCGCCCCCGCGGCGACCGCGAACGGCAGATACGCGGTGTAGAGGTCCTTGCGTGCCGCGAAGTCGAATCGAGCCTCGGCCGCATCGGTGACCAGCATGCGGTGGAATCCGCCCGCCCGCGACCACAACTCCCGTCCTGCCTCAGTGCGCCGCGTTCCGACGCCGTCGGTCCACGAGGGCGCGGTGAGCAGGAACACCACTGCGAAGGGAATCACCCACATGGTGGCCGGGAAGAGGAATCTGAAGACGGCCATGCCCGTGAGGATCAGCGCGATCACGCTGACCACCCGCACGATGTACTCCACGCGGCGCTTCACCACCAGACCCTGCCCCAACGCCCATTGGCGCACCGCCTGGTCCTGCGCCGACTTGGCTTCCGACAGCCGCTCCCCCGACTTCACCGAGCCGTTGGCGTCGAACTCGCCGCCGGGCTTGTTGATCTTCAGCGCGGACGCCAACGTCAGGCTGATGGGGTCGATGTCGGCCCAGTCGGCGAGCTTGGCGTCGTTGCGGATCGACCACTTCTTGTCACCGACCTGATTCATCTCGATGAGGCCGCGGTCGGCCAGGTGGAACAGCGTGGCGGTGACGGCGTGGCCGCTGACCGACTCGGTGCGGATGTACTCGGTCTGCACGGGGCCCAGGCCCTCGGGCGGCGCGTACTGCAACGGGAACCCCGGCGGCTTCTCCACCGTGCTCCGATACAGCAGGGCCGCACCGATCGCACCGAGAATCGTCACGCCGAGCATCCACTGGACCCCGGACACCGACCGCCCCAGGATCCGGTCGAATTCCCCGCCCCAGGGCAGTTCGGCCCGGGGTGGCGTGGGCATGTCCAACCCGGCCCGCACGGTCACCGGGGTGCGCGGTTCGAGCCCCTCGGTCGCCACGGTGAGTGTCCTGCCGTCGGCACTCAGCTGTGCGCACGGCTCACCCGTTCCCACTCCCACCGAGCACTGTGCACCGGTGATGGCCGCGGGCAGGGTCACGGTGACGGCGGAGCGATAGATGTAGTTGTCCCAGCCCGGCGGGATCACATTCCAGAAGAACACCGTGGGCGGTGTGCCGTCGATCGCGCCGGTGTCGCTGGCGAAACTCCTGGCCGCCCCGGTGTCGCCCGGATCCAGGACTCCCGGGACGGTGTAACGGATCTCGAAGATGTGCTCGCCGTAGTCCAGGTAGCTGTCCGGGTCACCGATCTTCGCGACGCGGAACCGGTCCCCGTTGCGCCACAGCAGTTCGTACGGGATGGTCTCGCCGTCCATCAGGATCGAGGTGATCTCGGGCACCTGGCGGATGCGGGAGTTGTTGGGATTGAGCACATCCCAGTAACGGAACAGGCCGTGTCTGCCGCTGGGGAAGTTCGTGGTGATCGTTTCGGTCGCGGTCATGTTGCCGTCCACGTCCACCTGATAGTCGGCGACGTAGTCGGTGATGGTCACCGGATCCGACGGCGGGTCGGCGTTCTCGTCGGGTGCGTCGGTGAACACCGCGGGCCACAGCACGGCGGCAGCGAGCAGGAGGAACAGGATCGTCCACTTGATCAGCCGTCCCAACCAACCCATGCATCACCCCGACTCTCTGTGCTGGGCTACACAATAAGGGCAACCGCGTGATCCGCGAGCCCAGAACTCTCCACACAGGTTTCCCCTCGGTTGGTGGCCCTCAGCCTATGTGCAGTGGATCCACCTGAACTCGCACCAATTCATGGTCCCGGCGCGCGCTGAGCACCCCGGTGGCACGCCGAAGGGCCGACGCCAGGTCCAGGCCCTGGCCGCGTCCCACGCGCACCAGCATGCGGATCACCTCGGCGTCGGGGTCCAGTCCGGCCGGGCGACGGGCGCCGACGGGCAGGTCGACTGGGCCGAGGACGTCCATCGGCCCCGCGAGGTCACCGGGCAGCCCCGCCGCCTCCAGCAGCGCCGTGACCCCATCGGAGGTCCCGTCGAGGGCCGCGATGTGCACACTGGGCGGCAGACCCACCTCGGCGCGGCCGTCGAGTTCGGCCTCGGCCGCCCCCACCGGGTCCCAGCGCACCAGGGACTGGACCGTGGGCAGCGACGCCTCGGCCACCACGACCACCGTCCCGCCCTGGGAATGGGGACGCACCAGGGCGGCCGCCGCGAGCCACCGGCGCAGTGTGTCCTCCGCGGCGCGCAGGTCCTGTCGCCCCAGCAGCGCCCACGCGTCCAACAGCAGTGCCGCGCCGTAGCCCTGCGGTGCACACGGTTCGGCACCCGGTGTCGCGACCGCGACCACCGGACCATCCTCGACCGTGCTGACCATCGACTCACCTGAGGACGTGACGATCGTCGCCCCCGGGAAGGCGCGGCCCAACTCCTCTGCGGTCCTGCGGGATCCGATCACGACGGCCCGCACCGCATCCGAACCGCAGCGCACGCAGCGAAGTGTCGAATCGTGACGCCCGCACCATCGGCACACCGCGCCGGTGGTGAGCCGATCGGTGAGCGAAAGCGGGCCCGTGCAGTGTCGGCAGCGGGCCACGGTGCGGCATTTCGCGCACGCCAGTGACGGCACGTACCCGCGCCGCGGCACCTGCACCAGCACCGGTCGCTCGGCCTGCAGTGCGGTGCGAGCGGCCTGCAGTGCGACCGAGGGCAGACGTGCGGAGTGCGCGGCGGCATCCCGCTCCTGCTGGAAGCCGTCGTTCTCCAGTGCCACCACGCGCGGCGCACGGGCCCGCAGGACGGGGCGCGTCGCCACCAGATCGTGGGCCCATCCACTGCGCACCAGGGCCTGCGCCTCGGCGGTGCGGGCGTAACCGCCGATCACTGCGGCACAACGCATCTGGTGCGCCCGCAGCATCGCCACCTCACGCGCGTGCGGATAGGGCGCGCGAGGCTCGGCCAGGGTGTCGTCGCCGTCGTCCCAGACCAACACGAGGCCCAACGCCGTCACGGGCGCGAACACCGCACTGCGGGTGCCGATCACGACCGAGGCGTTGCCGCGCAGGGCCGCCAGCCACCGCCGGTAGCGCGCGGAGGGGCCCAGGCCCGCGGAGAGCGCGACGACCGTCGAGGCCGCATCCTTGCCGAGTCGCGCCACGGTGCTCGCATAGAGGGCGTCGACGTCGCGCTGATCGGGGACCACCGCGACGACGCCGCGTCCGCCGCACACCGTCGCCGCGGCCATGTCGGCGAACCGGTCGGCCCAGGACTCCCCGGGCAGCGCCTGCCACACCGCGCGCACGGCCCGCGCCTCGGCGAGCGCCGTCAGGAACGACTCCCCTCCGCGATATCCCGACCACGGCGTCGGGTCCGGGGGCTCGAACGTCAAAGGTGTTTCCGCCGTCGCGGTGTCGCGTTCCGCGCGGGCGTGCCGGGGTGGGATGGCCAGCCGCAGCACGTCGGCACGGGTGCCCGCGTAGCGTGCCGCGACGGCGTCGACCAGCCTGCGGATCTCCGGGGTCAGCACCGGTTCGGCCGACACCACCCGATCGAGCCAGCCGAGTTTCCCGGCGTGGTCGGTGTCGCTGCGCCGTTCCAGGATGAACCCGTCGACCAGCCGACCGTGGAACCGCACTCGAACCCGGACCCCGGGTTGGGCGTCATCGGACTGTTCGGCGCTGACCAGGTAGTCGAACTCGCGATCCAGGTGCGGCACCGTGAGCATCGGCAGCACCCGGGCGATGGGTTCGTGCTCGGCCGCTGTCCGGGTACTGGTCACCGCACCAGTTCAGCAGGCCGCACCGACGTACGCCGAAAGAGCAGGCCCGCGGTGATCATGACCATCGCGGCCGCATAAGCCCACCAGATCGGGACCGCCAGCAGTTGATCGTGGCGGACGAACTCCGAAATGCCGATCATCGAGTCCGACACCGCGAAGCACACCGCACCCACCGCGGTCGACAGGGTGGGGAGGCGGGCCATCAACGCCGCGCAGACCATCGCCCCGAGCACCGTGATGTAGAGGACCACCGGCACCGTGAGCCCCTGTTCGGCCAGATTCGGCCAGAACCAGATCAGCAGCGCGATGCACGACACGACGACGGCTGCCGCGGCGGTCAGGCGCACCGGCGACGGCGACCACAGCGGGATCAGCGCCCCGAGGAAGCAGACATGGGCCACCAGGAAGGCGCCGAGACCGCCGACGAACGACGGTTCCCACCACGGGATCGCCAGCAGGAAGTCGCCCAGAGCCGAGAACAGCAGGGCCGCGACGAGCCACCTTCGCTCCCGAACCACAGGATGCGCGGCGGCCGCGGCGGCCAGCAGGACGGCCATCAGCGCCTTCGCCACGGGTTGACCGGCGAACTGCCCGGTCAGGGCTGCGCCGGCGGGTGAGGACACCGCGACGGCGATCAGGAATACACCGTAGGCGGCACCGACGACCGCACCGGCCAACCACATCTGGGTTCTGAGTTCTGGCGTGACCACCCTGCGAAGGTAGCGGACAGGCGTGGCTGGACACACCACCGAACTCCTCGCCCGGACTCCTTCGTCGCCGCGCATCGTCGTCCGACCCGGCCCACCACCGAACTCCTCACCCGACTCCTCCGTCGTCGCGCTTCGTCGTCCGGCCCAGCCCACCACCGAACTCCTCGCCCGGACTCCTTCGTCGCCGCGCTTCGTCGTCCGGTTAGGTTGGTGCGATGGCAAGCATCGATCCGATCCTTCAGCAGGTGCTCGACGTCGCACCCTTCCGGCTGACGCCCGCCGACGGGCCCGACGTGGCCCGCAAGCTGTTCGCCGACCTGCCACGCCCGGCCCTGTATCCCGATGTGCGCAGCGAGGACCGCCGGGTCGCCGGCGCGGCTGGGGACATCCCGATTCGGATCTACTGGCCGGCGCAGCACGAGTCCTCCGCGCCGGTCGTGCTGTTCTTCCACGGCGGCGGATTCGCGGTCGGCGATCTTGACACCTACGACAACGTGGCCCGGCAGCACGCCGTGGACGCCGAGGCGATCGTCGTGGCCGTGGAGTACCGCCTCGCGCCCGAATACCCGTATCCGGCTGCGGTGCAGGATGTCTGGGCCGTGACTCGCTGGGTCGGCGAACACGCCGAGGAGTTCGGCGGAGATCCGAGCCGTCTCGCGGTGGCCGGTGACTCGGCGGGCGGAAACCTCGCCGCGGTGGTGGCGCAGATGGCGCGCGACGAGGGCGGCCCGGCCCTGGTGTTCCAGCTTCTGTGGTACCCGGCGATCACCTCAGACGTCACACTGCCTTCCTTCGCCGAGAACGCCGACGCGCCGATTCTCGACCTGGCCGCGGTCGAGGGGTTCACTGCGTGGTACGCCGGTCACGTCGACCTGACGGATCCGGCCGCCCTGCCCGCGTCCCTGGCGCCCGAACGCGCGGCGAGCCTGGCTGGGCTGCCGCCCGCGTACGTCGCGGTGGCCGGACACGACCCGCTGCGCGATGGTGGCCGCTGGTACGCCGAACTGCTCGAGGCTGCGGGAGTGCCGGTCACATATGACAACGCCGACACGCTGGTGCACGGCTACCTGGCATTCGCCGGTCTGGTGCCCGCGACCACCGAGGCCAAGGACCGCGGTATGGCCGCGCTTCGCCGCGCACTGCACGACTGAGATCGGCGGCGCGCCGAGCCCGACTCCCGCGCCGAGAATGCGCTGAGGGTCGTGATCCGGCGTGGATCACGACCCTCAGCGCCATTTCGAGATCAGCTGGACCGAAGCCTGCTAGACCGAAGCCTTGAGCTCCTCGACCTTGTTCAGCTGCTCCCACGGCAGTTCCACATCGGTGCGCCCGAAGTGGCCGTAGGCCGCGGTCTGCGCGTAGATCGGCCGCAGCAGGTCGAGGTCGCGGATGATCGCGCCGGGCCGCAGGTCGAACACGCTGGTGATGGCCTTCTCGATGCGGGCGGGGTCGACGGTCTCCGAACCGAACGTCTCGACGAACAGGCCCACCGGTGCCGCCTTGCCGATCGCGTAGGCGACCTGGACCTCGATGCGCTCGGCCAGGCCGGCGGCGACAACGTTCTTGGCCACCCAGCGCATCGCGTAGGCCGCCGAACGGTCCACCTTTGACGGATCCTTGCCGGAGAAGGCGCCGCCGCCGTGGCGGGCCCAGCCACCGTAGGTGTCGACGATGATCTTGCGGCCGGTCAGCCCGGCGTCGCCCATCGGGCCGCCGAGCACGAACTTGCCGGTCGGGTTGACCAGCAGCCGGAAGTCGGAGGTGTCCAGGGTGTCGTGGTTGAGGTCGGCCAGCACGGTGTTGACGACCTTCTCGCGGATGTCCGGGGTCAGCGTCGACTCGAGGTCGATGCCGGCGGCGTGCTGCGTCGAGAGCACCACGGTGTCCAGGCGGACCGGAGTGGTGCCGTCGTACTGCACGGTGACCTGGGTCTTGCCGTCGGGACGCAGGTAGTCCAGCACGCCGTTCTTACGGACCTCGGTCAGTCGGCGCGACAGGCGGTGTGCGAGCGCGATGGGCAGCGGCATCAGCTCGGGTGTGTCCTTGATGGCGTAACCGAACATCAGGCCCTGGTCACCGGCACCCTGCGCGTCCAGGGGATCACCCGCGCCCTCGACGCGGGCCTCGTGGGCGGTGTCGACGCCCTGCGCGATGTCCGGGGACTGCGCGCCGATGCCGATGTTCACCCCGCAGGAGGCGCCGTCGAAGCCCTTGTCCGACGAGTCGTAGCCGATGTCGAGGATGCGCTCACGGACGATGTTGGTGATGTCGGCGAAGGCCTCCTTGGCCGTCGTCGTGACCTCACCGACCACGTGGACCTGGCCGGTGGTGACCAGTGTCTCCACGGCGACCCGGGACCGCGGGTCCTGAGCGAGAAGCGCGTCGAGCACCGAGTCGCTGATCGCGTCACAGATCTTGTCGGGATGCCCCTCGGTCACCGACTCACTGGTGAACAGCCGACTCTTATCGCTCACGTTCTCGTCCTTCCGGCTTCCAAAGCCTGGTCATTTAGTTTGTCGAAGCATATCGCCGCGCGATCAGACCTCGGCAGCGTCCCCAAGGGCAACACTTCTGCGCAACCTGAGCCGCACGGGCGGCGTTTAACCCCGATCCTGGAGCAGTGCCGCGACCGAGTCCACGATACGACTCGCCATCAACGTCTTCGACCCATGCTCAAGTGCCGACTCGGTGCCGTCGGCGGCCAGCAACCATCCGTCGTTGTGGTCGACCTCGAATGCTCGGCCGTCCCCGACCGCGTTGACGACGAGCAGGTCACACCCTTTACGCCGAAGCTTGGCGCGCGCGTGGAACAGCACGTCGCCGTTCGCGTCCCCGGTCTCGGCAGCAAAACCGACGATCACCCGCATATTGGGCAGTTGGCCTTCGGTGCGGGCCTGCACGGCGCCGGCCAGCACATCGTCGTTGCGGATCAGGTCGATCGAACTGGGCTCCTCGGCGCCCTTCTTGATCTTGGCGGTCGCGACGCTGGTGGGCCGGAAGTCCGCGACGGCGGCGGCCATCACCAGCGCATTGGCGTCCGGGGCGTGCTTGGACACCGCGTCGCGCAGCTGTGCCGCCGATCCGATGCGCACGACGTGCACACCTGCCGGGTCCGCCAGGCCCGCGGTGTTCCCGGCGATCAGGGTCACCTCGGCGCCGCGCTGTGCGGCCACCCGGGCGACGGCGTAGCCCTGCTTGCCGGAACTGCGGTTGCCGATGAAGCGGACGGGGTCCAGAGGTTCGCGCGTGCCGCCTGCGGTCACCAGGATTCTGGCGTCTGCGAGGTCGTGGGGCAGCGCGTCGGCGCGGGCCAGCAGGAGTTCGGCGAGGGTCGTGATCTCTTCGGGTTCGGGAAGCCTGCCCGGTCCGGTGTCCGCCCCCGTCAGACGGCCCGAGGCCGGTTCGAGGACGACGGCGCCGCGGCGACGCAGCGTCTCGACGTTGTCGATGGTCGCGGGGTGCTGCCACATCTCGGTGTGCATGGCCGGGGCGAAGAGCACCGGACAGCGAACCGTCAGCAGCGTCGCGGTCAACAGATCGTCGGCGCGTCCGGCCACCGCGCGGGCCAGCAGGTCGGCGGTCGCGGGGGCCACGACCACCAGGTCGGCCTGCTGCCCGATGCGGACATGGGGCACCTCGGGCACATCTTCGAAGACCCCGGTGCGCACCGGGTTGCCCGACAAGGCTTCGAACGTGGCGGCGCCGACGAACTTGAGCGCGGACTCGGTGGGGACGACCCGCACCTCATGGCCCGCCTCGGTGAGTTGACGAACGACAGAACACGCCTTGTAGGCGGCGATTCCGCCTGCCACACCGACGATGATCCGTTTGCGAGCCATCAGGATCGCTCTCCTCCGCTAGGGCTCACCGGTGTGGGCCTGAGTCGTTACTCGCCCTCGGTGTGCTCAAGCAGATCGGCGTGAATCTCGCGCATCGCGATCGACAGCGGCTTCTCCTGCAGGCCGGGCTCGACCAGCGGGCCGACGTACTCGAGGATTCCGTCACCGAGCTGGTTGTAGTAGTCGTTGATCTGACGGGCGCGCTTGGCGGCGTAGATCACCAGCGCGTACTTGCTCGACACGCGGTCCAGCAGCTCGTCGATCGGGGGGTTGGTGATGCCCAGCGGAGTGTCGTAGGCGCCGAACCCCGCGGCGTCGACCGCATCGGTGGCAGTCAGGGTGTCGGCGTTCGAGTTGGTCACTGAATCTCCTGGCAGATGGTGTGAAAGTGTCGGGCGGCGCTGGCTGTCGACTCCCCCAAAAAGCCCGGTTAGCGGGCCTCCGGCGCATGTCCCACCAGCAAGGATACCAATTCGGAGCAGGCGCTTTCCAATTCCCTGTTCACGACGACGACGTCGAAGTCGTCCTGGGCCGCCAGTTCCGCTCGGGCGGTGGCCAGCCGGCGCTCCATGACTTCGGGTGATTCGGTGCCCCGCCCGACGAGGCGCGCCTCCAGGGCGGCCCAACTCGGTGGGGCCAGGAAGACGCTCAACGCGGTCGGCATGGCGGCCTTGACGGCACGCGCGCCCGCGAGGTCGACCTCGATCAACACGGGTCGACCGGCATGCATGGCGGCCTGCACAGCTTCCCTCGGAGTTCCCGAGCGCTGCAGGCCACCGTGAATTTCAGCCCATTCGAGCAGCTCACCGCGCTCGATCAGGCCCTGGAACTGCTCTGCGGAGACGAAGTGGTAGTCCACACCGTCGACCTCACCGGGGCGCGGAGCCCTGGTGGTGGCCGAGACGCTGAAGTACAGCTCGGGGATTCGTTCCCGCAGACAGCGAACGACGGTCGACTTACCGACCGCGGAAGGACCGGACAGCACGACCACGCGGCCGTCCGGTCCTCCGCCAGTGTCCACTGACCGCTTAGGAGGGGTCGAACTTGTCCAGCAGCGCCTTGCGCTGCCGGTCGCCGAGACCGCGCAGGCGGCGGGTCGGGGCGATCTCCAGCTCAGTCATGATCTCCTGCGCCTTGACCTTGCCGACCTTGGGCAGGGCCTCCAGCAGAGCGGAAACCTTCATCTTGCCGAGGACCTCATCGGTCTCGGCGTCCTTCAGGACCTGCTTGAGGTTGGTGCCGCCGCGCTTGAGCCGATCCTTGAGTTCGGCTCGTGCTCGACGAGCGGCAGCAGCCTTCTCCAACGCTGCCGCGCGCTGTTCGTCGGTCAACTGGGGAAGGGCCACGATTCCTCCGTCTCATTGCCATTTCTCGCGCCGAAGACACATGGGTGTCAACGACTTGTTGTGCCTTGGCCGGGGTACGCCAGCCAGCGACGACGACCGTACCCAGGCTCTGTGACGAAATCTAACCCCACCCCCTGGTTTCGCGGTCAAAGCCCCAGCGTATTGGGGCCCACATCGCGGGGTTCAGATGCACAAGATCACCTCCGCGAACGGCTCCATGCTCTCACCGACGGTGCCTGGTTCCGTGGTGTTTGCCCAGTACAGATGCCATTTCAACGCCAGCCGACGTGATCGGCGCCGCATTGCCCAGGTCAGACGGTTCGACGGCGGCACGGGCGACGAAGTTCGCCGAAAGTCTGCGTGCGTGTCGCGGCGTGTCGGATCGGAGGCCGCTGCCTACGGCACACACATGTGTTTGACAGCCCAGTCATAGGTAGCAGACCTAACGTTCCCCGCAGTCGGGGGCGCTCGTCTCTTCTCCTGCCTCTGGAAGGAAAACGCCATGCGTCTCAAGCGCCTGACCAGCGCGTCAGCGATTCTCATCACCGCGGGACTGTCCGCCGCGGCCCTCGGGGCCGGTGTGGCGACCGCAGCGCCTGGAGGTCCGGGCGGTCCCGGCGGTCCAGGCGGCCCACCGTGCGTTCCCGGCTGCCAGCAGCCGGGCGGTCCTGGGGGTCCCGGTGGCCCGGGCGGTCCCGGTGGCCCAGATCGCCCCGGTGGGCCTCAGCAGGGTCCTCCGGGCCATCCCGGGGGCCCAGGGGGTCCGTGGGGCCCCGGCGGCCCTGGAGGGCCTCCATCGGGACCTGAGAGGCCTCCAGGCGGATTCGGCGGTCCCCCGCCGCCACCGCCACCCGGCTTGGCCTGGCGTGGCATCGACCAGGGTCGGTTCGACCACCAGCCGTTCAACTACCGCGGACGCTGGGTGACGCCCATCTTCCGGCCCGATTTCAACCACTGGGGTTTCTGGTTCTTCGGCATCTGGATCCCGCTGTGACCCAGTCCTGATCCGCGACACTCAGACCTCTGCGACGGCACGCCGTGATTCGTCGCAGAGGTTTGAGTTTCGCGCGGATTCGCGGATGACGGGGGTGCGCCGGGCCCACGACGGCACGCCGAGCGACGCCTCTCACGCGAGCCGAAGTGACGACCCCGCCGGCTCAGTTCGCGAGGTGGGCGACGGCCTCACGCATCTTCTCGGCCGCGGTGCGCAGGTCGGCCACCTGCGGACCCGCGCGCAGCACCTCGCGGGACACCGCGGGCAGAAGCTGACCGGGATGCGCGCCACCAAGTCCCCGCAGCGCCTCTGGGCGTCCGCCCTGGGCCCCGACGCCGGGCACCAGCACCGGGCCGCCGAGGCCGCTCACGTCGGGCACCGACGTCAGCGTCGCGCCGACGACCACGCCCACGAACCCGGGCGGGTCCGCGGCGTTGACGGCCGCGGCCTCGTCGACGATCGACTGCGCGAGTGTGCGACCGTCGTCGCGCACGACACCCTGCACACTGGCACCCTCCGGGTTGGAGGTGGCGGCCAGGACGAACACTCCGCGACCGTGCTCGGCCGCGGTGTCCAGCAGGGGCGTCAGTGAGCCGAAGCCCAGATACGGCGACGCGGTCACCGCATCACTGGCCAACGGCGACTCCCCCGCCCAGGCCTGCGCGTAGGCGGCCATGGTCGTGCCGATGTCACCGCGCTTGGCGTCGGACAGCACCAGCACTCCAGCGCTGCGCAGATCCGCGATGGTGCGTTCCAGCACCGCGAAACCTGCTGAGCCATAGGCCTCGAAGAACGCCACCTGGGGTTTGACGACGGCGAAGTCGGCGAACGCCTCGACGCAGATCGCACTGAACGCCGCCAGTCCGTCGGCCGTGCGCGGCAGCGACCACGCGTCCAGCAGTCCCGGATGCGGGTCGATGCCCAGGCACAGAGGTCCGCGGGCCGCGACGGCCTCGGCCAGCCGGACCCCGAACCCCGCCACCGTCAGTGCCCGTCCAGTGCGGCGTGCAGTTCCTGCAGGGAGCGCACCCCGATGTCACCGCGGATGCCGGCCTCGATGCCCTGCACCGCGGCGGACGCACCCTGCACCGTTGTCACGCACGGGATGTTCATCTGCACTGCGGCGGCGCGGATCTCGTAGCCGTCGACGCGCGGCCCGGAGTTGCCGTACGGCGTGTTGATCACCATGTTCACCTCACCGGCGCGGATCGCGTCGACCGCCGACATGGCGGGACGTTCCGAACTCGGCGACTCGAAGTGCTTACGCACCTCATCGCACGGAATCCCATTGCGCCGCAGCATCTCCGCGGTGCCCTCGGTCGCCAGAACCCGGAAACCCAGGTCTGCCAGGCGCTTCACCGGGAACACCAGGGAGCGCTTGTCCCGATTGGCCACCGACACGAACACCGTGCCCTTGACCGGCAGCGACCCGTAGGCCGCGGTCTGGCTCTTGGCGAACGCCGTGCCGAAGTCGGAGTCGATGCCCATGACCTCGCCGGTGGACTTCATCTCCGGTCCCAGCAGGGAGTCGACGTTGGAACCGTCGGACTTGCGGAACCGGTGGAACGGAAGCACGGCCTCCTTGACCGCGATCGGGGCCTGCGGTGCGGGACTGGCACCGTCGCCCTCGGCGGCCAGCAGACCCTCGGCGCGCAGTTCGGCGATGGTCGCGCCGAGCATGACCCGTGCGCAGGCCTTGGCCAGCGGCACCGCGGTGGCCTTCGAGACGAACGGAACCGTGCGACTGGCGCGGGGATTGGCCTCCAGCACGTAGAGCACGTCGTCCTTGAGGGCGTACTGCACATTGAGCAGGCCCACCACACCCACACCGTGCGCGATGGCCTCGGTGGCGCGGCGCACCGCGGCGATGTCGGTGCGGCCCAGCGTGACCGGCGGCAGCGCGCACGCCGAGTCGCCGGAGTGGATGCCGGCCTCCTCGATGTGCTCCATCACGCCGCCGATGTAGACCTCGGTGCCGTCGCACAGCGCGTCGACATCGATCTCGATGGCGTCCTCGAGGAATCGGTCGACCAGCACGGGGTGCTCGGGCGAGAGTTCGGTGGCGCGGGTGATGTAGTCCTGCAGGGTCTGCTCGTCGTAGACGATCTCCATGCCCCGCCCGCCCAACACGTAGGACGGCCGGACCAGCACCGGATAGCCGATGTCGCCGGCGATCTTGCGGGCCTGTTCGAAGCTGGTGGCGGTGCCGAAGCGGGGCGCGGGCAGGCCCGCGTTGGTGAGCACCTCACCGAACCGGCCACGGTCCTCGGCCAGGTCGATGGCCTCGGGCTTGGTCCCGACGATCGGCACACCGGCGTTCTCGAGGCGCTCGGCCAGTCCCAGCGGGGTCTGCCCGCCGAGCTGGACGATCACGCCGACGACCCCGGGACCGCCTGCGCCGGACTCGGATTCGGCACGGTAGACCTCGAGGACGTCCTCGAAGGTCAGCGGCTCGAAGTAGAGGCGGTCGGCGGTGTCGTAGTCGGTGGACACGGTCTCGGGGTTGCAGTTGACCATGATGGTCTCGAAGCCGGCCGCGCTGAGCGTGGTGGCGGCATGCACGCAGCTGTAGTCGAATTCGATGCCCTGGCCGATCCGGTTGGGTCCCGAACCCAGGATGATGACCTTGGGCTTCTCAGTCTGCGGAGCCACTTCGGTCTCGGCCGCGGGGTCCAGTTCGTAACTGCTGTAGTGGTAGGGCGTCTTGGCCTCGAACTCCGCGGCGCAGGTGTCGACAGTCTTGTACACCGGATGGATGCCGAGGCGCTCGCGCAGCGCACGCACGCCGGTCTCGCCGGCCAGTTCCGGGCGCAGCGCCGCGATCTGACCGTCGGACAGGCCGTGGTGCTTGGCGCGGCGCAGCAGGGCTTCGTCGAGAACCGCGGCGTCGGCGAGCTCCGAGCGCAGGTCGACCAGGCGCGCGATCTGGTCGACGAACCACGGATCCACGCCGGAGGCCTTCGCGACGCGTTCCACGGAGGCACCGAGGCGCAGCGCGAGTTCGATGTCATAGAGCCGACCGTCGGTGGGTGTCTGCAGGCGGGTCAGCACGGCCTCGACGTCGTCCTCGAGGTCGGGCTTGGTCCAGAACCCGGCACGCTTGGTCTCCAGCGAGCGCATGACCTTGCCGAGCGCCTCGATGAAGTTGCGGCCCAGCGACATCGCCTCACCGACCGACTTCATGGTGGTGGTCAGCGTCGCGTCGGCACCGGGGAACTTCTCGAACGCGAACCGCGGCGCCTTGACGACGACGTAGTCCAGCGTCGGCTCGAAGCAGGCCGGGGTCTCCTTGGTGATGTCGTTGACGATCTCATCGAGCGTGTAGCCGATCGCGAGCTTGGCGGCGATCTTGGCGATCGGGAACCCGGTGGCCTTGGACGCCAGCGCCGAGGACCGCGAGACGCGCGGGTTCATCTCGATGACGATCAGGCGACCGTCCTTGGGGTCGATCGCGAACTGGATGTTGCAGCCGCCGGTGTCGACGCCGACTTCGCGCAGAATCGCGATGCCCAGATCACGCAGCTTCTGGTACTCCCGGTCGGTCAGCGTCATCGCGGGCGCGACGGTGACCGAATCCCCGGTGTGCACACCCATCGGGTCGAAGTTCTCGATCGAGCACACCACCACGACGTTGTCGCGGCCGTCGCGCATGAGCTCGAGTTCGTACTCCTTCCAGCCGAAGATCGACTCCTCGATCAGCACGTTGGCCGAGGGGGACGCGGCCAGGCCGTCGCCGGCCATCCGCTCGACGTCCTCGATGCTGGCGGCCATACCCGAGCCCAGGCCGCCCATCGTGAAGCTGGGCCGCACGACGACCGGCAGGCCCAGTTCGGCGACCGTCTCACGGACCTCGTCCATGGTGTAGCAGACGCGGCTGCGCGCGGACTCGCCGCCGACCTTGGCGACGATGTCCTTGAACTTCTGCCGGTCCTCACCGCGCTGGATGGCGTCGAAGTCGGCGCCGATCAGCTCGACGTCGTACTTCTCCAGGACACCGTTCTCGTACAGCGCGACGGCGGTGTTGAGCGCGGTCTGCCCACCGAGGGTGGCCAGCAGCGCGTCGATCTTGTTGCCGCGCTCGGCCTGTTGGGCGATGACCTTCTCGACGAACGCCGGCGTGATCGGCTCGACGTAGGTGTGGTCGGCGTACTCCGGGTCGGTCATGATGGTCGCCGGATTGGAGTTGACCAGGCTGACCTCGAGGCCCTCGGCGCGCAGCACGCGGCACGCCTGGGTTCCCGAATAGTCGAATTCGCAGGCCTGTCCGATGACGATCGGGCCCGAGCCGATCACCAGGACGTGCTTGAGATCAGTGCGGCGTGGCATTACTTCTTCCCTTCACCGCGAGCGGGCGTGTCGGTGCGCCGACACGCCGTCACGGGCGTACAGATGTGGTCGCTCGCGGAGCTTGAGGTCACTTCTCCCCCGCCATGAGATCGAGGAACTGGTCGAACAGGTACTCCGCATCGTGCGGACCCGCGGCGGCTTCGGGGTGGTACTGCACCGAGAAGGCCCGGCCGTTGGCCAGCCGGATGCCCTCCACGACACCGTCGTTGGCGCAGGTGTGGCTGACGACGCCGGTGCCGAACGGGGTGTCGAACTCCTCGCCGGCCTCCCCTTCGAGCGCGAAGCCGTGGTTCTGCGCCGTGATCGCGACCCGGCCGGTGATGTGGTCGATCACCGGGATGTTGATGCCGCGGTGCCCGAAGGTCATCTTGTAGGTCGATCGGCCCAGAGCGCGGCCCAGGATCTGATTGCCGAAACAGATGCCGAACAACGGGATCCCGGCGCCGAGCACCTCGCGGGTCACCGCGACGACATGGTCGGCGGTCGCGGGGTCACCCGGGCCGTTGGACAGGAACACGCCGTCCGGCTTGAGATCGGCGATCTGCTCGAAGGTGGTCGACGACGGCAGCACGTGGCTGCGGATCCCACGGGCCGCGAAGTTGCGCGGCGTGTTGGTCTTGATGCCCAGGTCCAGCGCGGCGACCGTGAACCGGTGTCCCCCCTCCGCCTCGACGACGTAGCCGTCACGGGTGCTGACCTCGCCCGCGAGGTCGGCGCCCAGCATCGCGGCCTGCCCGGTCACCCGGGCGACCAGTTCGTCGATGTCGGCCAGGGCCGCACCCGAGAAGATGCCGGCCTTCATCGACCCGCGGGTGCGCAGGTGCCGCACCACGGCGCGGGTGTCGATGCCCGCGATGCCGACGATGTTCTGGCGGACCAGTTCGTCGTCGAGGGTTCCGGTGGCCCGCCAGTTCGACGCGCGCGGCGACGGGTCGCGCACGGCGTACCCGGCGACCCAGATCTTGTCGCCGCGGCTTTCGCCGTCCTCGTCGTTCCAGCCGGTGTTGCCGATCTGCGGCGCGGTCGCGACCACGATCTGCCGGTGGTAGCTGGGATCGGTCAGGGTCTCCTGATAGCCCGACATCCCGGTGGAGAACACCGCCTCACCCAGAGTCTGGCCCACGGCCCCGAACGACGTGCCGGTGAACACCCACCCGTCCTCGAGTACCAGGACTGCCTTACTGCCGGTCATGCGATCTCCGCTCCATCTGATGCTCCGTCTGTTCCCCCCGACACCCACTCTGCGTACTCCCGACGGTCGTCGGCCCGGAATCCGGTGTCGATCTCGGTGCCCGAGGGCAGTCGCCAACGGATCGCCAGGATCCCGTCGTGGGTCATGGCCTTGCCCGCGATGCCGCGCTCGGTGCGGATGGCGACGATCGACTCGTCCGGGATCCAGATCGGCGTCGCGCCACTGCGCTGCACCATCACGCCCTCGGGGTAACGCGTGAGCACGGCCTTCGAGCGATACCCCAGATCCCCCACCGCTATGCGGTCCTGCCAGCTCGGCGCGAACGTGCTGCCGACGTAGAGGCCCTTGACACCCGGGATCAACGCGGGCCCGACGGTGTCGGGCAGGCCCGGCATCTGGCCGAGCAGCGCGACCTGCCGTTCGGCGCGGTGGCGCCAGCCCCGCAGCACGAGGTGGATGAGGAACGCGATCAGCGCCGCCACCACGGCCGCGAAGACCAGCGAGCCGATCAGCGTGGGGGTGTTCATCGCTGGCCCCCGCCAACCTCGCCCCGCAGGGCGGTGATCTTTCCGCGCAGCAGTGTCGCGGTCACCACGGCGGGCAGCGTCATCTCCTCGTACGGGGTGTTGGCCGACCTGCTCGCCATCTCCGCGCCTGCCACGGTCCAGGTGGCCTCGGGGTCGACGACGGTGAGGTTGGCCGGCTCACCGACCTCCAGCGGCCGGCCCTGATCGGGCAGCCCCGCGATCCGGGCGGGCTCCTCGCTCATCACCGCGGCCACTCCGCGCCAGGTCAGCAGGCCCGGGGCGACCATGGTCTCGGCCACCACCGACAACGCCGTCTCGAGTCCGAGCATGCCGGGGCGGGCGACCGAGAACTCACAGCACTTCTCGTGTTCGGCGTGCGGCGCGTGGTCGGTGGCGACGCAGTCAATCACGCCGTCGGCCAGGGCCTGCCGCAGGGCTTGGGCGTCGGAGGCCTCCCGCAGCGGCGGGTTGACCCGGTTGACGCCGTCGTAGCTCGCCAACCGCGTGTCGTCGAGCAGCAGATGATGCGGAGTGACCTCGGCGGTGATCGAGATGCCCTGCGCCTTGGCCCATTTGAGGATCTCGACGGTGCCGGCCGTGGAGGCGTGGCAGATGTGCACCCGGGCGTCGGCGTCGCGGGCCAGGATCGCGTCGCGGGCGACGATGGACTCCTCGGCCGAACGCGGCCATCCGGCCAGGCCCAGGCGCGCGGCGTTGGGACCCTCATGGGCCACGGCGCCCACGGTCAGGCGCGGTTCCTCGGCGTGCTGGGCGATCAGCACGCCCAGTCCCTTGGCGTACTCCAGTGCGCGCCGCATCACCAGCGGGTCGTGCACGCACTTGCCGTCGTCGGAGAAGATCCGGACCTGACCGGCACCGTTGGCCATCATCGCCATTTCGGTCAACTGCGTGCCCGCCAGACCGACGGTGACAGCGCCGACGGGGTACACGTCGACCAGGCCGACCTGCTGGCCCCGGTTCCAGACGTGGTCGGTGACCACCGGCGAGTCGGCCACCGGGTTGGTGTTGGCCATCGCGAACACCGCGGTGTATCCACCCAATGCGGCTGCGGCCGAACCGCTTTCGATGGTCTCGGTGTCTTCGCGACCCGGTTCGCGCAGGTGTGTGTGCAGGTCGACGAAACCCGGCAGCAGCACCTGCCCCGTCGCCTCGATGACCGTGGTGTCCCCGTCGGTGGGCAGGCTCGGGGCGATCTCGGCGATCTGGCCACCCTCGACCAGCACGTCCACGGCGTCACCTTCGCCGTAGAGCCGGACCCCTCGAATCAACACGCTCACGCGACCACTTCCTCAGCACCCACCAGCAGGTGGAACAGCACCGCCATCCGCACATGCACTCCATTTGAAACCTGTTGCAGCACAGCCGACTGCGACGAATCGGCGACCGCCGAGGCGATCTCCATGCCGCGCAGCATCGGCCCGGGATGCAGCACCACGGCATGGCCGGGCAACAGGGCCTGACGGCGTTCCGAAAGCCCGTAGAGCACCGAGTACTCGCGCTGCGACGGGAAGAACCCGCCGTTCATCCGTTCGGCCTGCACACGCAGCATCAGCACCGCGTCGGCGACGGGCAGTTCGGCGTCGAGGTCGTGCGACACCGTCACCGGCCAGTCGGCCACCCCGACCGGCAGCAGCGTCGGCGGCGCCACCAGCACCACCTCGGCACCGAGCGTGGCCAGCAGCATGACGTTGGACCGGGCCACCCGGCTGTGCAGGATGTCGCCGACGATCACCACGCGGCGGCCCTCGATCGAGCCGAGGCGCTGACGCAGCGTCAACGCGTCCAGCAGTGCCTGCGTGGGGTGTTCGTGCGTGCCGTCGCCGGCGTTGATGACCGACGGGCCGCCGTCGGCGCTCGCGGTCCACTCGGCCAACTGCTGGGCGGCCCCCGAGGCCGGATGCCGGATGATCAGGGCGTCGGCCCCGGCTGCCCGCAGGGTCAGCGCGGTGTCCCGCAACGACTCGCCCTTGGCCACCGAGGAGCCCGACGAGCTGACGTTGATCACGTCGGCGCTCATCCATTTGCCCGCGACCTCGAAGGACACCCGGGTGCGGGTGGAGTTCTCGTAGAACATCGTGATGACGGTGCGGCCGCGCAGCGTCGGGAGCTTCTTGACCTCGCGGCCCAGCAGCGCCTGGCTGAAGCGGTCGGCGTCGTCGAGGATCGCGGTCGCCTCGTCACGGGTGAGGTCGGACGCGGTCAACAGGTGTTTCATCGAGCGGGACCTCCATGGGGGGCGATCTTCACGCCGTCCTCGCCGTCCTGCTCGACCAGGCGCACCTTGACGTTCTCGCTGCGCGAGGTGGGCACGTTCTTGCCGACGTAGTCGGCCCGGATCGGCAGTTCGCGGTGGCCGCGGTCGACCAGCACCGCCAACTGCACCGCGCGGGGGCGGCCGATGTCACGCAGGGCGTCGAGCGCTGACCGCACCGAGCGTCCGGAGTAGAGCACGTCGTCGACGAGGACCACGAGGGCGCCGTCGATGCCGCCCTCGGGGATCGAGGTGTCCTCCAGCGGGCGGGGCGGCTTGGTGTTCAGATCGTCGCGGTAGAGCGTGATGTCGAGGGCACCGCTGGCGACCTGCACACCGGAGAACTCGGCGATGTTGCGGGCCAGGCGGGACGCGAGAATGACGCCGCGGGTGGGGATTCCCAGAAGAACCACGCGAGGCGCGTCGGCGCCGTCGAGCGCGGTCTTCTCGATGATCTGGTGGGCGATGCGAGAGACGGTGCGACTGACGTCCGCGGGGGACATCAGTTCCCGGTCATTGTCTTCAGAGCCCACGAGTGAGCCTGACCTCCTTCTCCGCCTCTCTGGACGGTCCGTTAAAGGATGTCGAACTGCCGGGCAGCTTAGCAGCACTGAGTACGCTCGACTAAATGACGGGAAGCCCGATCGACGACTTCGAAGCGCTCTATCGAAGCGAGGTTCCGGCCCCTTGGGACACCCACGGGCCGAAGGAGAACGTCATCGCCTGGCATGAGTCCGGACTGGTGCACGGCGACGTCCTCGACATCGGCTGTGGCCTGGGAGACAACGCCATCTTCCTGGCGCAGCAGGGACACCACGTGACGGGTCTGGACTTCGCCCCGACCGCGATCGCCACGGCCGAACAGCGGGCTCGCGACGCCGGCATCGAGGTGACGTTCGGTGTGGCGGACGCCACGAAACTCGAGGGGTACGCGGGCGCGTTCGACACCGTCGTCGACAGTGGCTGCTATCACTGCCTCGACGACGAGGCCAAGTCCAGCTACGCCCGGGCCGTGCACCACGCCACCCGGCCCGGTGCGACCCTGCTGCTCAGCGCGTTCTCCGACGCCAACGCCGAAGCCGGGGACTGGCCGCGGCCGATGGTCTCGGAGCAGACCCTGCTCCGCACGCTGCAGGACGCGGGCTGGCATGTCGCCGCGCTGGATTCGGTCACCATGCCGATCGACGAGGGACTTCCCGCGATCATGTGGTGGGTGCGCGCGCACCGTGGGCCGGTCACCTGAGCCCCACAGCCTGAGCCCCACCCTCGGCGCCCAGTAACCTGAACCACGTGGTGAACCTCGACGGCAACGCCGCCTCCATTCGCGAGGCCTGTGATGCGGGTCTGCTGGCCGGGGCGGTGACCCTGGTGTGGCAGCGCGGAGAAGTGCTGCAGGTCAACGAGGTCGGCTATCGCGACATCGACGCCAACCTGCCGATGCAGCGCGACACCGTCTTCCGGATCGCGTCGATGACCAAGCCGGTGACGGTCGCGGCCGCCATGTGCCTGGTCGACGAGGGCCGCCTGTCCCTGCGCGATCCCGTCACGCGGTGGCTGCCGGAGTTCTCCGACATGCGTGTGCTGACCGACCTGCGCGGCGGGCTGGAGAACACCGTGCCGGCGCGGCGCCCCATCACGATCGACGATCTGATGACCCACCGCAGCGGGCTGGCCTACCAGTTCTCGGTCCCCGGTCCGATCGCTCGCGCCTACGCCCGGTTGCCGATGCGCCAGGACCAGGACCGCTGGCTCTCCGAGCTGGCCGCACTGCCGCTGGTGCACCAACCGGGTGACCAGCTGACCTACAGCCACGCCACCGACGTGCTGGGCATCGTGCTCTCCCGCCTCGAGGGCAGGCCCCTGCACCAGATCCTGTCCGAGCGCATCTTCGAGCCGCTGGGCATGACCGACACCGGTTTCTTCCTCTCCCCCGAGGCGCGTCGGCGCGCCGCGACCATGTACCAGCTCGACGCGCAGAACACGTTGAAACACGATGTCATGGGGCCCGCTCCCATCGTCGCGCCGCCCGTGTGGCCGGGCCGCGCCGGGCGGTGGGGGCCCCGGGCAGCCTGACACATCATAGACGCCCAGGATAATCACGACGGTGTCCTCGACGGCACCCCCTGCTCTCCG
>NZ_LZHW01000018.1 GCF_001667265.1 Mycobacterium sp. ACS4331 | reverse complement strand
CGGCATCGGCCCAGCTGACTTTCTGGAGGCGTTCCATCACGGTCAGCACCTGCGTGGCGGAGAGGTCATCGACGCTGGCGGCGGCAAGGCGGGCGTGGACGGCCTCAAGCTCAGAGAGCAGGGCGGCCACTGAAGTCATACTCGAACACTAGTTCGAGGCACCGACAAAACCTGTCGCGATGTAACAGGAGGAACCAAAGGGACAGAAGAGAATTCACGACCACGGCGCAGGCGTCGCCAGCACTGACTCCGCCCGTCCCTGAACTGAAGCCTGCTCCAGGCCCGCGGCCCGACGCTCGCGCCCCAGCACAATCGACCGCATCGCCATCATCGGGACGAGACCCAACACCAGCGTCATAGCGCCGACGCCGATCACGACTCCGATGCCGCCATCAGGGTCATCGATCGCCGTGAAGGAGCCGAAGAATGTGAAGACGCACAGGCAGGTCCACGCGAACACGACGTAGTACAGCACCCGAAGCACTCGGGCGGCGCGGGACCTCAGATGCCGCCTCAGCAGCACCTCATCGAGCACACTCCGCCGTGCATGGTCCACCGCCTTCAACGCCCGCTTCTCAAGTTGCTCTTCGGGCTGCTGGCTGAGGGCTTGGGCCCGTGCGATTGAATCCAGCGCCGAGGAGATGATCGCGTAGGCCCGGTCCCTCGCCTGGTCTCCTCCGAGGGGCTCCAAAAGCGGTTGCACGGCGGCGATCTGGTTGTGCGCCATTTCCACGATCCGTCCGCGACGAACCTCCAGATCGCGCTCGTTTCTCATCCTCTCCAGCGCGATGCCGCCCGCCGTGACCAAGCCCGTGACTATTGGGACTGAGAGCGCCTTCACCACCTCAATGGTATCGGGGTTCACTGTGCACCTCCGCTGACTACTGGCGTACAGAGCCAGTGTCGCCGCACTCAGGATTGGCCACCCACGTAGTCGGCTACCCGAGATCGGCGCTGCCAAGTGCCCGCCTCGCCGCAGCGTGCGTCTGTTGCGCATACCCGACACCGAACAGCACCACGTGCGCGAGCAGCGGGTAGAGCTGATGAAGCGCAATCCGGCCACGCCACCCCGGTCGCAGTGGGTGCGCGCGTTGATACCCGTCGATCAAATCCTCCAGATACGGACATCCGAACAGGTGGAGCATCGCCAGATCGGTCTCACGGTGGCCACCACAGGCAGCAGGGTCGATCAGCACCACCCCGTCACCTGTCCATATGAGGTTGCCGCTCCAAAGGTCGCCATGCAGCCGGGACGGGGTGTCGTCATCATCGAATTCGCCTGCAATACAGTGCTCCATGACGTCGCTGACATCTCTTGCGGCGCGGTCTGTGAGCGACGGGCGTGCGCGTTCAAAGATGGGTGCCAGACGTTCTTCGGCGTAGAACCGGCCCCAGGTGTCATGCACCCCATAGGTCATAGGCAATGGATGGCTCAACGGTCCGAAGTAACCGGGGCCGGACCAACCGGAGGGCGGGGCACCCCACCCATCAGCGCCGGCGTCGTGCGTCGTCGCCAGAGAAGCACCGAATGCGGCAGCGGCTTCCCGGGTCGGGGCCACGGATTCCAGACGACGAAGCGTCAGGCTCGTGCGGTCGTGTTCCAACACCTCGACGCACAACGCCCCGTGAGCCTCTGAAAGCCATCGCAGACCGGCCACTTCGCATGCGAAGAAGCCGGGTGGTGCAGTGAGACTGCGTTTGACGAAGGTCTGCACACGTCAAGTATGAGACGCGACGGGCCCCTGCGGGGGGCCCCCCCCGGGGCCCGGGGGGGGGGGGGTAACACGGGGGGTTTGGGGGGGGTGTTGTTTTGGGGGGGGGGCGTGGTTACA
>NZ_LZHW01000017.1 GCF_001667265.1 Mycobacterium sp. ACS4331 | reverse complement strand
CCCCCCCCCCCCCCCCCCCCCCCCCCCCCCCCCCCCCCCCCCCCCCCCCCCCGGGCGCCCCCCCCCCCCCCACCTCCCCCCCCCCCCCCCCCACGGCTGTTTTTTCAGGACTGCTCATGATGTTGACGCCGATGACCGCCCACGCCGCACCCACGACACCCGCCGAGGCCGGACTGGTCGAGGTGCACACCGTCGTCCCCGACGCGATCGTCGATCTGCGATACGCCACGGCCGACAACTTCGTCGGCCTCGCGCTGTACCCGGCGGACGCTCGCTGTCTGGTGCACGAAGCGCTTGCGCCCGGCCTGCGTACGGCCGCTGCTGCTCTGCGCCAGCAGGGCCGCCGACTGGTCTTCTGGGACTGCTACCGGCCGCATGAGGTTCAGGTTCGGATGTTCGAGGCCGTGCCGGACCCCAACTGGGTGGCCCGCCCGGGCGAGTCCGCCCGCAGCCACACCGCGGGCCGTTCGGTCGATGTGACGGTGGCTGATGCGTCGGGCCGTCTGCTCGACATGGGAACCGACTTCGACGACTTCTCACCCGTCGCGCACGCGTACGCCACCGAAGGTGTCAGCGCCGCACAGCAGGCCAACCGCACGATGTTGCGGGAGGCGATGGCCAGTGGCGGGCTGACGGTGTACTCGGGTGAGTGGTGGCACTTCGACGGTCCGGAGGCGGACGTGCCGCGGCCTCTGCTCAACGTCCCCCTGGTCTGACCGACGCCTCTTCGGCGCCTGGCTGACCCGGGGGACGTTGGCGCAGAGCCTATTTCGTCAGAGTGAACTGGTGCACGCTGGTGTGGCCGACGCGGAACAGGTTCACGCAGCCGTTGAGGTACTTGTCGTACCGGTCGTAGACGACCTGGCCCTGCAGGGCGATCGCCTCCTCCTTGTGCGCCTCGAGCTGCTCGGCCCAGCCCTGCAGCGTCCGCACGTAGTGCGGGCCGATCTCATGGGTGCGGGCGATGCCGAAGCCCGCCTTCGACGCGTGCTCGTGGACCTTCTCGACCGACGGCAGGCGGCCACCCGGGAAGATCTCGGTCATGATGAACTTCGCGAACCGAGCCAACTCGAAGGTCATCGGCAAACCGAGTTCCTTGGCGCGCCGCATGTCGAATCCGGTGATGGTGTGCAGCAGCATCACACCGTCGTCGGGCAGCGCGTCGTAGGCCATGTTGAAGAAGTCGTCATAACGCTCGAAACCGAAGTGCTCGAACGCGCCGATCGACACGATCCGATCGACCTTGTCGTCGAACTCCTCCCAGCCCTGCAGGCGGACTTCGACACTGCGTTCGGTCGGCACCTTGGCCAACTTCTCGATGGCGTACTTGCGCTGCTCGCCGGACAACGTCAGTCCGATCACATTCACGTCATACTTTTCGATGGCGCGCTGCATGCAGGCGCCCCAGCCGCAGCCGACGTCGAGCAGTGTCATTCCCGGCTCGAGTCCGAGCTTTCCCAGTGCCAGATCGAATTTCGCGATCTGAGCCTCATCGCCGGTCATGTCTTCGCGTTCGAAGTAACCGCACGTGTAACCCATTGTGGGCCCGAGGAACAACTCGTAGAACTCGTTCGAGATGTCGTAGATGGACTGTAGTTCTTCGTACTTCGGCTTCAATTTGGACATACTGGTGCAGACTCCAACCCACTAGTGATCTCAAGCACACGCTACTGGATTACGGGCACGACCGTACGCAGCGCGCCCAACAGAAGCGACCTCAGACTTTCTTCAACGTGAACTGACGCACGTCTATCGTCCCGTTGCGGAAGAGGTTGGCGCACCCGGTCAGATACTTCATGTACCGGTCGTAGACCTCCTGGGACTGGATCGCGATGGCCTCCTCGCGGTGGCTCTCCAGCGCGGCGGACCAGAGGTCGAGGGTGCGCGCGTAATGCGGCTGCAGGGACTGGATTCGCGCGACGTCGAAACCGCCTGCCGTGGCGTGCTCCTCGACCATGTCGCTCGACGGCAACCGGCCGCCGGGGAAGATCTCGGTGAGGATGAATTTGATGAACCGCGCCAGTTCGAAGGTCAGCGGGATGCCGAGGCTGGCGGCGTCCTTGGGTTTGAACGCCGTGATGGTGTGCAGCAGCATCACGCCGTCGGCGGGCAGTGCCTTGTAGGCCATGGTGAAGAAGTCGGCGTAGCGGTCGTGGCCGAAGTGCTCGAACGCGCCGATCGACACGATCCGGTCCACCGGCTCGTCGAACTGCTCCCACCCCTGCAGCAGCACCCGCTTGGACCGTTGGCTGGGGTTCGCGGCCAGCAGCGCCTCAGCGTGGTCCCGCTGGTTCCGGCTCAGCGTGAGCCCCACGACGTTGACGTCGTAGCGCTCCAGTGCGCGGTTGAGGGTCGCACCCCAACCGCAGCCGATGTCGAGCAGCGTCATCCCCGGCTGCAGCCCGAGCTTGCCCAGCGACAGGTCGATCTTGGCGAGCTGGGCCTCCTCAAGCGTCATGTCTTCGCGTTCGAAGTAGGCGCAGCTGTAGGTCTGCGACGGGTCCAGGAACAGCCGGAAGAAGTCATCCGACAGGTCGTAGTGCGCTTGGACGTCGTCGAAGTGTGGTTGTAGTGCTTTCGGCACAGGCGAGCTGCCTTCCAGGAAATGTGGAAGAGGCGGGCACACTGTTCCCCCCGAGGAACCTGATCCACCCCCAGGTATCTCCTCCATGGTTGAGGCGATTCGCGATCTCGGCAACGTGGGTTACCCCTACGTCAGAATTACGTCACAGGTCGAACGCGCCGGCGATTCAGGCCTGCGCGTAGGAAAACGTGAGGTCAAGCTGGTCGACGACGGGGTCCCACAGCGCCTCCGGGAGGTCGTGTCCCATTCCCGGAAACAGCACCAGGCGGGCTCCGGAAATGTTGTTGGCCACCGCGCGGCCCCCCGCGGGCCGCATCAGGCGGTCGGCGAGACCGTGGATGACGACCGTCGGCGCGTTGATCCGGCGGTCGTAGTGCCGCAGGCTCCCGCTGCCCGTGATCGCGCCGAACTGCCGGGCCACCCCGACCGGGTAGTGACATCGGTCGTAGGCCTCACCCGCATCGGCGCGGATGCGCTCCTCGGGTGTCGGATAGGCGGGGCTGCCGATGATCTTGGTGACCCGGACGGCGTTGTCGAGGATGACCTCACGCGGCGCCCCGACGGGCGGGCCCTTGATGACCGCGAACAGCGCGCGCGGGTCGGGTGGGGGCAGGGCGGCCTGGTTGTTGCTGGAGAAGATCACGCCCAGTGACGTGGTCCTGTGCGCGTGCCGGGCCGCCACCACCTGGGCGATCATGCCGCCCATCGACGCGCCGACGACGTGCGCGCGGTCGATGCCGAGGTGGTCGAGTACGGCCACCGCGTCGTCGGCCATGTCCTCGAGCGTGTAGACCGCGGGACTGCGCCGGCCCAGCACCGAACGGACCATGTTGGGGTACGCCGACCCGTCGATGCGCTGACCGTCGAGCTTGCTCGACAGACCCACGTCGCGGTTGTCGAAGCGGATCACGCGCAGGCCGCGCGCGATCAGCTTCTCGCAGAAACCCTTGCGCCACAACAGAAGCTGTGCACCCAGCCCCATGATCAGCAGGACCGCCGGATCGCTCGGGTCGCCCATGTCCTCGTAGTGGATCTCGAGGTCCCCGGACCGGGCGACGCCGGCGCGCACCGGGGTCTGCATCAAGCCTCGACCTCGCTGTCGGTGATGCTGTCGGCGTTCTGGTGTTCGCGGCTGACCTCGACCATGAAATTGGCGAAGTACCCCGAGAACTGCGGGTCGCTCATCATCTGCCACCGCGGCGCGAGGAGTTTCATGTAGCGCTCGACATAGAGGAACTGCTTGCCGATCAGCACGAGTTCGCGGGGCAGTTTGACGTCGTAGGCCTCGGCCAGCGTCGACAGCTGCCGGCCGATGTCGGCGTAGGACATGTCCCCGAGCGTCTTCATGGTCAGCGGTTCGGCGAACGCCTGAAGGTCCTTGGCGGCCTGCTTCTCGGGTTTGACCGTGCCCACCGCCCCCAGCAGCACCACGATCTTTCCGGCGGCCGCGTGGTCCTTCTTGACCAGCAGCGCGTAGATGAGCTCACGCAGCAGCCAACGGGTGCGCGGATCGATCCGGCCCATGATGCCGAAGTCGAGGAACACGATCCTGCCCTGCTCGTCGACCAGTAGGTTGCCGGCGTGCAGGTCGCCGTGGAACAGGCCGTGCCGCAGACCGCCCTCGAACGTCGAGAACAGCAGGGCCTTCACCAGTTCGGTGCCGTCGAAACCCTGTTGGCGGATCGCGGCCACGTCATCGATGCGTACACCGTGCACGCGCTCCATGGTCAGCACGCGCTGGGTGGTGAAGTCCCAATGCACGTCGGGCACCTTGATGTTGCGGCCCAGCGGCGACGCGTGCAGATGGCTGACCCAGGCCTCCATCGACTGTGCCTCGATGCGGAAGTCGAGTTCCTCGGCGAGGTTGTCGGAGAAGTCGGCCACCACGTCCTGCGCGGACAGCCGACGGCCCAGCTTGGCGACCTCCACCAGTTGCGCGAAGCGCTTGAGGATCTGCAGGTCTGCGGCGACTCGCCGACGGATGCCGGGACGCTGGATCTTGACCACCACGTCCTCGCCGCTGTGCAGTGTCGCAAAGTGCACCTGGGCGATGGAGGCCGACGCGAACGGCCGCTCCTCGAAGTGCTTGAAGAGGTTCTTGGGCTCGTCGCCCAACTCCTCCTTGAAGAGGCGGTGCACCTCCTGCGGGTCGGCCGGCGGCACGGCGTCGAGCAGCGTGCGGAACTCGCGGGAGAGCGGTTCGCCGAAGGCACCCGGGCTCGAGGCGATGATCTGGCCGAACTTGACGTAGGTGGGGCCGAGGTCGGCGAAGGTCTGCGGGATCTCCTTGATGACCTTCATCTGCCACGAGCCTCGGGCCGGCAGTCTGGTGACGACACGCGCGGTGGTGCGGGTGAGCTGCCAACCCGTCACGCCGATTCGGGCGGCCTCGACCGGCAACGGCACCCGGTCCAGTCTGGCCACCTCCCGGTGATTTCTGGTTGAACTCATTGTTGTAGTGTGCCAAACCCGCGGAGTTCTGCTCAAAAGCAGCGTGCGTTCCCACCGGCGTGACCCGTGTCTCTGATCTGCTTCCTCAGCCGCGGGGCGCGACGGGCTCCTTGCCCCACGGCGTCAGCCACGGTGTGGGCTCCCAGTCCTCCAGGCCCGCGAGCAGTTCATACAGCGTCGCGCCGTCGATGGACTCCCGGATGATGTCGGCGTGCCCGGCATGCCGGGCCATCTCCTCGATCATGTGGAACAGCACCCAGCGCACGGACCACGCGTCGATCTCCTTGGGGAACCACGGCACATCCTGGGGAATCGGCACCGCAGCAGACAGATCCACGGAGTCGATCAACCGCACGGCCTCGGCGTTGACCGCTTCGAACCTCTCCAGGATGCCGGCCAGGGTCTCGTCAGAACCCATCACGAACTCGTCGGCGTACTGGGCCGCCTGCTCCTCCTGCGAGCGCTGATCGGCCGGCGCCAGTTCCGGTGCGGCGGCCACGCGCTCCATCCAGCCGCGCTGGCAGGACGTGACGTGTTTGATCAGCGCCCCGATGGACAGCGCGCTGACCGTCGGGGTGGAGCGGGCCTGTTCGTCGGTGAGTCCGAACGCCACGGCGCGGAAGGCGTGCTGCTGCGCGGCGATGTACTCCTTGAGGCCGGCACGTTCGTCGGCGATGGGCGGGGGCATGGCGGGCATGTCAGTTCTCCTGGGTGTGGGTGTGGGTATGCGTGTAAAGGTCTCGGAGCAGGGCGATTTCGGCGCCGTGGTGGATGACTTCGCGGTTGATGTGCAGCACCAGGTCGAGCATCGGGTAGTCGGCCCACGGTCCCTCGGCCGGTCCGATCGGGCGGCCCAGCGCCTCGTCGTCGAGCGCGCGGACCCCGGCGATCCAGTCCGAGTGGGCGGCATCCAGTTGGCTCAGGGCGGTGCCGGCGTCGGTGGCCCAGGGCCACGTCGCGTAATCGGCGGGTGGACCGCCGAAATGGTGGTGGGCGCGCACCGCGAGCACGCCGACGATGACATGTCCCAGCCGCCACGCGATCGTCGTGAACGGTGCGGGTTGGGGTGCGGGGTGGGTGAAGTCGATGGACCCGTCCGGATGCACGGTCCAGGCGCCGGGCACGGGCGCCCAGAGGTACTCATCGTCGGTGAGCCCGTCCAGACGAGGGCGCAACTGCTGCGCCCAGTGGTATTCGAGCTGGTCGACCAGGGATTTCGTGACGTCCAGTGCTGTCATATCACCACTCTGACACCCATTGCGGACAGTATCTGTCCTAGAAGTGCGCCATACTCGGAGAATGGCGGAGACCACCGCACGCATCCTGCAGCTTCTCGGCCTGCTGCAGTCCCGCCGGGTCTGGACCGGGGGAGAGCTGGCCGAACGCCTCGGCGTGACCGGCCGCAGCGTGCGCCGAGACATCGAACGGTTGCGGGAGCTGGGCTATCCGGTGCAGGCCAGCACCGGGCACGGCGGTGGCTACCAGTTGGGTGCGGGCGCGGCGCTGCCGCCGCTGCTGCTCGACGGCGACGAGGCCGTGGCGATGGCCGTCTGCCTGCGCCTGGCGGCGGGGGGAAGCGTCGCGGGGATCTCCGAGTCCGCCCTGCGCGCGCTGTCCAAACTGGACCAGGTGATGCCGTCGCGGCTGCGCTCACAGGTCGCCGCGGTGCACGACAGCACCGTGACGCTGACCAACGGTGTCGAGGCGACGGTCGATCCCGAAACGCTGATGACCCTGGCGCGGGCGTGCCGCGACCACGAGCACATCGACCTGCAGTACACGGCTTTCGCCGGTGAGATCACCCAACGCAGACTCGAGCCCTACCAGCTGGTGACCACGGGCCGGCGTTGGTACCTGCTGGCCTTCGACCGTGACCGCCACGACTGGCGCACGCTGCGGCTGGACCGCATGGGCGACGTCACCGCGCGGGGGACGACGTTCGTCCCGCGCGCGGCGCCCGACGCGGCGGCCTACGTCAGCCGGGCGATCAGCAGTTCGTCCTACCGGCACATCGCCCGGGTGCGCTTCCACTGCTCGGCAGATGTTGTCGCGCAGCACTTCTCGCCGTCGGCGGTGACGATCGAAGTCGAAGGTCCCGAGTCGTGCCTGGTCACCACAGGCGCCGACGATCCCGAGCGCATGGTTCTGTGGCTCGCGCTCGTGGGCGCGGACTTCGAGATCCTGGAACCGCCGGAGGTGATCGCCGCGGCGGGGGCCGTGGCCCGGCGGTTGGCGCGCATCCCGACCTAACGGGCGGCGGCCGCCGGGGTGTCGGTGGCCAGCCAGGCCGTCGTCGCGAGCACCAGCGCCTGGATGCCGACGTCCAGGGTGGGCTCGATGACCGGTGCGAAGTGCGGCGAGTGGTTGACCGGGATGTCCTGGGAGACAGCGCCGCCCTCGGTCGCGGCCCGGAACTGGGCGGGGTCGGCGCCGCCGAACCCCCAGTAGGTGTACGGCGCGCCCAGCGCCCTTGGAATCTCGCTGAAGTCCTCGCTGCCGGTGCCCTGCGGCATCTGCCAGCACCGGTCGCCGAAGAAGCCGGTGAACGCCGCGGTGACGCGGCTGGTGGCGGCGACGTCGTTGTCGGTCAAGGGGAACTGGCCGAACATCTCGAACTCGGGTTCAGCCGGTGATCCCGACGCCGCACATTCGGCGCGCACGATGCGCTGCACCGCGGCGAGGATCGTGCTGCGCGTCTGTTCGCTGTAGGTGCGGATGTTCAACTGCAGCACGGCCCGGTCCGGGATCACATTGCTGGCGCTGCCGGCCTCGATGCTGCCCACGGTGAGCACCGCGGCTTCGGTGGGGGCGACCTCGCGGGAGATGACGGTCTGCAGCCGGATGACGATCATCGACGCGAGCACGACCGGATCGACCGACGCCTGGGGCATCGACCCGTGCGCACCGCGCCCGTGCACGGTGATCCGCATGCTGTCGGCGCAGGCCATGAACGGTCCGGCGTGGACACCGACGGTGCCGGCCGGGATCGGGAACACATGCTGGGCCAGTGCCACGTCGACCGGGGTCGGCACCACGTCGGCCAGCCCGTCGGCCACCATCCCGCGGGCTCCGTCGGCGGTCTCCTCAGCGGGCTGGAACAGCGTCACCAGCGTGCCCGACCACACGTCGGTGCGGTCTGCCATCAGCTGCGCCGCACCCAGCAGCGCCGCCACATGCGCGTCGTGCCCGCACGCATGCATCACCGGCACCTCATGTCCGTCGGCGTCGGTGCCGTGCACCGTGCTGGCATACGGCAGGCCGGTGGCCTCCTGAACGGGAAGGGCGTCCATGTCCGCGCGCACCAGCACCGTGGGACCACTGCTGTTGGCCAGCACACCCACCACCCCGGTGCCGCCGACCCCGGTGTGGACGTCGAGACCGCCGGCGCGGAGTCGGTCGGCGACGATGCCCGCGGTGCGGAACTCCTGATGGGAGAGCTCCGGATGCCGGTGCAGGTCGATGTAGGTGTCCCGGACCCAGTCGCGGACCCCGTCGAGACCCTTGAGCACCTCCGTGGCGGCCGCCCCGGAACTCCTCCGCTGTTCAGACTCGGTCATGGGGTCCCCCTCGGATAGGCGGCGCGACAGTCAGCGCAGGTGTGGACGCCGCAGGCCGCCATCGCGTCGTCTCGCCGATGACGAATGCCATCGCAGGCGCAGCAGCAGAATCCGTCGATGCGCCTGCCAGCCCATCGACAACGGGTCTCGCCACGGTGCCCTGCGCTCGCCGCTGTACTGCATGTCCTCACTCACAATGACTCCACTGTGGCACGGGCTCTCGAGGTTGGCATGCCGTCCAGGTCAGCGGGGTGTGAACTGTTGCCGAACAGTGGCGGTGCGTTGACCCGCGCGGATCCGCGGCGTGTCTTGCCCCGGACTCGCACCGCGCTGTCGCGGATGCGGCGATAGTTGGGGGCATGTCTCTGTCGGTGACCTCCGCGGAGTCCACAGAGTTGTTCGTCGGGACCGAGGATGCGCCCCGGCAGGTGGTGCGCGTCGGCTACACCGGCGCCACCCACGCCACCCCGGTGCGGGTCACCGGCGCCGGGTTGACCAGCGAGGAGGTGCTCACCGGTGTGGGCGACGGTGTCGTCGAAGTCGGTGTCCTGCTGGCCGACGACGCCGCCGTGGGACGGCGCAGGGCCGCCGTCGTCCACGGGGGTGATGCCGGGTTCGAGTTCACCTTCGTCGACGCCGAACCCGGGTGGACGATGTTCATGGTCAGCCACTTCCACTACGACCCGGTGTGGTGGAACACCCAGGCCGCCTACACCAGCGAGTGGACCGAGGACCCGCCCGGTCGCGCCCGGCAGACCAACGGCTTCGAACTGGTGTCCGCCCACCTTGAGATGGCGCGCCGCGACCCCGACTACAAGTTCGTGCTGGCCGAGGTCGACTACCTCAAACCGTATTGGGACACCCACCCCCAGGACCGGGATGACCTGCGCCGGCTTGTGCGCCAGGGCCGCGTCGAGATCATGGGCGGCACGTACAACGAGCCCAACACCAACCTCACCAGCCCCGAGACCGCGATCCGGAACTTCGTGGCGGGCATCGGATTTCAGCGCGACATCCTCGGCGCCGAGCCGTCGACGGCCTGGCAGCTGGATGTGTTCGGCCACGATCCGCAGTTCCCCGGGATGGCCGCCGACGCCGGGCTGACGTCGAGTTCCTGGGCGCGTGGCCCGCACCACCAGTGGGGGCCGATGGCCGGCGACGGCGACCCCGAACGCATGCAGTTCGCCAGTGAGTTCGAGTGGATCGCACCGTCGGGAGTCGGCCTGCTCACCCACTACATGCCCGCGCACTACTCGGCGGGATGGTGGATGGACTCGTCGACGACGCTGGCCGAGGCCACCGCGGCGACCTGGGAGCTGTTCCGCGGCCTGAAGAAGGTCGCCGCCACCCGCAATGTGCTGCTGCCCGTCGGCACCGACTACACGCCACCGAACAAGTGGGTCACCGAGATCATGCGCTTCTGGGCGGCGCGGTACTGCTGGCCGAAGTTCGTGTGCGCACTGCCGCGCGAGTTCTTCGCCGCGGTGCGCGCCGAACTGGACGCACGGGGTGCCGCGGCCTCGCCACAGACCCGGGACATGAACCCGATCTACACCGGCAAGGACGTGTCGTTCATCGACACCAAGCAGGCCAACCGCGCCGCCGAGGCCGCGGTGCTCGACGCCGAGAGGTTCGCGGTGTTCGCGCATCTTCTCGCCGGCGTCGAGTACCCCGAACCCGCCTTCGCCAAGGCCTGGGTGCAGTTGGCGTACGGTGCACACCACGACGCGATCACCGGGTCGGAGTCCGACCAGGTCTACCTCGACCTGCTCACCGGATGGCGCGACGCCTGGGAGATCGGCAGCACCGCCCGCGACCGGGCGCTCGCGGTGCTCACCGAGACGCTCGGAGGCGGACCGGTGACTGTGTGGAATCCCCTGGCGCACAACCGGACCGATGTGGTCACGTTGCACGTGACGGAACCGGGGCCGACCCGTGTCATCGACGATGCGGGTCGGGACGTCCCCGTGCTGGTCGAGGACGACGGCCACACCCTGACATGGCTGGCGCGCGACGTGCCCGCACTGGGCTGGCGCTCCTATCGTCTCGCGGCGGGACGGGATGTCGCGGCGTGTTCCTGGCGACCGCGCGACGGCGTCGGAATCGCCAACGCGCACCTGGCGATTCGCGTCGACCCGGCCCGCGGCGGCGGCGTGGTCTCGGTGCGCAGGGCGGGCTCCGAGTGGGTGGCGCCGGGACGAGTGGCCAACGAACTGGCGGTGTACGAGGAGTATTCGGCCCACCCACAGGCCGGCGAGGGCCCGTGGCATCTGCTGCCCAGAGGTCCCGTCGTGGGTTCGGGGGACGGCGTTGCGGAGGTCAGTGCCCACGAGTGTGCGATCGGGCAGCGCCTCGTGGTGCACGGCCGGATCGAGGGTCTGTTGCGGTACACCCAGACGCTGACACTGTGGGACGGCATCGACCGTGTCGACTGCCGGACCACGATCGACGAGTTCACCGGGTCCGACCGCCTGCTGCGCCTGCGCTGGCCCCTGCCGATCCCCGGCGCGGTGCCGGTCAGCGAGGTCGGCGATGCCGTGATCGGCCGCGGGTTCGGTCTGCTGCACCAGCCCGGATCCACGGACTCGGTGGACACCGCGGTGCACCCGTGGACCCTGGAGAACCCCGCCCACGGCTGGTTCGGGCTGTCCTCGGCCGTCCGAATCAGGCTGGGGGACAGCGGTACCCACGCCGTCGCGGTCGCCGAGGTGGTGACGCCCGCCGGCACCGAGTCCGCGGGCCTGGCGCGCGAGGTGCTGGTGGCGCTGGTGCGGGCGGGAGTCACCGCGACCTGCTCGGGTGCGGACCGGCCCCGGTACGGGCACCTCGACGTGGACTCCAACCTGCCGGACACCCGCATCGCCATCGGCGGACCCGACCGCAACGCCTTCACCGCGGCCGTGCTGGCCGCCGCGGGCCCCGGGGCCGCCGCGCAGCTGCAGCGCCAGCTCGACGACTGCGGCACCGCGTGCGTGTTCGTGCCTCCGGCGGCCGCGCTGGCCGACGTGTGGGTGCCCGACGCCGATCTCCGTGCGGTGACCGCCCTCCCGGTGCTGATCATCGCGGGCCGCGACGATCAGCTGCTGGCCCAGGCCGTCGCGGCGGTCGCGGCCGATCTCGAGGACTCTGAGATCGCCGTGCCGTCCCAGGCGGGCGTGGTCGGCGTGCCGTTCGAACACCGCACCGCGGCCCTGCTGAACCGCGGTGTGCCCAGCTTTGCCGTCGACACCGAGGGAACGCTGCACACCTCGCTCCTGCGGTCGTGCACCGGATGGCCGTCGGGGGTGTGGACGACACACGAGAAGCGCACCGCGCCAGACGGTTCCAACTTCCAACTCCAGCACTGGTCGCACACCTTCGACTACGCCGTCATCGTTGCGGACGGCGATTGGCGCGAGGCGGGCCTTCCCCTGCGCAGCGCCGAGCACTCCCGCCCGCTGGTCGCGGTCGCCGGTGCGTCGTCGACCTCGTCGGCCCCACAGGGTTCGCTGTTGGGCGTCGACTCCCCAGCGGTCAATGTCGACGCGCTGAAACTGACCGGCAACCCGACGCCGTCGGGCCGATCCGGGGGTGCCCAGACCTGGGCCACGCTGCGCCTCGTCGAAACCCTGGGCCGCGACACGTCCTGGCACGTGACCTCCGATGTCGTCGACATCCAGGTGTTGGGCAGGGCTGACCTGCTCGAGCGGCTGACGGAGGGCCCGCGGGTGCCGGAATCGCTGCACGGCTACGAGATCGCGACCGTCGTCGCCGAACTCACGGCCGGTGAACGCGTCCGGCACAACGGTCCGCTGGCGCCCGAAGTCGAGGCCGCGCAACCGCTGTACGCGCGCTACTGGCTGCACAACCGCGGTCCAGCGCCGCTGGGTGGCCTGCCGGCCGTCGCGCATCTGCATCCGCATCGCGTGACCGCGACCGATGACGACCTGGTGCTGCGGCTGACCGTCGCCAGCGACTGCACGGACGCCGATGTGGCCGGTCGGATCGAGGTGGTCTGCCCGCCGGGATGGATCGCCACCCCGGGTGCTCTGCCGGTCCAGCTCAAGCCCGGTGCGCACCGCGAAGCACAGGTGCGCATCGCCGGACCCACGGCGGCGTCGCCGGGCTGGTATCCCGTTCGCGCCCAACTGACCCTGGACGGCGACATTCCGCGCCCGTGGCGCCAGACCGTCGAGGACGTCTGCCTGATCGCGGTCGGAGAGGACCGCGGCGACGTGCTGAGGTTGGAGTCGGAGCCGTCGGACGTGGTCGTCGCGCCCGGGTGCTCGCAACGGCTGACGGTCCGGGTCGGCACCGATGCGCATGCCGACCTGGCCGTCGAGGCTCATCTGATCAGCCCGTGGGGAACCTGGGAATGGCTGGGGCCCGCGGCGATCGGCGCGGTGCTGCCCGCCCGCGGCGGCGTGGACCTGGTGTTCGACGTCGCGCCGCCGGCGTGGGTTGCGCCCGGCCAGTGGTGGGCACTGGTCAGGGTGGCCGCCGCCGGTGAACTGCTCTACACCCCGGCGGTCAGGGTGGTGGTCCGATGAGTGCCGTGGCCGCGCATGTGGCCGGTGTGCCGGTGACGGTCGCCGACGTCGACCGCGGTGAAGCGCTGCTGCGCGACCATCAGCCGGCGGGCGCGCTGCCGCTGGCCGGCACCAGCGAAGGCAGGCAGTTGCGGCGCTGGCTGACCCAGCTGATCGTCACCGAACGCGTCGTCGCGATCGAGGCCGAGCGACTCGGCGTCGACACCGGGAAGGCCCCGGCTCTGGCCGCGATCCTGCCCGACGGCATCGCGCGTCATGAGGTGGGCAGCGTGACTGCCGCGGCGCTGTCCGACCCAGCCGCCCGCGCGCTGTTCGCGCACGTGACCCGCGATGTCACGGTCTCGGCGGAGGACATCGAGTCCTACCACCGCCGCAACCCCCTGCGGTTCGCGGTCGTCCGTGCGGGACCCGACGGCTGGGACGCGCCGCGCAGCGCACCGCCCCTGTCCCAGGTGCACACCGTCGTCCGCGAGCATCTGCTGGGCGCCGCGCGCCGGCACGCCTTCCGGTTGTGGCTGGACGGACGCCGCGACGAACTCGTCTGCCTCGCACCTGGATTCGAGCACCCTGGCGATCCCCGCCAACCCGACAACACCCACAGGCACTGATGACCGAACTGACACTTGCCCTCGACATCGGCGGAACCAAGATCGCCGCCGGACTCGTCGACCCCGACGGCACGCTGGTGGCCTCGCAGCAGCGGCCCACCCCGCGGGGCGGTGACCCCGAGGCCGCCTGGGCCGTGGTCTCCGCACTGCTGTCCGAGATGGCCGCGGGGACAACCGTGCGCGGTGTCGGCATCGCCTCGGCCGGGCCCATCGACCTGCCCGCCGGCGCCGTCTCGCCGATCAATGTTCCTGCCTGGCGCGGCTTCCCGATCCACGAGCGGGTGTCCGCGGCGGTGCCCGGCGTCCCGGTGCGGTTGGGTGGCGACGGGTTGTGCATGGCTCTGGGCGAACACTGGCGCGGTGCCGGACAGGGGGCGAGCTTCCTGTTGGGGATGGTCGTCTCGACCGGGATCGGCGGCGGCCTGGTGTTCGATGGCGTGCCGTATGACGGCCGGACCGGCAACGCCGGACATGTCGGACATGTGGTGGTGGATGTCGCGGGGGAGTCGTGTGCATGCGGCGGCCGGGGCTGCGTCGAGACGATCGCGAGCGGTCCCCACATGGCGGCCTGGGCGCGCGAGAACGGCTGGCAACCCGGCGGGGACGCCGACGCGGAGGCCCTGGCCGCCGACGCCGCCGCCGGCGACCCGGTGGCCCAGCGGGCCTTCGAACGGTCGGCGACGGCCCTGGCCGCGATGATCGCGTCGGTGGGCGCGGTGTGCGACCTCGACCTGGTGGTGATCGGTGGGGGCGTGGCGCGTTCGGGGCCGCTGCTGTTCGACCCGGTGCGGGCGGCGCTGGCGCGCTTCGCCGGCCTGAGCTTCATCGCGGACATCGCGGTGGTGCCGGCCGCGCTCGGCGGCGACGCGGGCCTCGTGGGTGCCGCGGCGCTGCTGCGCTGAGGCGGCCCGTTTTGGCTGATCGACCCACTTCGCGCTATGGTGGTCGACGATCCACCGAAGACCGTCGGTCACCGAGTAATCGGTTGAAGGTCCGGGAAACGTCCCGGCGGCCCACGCAGGAGGACGAGGCAAGAATCGCTGACCTGTGTCAGCAGCATTCCACGCCCCGCCGCGCCTGCGTCGGGGCGTCGTTCATTTCCGGGGTCCTTCGCCCGTGAGTTCGGAGCGCGTGGAGCGCAACCACACGACACCATCAGGAGGCATGCATGGCAAAGGCTGACAAGGCCACCGCCGTTGCAGAGATCACCGAGCAGTTCAAGGCCTCGACTGCGACCGTCGTGACCGAATATCGCGGTCTGACGGTGGCCAACCTGGCTGAACTGCGGCGCTCGCTCGGAGGCTCGGCCACCTACTCCGTCGCCAAGAACACGCTGGTCAAGCGTGCGGCGGCCGAGGCGGGCATCGAAGGTCTCGACGAGTTGTTCACCGGACCGACGGCGATCGCGTTCATCGAAGGTGAGCCGGTCGACGCCGCCAAGGCGCTCAAGAAGTTCTCGAAGGACAACAAGGCGCTGGTCATCAAGGGCGGCTACATGGAGGGCCGTCCGCTCACCGTCGCCGAGGTCGAGCAGATCGCCGATCTCGAGTCGCGTGAGGTGCTGCTGGCCAAGATGGCGGGCGCCATGAAGGCCAACCTGTCCAAGGCTGCGGCGCTGTTCAACGCTCCGGCCTCGCAGGTCGCCCGCCTCGCGGCGGCCCTGCAGGACAAGCGTGCGGCCGAAGGCGAGACCGCCGAGGCTCCCGCGGCAGAGGCCCCCGAGGCCGCTGCCGAATCTGCCGAGTGACACATCAGACCAACCACCCCTAACAAACACATCCAGGAAGGACCGCCAACATGGCAAAGCTCAGCACCGATGAACTGCTCGACGCGTTCAAGGAACTGACCCTGCTCGAGCTCTCGGAGTTCGTGAAGAAGTTCGAGGAGACCTTCGAGGTCACCGCGGCCGCCCCGGTCGCCGTTGCCGCTGCCCCCGCCGCCGGTGGTGGCGCTGCCGCCGAGGCCGCCGAGGAGCAGTCCGAGTTCGACGTCATCCTCGAGGGTGCCGGCGACAAGAAGATCGGCGTCATCAAGGTCGTCCGCGAGATCGTCTCCGGCCTGGGCCTCAAGGAGGCCAAGGACCTCGTCGACAGCGCTCCCAAGCCGCTGCTCGAGAAGGTCGCCAAGGAGGCCGCCGAGGACGCCAAGGCCAAGCTCGAGGCCGCCGGCGCCACGGTCACCGTCAAGTAGTTCGCTCTCGACAGAATCCCCGGAGATCCCCGCGATCTCCGGGGATTCTGCTGTCTGGGGGTCTAGAGGCGGGCGACCATGGCGGCCTGCGAGGCCTGCAGGGCCTCGGGGGTGTCGCCGAGGGCCAGCAGGGTGTTGGCCGTCATCGCCCCGAGCACCGGTCCGACCGCCGTCCCGTCTCCGCCGTAGTAACCCGCCAGCTCCAGCATCACGAAGCCGTGCACCAGGCTCCAGAACTGGGCCGCGGTCGCCACCACCGACGCGTCGTCCTCCGCGTCGCCGACGATGCGCCCGGCCTGCACGCAGCGGTGCACGTTGCGGACGACGTGCGCGAGGCTGGGATGGTGCACGGTGATCTCGTCGACGGACAGCGTCAGCACATTGCGGGTCGGGGCGTTGATGCCGTGCGCGCTGGTGCTGCCGAACATCAGCCGGTACAGGTGGGGGCGCCGGTTGGCGAACCTCCGATAGGCCGCCCCACACACCAGCAGGTCGGCGACGGGGTCGTCGGACGGCGGCGTGGTCAGGGCGGCGTCGAACTGCCGCAGGCCCTCCTCGGCCACGGCGGCGATCAGGCCGCGCATGCCGCCGAAGTGCGTGTAGACCGCCATGGTGGAGGTGCCGCCTGCCGCGGCGACCCTGCGGACCTGCAGCGACTCGGGGCCGTGGTCGTCGAGCAGTCCCACGGCGGCGCGCAGAAGCTCCTCGCGCACGCTGGGCGCAGTCTTGGCCGAATCCATCGTTGTGATCCTCCCACGATGCGCGTAGCCTCCTGATAACACCGTCATAACAGTGTTATACGCCGAGGGGGCTTGATCAACATGACCGCAGTGGAACCCACCGACGACGTCGCCAACCCGTATCTGCAGGGGTTTCTCGCGCCCGTGCGAACCGAGGTCACCGCGACCGATCTCAAGATCACCGGAACGGTCCCGGAGCACCTGCACGGCAGGTATCTCCGCAACGGGCCCAACCCGGTCGCCGAGGTGGACCCGGCGGCCTATCACTGGTTCTCCGGCGACGCCATGGTGCACGGTCTGTCCCTGCGGGACGGCGCCGCGCAGTGGTACCGCAATCGCTGGGTGCGAACGCCGTCGGTGTCACGGAAGTTGGGTGAGGCCCGAATCGCCGCGCTCGACCCGCGGGCCGGCATGCTGTCGGTCGGCCCGAACACCAACGTGCTGACCCACGCCGGTCAGACGCTGGCGTTGGTCGAGGGCGGCGGCGCGCAGTATCGCCTCACCGAGGAACTCGACACCATCGGCACGTGCGACTTCGACGGCACGTTGTACGGCGGCTACACCGCCCATCCCCATCGTGATCCCAAAACAGGTGAGCTGCATGCCATCTCGTATTCATTCGCGCGTGGTCGCACAGTGCAGTACTCGGTGATCGACGCTGCGGGCCGGACCCGTCGCACGGTCGACATCAGCGTGTCGGGATCGCCGATGATGCACGACTTCTCGCTCACCGACAAGTACGTGGTCATCTACGACCTGCCCGTCACCTTCGACCCCGGCGAGGTGGTTCCCGTGACCGTGCCGAAGTGGCTGCGCGCGCCCGCGCGCATGGTGGTCTCGGCGCTCGCCGGCCGGGTCAAGGTGCCCGGGCCCATCGCGGCGCGGATCAACGCCGACACCCACCCCATCTCCGCGCTGCCGTTCGCCTGGAACGAGTCCTATCCCGCCCGCATCGGCGTGATGCCGCGCGAGGGGGGCGACGACCAGGTCCGCTGGTTCGACATCGAACCCTGCTACGTGTTCCATCCGCTCAACGCCTACAGCGAGGACCGCGACGGGCATGAGGTGCTGGTGCTCGACGTCGTCCGTCACGGCCGGATGTTCGACAGGGACCGCCGCGGCCCGGGGGAGGGGCACCCCACCCTGGACCGCTGGGAGATCGACCTGACCACCGGGGCCGTGCGCGCCGACCGCCGCGACGACCGCGAGCAGGAGTTTCCCCGGATCAACGAGTCGCTGACCGGCTCGCGGCACCGCTACGGCTACACCGTGGGCACCGAGAACACGTTCGGCGGGGGCGTCACGCGGACCGCGGTCTACAAACACGACTACGCGACCGGTGCCACGTCTGTCGCGCCGCTGGAGAGCCGCCTGCTGGTCGGGGAGATGTCGTTCGTGCCCAATCCCGGCTCGCGTGCCGAGGACGACGGTGTTCTCATGGGGTTCGGGCACGACCTGGACGCCGACGAGGGGCAGCTGGTGATTCTGGACGCCCAAAGCCTCGAAACGGTCGCCCGCGTGCATCTACCGCAACGCGTTCCGATGGGTTTCCACGGAAACTGGTGCCCGGCGTAGTCACAGCACTGACACAAAGGGAGTGTCAGAAACGGCCATAGGTTACAGTGACTCAAACCACAGGCCGTGGCTTGTGGTCACCCCGGGTATATAGGTGGAAGGATCTTCGCGTGGGCATTGGTATCCAGGTTGAGGGACTGACGAAGTCGTTCGGTTCCCAGCGAATCTGGGAAGACGTCACCCTGGACATCCCCGCCGGCGAAGTCAGCGTGCTCCTGGGGCCGTCGGGTACCGGTAAGTCGGTCTTCCTGAAGTCCCTGATCGGTCTGCTGCGCCCCGAGCGGGGCAAGATCATCGTCGACGGCACGGACATCATCCAGTGCTCGGCCAAGGAGCTCTACGAGATCCGCACGCTGTTCGGCGTGATGTTCCAGGACGGCGCGCTGTTCGGCTCGATGAACATCTACGACAACACCGCGTTCCCGCTGCGTGAGCACACCAAGAAGAAGGAGAGCGAGATCCGTGACATCGTCATGGAGAAGCTCGACATGGTGGGTCTGGCCGGCGATGAGAACAAGTTCCCGGGCGAGATCTCGGGCGGTATGAAGAAGCGTGCCGGCCTGGCCCGCTCGCTGGTTCTCGACCCGCAGATCATCCTCTGCGACGAGCCGGACTCCGGTCTGGACCCGGTGCGTACCGCGTACCTCTCGCAACTGCTGATCGACATCAACGCCCAGATCGACGCCACGATCCTGATCGTGACGCACAACATCAACATCGCCCGCACCGTGCCGGACAACATGGGCATGCTGTTCCGCAAGCACCTGGTGATGTTCGGTCCCCGTGAGGTGCTGCTGACCAGCGAGGAGCCCGTCGTCAAGCAGTTCCTCAACGGTCGCCGCATCGGCCCCATCGGCATGTCCGAGGAGAAGGACGAGTCGACGATGGCCGAGGAGCAGGCCATGGCCGACGCCGGTCACCACGACGGCGGCGTCGAGGAGATCGAGGGCGTGCCCCCGCAGATTCAGGCCACCCCGGGTCTGCCCGAGCGCAAGGCCGTCGCCCGTCGTCAGGCCCGCGTGCGCGAGATCCTGCACACGCTGCCCCCGGCCGCCCAGGAGGCCATCCGCGACGACCTCGAGGGTGGGCACAAGTACCCGGTGCACCAGTTCGCCGACGACGCCACCGCGCGTCACCGCACCGACGACGAGGCGCCGACGGCCTCGATCCCGGTGCAGAGCGAGAGCTGACGGCCCCGTCCGACCAGAACGCGAGAGAAGCCGGCACCGAATGGTGTCGGCTTCTTTACCGTGTGCCCCAAAACGCCTTCGAGCGGTGCGCGCGGGCTGTTAGCATCCGCCGACCTGTGGTCGACGTCCAAGGAGGAGCGGTGACGCGAGTGTCGGGGTGGTTGGGCGTCGGCGTCGTCGCGGCCGGACTGTCCATGACCGTCCTCGCCGGGGCCGGCGTGGCCGGTGCCGACACCGGCAGCGACACCGACAGCGGCGGTGACCGACCGTCCTCCTCCGCCGGCGACGGCCCGCAACGGCCCGCGGCGCGCACTCCCCGGATCGAGTTGCGCGACCTGCGGACCCGGGTCGAGCGCTTCGCAGGTGCTGGGGCCGGTGACGCGGCCACGGCCGATGACGCGCCGAAAAAGCCTGGCGAACAAGCGATGTCGCGCATCGAGGCGGCCCTTGAGCGGGCCGGGCGGGCCGTTGCGGATCAGGTTGCCGGCGAGCGGACCCCCAGCGCGGACGCGCGACCCACGGCCCGGCGAGACATCGCGGCGATCCCCACCCGCGTACGGGAGGCACTGCGGGGGACGCCGCGGGGTGCGTTCGCCCAGCGGGACACCACCGGAGACGCCGGCGACCCGATGGTGAGGTCGGTCCAGACCGGCGCCGGTGATTCCGCCCCCGCTGCCGATGCCCAGGCCGTTGAGCGCGCGGCCACCACACCCTCCACGGCCACCACAACCACCACGACCGCCACACCCTCCATGACCTCGGCAACCGTGCCAACCACCCAGGCCGTGCTGCGCCGGCCCTTCGCGCGCCTCGACGAGGCCGCCGCCCGACTCATCGATCCCCTCGGGAAAGCCCTGATCGACCCCACCCGCACCGACACCCCCCGTCCGGTGACGGTGCTGAGCACCGTGCTCTTCACGATCTACTCGGCGCTGACCAGGGTGCTCGAGGGCCCGCCGGCGGTCCCGCCCAACCTGCGCGACCGCGTGCAGGTCAGCAGTTCGACCCTGGTGATCACCGCGGGGCAGGAGGTGCCGGCCGACTGGTACCTGCCGATCCGGGCCGAGGGGGAACCGGCGCCCGACCGGCTGATCCACCTGCAGCACGGCTTCCTGGCCAACGGCCCGATGTACAGCTACACCGCAGCGATCCTGGCCGACCGGACCAACAGCGTCGTGGTCGTCACGTCCCTGACGTCCAACCCGTTCGCCGAGGGCGGCCTCTGGTTGGGTGGGGACGCCATGCACAAGGCCGTCGCCGACCTGTACCTCGACGACGACCGGCGGGCGCTGACCGCGAGCCTGCAGACCGCGCTGCTCAAGGCCGGCCGCGATGACATCACCCTGCCGGACCGGTTCGTGCTGGCCGGGCATTCGCTGGGCGGGGGATTCGCGCCGGGCGTGGCCGGTCACTACGCCGAGGGCCTGCTGCTCAAGCGGGAGACGGACCCCGGCGCGCCCAACCAACTCGCGGGCGTGGTGGTCTACGACGCGGTGCCGATCTCACCGATCATGCCCAACGCGATGGCCCGCCTGGCCGCGCTGGAGGCCAGTGGCGACGCGAGCGACTACGTGCCGGTGTACGAGATCGGCGCCCCGCTGAACTTCTTCAATCTGTTCAGCCACATCGACGCTGAACTGTCCGACGCGCGGCCCGGGAAGTTCAATGGAGTGGTGCTGGCCGGCGGGGTGCACATGGACGCGATGCTGGGCCCCAATCCGCTCACCCAGACGCTGGCCTACCTGATCGCGGGCATTCCGCAGCGGCAGAATCCGCTCGCCGTGCAGGAGCTGTCGGTCGGCTGGATCGACGACATGTTCTCCGGCCGTATCGATCCCTCGACCGGCGGATGCGTCCTCGACTGCGCGGGGCAGTACGCCGGGCCGGGGCAGCGGTTCTCCGTCGCGACCGCCGCCGGCGAGGCGACGGCCGTGGTGATCGATTCGCGCCCGGGCGCCGACCGCCCCGGCGTCGTCACCCAGTTCGTGAACCTGATCGTCTCGACGGTCACGAGGGCGCTGCTCGGGGGGCCGTCCGCACCGGGTCCCGGTGTCACGGTGGGCACGTCCCAACTGGAGATCTCGCCGGGTCGCACCGTCGAGGCCGACTGGTACTTCCCGGACGCCGAACCCACCGGGGTGATCTACCTGCAGCATGGTTTCTTCCGCAGCAGAGACAACGTCAGCGCCCTGGCCGCCGACTTGGCGCGCAGCACCGGTGCGGTGGTGGTCGCGCCGTCGCTGTCGTCGAATTTCCTTACCGCAGATGGCTTCTGGATCAACGGCGCCCCGACACAGGAGGCCGTCGCGGCGCTGTTCGCCGGTGACCGGGAGGCGCTGTCGGCGAGCGCGGCCGCGGCCGGCTTCACCGGTGAGCTGCCCAGCGCGTTCGTCCTGGCCGGGCATTCGGCCGGCGGAAACCTCGTCACTGCCGCCGCGGGTCACCTCGCGGACTCGGGTGCCGACCTGGGCGACTTCAAGGGCGTCGTGCTGTTGGACGCCGTCGACAGTGGCGGCGCCATGCGCACGGGCCTGCGCAGGCTGGAGTCCACGGGGATCCCGGTCTACCAGATCGCCGCCGAGCCGTGTCTGTGCAATGCGTTCGGTTCGGGAACCGAGGTGTTGATCTCCGAACGGGCCGGGCGTTTCGTCGGCGTGCTGGTGGCCGGTGGCAGCCACATCGACCCCGAGGGGGTGAATTCGGGCCCGCTCGCCGCGTTGGCGTGCGGCCCGTCCAAGCCGCAGAACTCGGCGGCGGTGCCCGTGCTGGCCGCGGGCTGGATCACCGACATGCTGGCCGGCCGGATCAGTCCCGAGTCCGGGGTGTGCGGCAGCGATTGTGCGGGCTACTACGGCGAACCGGGTTCGATCATGATCGGCGGCGCCCGGGTCGAACGGCTCGACTCCGGGGCCGCGGCCGACGCCAGCCACGAGGCCGTCGCAAGCCCCGCGCTGGTGGCGGCCTGAACGGCCCGGCACCGCGAACTCCCCACGTTCGGCGCGTCACCTCTTGACGGACGGGCGATCAGGGGCCAATCTGTTTCCCAGCATGTTCGCACCGGTAGTTTCAGACGCCAGCCAGCGCCCTGCCTTCGGATCACCAAGGCGAACCATGCGGGTGTCACCGAGCGGTAGTTGAGGAATGCGCCGTCCTGCGCTATTGTTGGACGTTGCGCTGGCTGCCTCCTGCCCATCATCAGCATCGACACCGTAGGTCTTGCCTGAGCTCTGCTCAGTGAAGCTCGCTCTGTGCCGTGGTTGCGGGTCTGGTCGTCAACCAGCCGATACCGACGCAGATAGCGCGGCGTGCGGACCCGGTCGTCCTGGTCATCCGTCAGCCGCATGAGGTGCTGGAAGGATGCATCTTGGCAGTCTCTAGCCAGAGCAAGTCAGAATCCACTAACGACGCCGCCACCAGTAACAGTTCCGTCCCTGGAGCACCCAACCGTATTTCCTTCGCCAAGCTCCGTGAGCCTCTCGAGGTTCCGGGGCTGCTCGACGTTCAGACCGAATCGTTCGAGTGGCTGATCGGAGCCGATCGCTGGCGTGAGCGCGCCGTCGAGCGCGGGGATGTCGACCCCAAGGGTGGGCTCGAGGAGGTCCTCGACGAGCTGTCGCCGATCGAGGACTTCTCCGGCTCGATGTCGCTGAGCTTCTCCGACCCGCGTTTCGACGAGGTCAAGGCTCCTGTCGACGAGTGCAAAGACAAGGACATGACGTACGCGGCCCCGCTGTTCGTCACGGCCGAGTTCATCAACAACAACACCGGCGAGATCAAGAGCCAGACGGTCTTCATGGGTGACTTCCCGATGATGACCGAGAAGGGCACCTTCATCATCAACGGCACCGAGCGCGTCGTGGTGTCGCAGCTCGTCCGTTCGCCCGGTGTGTACTTCGACGCCAGCATCGACAAGTCCACCGAGAAGACCCTGCACAGCGTCAAGGTCATCCCGGGCCGCGGCGCCTGGCTCGAGTTCGACGTCGACAAGCGCGACACCGTCGGTGTGCGCATCGACCGCAAGCGTCGTCAGCCGGTCACCGTGCTGCTCAAGGCGCTGGGCTGGACCAACGAGCAGATCGTGGAGCGCTACGGCTTCTCCGAGATTATGATGTCGACGCTGGAGAAGGATCCGACCAACGGCACCGACGAGGCGCTGCTGGACATCTACCGCAAGCTGCGTCCGGGCGAGCCCCCGACCAAGGAGTCCGCGCAGACCCTGCTGGAGAACCTGTTCTTCAAGGAGAAGCGCTACGACCTGGCCCGCGTGGGTCGCTACAAGGTCAACAAGAAGCTGGGCCTGAACGCCGGCCAGCCGATCACCAGCTCGACGCTGACCGAAGAGGACATCGCCGCCACCATCGAGTACCTGGTGCGCCTGCACCACGCCTCGATCGACGGCCAGCCCGCCGTGATGACCGCCCCCGGCGGTGTCGAGGTCCCGGTCGACGTCGACGACATCGACCACTTCGGCAACCGCCGCCTGCGCACCGTGGGTGAGCTGATCCAGAACCAGATCCGGGTCGGCCTGTCCCGGATGGAGCGCGTCGTCCGTGAGCGGATGACCACGCAGGACGTCGAGGCGATCACGCCGCAGACCCTGATCAACATCCGTCCCGTCGTGGCGGCGATCAAGGAGTTCTTCGGCACCAGCCAGCTGTCGCAGTTCATGGATCAGAACAACCCGCTCTCGGGTCTGACCCACAAGCGCCGCCTGTCCGCGCTGGGCCCCGGCGGTCTGTCCCGTGAGCGCGCCGGCCTCGAGGTGCGCGACGTGCACTCCAGCCACTACGGCCGCATGTGCCCCATCGAGACCCCTGAGGGTCCGAACATCGGTCTGATCGGCTCGCTGTCGGTGTACGCGCGGGTGAACCCGTTCGGTTTCATCGAGACGCCCTACCGCAAGGTCGTCGACGGTGTGGTCACCGACCAGATCGACTACCTGACCGCCGACGAGGAGGACCGCCACGTCGTGGCGCAGGCCAACTCGCCGCTGGACGCCGACGGCCGCTTCGCCGAGGAACGCGTCCTGGTCCGCCGAAAGGGCGGCGAGGTCGAGTTCGTCTCCGCCAGCGAGGTGGACTACATGGACGTCTCGCCGCGCCAGATGGTGTCGGTGGCCACGGCCATGATCCCGTTCCTCGAGCACGACGACGCCAACCGTGCCCTGATGGGTGCCAACATGCAGCGCCAGGCCGTTCCGCTGGTCCGCAGCGAGGCTCCGCTGGTGGGCACGGGCATGGAACTGCGTGCCGCGATCGACGCCGGTGACGTGGTCGTCTCCGATAAGGCCGGCGTGGTCGAAGAGGTCAGCGCCGACTACATCACGGTGATGGCCGACGACGGCACCCGCCAGACCTACCGGATGCGCAAGTTCGCCCGCTCCAACCACGGCACGTGCGCCAACCAGCGCCCGATCGTGGACGCCGGGCAGCGCGTCGAGGCCGGTCAGGTAGTGGCCGACGGTCCCTGCACCGAGAACGGCGAGATGGCCCTGGGCAAGAACCTGCTCGTGGCGATCATGCCGTGGGAGGGCCACAACTACGAGGACGCGATCATCCTCTCGCAGCGCCTGGTTGAGGAGGACGTGCTCACGTCCATCCACATCGAGGAGCACGAGATCGACGCCCGCGACACCAAGCTGGGCGCCGAGGAGATCACCCGGGACATCCCGAACGTCTCCGATGAGGTGTTGGCCGATCTCGACGAGCGCGGCATCGTCCGCATCGGCGCCGAGGTCCGCGACGGCGACATCCTGGTCGGCAAGGTCACCCCGAAGGGTGAGACCGAGCTGACCCCGGAGGAGCGCCTGCTGCGTGCCATCTTCGGTGAGAAGGCCCGTGAGGTCCGCGACACCTCGCTCAAGGTTCCCCACGGTGAGTCGGGCAAGGTCATCGGCATCCGCGTGTTCAGCCGCGAGGATGACGACGAGCTGCCCGCCGGCGTCAACGAACTGGTCCGCGTGTACGTGGCGCAGAAGCGCAAGATCTCCGACGGCGACAAGCTGGCCGGACGCCACGGCAACAAGGGCGTCATCGGCAAGATCCTGCCGATCGAGGACATGCCGTTCCTGCCGGACGGCACCCCGGTCGACATCATCCTGAACACCCACGGTGTGCCGCGTCGTATGAACATCGGCCAGATCCTGGAGACCCACCTCGGCTGGGTCGCCAAGACGGGCTGGAACATCGACGTCGCCGCGGGAGTCCCGGACTGGGCGGAGAAGCTGCCGGAGGAGCTGTACTCGGCTCCCGCCGACACCAAGACCGCCACGCCGGTGTTCGACGGTGCCCGCGAGGAGGAGCTGCAGGGTCTGCTGTCCTCGACGCTGGCCAACCGCGACGGTGAGGTCATGGTCAACGGGGACGGCAAGGCGACGCTGTTCGACGGTCGTTCCGGCGAGCCGTTCCCGTACCCGGTGACGGTCGGCTACATGTACATCCTGAAGCTGCACCACCTGGTGGACGACAAGATCCACGCCCGCTCGACCGGTCCGTACTCGATGATCACCCAGCAGCCGCTCGGTGGTAAGGCGCAGTTCGGTGGTCAGCGGTTCGGCGAGATGGAGTGCTGGGCCATGCAGGCCTACGGCGCGGCCTACACGCTGCAGGAGCTGTTGACGATCAAGTCCGACGACACCGTCGGGCGCGTCAAGGTGTACGAGGCGATCGTCAAGGGCGAGAACATCCCCGAGCCCGGCATCCCCGAGTCGTTCAAGGTGCTGCTCAAGGAACTGCAGTCGCTGTGCCTCAACGTCGAGGTGCTCTCCAGCGACGGCGCTGCGATCGAAATGCGTGACGGTGACGACGAGGACCTGGAGCGCGCTGCCGCGAACCTGGGAATCAACCTGTCTCGCAACGAATCCGCGTCCGTCGAGGACCTCGCCTAACCACCCATATCTATCCCGTACAGGGGAAAGGGAGTTTACGTGCTCGACGTCAACTTCTTCGATGAACTCCGCATCGGCCTTGCCACCGCGGACGACATCCGTAACTGGTCCTTCGGCGAGGTCAAGAAGCCGGAGACCATCAACTACCGCACGCTCAAGCCCGAGAAGGACGGCCTGTTCTGCGAGAAGATCTTCGGACCGACTCGCGACTGGGAGTGCTACTGCGGCAAGTACAAGCGCGTCCGCTTCAAGGGCATCATCTGTGAGCGCTGCGGCGTCGAGGTGACTCGCGCCAAGGTGCGCCGTGAGCGGATGGGCCACATCGAACTGGCCGCACCCGTCACGCACATCTGGTACTTCAAGGGTGTCCCGTCACGGCTGGGCTACCTGCTGGATCTGGCGCCCAAGGATCTCGAGAAGATCATCTACTTCGCGGCCTACGTCATCACCTCGGTCGACGAGGAGATGCGGCACAACGAGCTGTCCACGCTCGAGGCCGAGATGGTCGTCGAGAAGAAGGCCGTCGAGGATCAGCGCGACGCCGACCTGGAGGCCCGGGCCCAGAAGCTCGAGGCCGATATGAAGGAACTCGAGGACGAGGGCGCCAAGTCCGACGTCAAGCGCAAGGTCCGCGACGGCGGCGAGCGCGAGATGCGTCAGCTGCGCGACCGGGCCCAGCGTGAGCTGGACCGCCTCGACGAGATCTGGACCACGTTCACCAAGCTGGCTCCCAAGCAGCTGATCGTGGACGAGAACCTCTACCGCGAGCTCGTCGACCGCTACGGCGAGTACTTCACGGGCGCCATGGGCGCGGAGTCGATCCAGAAGCTCATCGAGACCTTCGACATCGACGCCGAGGCCGAGAGCCTGCGCGACACCATCCGCAACGGCAAGGGCCAGAAGAAGCTGCGTGCGCTCAAGCGACTCAAGGTCGTCGCCGCGTTCCAGCAGTCGGGCAACTCGCCGATGGGCATGGTGCTCGACGCCGTCCCGGTGATCCCGCCGGAACTGCGCCCGATGGTGCAGCTCGACGGTGGCCGCTTCGCGACCTCCGACCTCAATGACCTGTACCGCCGGGTCATCAACCGCAACAACCGGCTCAAGCGACTGATCGACCTCGGCGCGCCCGAGATCATCGTCAACAACGAGAAGCGCATGCTTCAGGAGTCGGTGGACGCGCTGTTCGACAACGGCCGCCGCGGCCGTCCGGTCACCGGACCGGGCAACCGCCCGCTGAAGTCGCTGTCCGATCTGCTCAAGGGCAAGCAGGGCCGGTTCCGCCAGAACCTGCTCGGTAAGCGCGTCGACTACTCGGGCCGTTCGGTCATCGTGGTCGGCCCGCAGCTCAAGCTGCACCAGTGCGGTCTGCCCAAGCTGATGGCGCTGGAGCTGTTCAAGCCGTTCGTGATGAAGCGTCTGGTCGACCTGAACCACGCGCAGAACATCAAGAGCGCCAAGCGCATGGTCGAGCGTCAGCGCCCGCAGGTGTGGGACGTCCTCGAAGAGGTCATCGGTGAGCACCCGGTGCTGCTGAACCGTGCACCCACGCTGCACCGCCTCGGCATCCAGGCCTTCGAGCCGCAGCTGGTCGAGGGCAAGGCCATCCAGCTTCACCCGCTGGTGTGTGAGGCCTTCAACGCCGACTTCGACGGTGACCAGATGGCCGTGCACCTTCCGCTGTCGGCGGAGGCGCAGGCCGAGGCCCGCATCCTGATGCTGTCGTCGAACAACATCCTCTCGCCCGCGTCGGGCCGGCCGCTGGCCATGCCCCGACTGGACATGGTGACCGGCCTGTTCTACCTGACGACCGAGATCGAGGGCGACACCGGCGAATACACGCCGGCGAGCAAGGATCAGCCGGAGACCGGCGTCTACAGCAGCCCGGCCGAGGCCATCATGGCCTTCGACCGCGGTGCGCTGAGCGTGCGCGCCAAGATCAAGGTCCGTCTGACGCAGCAGCGTCCGCCGGCCGAGCTCGAGGCCGAGCTGTTCGAGAACGGCTGGAAGGCGGGCGACGCCTGGACGGCCGAGACCACGCTGGGCCGTGTGCTGTTCAACGAACTGCTGCCCAAGGGCTATCCGTTCGTCAACAAGCAGATGCACAAGAAGGTCCAGGCCGCGATCATCAACGATCTGGCCGAGCGCTACCCGATGATCGTCGTGGCGCAGACCGTCGACAAGCTCAAGGACGCCGGCTTCTACTGGGCCACGCGTTCGGGTGTCACCGTGTCGATGGCGGACGTCATCGTGCCGCCGGAGAAGGCTGAGATCCTCGAGCGTTACGAGGCTCAGGCCGACTGCATCGAGAAGAAGTACCAGCGCGGCGCGCTCAACAAGGACGAGCGCAACGAGAACCTGGTGAAGATCTGGCAGGAGGCCACCGAAGAGGTCGGTCAGGCGCTGCGGGCCCACTACCCGTCCGACAACCCGATCATCACGATCGTCGACTCGGGCGCCACGGGTAACTTCACCCAGACGCGGACGCTGGCCGGCATGAAGGGTCTGGTGACCAACCCGAAGGGTGAGTTCATCCCGCGCCCGATCAAGTCCTCGTTCCGTGAGGGTCTGACGGTGTTGGAGTACTTCATCAACACCCACGGTGCCCGTAAGGGCCTGGCCGACACCGCGCTGCGCACCGCCGACTCGGGTTACCTGACCCGTCGTCTGGTGGACGTGTCGCAGGACGTCATCGTCCGCGAGGCCGACTGTGGCACCGAGCGTGGCATCACCGTCACGATCGCCGAGAAGCAGGCCGACGGGACGCTCATCCGCGACCCGCATGTCGAGACCAGCGCCTACGCGCGCACCCTGGCCTCGGATGCGGTCGACGAGAACGGCAACGTCATCGTCGAGCGCGGTCATGACCTGGGCGACCCGGCCATCGACGCACTGCTGGCGGCGGGCATCACGACCGTCAAGGTCCGGTCGGTGCTGACCTGCACCACCGGCACCGGCGTGTGTGCGCACTGCTACGGCCGCTCGATGGCCACCGGCAAGCTCGTCGACATCGGCGAGGCCGTCGGTATCGTCGCCGCGCAGTCGATCGGTGAGCCCGGCACGCAGCTGACGATGCGCACCTTCCACCAGGGTGGTGTCACCGGCGGCGCCGACATCGTCGGTGGTCTGCCCCGTGTGCAGGAGCTGTTCGAGGCGCGCGTTCCGCGGAACCGTGCCCCGATCGCCGATGTCACCGGGCGGGTCCGCCTCGAGGAGAGCGACAAGTTCTACAAGATCACGATCGTGCCGGACGACGGTGGCGAGGAAGTGGTCTACGACAAGCTCTCCCGGCGTCAGCGTCTGCGCGTGTTCAAGCACGACGACGGCACCGAGCGTCTGCTCGCCGACGGCGACCATGTCGAGGTCGGCCAGCAGCTCATGGAGGGTTCGGCCGATCCGCACGAGGTGCTGCGTGTCATGGGCCCGCGCGAGGTGCAGGTGCACCTCGTCGGCGAGGTCCAGGACGTGTACCGCGCGCAGGGTGTGTCGATCCACGACAAGCACATCGAGGTGATCGTTCGCCAGATGCTGCGTCGTGTGACCATCATCGACTCGGGTGCCACCGAGTTCCTGCCCGGTTCGCTGACCGAGCGCAGCGAGTTCGAGTCGGAGAACCGGCGTGTGGTGGCTGAGGGTGGCGAGCCCGCGGCCGGCCGTCCGGTGCTGATGGGTATCACGAAGGCCTCGCTGGCCACGGATTCGTGGCTGTCGGCGGCGTCGTTCCAGGAGACCACTCGCGTGCTCACCGATGCGGCGATCAACTGCCGCAGCGACAAGCTGCAGGGTCTGAAGGAGAACGTGATCATCGGCAAGCTGATCCCGGCAGGCACGGGTATCAACCGGTACCGCAACATCGCGGTGCAGCCGACCGAAGAGGCCCGCGCTGCGGCGTACACGATCCCGTCCTACGAGGATCAGTACTACAGCCCGGACTTCGGCCAGGCGACCGGTGCCGCCGTGCCGCTGGACGATTACGGTTACTCCGACTACCGGTAAGTCGAGACGAGAAAGCCCCCGCGTCGTGTCGAGCGGGGGCTTTTTCGTCGGGTCAGGCAGGTTGTCGGTCGCTGAACTGGTCAAGGTTGGCGAGCAGATGGTCCCGCAGGGTGACCGGTGCGCGGCCGATGAGGTCGCGCAGCGCGTCAGGGTCGGCGGGCAGGGTCGGCCCGTTGCTGGCGACCATGTGTCCCACGGACGAAATATGTTGCGCCATGGCCGGGTTGACGACATCTTCACCGGCGTGCCGAGCCTGCTGCTCGAGATCGCGTCGCCACTGGTCCTGGGTGATGGACTCGTAGCTGACGGAGGCGCCGGTGAGTTCGGTGAGCAGCGCTGCGATCTCGTCGTGGCTGAAGACCTCAGATCCCTTCGCGAAGTGGATCGGTCCGGCGAACCGCTCGGGGTGCAGCAGCGCCGTCAGTCCCAACTCCGCGGCGTCGACTCCGCCGATCCAGGCGACCTCGCTTTCTCCGAATGAGTTGCGGATGACACCGCGTTCGGAGATCGACCTGCCGTGCAGAACCGCGAGATTCTCGTGGAACAACGCCACCACGCGAAGGATGAGCACGTCGAGGCCGGCCCATCGCAGAATCTCCTCGGCGAGCCAATGGTCGCGGCCCAGGCTGCTGGGGCTGCCAGGGTGGGCCGGGCCCATGGACATCACGACGGTCCGAGGTCGGCGTCCGACCTCCCGGACGGCTGCGGCGTAGTTGGCCGCGGCCGGGATGACCCCGGCGGCGATCGGGTAGGCGAAGTAGGCCAGATCGACGTCGGTCAGCGCGGCCGTCAGGGATCGGCGGTCGTGCAGGTCTCCGACGACGATCTCGGCACCCAGGTCGGCGAGTCGATCGGTGCGGTCCCCCAGGGTGCGGGTCAGCACCCGCACCGGGCGGCCCTCCTCCCTGAGGCGATGTACCAGGTGTTCGCCGGTGTTGCCGTGTCGTCCCGTCGCTCCGGTGACCAGGATCGGATTCGCTGACATAGGTGGTCTCCTCTGTACCGTTTTCACTTCAAAGTACACCGATCGGTTTCCAAAGTGCTGAATGCCCTGTCCACACGGGTAATGAATCATCGGGTGATCGGTATGCTCTGGGTGTGACCACCGAGGTGTCGGGCCGTGGCCGGGGTGCGCGCGAGCGTCTCGTCGCCACCGCGGCCAAGCTGTTCTACCGAAACGGAATCAACGCCACCGGCGTCGAGATGGTCATCAAACAGGCCAAGGTGTCGAAACGTACGCTCTATCAATACTTTTCGAGTAAGACGGAACTTGTCGAGAACTACCTTCGTGGTCTCGACGAGTCGGGCACCCCGATGGAGCGGCCGCTGGATCGGGCCGACCTGGCTCCACGTGAGCGCCTGCTGGCGATCTTCGACGCGCCCCCGGTGGAACGATTCCGTGGCTGCCCGTTCCACAATGCCGCCGTCGAGTCCGCGGGAAGCTGGGAGCGGGTCGACGAGTTGGTCCGCGCTCACAAACGCCGCTTCGCGCAGCGCCTGATCGCGGTGGCCGCGGAGGCTGGTGCCGACGATCCCTATGCTCTCGGCAATCAACTGCTGGTCCTGTTCGAGGGCGCCACGGCGTTGGCGACCTCGCTCAACGACACCGTCGCGCTGCTGCACGCCCGGACTGCGGCGGCCCGGCTCATCGATGACGCGACCGGAAGCTGAATGGAAATCAAACGATTGGTTCTGCCTGGGTGAACTACCCTGACCTGGATGTCGGCGCTCGAAGAGACCTCGGTGACGCTGGAGCGAACCGCAACCGGGGTTCGGGTGTCCCGCCAGCGTCGGCTGCTCGTCGTGCGGTGGGCGGCCATCGCGCTGTGGGCTGGGGTGATTATCGCCCGCACGGTGACCGACGGCTTCGCCTTCAACCGCGAACTGCTGCTGCTCTACATCTGCACCGGGTTGGCCGCGGCCAGCATCGGTCGCCGGCAGGTGCTGTACGTGATCCGGGACTGGCTGCCGTTCGCGCTGGTGCTCATCGTCTACGACCTGTCCCGGGGAGCGGCCGACCTGATCGGGCGCCCGACGCTGTGGCACTGGCCGGCCGAGGTGGATCGCTGGATGTTCTCCGGTGTGGTGCCCACGGTGTGGCTGCAGCAGCACCTCAAACAGGCGCATGCGCCCTGGTGGGAGGTGGTGATCAGCACCACCTACATGTCCTTCTTCATCCTGCCGTACGTCATCGCGGCGGTGCTGTGGCTGCGCAACCGCGACGAATGGAAGCGGTTCGCGAAACTGTTCGTGTCGCTGTCGTTCGCCGGGTTGGTGATCTATGCGCTGCTGCCCGCGGCGCCGCCGTGGGCGGCGGCCCGATGCACTGCCGCGGATGTGGCGGGGGGACCGGCGAACCCGGGGTGCATGTTCACCTCGGCCCGTGACGTGCCCGACGGCGGGGTGCTCGGGGCCATGGCGCACAGCCAACCGGGCGCGCACGAGTGGGTCGAGCGGATCTCGACCCGCGGCTGGGGGGTGCTCAACCTCGACACCGCGCGGGCCCTGCTCGACCAGGGGCAGGCCAGCGTGAACCTGGTTGCCGCCATCCCGTCACTGCACGCCGGGCTGAGCCTGGGCATCGCGATGTTCCTGTGGAACCGCATCAATCCGTGGTGGCGCCCGGCGCTGGTGGCCTACCCGCTGATCATGGCGTTCACCCTGGTGTACTCGGCCGAACACTACGTGATCGACATCCTGCTGGGGTGGGCCCTGGCCCTGGCCGTCACGTGGATCCTGGCCGCGTTGGACAGGCGCCGCGTCGCCGAGTCAGCTCAGGTAGACCTTGCGCAGGGTTTCGGTGACGGTCCAGACGGTCTGGGCGCCGGCGGCCAGTCGCACGACGTCGCCGGGTCCCAGGTGCAGGGGCGCAGTGCCGTCGGCGAATTCGACGGTCCCCGCGCCGGATAGCACCACGAAGACCTCGTCGGCCTCGACGTCGGTCATCACTCCCGGGGTCATCTCCCACACGCCGACCTCGAGCCCATTGAACTCACCGAGTTCGGTGACGGCCGTGGTGGGGGCCCCGCGTACGGCCTGCTCGTCGGGCACGGGCTCGTGGGCGAGTTCCAGCGATGCGGTGGACGCCGACGTGTTGGGCTGCATGGCAGTCACTGTATCCATTACATACTTCCGACGATCGTCGTAGATATGTAACATCGGGATGATGTCGGACACCCACGTCGTCACCAACCAGGTCCCCGCGCTGGAGGACCACAACCCGGCAACCTCTCCGGTGCTCACCGAGGCCATCGTGCGCGAGGGCGGACAGTGGGGCCTGGACGAGATCACCGAACTCGGCGCACTGAGCGGCGGTCGGCAGGCCCAGCGCTGGGGTGAACTCGCCGACCGCAACCGCCCGGTGCTGCACACCCACGACCGCACCGGCCACCGCGTCGACGAGGTCGAGTACGACCCCGCCTATCACGAGTTGATGCGCACCGCGATCGCCCACGGTCTGCACGCCGCGCCGTGGGCCGACGATCGTCCGGGCGCCCATGTCGTCCGTGCCGCCAAGACCTCGGTGTGGACGCCCGAGCCCGGCCACATCTGCCCGATCTCGATGACCTACGCCGTGGTCCCAGCGCTGCGGCACAACCCCGACCTCGCCGCGGTCTACGAACCCCTGCTGACTTCGCGGGTGTACGACCCCGAACTGAGGGTGCCGGCCACCAAGGCCGGGATCACCGCCGGCATGTCGATGACCGAGAAGCAGGGTGGGTCCGATGTGCGGGCAGGCACCACGGCTGCGGTGCCCAACGGCGACGGCAGCTACTCCCTGACCGGGCACAAGTGGTTCACCTCCGCTCCGATGTGCGACATCTTCCTCGTCCTGGCTCAGGCGCCGGGCGGCCTGTCCTGCTTCCTGCTGCCGCGCGTGCTGCCCGACGGGACCCGCAACCGGATGTTTCTGCAGCGGCTCAAGGACAAGCTCGGCAACCATGCCAACGCGTCCAGCGAGGTCGAATACGACGGTGCGACGGCGTGGCTGGTCGGTGACGAGGGCCGCGGCGTGCCGACCATCATCGAGATGGTCAATCTGACCCGACTGGACTGCACGTTGGGCAGTGCCACCAGCATGCGCACCGGCCTGGCTCGGGCGGTGCATCACGCGACGCACCGCGAGGCCTTCGGTGAGTACCTGATCGACCAGCCGCTGATGCGCAACGTGTTGGCGGACCTGGCCGTCGAAGCCGAGGCCGCGACCATGGTGGCGTTCCGGATGGCGGGGGCCACCGACCGTGCGGTCCGGGGCGACGAGCGTGAGTCGCTGCTGCGCCGCATCGGACTGGCCGCGGCCAAGTACTGGGTGTGCAAGCGCTCGACCGGACATGCGGCCGAGGCCATGGAGTGCCTCGGCGGCAACGGGTATGTCGAGGACTCGGGTATGCCGCGGCTCTACCGTGAGGCCCCCCTGATGGGCATCTGGGAGGGCTCGGGCAACGTGAGCGCGCTGGACACGTTGCGCGCCATGGCCACCCGGCCCGAGTCGGTGGACGTGCTGTTCGACGAACTCGCGCAGGCCGCGGGCGCCGACGCACGCCTCGACGCCCACGTCGCGCGGTTGAAGCCGCAGCTCGGTGACCTCGAGACGATCGCGTTCCGTGCTCGCAGCGTGGCCGAGGACATCTGCCTGGCGATGCAGGGCGCGCTCCTGGTGCGGCACGGGCACCCCGCCGTCGCGGATGCATTCCTGGCCACCCGCCTGGACGGGCGATGGGGCGGCGCGTACGGCACCATGCCCGCGGGCCTCGACGTCGCGCCCATCCTCGAGCGTGCCCTGGTCAAGGGGTGAAGGGGTTGATCCTGCCGAGCAGACGCAGACTCGCATGAATTCGAGGGGTTTCATGCGAGTCTGTGTCTGCTCGCGGCTGGCGAGCAGCGGCGGGAGGAGCGGCGCATGGATGCGTTGAACACCATGACCTATGAGGTCACCGACCGGGTCGCGCGCATCACGTTCAACCGGCCCGAACGCGGCAACGCGATCGTCGCCGACACCCCGGTCGAGCTGGCCGCCCTGGTCGAGCGCGCCGATCTCGACCCGAGGGTGCACGTGATCCTGGTGTCTGGCCGCGGTGCGGGATTCTGCGCCGGTTTCGACCTCGGCGCCTATGCCGACCGGTCGTCGGCGGGCGGCGGTGGCGATCGCCGGGACACGGTGCTCGACGGGCGGATCCAGGCCACCAACCACCGGCCGGACCAGCCCTGGGACCCGATGATCGACTACCAGATGATGAGCCGGTTCGTCCGCGGGTTCGCGAGCCTCATGCACGCCGACAAGCCGACGGTGGTCAAGATCCACGGTTACTGCATCGCCGGCGGAACCGACATCGCACTGCATGCCGACCAGGTGATCGCGGCGGCCGACGCCAAGATCGGGTATCCGCCGATGCGGGTCTGGGGGGTGCCCGCCGCGGGCCTGTGGGCGCACCGGCTCGGTGACCAGCGCGCCAAACGCCTGCTGTTCACGGGCGACTGCATCACCGGCGCCCAGGCCGCGGAATGGGGTCTGGCGGTCGAGGCGCCCGAACCCGACGACCTCGACGAGCGCACCGAGCGTCTGGTCGAGCGGATCGCCTCGATGCCGGTGAACCAGCTGATCATGGCGAAACTGGCCTGCAACGCCGCACTGTTGAACCAGGGCGTGGCGACCTCGCAGATGATCAGCACGGTGTTCGACGGGATCGCCCGGCACACCCCGGAGGGGCACGCCTTCGTCGCCGACGCCACCGCGCATGGATTCCGCGAGGCCGTGCGGCACCGCGACGAACCGCGCGGTGACCACGGCAGGCGCACCTCGGGGGTGTGACGTGGGGCCCCTGAGGCGGCTGACCGCCCGCTCTGTCGTGCTTTCGGTGCTGCTCGGTGCGCACCCCGCGTGGGCCTCGGCAGCCGAATTGGTCCGTTTGACAGCCGATTTCGACATCAAGGAGTCGACGCTGCGGGTGGCGCTGACGCGCATGGTGAGCGCGGGTGACCTCGTGCGCTCGGCCGACGGCTATCGGCTCTCGGATCGGCTCCTGGCGCGGCAGCGCCGCCAGGACGATGCCGTGCATCCCCGGCTGCGGCCGTGGGACGGGACTTGGGTGATGCTCGTGATCACCACGGTGGGCATCGATGCCAGGGATCGGTCTTCCCTGCGGAAGATGTTGCAGGACAGTCGATTCGCAGAACTGCGGGAGGGCGTCTGGCTGCGTCCGGACAACCTTGACGCCGACCTGCCCGACGAGGTGCGCGCAGTGGTGCGGGTCTTCGAGGTGCGGGAATCGGCCCCCGAGGCGCTGGCGGCGCAGTTGTGGGACCTTGATGCGTGGGCCGCCGACGCCAGGCACCTGCTGGCCGCGCTGGCCGAGGCGGGGGAGAGGTCGGCCCGGTTTGTGACGGCCGCTGCCATCGTGCGTCACCTGCTGACCGATCCGGTGCTGCCGGCCCAGCTGCTGCCCGATGACTGGCCGGCCGACGAACTGCGCCGCGCCTACACCGATTTCGCTGACGAACTGGTCGCCCGCCGCGATCCGATCAACCAACTGCAGGAGGCGAACCGATGAGCGGTGGAGTGCGCGTCGAACGCGACGGCCCGGTGACCACGGTCATCATGAACCGGCCGCAGGCCCGAAACGCGGTCAACGGACCCGCGGCCGCCGAACTCGTGGCGGCCTTCGAGGAGTTCGACGCCGACGAGTCCGCGTCGGTCGCGGTGCTGTGGGGCGATGGTGGAACCTTCTGTGCGGGAGCGGATCTGAAGGCCTTGGGGACCGCGGACACCAATCAGACACACCGCACCGGGCCGGGGCCGATGGGCCCGACCCGCATGGTGCTGTCCAAGCCGGTGATCGCCGCGGTCAGCGGCTACGCCGTGGCCGGTGGGCTGGAGCTGGCGCTGTGGTGCGACCTGCGGGTGGCCGAGGAGGATGCGGTCTTCGGCGTCTTCTGCCGGCGGTGGGGGGTGCCGCTCATCGACGGCGGCACCGTACGGCTGCCCAGGCTGATCGGGCACAGCCGCGCGATGGACATGATCCTGACCGGCCGCGCGGTCGACGCGGCCGAGGCATACGCGATCGGACTGGCCAACCGAGTGGTCCCCACCGGACACGCGCGCGAGCAGGCCGAGGAGCTGGCCGCTGAACTGGCCGCGCTGCCGCAGCAGTGCCTGCGCGCCGACCGGCTCTCGACGCTGGGGCAGTGGGGGTTGACCGAGGCGCAGGCGATGGACAACGAGTTCGGCAGCCTGTCCCAGCTGGATGCCGCGTCGCTGGCCGACGGTCCCAGACGCTTCGCCGACGGCGCGGGCCGGCACGGGCAGAAAGCCTGAGGGCGCCGGCGTCAGGGGCGGCGGATGTCGTTACCCGTGCCGCTGTCGGTGACCTCGGGCTCGCCGTTGTCGTAGACCACCGTGTTGTTCAGGCCCGTGACGACGATCGAGTCGGCGACGTCGGTGACCCGGAGGCGGTTGTCGGCGCCCGAGACCGTGACCGACGCGCACGTGCCCGTGACCGTCAGGGTGTTGTTCGAGCCCGAGACGTCCAATGGGCGGCGGTCGCCGCAGTCGATGTCCGCCTTGGTGCCGAACGAGCTGTAGTGCAGGGTGCGGCCGTACCCCGTCGGTGCGGGCGCGGTGGCCGTCGAGGACTCGGTCGTGGCAGCGGGCTCGTCCGAGCCGCAGCCGATCAGGCCGAATGCGAGAGCGGGGACGGCGGCGAGCAGGACTGGGCGGCGCACCGGAGTCAGGCGGGCACCCGATCCAGACGGTTGGTCATGCCGAGTTCTCGGCCCCGGTCGACCAGCACCGGGTTGCCCGTCTTGAACAGTGCGGTCTGGTCGAATCCGTAGACCGTGATGTCGTTGACGACGTTGTCGGCGATGACGGTGTTGCTCGACCCCTGCATCGTGACCGCCCAGCAGCTGCCCAGGGCCGTGATCACGTTGTTGGCGCCGTTGACGAACAGCGTCGCGTCCCGGCAGTCGACGGTCTGCACGATTCCGACCCCGGTGATGTGGGTGTCGTTGAACTTGGCCTGCGCCGCCGGAGACGCCGCGACGCCGCCGGCGGTCACGACGGCGGTGGCGGCCAGCGCGCCGATCGTCGCGTTCGTCCTCTTCACCTTCTGGTGCCTCCCAATCGGTGGTGTCGGTCTGCGGGAAAGACTGTGCGGGAAAGACTACGTCCCCAAGACACGGTCTGGGCAGGGACCGCGGGATCGGCCTTCGCGTGACCCGGTCAACTAGAGTTCATCGCTGACCGTCATCCCTCGACCGCACCAGGCAAGGAACACCATGGCCGCACGACCTGACTCACCCGAGACGGGTGCGCGGTCGCGCGCCGGGGGGCGTGCGCCGGCGCGGTCGACGAAACTGAGCCGCGATGTGATCGTCAATGCGGCGCTGACGTTCCTGGACCGGGAGGGCTGGGACGCGCTGACCATCAACGCGCTGGCCAATCACCTCGGGACCAAGGGGCCGTCGCTCTACAACCACGTCGACAGCCTCGACGATCTGCGTCGCACCGTGCGCATGCGCGTCGTCGGCGACATCATCGGGATGCTCAACACCGTCGGGGAGGGCCGCACCCGTGACGACGCCGTCATGGTGATGGCCGGCGCCTACCGCAGCTATGCCCACCACCACCCGGGCCGCTACTCGGCGTTCACCCGGATGCCCTTCGGGGGCGACGACCCCGAGTACTCGGCCGCCACCAAGGATGCCGCCGCCCCGGTCATCGCGGTGCTGGAGTCCTACGGGCTCGAGGGCGAGGAGGCTTTCTACGCCGCGCTCGAGTTCTGGTCGGCCATGCACGGTTTCGTGCTGTTGGAGATGACCGGTGTGATGGATGACGTCGACGCGGATGCCGTCTTCTCGGATATGGTCCTGCGACTCACTTCGGGCCTGGCGCACCGACAGTAGTTGACCTGCGAATAGACCGGTCACGCGCAGGTTTTGTCGGGCTGCTCACTGCTGGTATTGTGGTAGCTCGTGCCTGGCCAACGCGGGTGCACGCGGCGCTGAATCCAAGCCAGCGTGCCCACACGCCGGGCCAATTCGCATGTGTAAGTTTCGCATCGACACCTCGATGTGAGCGCGTGCGACACGCCCGGGCGCGGGGGACGTGACCGAGGTATAACCGCAGTACACAGACCTAGCAGTAACCAAGAAGCACGGAAGCAACACAGAAAGCCGGTACATGCCAACCATCAACCAGCTGGTCCGCAAGGGTCGCACCGACAAGATTGCCAAGGTGAAGACCGCGGCCCTGAAGGGCAGCCCTCAGCGTCGCGGCGTGTGCACCCGCGTGTACACCACGACCCCGAAGAAGCCGAACTCGGCGCTTCGCAAGGTCGCCCGCGTCAGGCTGACCAGCGCGGTCGAGGTCACCGCGTACATCCCCGGTGAGGGCCACAACCTGCAGGAGCACTCGATGGTGCTGGTGCGCGGTGGTCGTGTGAAGGACCTGCCGGGTGTGCGTTACAAGATCATCCGCGGCTCGCTCGACACCCAGGGTGTCAAGAACCGCAAGCAGGCACGCAGCCGTTACGGCGCCAAGAAGGAGAAGAGCTAATGCCGCGCAAGGGCCCCGCGCCGAAGCGTCCGCTGGTCAACGACCCGGTGTACGGGTCCCAGCTTGTGACCCAGCTGGTCAACAAGGTTCTGCTGGACGGGAAGAAATCCCTGGCTGAACGCATTGTCTATGGTGCGCTGGAGCAGGCCCGCGAGAAGACCGGCACCGATCCGGTCGTCACCCTCAAGCGTGCCCTCGACAACGTCAAGCCGGCTCTTGAGGTCCGCAGCCGCCGCGTCGGTGGTGCCACCTACCAGGTCCCCGTCGAGGTTCGCCCGGATCGCTCCACCACGCTGGCGCTGCGCTGGCTGGTGAGCTTCTCCAAGGCCCGTCGCGAGAAGACCATGGTCGAGCGTCTCGCCAACGAGATCCTCGACGCCAGCAATGGCCTGGGTGCCGCCGTGAAGCGGCGTGAGGACACCCACAAGATGGCCGAGGCGAACCGGGCCTTCGCGCACTACCGCTGGTGACTCGGTGCCGGCGGACCTCAACCGCCGCCGGCGTCAGCGCACCACTCAACCACTGAGCGAAAGAACGGGAATCCGACCGTGGCACAAGACGTGCTCACCGACCTGAGCAAGGTCCGCAACATCGGCATCATGGCTCACATCGATGCCGGCAAGACCACCACCACCGAGCGCATCCTGTACTACACGGGTGTCAACTACAAGATCGGTGAAACCCACGACGGCGCCTCCACCACCGACTGGATGGAGCAGGAGCAGGAACGTGGCATCACGATCACGTCCGCTGCCGTGACGTGCTTCTGGAACCAGAACCAGATCAACATCATCGACACCCCGGGACACGTCGACTTCACCGTCGAGGTGGAGCGGTCCCTGCGCGTGCTCGACGGTGCGGTCGCCGTCTTCGACGGCAAGGAAGGCGTCGAACCGCAGTCCGAGCAGGTGTGGCGCCAGGCCGACAAGTACGACGTGCCGCGCATCTGCTTCGTCAACAAGATGGACAAGCTCGGCGCGGACTTCTACTTCACCGTGCGCACCATCGAGGAGCGCCTGGGCGCCACCCCGCTGGTGATCCAGCTGCCGATCGGCGCCGAGAACGACTTCATCGGCATCATCGACCTGGTCGAGATGAAGGCCAAGGTCTGGCGCGGTGAGACCGCCCTCGGTGAGAAGTACGAGGTCGAGGAGATCCCGGCCGATCTCGCCGACAAGGCCGAGGAGTACCGCACCAAGCTCATCGAAACGGTCGCCGAGACCGACGAGGCGCTGCTGGAGAAGTACCTCGGCGGCGAAGAGCTGACGATCGACGAGATCAAGGGCGCGATCCGCAAGCTGACCGTGGCCAGCGATCTGTACCCGGTGCTGTGTGGCAGCGCGTTCAAGAACAAGGGCGTTCAGCCCATGCTCGACGCCGTCATCGACTACCTGCCGTCGCCGCTGGACGTCGAGTCCGTGCAGGGCCACGTGCCCGGCAAGGAGGACGAGGTCATCACCCGCAGGCCGTCGGTCGACGAGCCCTTCTCGGCGCTGGCGTTCAAGATTGCGGTGCACCCGTTCTTCGGCAAGCTGACCTACGTGCGCGTGTACTCGGGCACCGTCGAGTCCGGCTCGCAGGTCGTCAACTCGACCAAGGGCAAGAAAGAGCGCCTGGGCAAGCTGTTCCAGATGCACGCCAACAAGGAGAACCCGGTCGAGCGGGCCTCCGCTGGTCACATCTACGCCGTGATCGGTCTGAAGGACACCACCACCGGTGACACGCTGTGCGACTCCAGCCAGCAGATCGTGCTCGAGTCGATGACCTTCCCGGATCCGGTGATCCAGGTGGCCATCGAGCCCAAGACCAAGAGCGACCAGGAGAAGCTCGGCACGGCGATCCAGAAGCTCGCCGAAGAGGATCCGACCTTCAAGGTGCACCTGGATCAGGAGACCGGCCAGACCGTCATCGGCGGTATGGGCGAGCTGCACCTGGACATCCTGGTGGACCGCATGCGCCGCGAGTTCAAGGTCGAGGCCAACGTCGGCAAGCCGCAGGTGGCCTACCGCGAGACGATCAAGCGCGCAGTCCAGAACGTCGAGTTCACCCACAAGAAGCAGACGGGTGGCTCGGGTCAGTTCGCGAAGGTGCTCATCAACCTCGAGCCGTTCGTCGGCGAGGATGGTGCGACCTACGAGTTCGAGAACAAGGTCACCGGCGGCCGTATCCCGCGCGAGTACATCCCCTCGGTGGATGCGGGCTGCCAGGACGCCATGCAGTACGGCGTGTTGGCCGGCTACCCGTTGGTGAACCTGAAGGTCACGCTGCTCGACGGCGCCTACCACGACGTCGACTCGTCTGAGATGGCCTTCAAGATCGCCGGTTCTCAGGTCATGAAGAAGGCTGCGGGACAGGCCCAACCGGTCATCCTGGAGCCGATCATGGCCGTCGAGGTCATCACCCCCGAGGACTACATGGGTGACGTGATCGGCGACCTGAACTCCCGCCGTGGCCAGATCCAGGCCATGGAGGAGCGCAGCGGGGCGCGCGTCGTCAAGGCGCAGGTGCCGCTGTCGGAGATGTTCGGCTATGTCGGCGACCTTCGGTCGAAGACCCAGGGCCGGGCCAACTACTCCATGGTGTTCGACTCGTACGCCGAAGTTCCGGCGAACGTGTCGAAGGAGATCATCGCGAAGGCGACGGGCGAGTAGTTCTGCCCACTGGTCTTCACGGACCACACAACTGAAGAAATCCACACTGCTTTAACCAAAGCACCAACTAGTCCAGGAGGACACAGAAGTGGCGAAGGCGAAGTTCGAGCGGACGAAGCCGCACGTCAACATCGGGACCATCGGTCACGTTGACCACGGCAAGACCACGCTGACTGCAGCAATCACCAAGGTTCTGCACGACAAGTACCCGGAGTTGAACGAGTCGCGCGCATTCGACCAGATCGACAATGCGCCCGAGGAGCGTCAGCGCGGTATCACGATCAACATCTCCCACGTGGAGTACCAGACCGAGAAGCGTCACTACGCGCACGTCGACGCCCCCGGTCACGCTGACTACATCAAGAACATGATCACCGGTGCCGCCCAGATGGACGGCGCGATCCTGGTGGTCGCCGCCACCGACGGCCCGATGCCGCAGACCCGTGAGCACGTGCTGCTGGGTCGTCAGGTCGGTGTGCCCTACATCCTGGTCGCGCTGAACAAGGCCGACATGGTCGACGACGAGGAGCTGCTCGAGCTCGTCGAGATGGAGGTCCGCGAACTGCTGGCCGCCCAGGACTTCGACGAGGACGCCCCGGTCATCCGGGTGTCGGCGCTCAAGGCCCTCGAGGGTGACCCGAAGTGGGTCAAGTCCGTCGAGGATCTGATGGACGCGGTCGACGAGTCGATCCCGGATCCGGTCCGCGAGACCGACAAGCCGTTCCTGATGCCCGTCGAGGACGTCTTCACCATCACCGGCCGTGGCACCGTGGTCACCGGTCGCGTCGAGCGTGGCGTGATCAACGTGAACGAGGAAGTCGAGATCGTCGGCATCCGTCCCAACACGACCAAGACCACCGTCACCGGTGTCGAGATGTTCCGCAAGCTGCTCGATCAGGGCCAGGCCGGTGACAACGTCGGTCTGCTGGTTCGTGGCATCAAGCGCGAGGACGTCGAGCGTGGCCAGGTTGTCGTCAAGCCCGGCACCACCACCCCGCACACCGAGTTCGAGGGCAGCGTCTACATCCTGTCCAAGGACGAGGGCGGCCGCCACACGCCGTTCTTCAACAACTACCGTCCGCAGTTCTACTTCCGCACCACCGACGTGACCGGTGTTGTGACGCTGCCGGAGGGCACCGAGATGGTGATGCCCGGTGACAACACCGACATCTCCGTGAAGCTGATCCAGCCCGTCGCCATGGACGAGGGTCTGCGCTTCGCGATCCGCGAGGGTGGCCGCACCGTCGGCGCCGGCCGGGTCACCAAGATCATCAAGTAGGCTCCGCCTACGGGATCATCTAAGTAGGCTCCGCCTACGGGATCATCTAAGTAGGCTCCGCCTACGGGATCATCTAAGTAGGTTCCGCCTGCGGAATCTGATCTGACAGAAGTCCCCCATTTACCATCGGGAAATGGGGGACTTCTGCATTCACGCCTGCGTTACTCTTGCGCGAGATCCATCGGGGGAAGGATGTCCGCGAATGCTGGTGCGTTATCTCAAGGCGCAGGTCACGGTGCTGCTGTGCGGTGGTCTGGTGGGCCCGATCTTCCTCGTGGTGTACTTCGCCCTCGGCGCAGATCCGCTGCTGAAGTGGATGTTCTGGACCGGTCTGGTCGTGACCGCACTCGATGTGCTGGCCGCGCTGTGGCTGGCCAACTACGGTGCCAACGCCGCGGCCAAGGCGAGCCTGCTCGAACAGCACGGCATCCTGGCGCTGGCGCGGATCGTCGGTATGACCGAAACCGGTACGCGCATCAACGATCAACCGCTCGTGAAGCTGACCCTGCAGGTGGAGGCGCCCGGGCTGGCGCCCTTCACCGCCGAGGACAGGGTGATCGGATCCATCGGCCGGCTGCCGATGCTGACATCGCGCCACCTCGTCGTTCTGGTCGAACCCGGGACGCAGAATCTCCAGATCGACTGGAACCGAAGCGCTTTGGTGAGCGGTGTGGTGCCCGCACAGTTCACCCTCGACGAGGACGGCCGCACCTACGATCTCTCGGGGCAGGCCGCTCCGCTGATGGACATTCTGCGGATCCTGAAGGACAACGGAATCCCGATGACCTCGACCATCGACATCCGTTCCCATCCTGGCGTGCGCCAGCAGGTGATGGCGATCGTCCGCGGAGCCGTCGCGCCACCTCAGGCCGCCCCGGAGGCAACGCCGGCGGGAGCACCCCTGGCCGCCCCGCCGGTGATGGCGCCCCCGTCGCCGTCGACCGCCGAACGACTGCAGCAGCTCGAGACCCTGCGCGCCACGGGCGCGATCACGCAGGACGAGTACACCGAAAAACGCCAGCAGATACTCGCCGATCTGTGAGTGGCGGAAGCGATTCACTGAACTGACCTGGAGGTCAATAACGCGCGCGGGCGCCCGGATGCTGATAGCGTCCCGCACGGCTGGTTTTCGGCCTGGGGGCAGGGGGTTCGACGTGTCGGGCGATCAGGACGTGCGGTCGTTGAAGTCCCCGTCGCTGCTCGACGCGCTGATCCCGTTGGTCGTCCTCGCGGTTCTGATCGCCTCGGCGCTCGCACTTTTCGGTATGCGTGCCCTCGACGGGCCGATCCAGGTCGCGCTGGTCATGTGCTGCGCCGTGGCGGCGTTGATCGGCATGAAGAACGGGCACGCCTGGACCGCGGTGCAGGAGGCCGGTCAGGGCGCCCTGTCATCGATCACCAGTGCGTTGTTCATCCTGCTTGCGGTCGGCGCCCTGATCGGCACGTGGAACCTGTCAGGAACCATCCCGACGCTGGTGTACTACGGAATCCAGGCCCTGTCGCCGGGATTCTTCTACGTCGCCGCGGCCTGCATCTGCGGGGTGGTGGCACTGTCGATCGGCAGCTCCTGGACCACCTCGGCCACCATCGGGGTGGGACTCGTGGGCATCGCGGGAGTGCTGGGGGTGTCGACGGCCATCACCGCGGGCGCGGTGATCTCCGGTGCCTACCTCGGCGACAAGCTCTCGCCGCTGTCGGAGACCACAATCCTGACCTCTCAGCTGGTGGGCGTCGACCTCTACACCCACATCCGCGCCCAGGCCTGGACCTGCGTGCCGGCGTTCATCGCTGCCGCACTGTGCTTCACGCTGCTCGGGGTGGCGGGCCCACCCGTACACAACACGGTCAGCGATCAGGTCGAGCTGGCCAAGCTCGGGGATATCTTCTGGATCACCCCGCTGAACCTGCTGCCGCTGGTGTTGTTGGCGGTGCTCTCGATCCGCAAGGTCCCGGCGTCGTTGGCGCTGCTCGCCGCCAGCCTGTTCGCCGGAGTGCAGGCAGTGCTGCTGCAGCGCGAGGTCGTCGAGGGCTTCGTGCGGGAGATCGGTGGCAGCGCAGACGTTGTCGTCGGCTCGGTGCAGGCGGTCTGGACCACCATGGCCAATGGGTTCAGCATGAACTCGGGCATCGGGGAGATCGACAGTCTGCTGTCCCGCGGCGGCATGGACAGCATGCTGCTGACCATCTGGCTCATCATCGCGGCCGTGACCTTCGGCGCGCTGCTGGAGGAGTTGGGGCTGATCGATCGCATCGTGCTGCCCGCGATCGCGAAGGCGAAGGGCCGCGGCAGGCTCTACCTGACGGTGTTCGGCTTCGGCTTCGGCCTCAACGTGGTGGCGGGGGACCAGTACATCGCCCTGGTGCTGCCGAGCCGGATGTTCCGCGCTGAGTTCGCCAATCGCGGTCTGGCGCCGCAGAATCTGTCCCGGCTTGCCGCCGACAGTGCGACCGTGACCTCACCGCTGGTCCCGTGGAACTCCTGCGGCGCGTTCATGAGTGCGGTGCTGGGGGTCTCCACGCTGGCGTATCTGCCGTTTGCGTTCTTCAACATCTTCAGCCCGGCGCTCAGCGTGCTGTACGGGTTCACCGGATTCAGAGTCATTGCCGCACAGCCTGATCCCGATTCGGAAGGGGCGTCATGAGCACCACCGAGAAGCAGCACACCGACAACAAGGTCAGCCTGCCGACACTGACCGCCATGGTGGTCGGATCGATGATCGGATCCGGCGTCTTCCTTCTGCCCCGCCGCTTCGCCACCGAGGCCGGGGTGGCCGGCGCGCTGATCGCCTGGACCATCGCCGGCGCCGGAATGCTGATGCTGGCGTTCGTCTTCCAGCGCTTGGCCTCACGCAAGCCCGACCTGGACGCCGGCATCTTCGCCTACGCCAAGGCGGGTTTCGGCGACTATGTGGGATTCAACTCGGCGTTCGGATTCTGGGCGTCGGCATGTGCGGGCAACACCTCCTACTGGGTGCTCATCATGGCCACGCTGGGTTCGCTGTTCCCGGCGCTGTTCCCGGCCCTCGGCGACGGTTCCACCGTGATCGCGGTGGTGATCTCCTCGATCGGGGTGTGGCTGTTCTTCTACCTGATCCTGCGCGGGGTCAAGGAGGCCGCGATCATCAACCGGATCGCGACCTGGGCCAAGGTCGTCCCGATCCTGATGTTCATCCTGATCGTCGGCATCGCGTTCAAAGCCGACGTCTTCACCGGAAACTTCTGGGGCGGAGACGGAGACTACTCCTGGGCCTCGCTCTTCGAGCAGGCCAAGGGCACGATGCTGATCACGGTTTTCGTGTTCCTCGGCATCGAGGGCGCGAGCGTCTACTCCCGGTTCGCCCGCAAGCGCGCCGACGTGGGTCGTGCCACGGTGATCGGCTTCCTGGCGGTGCTCTCGGTGTTCATGCTGGTGACCCTGTCGTCGTACGGCGTGATGTCGCAGTCGGAGTTGGCCGAGACGCCGCAACCGTCGATGGCATCGGTGTTGGAGTCCGTCGTCGGCCCCTGGGGTTCCGTGCTGATCCGGCTCGGTGTCATCCTGTCGGTGCTGGGCGCCTATCTGGCCTGGACGCTGATGGCCGCTGAGATCCTCTACATTCCCGCCAAATCCGACGACATGCCCCGTTTCCTGGCGCGCGAGAACGCCAACGGCGCACCCGTCAACGCACTCATCATGGCGGGCGGACTGGTGCAGCTGCTGCTGCTCCTGCTGTTGTTCTCCGACAACGCCCTCGATTTCATGCTGGACCTGACCGCGGCGCTGGCGTTGATCCCGTATCTGCTGGCCGCCGGCTATGCGTTGAAGCTGACCATCACCCGCGAGACGTATGACGACCGGCGCTCACTTGTGCCGGACATGATCATCGCCGCGATTGCGACCTTCTACACGCTGTTCCTCGTGTATGCGGCCGGTCTGGACCATCTGCTGTTGTCCTGCATCCTCTATGCGCCTGGCGCGCTGCTGTATTGGATGGCCCGCAGGCAGCGCGGGCTGCGGGTGTTCCGTCCGGTTGAACTGCTGCTGTTCCTGGTGATCGTCGCCGGTGCGATCGCCGGGGTGTACGGCCTTGTGTCCGGTTCCATCCAGATCTAGAGAGGACGACGTATGAGCAGACCGTCCGACACCTACGGTGTCCACTCCGAAGTCGGCACCCTGCGCAAGGTCCTGGTGTGCTCACCGGGGCTGGCGCATGAGCGACTGACCCCGACGAACTGTGACGCCCTGCTGTTCGACGACGTCCTGTGGGTGCAGAACGCCAGGCGTGACCACTTCGACTTCATGGACAAGATGCGCGACCGCGGTGTCGAGGTCGTCGAACTGCACGACCTGCTGACCGAGACCATGGAGATGCCCGAGGCCAGGGACTGGCTTCTGGACCGCAAGATCGTGCCCAACGAAGTCGGGTTGGGCCTGGTCGACGAAACCCGGGCGTTCCTCGACGAACTCGTGCCGCGGCGCCTCACCGATTTCCTCATCGGCGGGATGTCCACGCGGGACCTTCCCCCCGACCTCGGCCGCGGATACCGCGCGTTGGCCCGCGAGGACACCGGGGTCACCGAATACCTCATGCCGCCACTGCCGAACACGCTCTACACGCGTGACACCACGTGCTGGATCTACGGCGGCCTGACGTTGAACCCGCTGTTCTGGCCCGCGCGGCACGACGAGACCCTGCTGATGAAGGCGATCTACGAGTTCCACCCGGACTTCGTCGGTTCCACGGTCTGGTGGGGAGACCCCGAGAAGTCCTGGGGGCTGGCGACTTTCGAGGGCGGCGACGTCCTGATCCCGGGCAACGGAGTGGTGCTGATCGGAATGAGCGAGCGGACCTCGCGCCAGGCCATCACGCAGGTGGCCACCGAACTGTTCGCCAACAACGTCGCCGAGAAGGTGATTGTGGCCGGTATGCCGAAACTGCGGGCGGCGATGCACCTCGACACGGTGTTCACCTTCGCCGACCGGGATGTGGTGACGGTGTACCCCGAGATCGTCGACAACATCGCGCCGTTCACCCTGGTGCCCGACGACGCCGAACCCGGTGTCGCGGTCATCGAGGAGAACAAGCCGTTCGTGGAGGTCGTGGCCGCGGCCCTGGGCCTCCCGGAGCTGCGCGTGGTGGAGACCGGCGGCACCAAGTACGACTCCGAACGGCAGCAGTGGGACAGCGGCAACAACCTGGTGGCCGTCGAACCGGGGGTGGTCTTCGCCTACGACCGCAACACCCACACCAACTCGCTGCTGCGCAGGGCCGGCGTCGAGGTGATCACGATCGTGGGTGCCGAGCTGGGCCGCGGCCGCGGTGGCGGGCACTGCATGACCTGCCCGATCACCCGCGATCCAGTGTCCTGACAGAGCTTGGAACACGTTCCAGTTCGGCTGCTAACCTGGGCTCGCGAGTCGTCGAGGAAAGGACCACCGAATGCCCACGGAACCGCTGCTGGGACGGGTGGCCCTGGTGACCGGGGCGGCCCGCGGTCAGGGCCGGGCGCATGCCGTCCGGCTGGCCGCCGAGGGCGCCGACATCATCGCCCTCGACATCTGCGGGCCCGTGTCCGACACCGTGACCTACCCGATGCCGACCTCGGAGGACCTCGCCGAGACTGTGCGCCTCGTCGAGGCCGCGGGCCGCAAGGTGCTGGCGCGCGAGGTGGACATCCGTGACCTCGCCGCACAGCAGCTCCTCGTCGCCGACGGCATCGAGCAGTTCGGCCGCCTCGACATCGTCGTCGCCAACGCGGGCATCCTGAGTTGGGGCCGGATCTGGGAGATGTCCGAAGAGCAGTGGGACACCGTGGTCGACGTCAACCTCAACGGGACGTGGCGCACGCTGCGGGCCGCACTGCCGGCGATGATCGAGGCGGGCAACGGCGGGTCGATCATCGTGGTCAGCTCCTCGGCGGGGCTCAAGGCCACCCCAGGCAACGCGCACTATGCGGCGTCGAAGCACGGCCTGGTGGCGCTGACCAACGCGCTGGCCATCGAGGCCGGCGAGTTCGGCATCCGGGTCAACTCGATCCACCCGTACTCGATCGACACGCCCATGATCGAACCCGAGGCCATGGCCGAGATCTTCGGCAAGTACCCCCAGTTCCTGCACAGCTTCGCCCCGATGCCGTTCAAACCCGTTGCGCGCGATGGTAAGAAGGGTCTGCAGGAGTTCATGTCGCCCGAGGAGGTCGCCGACGTGGTGGCCTGGCTGGCCGGTGACACGTCGATGTCCATCTCCGGGTCGCAGATCGCCGTGGACCGCGGCGTGATGAAGCACTGAGGCTCAGGCCGACAGCGCCGGCACCCGGTTTTATGCCGGATGAGCGTGGCGCCTAGACCGCTCGATTCGGTTGCTGCACTGCGGCATCGGCCAGCGTGGCCGCGAACTGCTCGACCGCCCAGTCGATCTCGTCCTCGGTGATGACAATCGGTGGTGCGAACCTCAGCGTGGAACCGTGGGTGTCCTTGACCAGCACTCGGCGCGCGGCCAGCGCGAGGCTGATCTGCTTACCCGTACCCAGAACGGGGTCGATGTCGACCCCGGCCCACAGGCCCAGGCCGCGAACGTCGTGCACGCCATGGCCGATCAGCGCGCGCAGGCGCGTGTGCAGGTGGGCGCCGAGTTCGGCCGAGCGGGCCTGGAATTCGCCGGTCGCCAGCATCTCGACGACGGTGGATCCGATCGCCGCGGCCAGGGGATTGCCACCGAAGGTGGACCCGTGCTCGCCGGGGTGCAGCACCCCGAGCACGTCGGCGTCGGCCACCACCGCCGACAGCGGGATCACACCGCCGCCCAAAGCCTTGCCCAGCAGGTACATATCGGGCACCACATCCCAGTGGTCACATGCGAACGTGCGCCCGGTGCGTGCCAGTCCGGACTGGATCTCGTCGGCGATCAGCAGCACGTTGCGCTCGGTGCAGATCCGGCGGACGCGAGGCAGGAAGTCCGCGGGCGGGACGATGATCCCGGCCTCACCCTGGATGGGCTCGAGCAGCACCGCGACGGTGTCGTCGTCGACTGCGGCCGCGACGGCGTCGGCGTCGCCGAACGGCACGGTCCGGAATCCAGGGGTGAACGGGCCGAAGCCACCGCGGGCCAGCGGGTCGGACGAGAAGCTGACGATGCTGATGGTCCGGCCGTGGAAGTTGTTCCGTGCCACCACGATGTTGGCGGCGTCGACGGGCACGCCCTTGATGTCCGCCCCCCACTTGCGGGCCACCTTGAGGCCGCTCTCGACGGCCTCGGCGCCGCTGTTCATCGGCAGCACCAGATCCTTGCCGCACAGCTGGGCCAGCGAAGCGCAGAAGGGACCCAGACGGTCGGAGTGGAAGGCGCGGCTGACCAGCGTCACGGCGTCGAGCTGGGCGTGCGCGGCGGCCACGATCCGCGGGTGGCGGTGGCCGAAGTTCACCGCGGAATACGCAGCCAGGCAGTCGAGGTGGCGGTGGCCGTCGATGTCGGTGATCCAGGCGCCTTCGGCCGAGGAGGCCACGACCGGCAGCGGGGAGTAGTTGTGCGCGGTGTGGCGCGCCTCCACGTCGATCGCAGCACGGGTGGCGGCGCTGGGCCCAGTGTCCGCCGTCTCCGTCACGTCATCCAGGATGGTCACGAATACACCTCCAACGTGCAGCATTTCACCGATCCGCCGCCCTTGAGCAGCTCCGACAGATCCACGCCGATGGGCTCGAAACCCGCGTCGCGCAGCTGAGCGGCGAACCCGGTCGCCGCGGCGGGATGTACGACGTGCCGCCCATCGGAGACGGCGTTGAGACCCAGTGCGTAGGCGTCGGGCGTGGCGACCTCGATCGCCGTGGGGAACAGCTCCAGCAGGCGCGCACGGGACGGTGGCGTGAAGGCGGGCGGGTAGTAGGCGACGGTGGTGTCGTCGAGCACCGCCAGCGCGGTGTCGAGGTGATAGAACCGCGGGTCGACCAGTTCCAGGGTGACCACCGGCAGTCCGAAGGCGGTCGCGATCTCGGCGTGGGCGGCCTCGTCGGTGCGAAAGCCGGTGCCCGCCAGAATGATCGAGCCGACCACCAGCAGATCGCCTTGGCCCTCGTTGATGTGTTGGGTGCTCACGGGTGGATATCCGCGGGCCGTCATCCAGTCGGCGTAGGCACGCGCCTCATCCGCGCGCTGGGCGAACTTGAAGCGGGCGACCACCGCGCGGTCGCCCACGATGAGTCCGCCGTTGGCCGCATAGACCATGTCGGGAAGCCCGGGCAGGGGATCGACGAGTTCCACCGAGTGTCCGAGGTCGAGGTAGATCTGTCGCAGGGAGTCCCACTGTCTGAGGGCGAGCCCGGTGTCGACCGGGGTGCTGGTGTCCATCCAGGGGTTGATGGCGTACTCCACCGCGAAATGGGTCGGCGGGGTCATGGCGTAGCGCCGCACGCGCGCGGTGCGGACGGTCGTGGGCTCGGCGTGGGCGGCGATCGCGGCGGGGCAGGCGTCGGAAACCGTCATGAATCGATGGTATTGACGGCAAATGATGCAATCAATCAACGGATATTGCGCGTAGGCGTATGATCTGTTGTGCAAATGGGCGTATGGACGCGATCTGTTGCGCACGATGGGGGAGTCGATTCCTGTGGACCGTCTGGACGAGACCGACGAGCAGATCCTCACCGAGCTCGCCGAGCACGCCCGGGCCACCTACGCCGAGATCGGCGAGCGCGTCAACCTGTCCGCGCCGGCCGTCAAACGCCGGGTGGACCGCATGCTCGAGGCGGGCGTCATCCGTGGCTTCACCACCGTAATCGACCGCAATGCGCTGGGCTGGACCACCGAGGCCTACGTCCAGGTCTACTGTCACGGCACCATCGCGCCCGACCAGCTGCGCCGTGCCTGGGTGGACATCCCGGAGGTGGTCAGCGCCGCGACAGTGACCGGCACGTCCGACGCGATCCTGCACGTGCTGGCCCGCGACATGCGCCACCTGGAGACCGCGCTGGAGCGCATCCGCTCCAGCGCCGACATCGAACGCAGCGAGAGCATCGTGGTGTTGTCCAACATCATCGACAGGGCACGCTGGTCGCAGTGACAAGGGGTGGCGTCCCCGAGAGCGCGTCCATCGTGTAAGAACAGTCCTCGTGAGCACCGAGAAGATCGTCATCGTGGGCGGGGGCCTGGCCGCGTCGCGGACAGCCGAGCAGTTGCGTCGCGCGGAGTTCGCCGGTGAGATCACCATCGTCAGTGACGAGGTGCATCTGCCCTACGACCGGCCGCCGCTGTCGAAGGACGCGTTGCACGCCGACGACCACGATCTCGACGCCGTCCTGCTGAAGCCGCGCGAGTTCTACGACGAGAACAACATCACGCTGCGGTTGGGCTCGGCGGCCACGGCCGTCGACACCGCCGCCAAGACCGTGACGCTGGCCGACGGCAGCACGCTCGAGTACGACGAGCTCATCGTCGCAACTGGCCTGGTGCCCAAGCGGATCCCGTCGTTCCCCGATCTTGAGGGCATCCATGTGCTGCGCAATTACGACGAGAGCCGCAAGTTGCGCGAGCAGGCCGCGTCGGCCCGCCGCGCGGTGATCATCGGCGCCGGATTCATCGGCTGCGAGGTCGCGGCCAGCCTGCGCAAACTGGGCGTCGAGGCCGTGCTCGTGGAGCCCCAGCCCGAACCGCTTGCGTCGGTGCTCGGCGCTCAGATCGGCGCCCTGGTGAGCCGGCTGCACCGCGCCGAGGGTGTGGACGTGCGCACGGGTGTCGGAGTCTCCGGTGTGGCCGGCGATGCCGCGGTGCAGCGGGTGACCCTGACGGACGGCACCGAGGTCGACGCCGATCTCGTGGTGGTGGGCATCGGTTCGCGGCCGGCCACCGACTGGCTCGAGGGCAGCGGCATCGACATCGACAACGGCATCGTGTGCGACAACGTCGGACGCACCAGCGCCCCCCACGTGTGGGCGCTCGGTGACGTCGCGTCGTGGAAGGACGCCACGGGACATCAAGCCCGCGTGGAGCATTGGAGCAACGTCGCCGAGCAGGCGCGCGTTCTGGTGCCGGCGCTGCTGGGCAGGGAGCCGTCCGAGGCCGTCGTCGTGCCCTACTTCTGGAGCGATCAGTACGACGTCAAGATCCAGTGTCTCGGCGAGCCCGAGGCCGACGACATCGTCCACATCGTCGAGGACGACGGCCGTAAGTTCCTGGCCTACTACGAACGCGACGGCGTGGTGGCCGGTGTGGTCGGCGGCGGCATGCCCGGCAAGGTCATGAAGGTGCGGGCCAAGATCGCCGCGGGCGCACCGATCTCCGACGTCCTGGGCTGATCCCCCGCGAAGGCTGATCCCCCGCGTGGGCTGATCCCCCCGCGAGCGTGCGTGTCGCCGGCCGACACGCCGCGCTCAGCCCGTGATCTGCGCACGCTCGCGGGTGGGAGATTCAGAACTCGCCGAGGTAGAACCGGCCGCCCTGGTCGTCGGTGCACTCCGCCATCCGGCCGTAGGGCTGACGGCTGGGTTCCTGCAGCACGGAGCCCCCGGCCTCGCGGACCCGCGTGACCGCGGCGTCGATGTCGGCGACGGTCCACATCGGCACCGTCACGGCCTGCGGGTGGCCGCCCGAGATGCCGGCCATGGGGTGGGTGCCGTCGACCTGCCAGCCGTCCTCGATGCGGCCGGGCTGATAGGTCCAGAACAGCACGCGGGAGAAGAACGCCCGGAATGCCGCCGAATCGGCGACCTCGTAGGTGATGTACGAGAGTTCGCCTGGCCCAGCACCGTTCAGTTCGGGCCGGGGAGTCGTCGGCGCGGGCACGAACACCGCGAACGGCGCGCCCTGCGGATCGGTCGCGTCCAGGACCGTGCCGAAGTCGAACTCCCGCACGGTGCCGACGGTGCCGCCGCCCGCCTGGATCGACTCGCGCGTGCCGTCGAGGTCGGTGACGGCGTAGCAGCAGAACAGCGTGTGGCGCTCGGGCGCTTCGAAGATCCCGATGGGTGCTGTCGTGTTGGTGATCTGGTGCGTCGCAGGGTCGTACGTCCAGCCCAGGACGTGGCCGTAGAACGCGGCGGCGCGCGTGGCGTCGGGCGTCCACACCGCCACGTACCCGACGTCGCCGTGCTTGATGGTCGTGGTGGCACCGGTCAACGGCCCCGTCAGCATCCAGCGATGGCCGAACGGGTCGACGATGCTCGCGCTGCGCGATCCGTGGTCCTCATAGGGTTCGCGTTCGACGCGCCCGCCGTGGTCACGAGCCCGGCGCAGTGCGGCGTCCGTGTCGTCGACCGGCAGCATCAGGCTCACCGACACCGCGCCCGGCGCGGGCGCGCGCAGCCCGATCTCGGGGTACTCGTCGGCCAGGTACAGCGTCCCGCCGGCCAGGGCGAGTTCGGCGTGGCCGATGCGGCCGTCGGCCATGACCACGGGTTCGGAGACGACCGAGGCGCCCAGCACGTCGGCGTACCAGCGCAGCGCCGCACGCGCGTCGGAAACGGTCAGGTAGGGCAGGACCGCGGGGCGGGGCAGGGTGTGGTCTGTCGTGAGGTCTTCGAGTGCAGATGCGGTGCCGCTCATGGTGACTCCTTCGGTTCCGTGGGGCAGGGACAGGGCCGACTCCAGACGCCTGCGCAGGCGCGCCGCGAACTCCGGGTCCGGTCGGACCGGAACGTCGCCGTCGCGCAGCACGCTCAGCGGGTCGTGAGTCATGACGCTCCTCCTTCCGGGTGCTGGACTTCGGGGTACTGCGCCCGGAAGGCGCGCCTGGCGCGGACCAGGAGGGCCTCGGTGGCGTGCACGGTGCGTCCGAGCGCATCGGCGCACTCGGGCACCGAGCGGTCGTCCAGATACCGCAGCGCCAGCACAGCGCGATGCGGCTCGGACAGTCGTGCCAGGACGCTCTCGGCCACGATGCGGTCGAGTTCGGCGTCCCAGTGGTCCGTGGCCGGCTGTTCCGGCGGATCGGACACCGGTGTGGTGAACCGGTCCAGGCCGCGGCGATAGTGGTCGGCCAGTTTGTGTCGCGCCACACCCATCAGCCAGGGCAGGCCGATCGGGGGCGGATCCTTCCTGCGTGCGGCGTCCATGGCCGCCAGGAAGGTCTCCGACGTCAGGTCTTCGCACGTCCCACGGTCGCCGCAGCGCCGGACGAAGTACCCGTAGACCGTGGGCAGGGCCTCGTCGTAGAGCGCAAGCAGTCGCCGTGGAGCGTCCGTCTGATCCGATTCGGCGCTCACATCCTTATCGTCGCCGCTGAGGACAGAACTCCGACGCCCCTTTCTCGGACTTTCTCCTCGCGAGCGTGCGTGTCTCCGGCGGACACGCCGCGCTCAGACCGTGTTCCGCGCACGCTCGTGGAGTTGTCCACAGACCCGATCAGGCTGAATACCGCGACCGATGTCGCGACTGCAGCCTCCTCACATGGATGAGGCACTTGATCGACTGTTCGCATCGCAGGGTGGTGTAGCCCAGACAGGTCAGCTGAAGGCCGTCGTCGGCCGAGCGCGGTTCGAGTCGGGTGTGGCCTCCGGACTGTTCGTGCCGGTGTGGACGGGAGTGTATGCGCGAGGCGAGGTCGACAACCACATTCGGCTGGCCGGCCTGGATCTGCGCGCAGGTGAACCCGTGCCGATCTGTCTCGGAACCGCCTCTGCGGCATACGGTTTCGACACCGAGGAGACGCGGGATCTGCACGTTCTCACTCCGTTGGGCCATCAGCTGCGCTCCAGTGACGGGCTCGTGGTGCATCGGCGTGAGGGTGCGCCGCTGGCGACGGTCGACGGCAGACTTGCCACCGCGCCGGCATGGACGGCGATCGAGGTCGCGCGATCACTGCGCCGTCCACGAGCGCTGGCCACGCTGGACGCCGCGCTGCGCAGCAGCACATGCGACCGCGCCGATCTGCTGCGTGCCGCGCAACTGCAGGCGGGCCGGCGGCGGATCGTCAACGTGCGCAAACTGTTGGAGCTGGCCTCACCCCTGGCCGAGTCCGCAATGGAGAGCGAATCCCGCCTCATCATGCATGACAGAGGGCTGCCCGCCCCCGTTCTCCAATACGAGATCGTTGACTTTCACGGGAACCTGTGGCGCCTGGATTTCGCCTGGCCCGCGCAGAAGGTGGCGGTGGAGTACGACGGGTTCGCGTGGCACAGCAACCCAGAGGCGTTCCGCCGTGATCGCCGAAAACGGGCCGCGCTGGAGGAGATGAAGTGGACGCTGGTGTCCCTGGTCGATGTCGATGTGCGGCGGACCCCGGACGCGACGGTGCACCGCATTGCCGCCGCATTGGAGGCTTCGGCGGCGTGAGCGTGCGCAGAACACGGTCCTGACGCGGCGTGTCGAGCGGAGACATGCACGCTCGCGGGAAGTGGGGGGAGCTCGCGGGAAGTGGGGGGAGCTCGCGGGAAGTGGG
>NZ_LZHW01000016.1 GCF_001667265.1 Mycobacterium sp. ACS4331 | reverse complement strand
GCGCGGCGGTGCCGCGGGTGCGTTCGGCCGTCCCGGCGGTGCCCCCAAGCGGGGTCGCAAGTCGAAGCGGGCGAAACGCGCCGAATACGAGAACATGCAGGCCCCCGTCGTCGGTGGCGTGCGGTTGCCGCACGGCAACGGCGAGGTCATCCGCCTGGCGCGGGGCGCATCGCTGTCCGACTTCGCCGAGAAGATCAACGCCAACCCGGCCTCGCTGGTGCAGGCGCTGTTCAACCTCGGTGAGATGGTGACCGCCACGCAGTCGGTCGGCGACGACACCCTCGAACTGCTCGGCAGCGAGATGAACTACAAGGTTCAGGTCGTCTCGCCCGAGGACGAGGATCGCGAACTGCTCGAGTCGTTCGACCTGACCTACGGCGAGGACGAGGGCGGTGAGGAGGACCTCGAGCAGCGTCCCCCGGTCGTCACGGTCATGGGTCACGTCGACCACGGCAAGACCCGACTGCTCGACACGATCCGCAAGGCCAACGTGCGTGAGGGCGAGGCCGGCGGCATCACCCAGCACATCGGTGCCTACCAGGTCAGCGTCGAGCATGACGGCGCCGAGCGCCTGATCACCTTCATCGACACCCCCGGTCACGAGGCGTTCACCGCCATGCGTGCCCGCGGTGCGAAGGCCACCGACATCGCGATCCTGGTGGTCGCGGCCGACGACGGCGTCATGCCGCAGACGGTGGAGGCCATCAACCACGCGCAGGCCGCCGATGTGCCGATCGTGGTCGCGGTGAACAAGATCGACAAGGAGGGCGCCGACCCGGCGAAGATCCGGGCGCAGCTCACCGAGTACAACCTGGTGGCCGAGGACTTCGGCGGCGACACCATGTTCGTCGACATCTCGGCGAAGCAGGGCACCAACATCGACCACCTGCTCGAGGCTGTCCTGCTCACCGCGGATGCGGCACTGGACCTGCGGGCCAACCCCGACATGGAGGCCCAGGGTGTGGCCATCGAGGCGCACCTGGACCGTGGTCGTGGCCCGGTGGCCACCGTCCTCATCCAGCGCGGCACGCTGCGGGTCGGGGACTCGATTGTGGCCGGCGACGCCTACGGGCGCGTGCGGCGCATGGTCGACGAGCACGGCGACGACGTCGAAGAGGCGCTGCCGTCGCGTCCGGTCCAGGTCATCGGCTTCACGTCGGTGCCGGGTGCCGGTGACAACCTGCTCGTCGTCGACGAGGACCGGATCGCCCGCCAGATCGCCGATCGGCGCAGCGCCCGCAAGCGCAATGCGCTGGCCGCGCGCTCGCGCAAGCGGATCAGCCTCGACGATCTCGATGCGGCGCTGAAGGAGACCAGTCAGCTCAACCTGATCCTCAAGGGCGACAACTCCGGCACCGTGGAGGCGCTGGAGGAGGCCCTGCTGGGGATTCAGATCGACGACGAGGTCGAACTGCGTGTCATCGACCGCGGCGTCGGCGGTGTCACCGAGACCAACGTCAACCTGGCGTCGGCCTCGGATGCGATCATCATCGGCTTCAACGTCCGCGCGGAGGGCAAGGCCACTGAACTGGCCAACCGCGAGGGTGTCGACATCCGGTACTACTCCGTCATCTACCAGGCGATCGACGAGATCGAGAGCGCGCTCAAGGGCCTGCTCAAGCCGGTGTACGAGGAGAAGGAACTGGGCCGCGCCGAGATCCGCGCGATCTTCCGGTCGTCCAAGGTCGGCAACATCGCCGGCTGCCTGGTTCAGTCCGGAATCATGCGCCGCAACGCCAAGGCTCGACTGCTTCGCGACAACATCGTGATCGCCGAGAACCTCACGGTCTCCTCGCTCAAGCGCGAGAAGGACGACGCGACCGAGGTGCGCGAGGGTTACGAATGTGGTCTGACCCTGACGTACAGCGACATCAAGGAAGGCGACGTCATCGAGACCTATGAGCTCGTCGAGAAAGAGCGCGTCTAGTGGCTGATCCGGCACGTGCCCGCCGGCTCGCCAAGCGGATCTCCACGATCGTCGCCTCGGCCATCGAGTACGAGATCAAGGATCCCCGCTTGGCGGGTGTGACGATCACCGACGCCAAGGTGACCGGCGATCTGCACGACGCCACGCTCTACTACACGGTGTTGGGCCGCAGCCTCGACGAGGACCCGGACTACGCCGGGGCCGCGGCCGCACTGGATCGCGCCAAGGGTGTGCTCCGCGCGAAAGTCGGTGCCGCAACGGGCGTTCGGTTCACCCCGACGCTGACGTTCGAGCGCGACACGGTGCCCGACGCCGCTCTGCGGATGGAGGAGCTGCTCGCGCGTGCGCGGGCCGCCGACGCCGATGTGGCGAGGGTCCGCGAGGGTGCCAAGCCGGCGGGGGACGCAGACCCGTACCGTGTCAGTGGGACGGAGCAGGACTCAGACCCTGAGGACACCGGTGACGGCGATCGATCCGAAGACTGAACCAGCCGCAGTGGGCCGCCGCGTCGACGCGCGAGCGGCCGCCGCGGTGCTCGACGCCGCCCAGCGCATCGTCGTGGTGGCCCATGTCTTCCCCGACGCCGACACGATCGGCGCAGGATTGGCCCTGGCGCAGGCCCTCGAACGGGTCGGCAAGGACGTCGCGGTGAGTTTCGCCGCGCCGGCTGCGCTGCCCGAGTCACTGCAGAGCCTGCCCGGTGGTCACCTGCTGGTGCCGCCGAACGGGGTGCAGGACACCCCGGACCTCGTGGTCACGGTCGACATTCCGAGCGTGAACCGTCTCGGGGCGCTGCGGCACCTCCTCGACGGGGACCCGGAGGTCCTGGTCATCGACCATCACGCGTCGAATCAGCTGTTCGGCACCGCCAACTTCGTCGACCCCGCCGCAGACTCGACCACGATGCTGATCGCCGACCTGCTCGACGCCTGGGACAAACCCATCGACGTGCTGGTCGCACACTGTCTCTACGCGGGGCTGACCACCGACACCGGGTCGTTCCGCTGGGCCACCCCCCGCGCGCACCGGTTGGCGGCTCGTCTCGTCGAACTGGGGGTCGACAACGCCGGCATCAGCCGCACGCTGCTCGACACCCATCCGTTCTCGTGGCTGCCGATGCTCTCCCGCGTGCTGGCCTCGGCGCAGTTGGTGCCCGAGGCCGCGGCCGGCCGCGGCCTGGTGTACGCGATCGTGCCGTATGACGAGTGGGCCGCCGCCAGACCCGAAGAGGTCGAGAGCATCGTCGACATCGTCCGCACCGCACAGCAGGCCGAGGTCGCGGTGGTCTTCAAGGAGATCGAACCGCAGCACTGGTCGGTCTCCATGCGGGCCAAGTCCTACGACTTGGCCACGGTCGCAATGCGTTTCGGCGGTGGCGGGCATCGCCTGGCCGCGGGGTACTCGACCGTGGGCGCAGCGGCCGACGTCGTCGAAGAGTTGCGCGCGGCGCTTGGCTGAGCACGACGCTTGTCTGACCACAACCCCGATCCCCACGAGGCGCTGAGCCCTCCCACCGGCAGGACGATCGCCGGGCTGGCGTTTCCCGCCCTCGGAGTGCTCGCCGCCGAGCCCCTCTACCTGCTGTTCGACATCGCGGTGGTCGGCCGACTGGGCGCCATGGCTTTGGCGGGTCTGGCGATCGGCGGCCTGGTGCTCGGCCTCGTGGCATCGCAGGGCACGTTCCTCTCGTACGGCACGACGGCCCGTTCGGCCCGGCACTTCGGTGCGGGTGATCGCGCCGCCGCGGTGCGCGAGGGGGTTCAGGCCACCTGGCTGGCCGTGGGGCTGGGGCTGCTGATCATCGTCGTCGTCGAGGCGCTCGCGCGTCCCATCGTGTCGGCCATCGCCGGATCCGGCGACATCACCGCGGCCGCCCTGCCGTGGCTGCGGATCGCCATCCTCGGTGCCCCGGCGATCCTGATCTCGCTGGCCGGCAACGGCTGGATGCGCGGCGTGCAGGACGCCGTCCGCCCGCTGCGGTACGTGGTCGCGGGTTTCGCGGTCTCGGCGGTGCTGTGTCCACTGCTGGTCTACGGCTGGCTGGGGCTGCCGCGGCTGGGACTCGAGGGCTCAGCCGTGGCCAACCTGTGCGGACAGTGGCTGGCCGCGGCGCTGTTCTGCCGCGCGCTGCTGGCCGAGCGGGCGCCGCTGCGGATGGACCCGCAGATCCTGCGCACCCAGCTGGTGCTGGCCCGCGACCTGCTGGTCCGGTCCCTGGCGTTCCAGGCCTGCTTCATCTCGGCCGCCGCGGTGGCGGCCCGCTTCGGCGCGGCCGCCGTCGCCGCCCATCAGGTGGTGCTGCAGCTGTGGAGTTTCCTTGCGCTGGTGCTCGATTCGCTGGCCATCGCCGCCCAGTCGCTGGTCGGGGCGGCGCTCGGGGCCGGCCACCTGCCGCATGCCAAGTCGGTGGCGCGGCGCGTGACGGTGTTCTCGGCGGTCGCCGCGATCGCACTGGCGGCGATCCTGGCCGGCGGGGCCGCGGTGTTCCCGAAACTGTTCACGGCCGACGAGTCGGTGCTGGACGCCATCGGCGTGCCGTGGTGGTTCCTGGTGGCCCAACTGCCGGTGGCGGGCATCGTCTTCGCGCTCGACGGTGTGCTGCTCGGCGCCGGCGATGCGAAGTTCATGCGCAACGCCACACTGGTCAGCGCGCTGGTCGGGTTCCTGCCGCTGATCTGGTTGTCATTGGGGTTCGACTGGGGACTGCGCGGCATCTGGGCCGGCCTGTCGACGTTCATGGTGCTGCGCCTGGTGTTCGTGGGCTGGCGGACCTGGTCGGGCCGCTGGCTGGTGTCCGGGACGGGCTAAGCGTCACCTTCACCCAGCATCCCCAACTCCCTGGCTCGCCGGACGGCATCCCGCCGATTGGCGGCTCCGAGCTTGGAGATGACCGCGGACACATGGTGTTCGACGGTCTTGACGGACAGCTGCAGCCGCGCGGCAACCTCCGCGTAGGTCAGGCCGAGGTGCATCAGGCGCAGCACCTCGGTCTGGCGGGTGGTCAGCCCGGCAGGGTTGTGCAGCGTCGTGGTCGTGCGGCGCGCGGGGACGACGGTCATCCCACCCGCTCGCAGATCTCGGCGGACTTTCGCTGCGACGGCGGCAGCGCCGAGCCGGTCGAGCCCGTCGAGCCCGCGGCGGATCAAGTCCGCATCGCCGGACTGCACCAGGCACAGCGCTGCCTCGTAGGGCATGGCCAATCGGTTGAATTCGTCGGCTGCCGACTCGAATGAGCCGTCCAGAGCCAGTCGCGTCGGGCCGACGTCTCGATCCGTGTCGAAGCTGGGATCGAGGTTGCGAAGCCACAGTGCCAGCTCACCGGCCGCCATCGGCAGGCCCGGCACCCGACTGCTGTCGAGCAGCGCGCGGCAGGCGTCGAGTCGGTCGTCGGGGATCCCCGTCAGCCAGGCACGTTCAGCGATCGCGGTCGCGGTGAAGCACCGGAGGTGCTCACCGAACGGGCTCAGCGCCTGCCACGCATGGTCGATGCCGTCCAGCCGCGCGCCGTCGCGTCGAAGCGCGATCACCGCACGAACCACAAGGGGGAGCATGCGGGCCAGAGGTGTGCTCGGTCCGTCGAGGACGGCGCTGGTGTCGGCCAGCGCATCGTCCCAGTTCCCGACGAGCAGCCGCAGTCGGCTGCGCATCCCCACCAGCCATGAGCGGCCGAGCGCGATCTCGCGCTCCTCGGTCAGCGCCAAGCCCGCTTCCAGCACCTCCGCCGCTCGGTCGAACCGGCGTTGTTCGATGTCGAGGAAGGCCAGGCTGGTCGCCGCCTGTGAGTAGACCTCGTCCTCGAAGAGGTCGGCGGCTGAGCGGATGCTCGACAGCATCCTTTCGCGCGCGGCTTCGTCACCGGCGAGGACGCCTCGATAGCCCTCGATGAGGGCGACACGGGCGTTGAGGGCGGGTTCACCGACCACCGCGGCGGACTCCGCCGCCTGGTACACCAACGTTGCTGCTCGCTGAAGATCACCGCCGAGGACGGCGAAATACGCCTGCGTGGTGAGTGCCTGCCCCAGAAGCGCCGATTCGACCGAGCCTCCCTGCGCGCGAGTGGCCTCAAGCACGGAAACCGATTGGGCCGCATGGTGTTCGGCCGCAGACAGGTTGGTGTTGTGGGACTCGTACACCGCCAGGGCATGGTGGTTTCCGCTGGCGGCCTCCCAGGCGCCCGACTTCTGACGCAGCTGGAGCGCACGGCGGCGGGCCGCGATCGCATCCGGCAATCGATCGGTCAGGTAACACTCGTCGGCCAGCAGCTCGAGCAGCTCGGCCTCCGCACTGGGCGCCGGGCCACCTCGCGTCAGCGCAATCTCGTAGAAGTCCGCGGCCTCGGTGTGCGCCCCAGAGCGTGCCGCTACGCGCCCGGCGTCGGCGGCGGCCAGTCTGGTCAGGTCCGGATCGCCGGCTCTGACGGCGTGATGCGTGAGCACGGCGGGATCACCCTGTGCCGCCGCCTGGTACGCCAGGATCATGCGCCGGTGGATGGCCGTTTCCGCACCGGGCGGCATGACGCTGGCAATCGCCAAGCGGCACAGATCATGTCGGAAGGCGAGTCCGCGATCGCTGCGCCGGACGAAGTTGGCCTCGTGCAGCGTGCGCAGCGTCGACTCCGTGATTCCGAGGTGGGCGATCAGATACCCGGGAATCGGTCCGGGTGCGCAGGCGAGCAGATGCAGCAGGTCCCACTCGTCGGCGTCGAGCCCGACCGTGCGGGACAGGATCGAGTCCCGCACCGACGCCGGGAGCTCATCGCCGGAGTGGTCGAGCATCTCGAAGACAAAGAACGCGTTACCGCCGGTGGTGCGGTGCAACCAGAGCGGATCGATGTGACGGTCACCGATCAGCTCGGTGACAGCCGCAAGACTCAAGGGAGGCAACGTGATAGAGGTCGCCAGGCGGGACTGGGCCACATCGCCGAGCAGCAGCCGCATCGGATGTGTTGTGGACATCTCGTTGTCGCGGACGATCCCGATCACCAGAGAATTCGTCTGGCCGATTCGCCGCAGCAGCAGGCGGAGCAGGTCAACCGTGGCCTGATCGGCCCAATGGAGGTCGTCGATGACCAGGATGGTCGGCTGTGCGGCCAGTTCGCCGAAGACCGCCGCACAGATCTCGAAGGGACCGTGGCTCAACGCCTCCCGGGTGGATTCGGCGAAGTCAGCCGCGAGATCGTGGAACGGCCCCAGTGGCCGTGGCGTCGGCAATGGGTCACACGCCGCCCACCGGATCCGCTCGGCGTGTGCCCAGCTGTGCAGAAACCTGTCGACGAATGTCGTCTTGCCCGAACCGGACTCGCCGCAGACGAGCACCATGCCGCCCTGTCCCGCACGTGACTTGTCGGCCCGAGTCGCGAGCTCACTGAGTTCCTCTTCACGTTCAGCGAGGATCACGCTGCGAGATGGTACCGCGACGAGAACGTGCCGGTGGACTGATCAGAAATGGGGGATTTCTCCCGATGTCGATCGCCGGCGGGCCGAGCAGCCTGGGTACTGACCCCGGTGATCAACCGCCGCGGGCCGTCGTCGCCGAGGCCTCACTCGGCAGAGGGGAGGGACATGACGATCAACCGTAACCGCCGCGGTGCTCGGGGGAGGAACCGCGCGCACCTGCTGTTCCCGCTGAGCTCGGCCGTGGCGGCCGTGGTGGGGTCCAGTCTGACGTCCGTCGTGGTGTCCGACACGGCACCGTCACCGCCGACGGGGCCCTCCGCTGTCCGAATTGAGCTGGTCAACCATCTCGGCCTCGAGTTCGTCCCGCTCAAGCCGCGCGGAGAAGGGACCGACGCCGAGACTGCCGAAGACGCCTGGGCGCACATCCCAGGCGGTCCCGGCAACGGGCGATTGTCGGAAAGCACGATCAAGAGTGAATGCAGAGCGGCCAACGGCGGCACCTACGTGACGTCCAAGCAGGGGTCCTTCACGTATTCGACGTGTGACTACAGCGACATCGACGGAAACAGGTACCGGGATTACTTCGTCGACGGGCGGTACTACTCGACCCAGCCTCTCCCGAAGGGGCCGAAGCCGAAGTGATTCCGCGTGAACCGGGTCAGCGGCCCACCGCGTAGTTGACGAGCGCGAACGCGATCGCGGTGGCCGCCAGTACAAGTCCGATCCCGACCAGCGGCCACACGAGCATGAGCCAGCGTTTGACGGCGCCCAGGATCACGCCGCCGATGGCGACCACAACTCCCAACGCAATGCCGCCCCACTGGACGAGGAGGGCCGGCGTGAGGTACTCCTGGCGGCATTGGCCGTGGCAGCCATCTGTGGCCATGGCGTACACGAAGAGCGTGACGTATCCGATGAACGCTGATCCGGCGAGCAGCACCCCGAGGAACAGCACGGTGAGGATGATGTCGACGACTCGGCCGGTGTCGGCGGGTCGAGGGGCGGGTGGTCCCGGCTGAGCGAGGGGCGGCAGTGTCACAGCACCCATCGTGACATCGCCGCAGCCCCACCCACGCCAGCAGAATTACTCAGTGCACCTGTGAGCGGCCCCGGTCGATCACCGACGCGCGACTGGCGGCGATGTCGTCGCCGGTGGCGGTCCGCATCCACGTCCGCGCCGACTCGGCCTCGATCCAGAGCGCGGCGTTGGTCTGCGCGCCGTCGATGCGGTGGTAGGAGTCCAGCAGGGCACGCACGGCCTTCTGGTTGTTGCCGACGATCGAGGTGGCGACGGCCCGCGCCGCGTCGAGAAGCTGTTCGTGCGGCACCACCTCGGTCACCAGACCCGCGCGCAGCGCATCCTGCGCCGACAGGTAGTCGCCGGTCAGGCTCATTCTGCGAGCCAGGCCGACCCCGACCTTCTGCGGCAACCGCACCGACAGCCCCCAGGTGGGCAGCAGACCGACGCGGGCGTGGGTGTCGGCGAAGGCGGCCTTCTCCGAGGCGATCAGGACATCGCAGTACAGTGCCAACTCCAGGCCGCCGGTCACGGCTGGGCCGTTGATCGCGCCGATCACGGGCTTGTCCAGGTCGGGCCACTTGGGCGAGATGTCCGGCAGGTCGGTGGTGTCGCCGAGTTCCTTGAGGTCCAGGCCTGCGCAGAACACCGGGTCGGCGCCGGTGAGGATGATGACGTCGACATCGTCGTCGCGGCCGGCGTCGGCGAGCGCGGTGAACAGTTCGGTGCGCAGCGCGGCCGACAGCGCATTGCGCGACATGGGCCGGTTCAGAGTCAGTGTGCGGACCCGGTCGGTGGTGTCGACGAGCAGGACTTCAGATGCGTTGGCGCCAGTCATGAACACTGACGGTAGCCGCCGGGACGCAACGCGCTTACCTTGGTGCCCATGTGCCGGAACATCACCGAACTGCGCGGCCTGGAACCCGCGGCCACGCCCGCGGAGATCGAGGCGGCCGCGCGCCAGTACGTCCGCAAGGTCAGCGGCGTCACCCGACCATCGGAGGCCAACGCCGCGGCCTTCGAAGCCGCGGTGGTCGACGTGACGGCCGCGACGCACCGACTCCTCGACGCGCTGCCGCCGCGGCGGCAACCGCCCAAGACCGTGCCGCCGCTGCGCCGTCCCGAGGTGCGGGCCCGGATCGCGGCCCGCGGTGGCGCGCCCGCGTGACCGCCGCGCTCAAGGAGTGGAGTGCGGCCGTCCACGCACTCCTGGACGGTCGCCAGACCGTGCTGCTGCGCAAGGGTGGCATCGGTGAGAAGCGATTCGAGGTCAGCGCGGACGAATTCGTGCTGATGCCGACGGTGGCGCACAGCCATGCCGACCGGGTGCGGCCCGAACACCGCGACCTGCTGGCTCCGGCGGCCGTCGACAGCACCGAGGACGCCGTCGTGGTCCGGGCGGCAGCCAAGGTCGTCGACGTCATCGCCGTGCAGCGACCCGACCACATCGGTGAGATCGACGACCTGCACATCTGGACCGAGGAGTCGGTGCGCGCCGATCGGCTGGACTTCCGCCCCAAGCACCGGCTTGCGGTGCTCGTCGTCGACGTTCGTCCGCTCACCGTGCCCGTGCGGGTGCCGCGCTCACCCGAGTTCGGGGGCTGCCGGAGTTGGGTCGACCTGCCGGTGACCGGTGAGACGGGCGCCTCGGTGCACAGCGCCGGCGAACTGGCTCAGGTCGCGGCCCGCGTCCGTACGGCGGTGGGTTAGGGCCGCGGTCCCTGCGGCAGCAGCAGCCGGGATCGGCCGCGCAGATGCACGGTGTGTGTGGCCGGTGTCGTGCGGCTGCCGTGCGCGGGATCGTCCCCGGTGCCCAGGTTGGGCGCGTAGCGCGGGAATGATCCGCCGGCCACCAGCACCCGGATTCGGGTACCCGCGGCGAATCGATGCGCGATCTGGTCGAGTTCGATGCGCACCACATCGCCGTGGTCGGTGCGCACCAGTCGCCGATACCCATCACTGATGTTGCGGGAGCGCCCTTTTCGGTCCACCTCACTGACGCGGACGAACAGGTCGACATACGGGTTGTCGGATTGGTGGTCGAGTTCGACCACGGGCGCGCCGTAGACGTGGAGATCGCTGGTCAGCGGTTCGCCGGTGAAGGCGAGCACGTCGTGGCGGTCGGCCAGCGTGTCGTCGCGGCGTCGGCCCGCTCCCGGTGCCAGCAGGCGACCGCCCACGGTGGGCGTCGGTCGCTGCGGGTCGAACGTGAACGACGCGGAGGCGCTCTCGCCGACCACGTCGGCGAGCCGATTCGGCGATGCCAGGTGCAGCACGTGGTCGGTCGTGGTCGTCGGCGGCCACTGTGGCGCGTCGTGCCAGCCGCCCCCGCCGGTGACGAAGTAGCGCACCGGTGCTCGGTCTGCGCCGGGCTCGCCGCCCAGATGCCTGCCGAGCCAGTCCAGGCTTTCGCGCAGCACGGTGCCCGCGGCGCGGCCCGTCATGTGGGTGTGCGTCCAAGGACCGAGGGTCAACTGCACGTCGACGCCACGGGCGTGCAGGCGGTGATACTGCTCGATGGTCTGCTCCAGGAACAGGTCCTGCCAACCGCCCATCAGCAGTACGGGCACCTCGGCCCGGTCGAGTCCGCCATAGAACTTGTAACGGTCCCAGAACGGGTCGTCGACATCCGGGTGCTCGATCCACTGCTCCCACCACGGGGCGCCCTGGGCCAGCAGTGCGCGACCCGACGCGGCCAGCGGCGGCCGGCCGATCGCGTGGGCGACCTGCCTGCGGGAGCGCAGGTGGTTCAACACGAGTCGCAGCTTGTTGGGCTCCTCCTGATGGCTGACCATATTGCTCCAGCCCAGGAAGTCGTTGGCGGCGAAGGCGCCGGTGCCCCAGGACGACGCGGCGAAGTCGTGCACGCCGACCACCACGACCGCGGCCCGCATGTCCGCGGGCGGGTCCTCCAGCAGAGCCCACTGCGTCTGGCCCAGATACGACAGCCCCACCGTGCCGAAGGAGCCGGTGTACCAGTCCTGTTCGCGCAGCCACGCCGCCGTGTCGGCACCGTCGGCGGCCTCGTGGATGGGAGGGACGAACTCGCCGCCGGAACCGAAGGTGCCGCGCACACTCTGCAGCACGACGTGGTAGCCGCGGGCGGCGTACACCGTCGCGTACAGCGACGAGAACGGGAACGCACGACCGTAGGGGCAGCGGACCAGCAGGGTGCCGGCCGGCGCGGCGGTGTCGGGGGCGTAGTGGTCGGCCAACAGTTCGACGCCGTCGCGCATCGGCACCCGAACATGGCGCGCAACCTGGTAGGTGGTGGTCGGCGCGGGCACGCGCAGCAGGCGGCTGAGCAGTCCTCGGGCCCGCCGGCGTGCAGTGCCGGCCACCGAGATGGGCGCGGAGTCGTCCGAGATCGCGGTCATGCGGCCAGGCTACGGGTGGGCGAAGCGGGGCCGGTCAGAACTTGTAGTGCGGGACCAACTGGTGGGCGCGCATGAGGTTCTCCTGCATGCAGTCCGGCCCGTTGGGGGAGTGGATCGGTGAATAGAACAGCGACTGCTGGATGACTCCGTAACTGGCCCGGAACGTGATCATGCAGGTGATCCACCACCGGTTGTTCCAGTCCGTGGGCTTCATGACCCAGAACTGCGCGGCGCGGTGGCCGTCGATGTCGAGTTCGACGGCGTCGGTGGGCAGGGACTGCTCGTAGGTCCGCCACACGAAGGCCTCGACCGCCATCTGATAGTTGCCCGCGTCGTAGTGGCACCGCAGGCTGTTCTCCTGCTCCGGTGGCGTGAAGCCCAGGCCCAGGCCGTCGATGACGTCGAGTGGGATGTCGGTGCACGGGTTGAACGGTTCTGGGTCGGTGATGTTGACGACCGGACCCGTGGGGGTCATTGGGGCATCGGTGGACCGCAGCGCGACCCGCGTGTGCCCGTCGAGCGCCGGTGGTGACGTCGGCAGCACGATCACAACGGCGGCGACCATCGCCCCCAGCGCCGCGAACAACCGCATTCTGGCGACCATCACACCCCTTCGTGGACTCATCCGACCCTGCGGGGAGTGTACAAGGGAAAAACGAGAACATGTTCTAGTTGGTCAGACGGTGGGTTCGCGCAGGCGCCACGGCCGTCGCCTAGGCTGGATTGTCGTGACACACGAGTCTGCGACCAGGTCGCGCCCGACGCTCTGGGCGGTCAGCGATCTGCACACCGGTCACACCGGCAACAAGCCGGTCACGGAGTCGCTCCACCCCGCCACGCCCGACGACTGGCTGATCGTCGCGGGCGACGTCGCGGAGCGTACCGACGACATCAGGTGGTCCCTGGACCTGCTGCGGCGCCGTTTCGCGAAGGTGATCTGGGTGCCCGGCAATCACGAACTGTGGACCACGGGCAAGGACCCGGTGCAGGTCTTCGGCCGATCCCGGTACGACTACCTGGTCAACATGTGCGACGAGATGGGCGTCGTGACGCCTGAGCACCCGTACCCGGTGTGGACCGATGAGGGCGGTCCGGCGACCATCGTGCCGATGTTCCTGCTCTACGACTACACGTTCCTGCCCGATGGCGCGACGACCAAGGGCGAGGGCCTGGCGATCGCCAAGCAGAACAACGTGGTGGCCACCGACGAGTTCCTGCTCTCGAGCGAACCGTATGCCACCAAGGATGCGTGGTGCCGAGACCGGCTGGAGCACACCAGGAAGAGGCTCGAGGACCTCGACTGGATGACGCCGACGGTTCTGGTCAACCATTTCCCGTTGGTCCGCGAACCCTGCGATGTGCTGTTCTACCCGGAGTTCTCGCTGTGGTGCGGAACGACGGCGACCAAGGACTGGCACACCCGCTACAACGCGATCTGCTCGGTGTACGGCCACCTGCACATCCCGCGGACCACCTGGTATGACGGGGTGCGCTTCGAGGAGGTGTCGGTCGGTTACCCCCGAGAATGGCGGCGGCGCAAGCCGTATCGATGGTTGCGGCAGGTGCTGCCCGACCCCATGTATGCCCCCGGTTACCTCAACGAGTTCGGCGGGCACTTCATGATCACCCCGGAGATGCGGGAGACCTCGGAGAAGTTTCGGGATCGGCTGCGGAGCCGCCGGTCATGACGCTGCTGTCGGCGCTGCTCTCCGACGCGCCCGGGGATGTGCGGTCCGCCGAGGTGTTCGCGGATCCCCCCGGTCTGATGCCACTGCCCGACGAGGAACCACTGGTGGCCAGATCGGTGGCCAAGCGCCGCAACGAGTTCGTCACCGTGCGGCACTGCGCGAGGCTGGCGCTCGCCGAACTCGGCGTTCCGCCGGTGCCGATCCTCAAGGGTGACAAGGGTGAACCATGCTGGCCCACCGGCGTGGTCGGCAGCCTGACGCACTGCGAGGGCTACCGCGGTGCCGCCGTCGCCCCGTCGGCGGAGGTGCGTTCGGTGGGCATCGACGCCGAACCCCACGACGTGCTTCCCAATGGCGTGTTGGGCGCGATCAGTCTCGACGCGGAACGTGAGGAGTTGGAAGCCCTGCCCGCCGACCTGCACTGGGATCGAATCCTGTTCTGCGCCAAGGAGGCGACGTACAAGGCCTGGTATCCGCTGACGCACCGCTGGCTGGGATTCGAGGACGCGCACATCTCATTCGCGATGGACGCCTCGGGAACCGCGGGCGGCTTCACGTCGCGGATCCTGATCGATCCGGCCGCCGAGTCCGGCCCCCCGTTGACCGCCCTGCAGGGACGCTGGTCGGTGGCCGAGGGCCTGGTGCTGACGGCGATCGTGCTGTGAGCGCGGCGCCGGACCCGGGAGTCGTCGTCGTCGACAAGCCGCCGGGTATGACCAGCCATGACGTCGTGGGACGGTGCCGTCGACTCTTCGGCACCCGTAAGGTGGGCCACGCCGGGACGCTGGATCCGATGGCCACCGGCGTGCTCGTCATCGGCATCGAGCGGGCCACCAAGATCCTCGGCCTGGTGGCGGGCAGTTCCAAGACCTACGCCGCGACCATCCGCCTGGGGCAGACCACCTCCACCGATGACGCCGAAGGAGAGTTGCTGCAGGAGGTTTCGGCCGCGGCCGTCACCGACGCAGACATCGCCGGGGCGGTCGGGCAGCTGCGTGGCGACATCGAGCAGGTGCCCTCGGCGGTCAGTGCGATCAAGATCGGCGGCAAGCGTGCCTACCAGTTGGCGCGTGAGGGGCAGTCGGTGGAACTCGCGGCGCGCCGGGTCAGCATCGACCGATTCGACGTGCTCGAGACCCGCCGGGGTGCCGACGTCGTCGACGTCGACGTGGTGGTGGACTGCTCGTCGGGCACCTACATCCGCGCGCTCGCGCGCGACATCGGCACCGCGCTCGGTGTGGGCGGGCACCTGACGGCGCTGCGCCGCACCCGGGTCGGGCAGTTCGGACTGGAGTCGGCTCGGACGTTGGAGGAGCTGGCCGAGTCACCCCGGCTGAGTCTCACACTCGACGAGGCCTGCCTGTTGGCGTTCCCGCGTCGTGACCTTGAGGGCCGCGAGGTCGAGGACGTCAGCCACGGCAGGCCGCTGCCCAAAGCCGGCATCGAGGGCGTGTACGCCGCCGTCGCCCCCGATGGTCGGGTGATGGCGCTGCTGGAGGACCGGGGCGCGCGCACCAAGTCGGTCGTGGTGGTGCGGCCGGCGACACTGGGCTGAGCAGGGGGCGCGGCGGCGGCGGAGGTCCCGGCGGTCGACGACCTTGGTCCCTGTGCCGCCGGCGGTCGCGGTGCCAGCATGGAGATATGACTGGAGTTCCCGCCGCAGGATCAATCGCTGTCGCAGATCTGACTGGGGATGCGGTGGTGCGCGTGCCGTCCGACGCGACCGTCGCAGCGGCCGCCGCGGCACTCATCAACGCCGAGGTGGGCGCGGTGATCGTCGGGGCGCAGGCCCGGCCGACGGCCCTGCTCAGCGAGCGTGACGTCGCCCGCGTGGTGGCCGCCGGTCAGGATCCCACCACCGTGCGGGCCGCCGATGTGGCGAGCACGAACCTGGTGTGGTGTGCCGCCGACGCGACCGTCGACGAAGTCGCTGCGCGGATGACCGACAAACACATCCGGCATCTGCTCGTGGAGGACGGCGAGACGTTGGTGGGCATTGTCTCGGCGCGGGATCTGCTCGGTGTCTACGCCGCCGACGCGGATCCGGCCTAAGCCCGTTCGGTCACCCAGATCGCCTGTGCGGCTGGGCTGCCCAGTTCGACGGTGACGGCCTCGGCGTCCGCAGAGGGTTCGCCGTTCTCGATGGCCACCGAGATCATCCCGGCGAAGTCGCGCCGCGCCAGCACCCGCACCCGTGAGTCCAGGTTGATCCCGACGGTGTCGAAGTAGCGCAGCATCTCCGGGTCGGCGTCCGAGATCCGCGCGACGGTGCCCTCGTCGCCGTCGTCGCAGGCCGACAGCTGGCGGGCCGGGGGCGTGGGCACCTGCCCGTCGGCGGCCGGGATCGGGTCGCCGTGCGGGTCGCGGGTCGGGTGGCCGAGTTTGGCGTCCATGCGGTCGAGCATGCGGTCGGAGATCGCGTGCTCGAGGACTTCGGCCTCGTCGTGCACCTCGTCCCAGCTGTACCCGAGCTCGTTGACCAGGAAGGTCTCCAGCAGGCGGTGCCTGCGCACCATCGCCAGGGCCGCGCTGCGGCCGGCCTCGGTCAGCGTCACCGCGCCGTACTTCTCGTGGTGCACCAGGCCCTGCTCGGAGAGTTTGCGGATGGATTCCGAGGCCGTGCTGGCTGACACCCCGATGCGTTCGGCGAGCATCTTCGTGCTCACCTTCTCGTGTGACCACTCCTGCGCCGTCCAGATGGTCTTCAGGTAGTCCTGAGCGACCGTCGTCAGATCGGTCGCTCCAGTCTCAGGGCCGCTGTCGGGGCTCACAACCCTAGAGTTTAGGCAGACCTCGCCTCGTCCGGTCATCCACGGACGCGTGGCGGGGTGGTCGTGGTGGGGAACACCACGTGTGCATTTGGTGTCCACCGCAGACTCGCGGACGGTGGCACCGTAGGCTTACCCCGTGCAGCGGTGGCGGGGACAGGACGAGATCCCCTCGGACTGGGGCAGATGCGTACTCACGATCGGCGTGTTCGACGGTGTGCACCGCGGACACGCCGAGCTGATCGCTCGCGCCGTCAAGGCGGGACGCAGTCGCGGGGTGCCGGTGGTGTTGATGACGTTCGACCCACATCCCATGGAAGTGGTGTTCCCCGGCAGTCATCCCGCTCAGCTGACGACGCTGACGCGGCGCGCGGAACTGGCCGAGGAACTGGGCGTCGACGTCTTCCTGGTGATGCCCTTCACCGCGGACTTCATGAAGCTCACGCCGGACCGCTACATCCATGAACTTCTGGTGGAGCATCTGCACGTCCTCGAAGTCGTTGTGGGCGAGAACTTCACGTTCGGAAAGAAGGCCGCAGGCAACGTCGACCTGCTGCGCCGGGCGGGGGAGCGCTTCGGCTTCGCCGTCGAGGCGATGTCGCTGGTCACCGACCACCATGACCAGCAGTCGGTGACGTTCTCCTCCACCTACATCAGGTCCTGTGTGGACGCCGGCGACGTGGTGGCCGCCGCCGAGGCACTGGGCCGCCCGCATCGCGTGGAGGGTGTGGTGGTGCGCGGTGACGGCCGGGGCCGCGGACTCGGATTCCCCACCGCGAACGTCGCACCGCCGATGCACTCCGCGATTCCCGCCGACGGTGTCTACGCCGCGTGGTTCACGGTGCTCGGGCATGGGCCCGTGATGGGCACCGTCACTCCGGGGGAGCGCTATCAGGCCGCGGTGTCGGTGGGCACCAACCCCACGTTCTCCGGGCGCACCCGTACGGTCGAGGCCTTCGTCCTCGACACCGCAGCCGACCTGTACGGGCAGCACGTCGCGGTCGATTTCGTCGCCCGGATCCGGGGTCAGGAGAAGTTCTCCTCTGTTGATGACCTGATCAAGGCCATGGAGCGCGACACCGAGAAGGCCCGCGGGATTCTGCGCGATTCGGTCTGACGTCGCGGTCTTGCTAGACTTCTGCCCGACATTGACGTGTGCTGCAGGCCGTGGTGGCCGCGTCATGATCCCGCCTGACGGGGTCATCATCAGACACGGACCGATTGATGGAGTGAATTCGTGGCGCTTACCGCCGAGCAGAAAAAAGAGATCCTGAGCAGCTACGGCCTGCACGAGACCGACACCGGTTCTCCCGAGGCCCAGGTCGCGCTGCTGACCAAGCGCATCGCCGACCTCACCGAGCACCTCAAGCAGCACAAGCACGACCACCACTCGCGCCGCGGCCTGCTGCTGCTGGTCGGTCGCCGTCGCCGCCTGCTGAAGTATGTCGCTGCGGTCGACGTCGCGCGCTACCGCTCTCTGATCGAGCGCCTGGGCCTGCGTCGCTGACCCACCGGCCCGCCAGCTGCGCCGCGATCCTTGTGATCGCGGCGTTGTGGTCTGCGGGCTGTGGTGATGAGGTGTTCCCGGGATCGACGAAGGCCGCCGACTTCGCGGTGGGCGACTGTCTGCGGGTCGGCGGCGCGATCGACCGACCCGAAGTCTCCGAGGTGGCCTGCGGAAGCGCGGAATCCAATTACAAGGTGGTGGCCACGGTCGCCGGTGGGGCGCAGCAGTGCCCGCCGGACGTCGACTCGTTCTACTCCCAGCGCGGCGGACTCGCCGATCAGTCCACCGTGTGCATGGACATCGACTGGGTGGTCGGCGGCTGTATGAGCGTGGACCCCGACCACCGCACGCACGCGGTACGGGTGGACTGCGCGGACCGGACAGTGCCGTTCCGGCAGCGCGCCACCCAGATCCTCAAGAACGTGGCCAGCGTCGATCAGTGCGGCAGCGGCCTCGGCTACGCCTACACCCAGCGGCAGTTCACCGTCTGTGTGGACAACCTCCGATGACCTGCGTGTTTGCCGAAATCCGGACGTCAGCAGTGTAGAGTGAGGCTGTTCTGTATCCAGTGTCGGCAGCGCCGACGCCGAGAAGCAGAACACACGGTGCGGTTCGCGCAACCGCGTGCACCGTCCCTGCGCGTCACGAACAGGACCTGCCACTTGTGGGCGGTCTTCGGTAGTGGCGGCCGGATCTGACATCCGACCGCTTCGATCGACGGCCGTAGCCGCATCTGGGGTCCTGGACGCGTGACGACGCGAAACAGTTGAATAACCAGAGAGGGCATGCGGACATCCATGTCTGTTGCTGAAATCGACGAGGGCGTGTTCGAGTCGACCGCCGTCATTGACAACGGGAGCTTCGGCACCCGCACCATCCGCTTCGAGACCGGTCGGCTGGCCCAGCAGGCCGCCGGCGCCGTCGTCGCCTACCTCGACGACGAGACCATGCTGCTGAGCGCCACGACCGCCAGCAAGACCCCCAAAGACCACTTCGACTTCTTCCCGTTGACCATCGACGTCGAAGAGCGCATGTACGCCGCGGGCCGCATCCCCGGCTCGTTCTTCCGCCGTGAGGGCCGGCCCTCCACGGACGCGATCCTGACCTGCCGCCTGATCGACCGCCCGCTGCGCCCGACGTTCGTCGACGGCCTGCGCAACGAGATCCAGGTCGTCGTCACCGTCCTGAGCCTGGACCCCAAGGACCTCTACGACGTGCTGGCGATCAACGCCGCGTCGGCGTCCACGCAGATCTCCGGCCTGCCGTTCTCCGGTCCGGTCGGTGGCGTGCGCGTCGCGCTGATCGACGGCCAGTGGGTTGCGTTCCCGACGGTCGAGCAGCTTGAGCGCGCCGTGTTCGACATGGTGGTCGCGGGACGTATCGCCGGTGACGACGTCGCGATCATGATGGTCGAGGCCGAGGCCACCGAGAACGTCATCGAGCTCATCGCCGGTGGTGCAGGTGCACCCACCGAGACCGTGGTGGCCGAGGGCCTCGAGGCCGCCAAGCCGTTCATCCGCGTGCTGTGCGAGGCGCAGCAGGCGCTCAACGACGCCGCCGGCAAGGAGACCGCGGAGTACCCGCTGTTCCCCGAGTACGCCGACGACGTCTACTACGCGGTGGCCTCGGTGGCCACCGACGAGTTGTCGAAGGCGCTGACCATTGCGGGCAAGAACGAGCGCAATGACCGCACCGACGAGATCAAGGTCGAGGTGCTCGAGCGTCTGGCCGGCCAGTTCGAGGGCCGCGAGAAGGAGATCGGCGCCGCCTACCGGTCGCTGACGAAGAAGCTTGTGCGCCAGCGCATCCTGACCGACCACTTCCGCATCGACGGCCGCGGCGTCACCGACATTCGCGCGCTGTCGGCCGAGGTTGCGATCATCCCGCGTGCGCACGGCAGCGCGCTGTTCGAGCGCGGCGAGACCCAGATCATGGGTGTCACCACACTCGACATGGTCAAGATGGCTCAGCAGGTCGACTCGCTGGGACCCGAGACCAGCAAGCGCTACATGCACCACTACAACTTCCCGCCGTTCTCCACCGGTGAGACGGGCCGCGTCGGCTCGCCGAAGCGCCGCGAGATCGGCCACGGCGCCCTGGCCGAGCGTGCCCTGGTACCGGTGCTGCCGAGCGTCGAGGAGTTCCCCTACGCGATCCGTCAGGTGTCGGAGGCGTTGGGCTCCAACGGTTCGACCTCGATGGGTTCGGTGTGCGCCTCGACCCTGTCGCTGCTCAACGCCGGTGTGCCGCTGAAGGCTCCGGTTGCGGGCATCGCGATGGGCCTGGTGTCCGACGACGTCGAGGTCGATGGAGCCGTCGAGCGCCGGTTCGTCACCCTGACCGACATCCTCGGTGCCGAGGATGCCTTCGGCGACATGGACTTCAAGTGCGCAGGCACCAAGGACTTCGTCACCGCGCTGCAGTTGGACACCAAGCTCGACGGAATCCCCTCGAAGGTTCTGGCCGGTGCCCTCGCGCAGGCCAAGGACGCTCGCATCACGATCCTCGAGGTCATGGCCGAGGCCATCGATGAGCCCGACGAGATGAGCCCGTACGCGCCCCGGATCACCACCATCAAGGTGCCGGTGGACAAGATCGGCGAGGTCATCGGGCCCAAGGGCAAGGTCATCAACGGCATCACCGAGGAGACCGGCGCCTCGATCTCGATCGAGGACGACGGCACGGTGTTCGTCGGTGCCGCCGACGGCGCCTCGGCGCAGGCCGCGATCGACAAGATCAACGCCATCGCCAACCCGCAGCTGCCCAAGGTCGGCGAGCGGTTCCTCGGCACGGTCGTCAAAACCACTGATTTCGGTGCGTTCGTGTCGCTGCTGCCGGGTCGCGACGGCCTGGTGCACATCTCGAAGCTCGGTCGCGGCAAGCGCATCGCCAAGGTCGAGGACGTGGTCAAGGTCGGCGACAAGCTGCGTGTCGAGATCGCCGACATCGACAACCGCGGCAAGATCTCGCTGATCCTGGTCGCCGAAGAGCAGGCTGAGGACGCCCCGGAGGGAACGCCGGCGCCCACCGATGTTGCGACCGCCGACGCCTAGTCACGACGGTGCGGGGGGCCGGCCCCGCGCGGCGCCGCCCCCCCCCCCACGCGCGGGGGGTTGTGGCCGTGGGACGCAAACGGCCCGCCCGTCGGGCGGGGGGGGGGGGGGGGGGGGGGCCAA
>NZ_LZHW01000015.1 GCF_001667265.1 Mycobacterium sp. ACS4331 | reverse complement strand
CCACTTCACAACCGGAGGCCTTCACCTGTCACACAGGCTCACCGATACCAAACCGGACAACGTCCCTGGACATCACAACTAGGCCGACACCTTGCGGTAGATCTCCAGGGTCTGCTCGGCGATATGGGCCCAGGAGAACTCGTCGATGCAGCGCTGACGTCCGGCCCGTCCGAAGGCATCCGCCTTGTCGGGGTCGGCGATCAGCGCGTTCACCGCGTCGGCCAGATCGGTCTCGAACGCCTGCGACGCGGCCGCGTCGTAGTGCACGAGGGTGCCGGTCACCCCGTCGCTGACCACCTCGGGTATCCCGCCGACGTCTGAGGCGACGACCGCGGTGGAGCACGCCATGGCCTCAAGATTGACGATGCCGAGCGGCTCGTACACCGACGGACACACGAAGACCGTCGCAGCGGACAGAATCTCGCGGATCTTCGCGATCGGCAGCATCTCGCGCACCCAGAACACTCCGGATCGCGCGGCCGACAACTCATCCACCGCGTTCGACACCTCAGCGGCGATCTCGGGGGTGTCGGGTGCTCCGGCGCACAGCACCAACTGCGCCTCGGGCGCGAAGCGGTGTGCCGCCGCGACCAGATGCGCGACCCCCTTCTGCCGGGTGATCCGACCGACGAAGGCCACCACCGGCCGGCTGGGATCCACGCCGAGGTCGGCGAGTACCGAGTCCTCGGGATCCGGCGCGGCGGGGTACCACGCGGCGGTGTCGATGCCGTTCTTCACGACGTGCACCCGGTTGGGGTCGAGCGCCGGGTAGACCCGCAGCACGTCCTCGCGCATCCCGGAACTGACCGCGATGACCGCGTCGGCCGCCTCCACCGCGGTGCGTTCCACCCACGACGAGACGCGGTAGCCGCCGCCGAGCTGCTCGGCCTTCCAGGGCCGAAGCGGTTCCAGCGAATGCGCGGTCACCACATGCGGGATGCCATACAGCAGCGCCGCGACGTGCCCGGCCATGCCGGTGTACCAGGTGTGAGAGTGCACGATGTCGGCCCCCGCAGCACTGTTGGCCATCACCAGATCGGTCGACAGCGTCGACAGTGCGGCGTTGGCGCCCTGCAGCGCCGGATCGGGTTGAGCGACCGTCACGCCCGGACGCGGCGCACCCATGCAGTGCACGTCGACGTCGCACAGTCTGCGCAGCTGGGCGACGAGTTCGGTCACGTGGACACCGGCGCCGCCGTAGACCTCCGGCGGATACTCCCGCGTCATCATCGCCACCCGCATAGCGTCACCGTAGTGGTGCGGTGGGGTGTGCGCACCCCTGCCTCCAAACGGGGCGATATCCGCTGTGCGGCGGCGTACAAATCGGCGTTTGACCTAGCCGCATCCGGCTGTGTGCCGATAGGTTTGAGGAATGAGGGAAGCGCCACATGTGCTGGGCATCGTCCTGGCGGGCGGGGAGGGCAAGCGCCTGTACCCATTGACGGCTGATCGCGCCAAGCCGGCGGTTCCCTTCGGCGGTGGTTACCGCCTGATCGACTTCGTGCTGTCCAACCTGGTGAATGCCCGGTATCTGCGGATCTGCGTTCTGACGCAATACAAATCGCATTCGCTGGACCGGCACATCTCGCAGAATTGGCGGCTGTCGGGATTGGCCGGGGAGTACATCACCCCGGTGCCGGCTCAGCAGCGCCTCGGGCCGCGCTGGTACACCGGCTCGGCCGACGCGATCTACCAGTCGCTGAACCTGATCTACGACGAGGATCCCGACTACATCGTGATCTTCGGTGCCGACCACGTGTACCGGATGGATCCCGAGCAGATGGTGCAGCACCACATCGAAAGCGGCGCGGGCGCGACCGTGGCGGGCATCCGGGTTCCGCGCACCGAGGCGACCGCGTTCGGATGCATCGACGCCGACGATTCCGGCCGGATCCGGCAGTTCGTGGAGAAGCCGGCCGACCCGCCGGGCACCCCCGACGACCCCGAGCAGACGTTCGTCTCGATGGGCAACTACATCTTCACCACCAAGGTGCTGATCGACGCGATCCGCGCCGACGCCGACGACGACCATTCCGACCACGACATGGGCGGCGACATCATCCCGCGCCTGGTGGCCGACGGCATGGCCTCGGTGTACGACTTCAGCAACAACGAGGTGCCCGGCGCCACCGAGCGCGACCACGGGTACTGGCGTGACGTCGGAACGCTCGACGCGTTCTACGACGCGCACATGGACCTGGTGTCGGTGCACCCGGTGTTCAACCTGTACAACAAGCGTTGGCCGATCCGCGGCGGCGCGGAGAACCTGGCACCGGCCAAATTCGTCAACGGCGGTTCGGCGCAGGAGTCGGTGGTCGGTGCGGGCAGCATCGTGTCGGCGGCGTCGGTGCGCAACTCGGTGCTTTCCTCCAACGTCGTGATCGACGACGGCGCGATCGTCGAGGGCAGCGTGCTGATGCCCGGCGTCCGCGTCGGCCGCGGTGCCGTGGTGCGCAAGGCGATTCTGGACAAGAACGTCGTCGTCGGCCCCGGCGAGATGGTGGGCGTCGACCTGGAGAAGGACCGGGACCGGTTCGCGGTGAGTTCCGGCGGCGTCGTCGCAGTCGGCAAGGGCGTCTGGATCTAGCGAGCCGGAATTTCACCCAGCCTGTAGTTCACTCGCTTGAACTGCGCGGCACCTACAGCCTCGCGGAGGGGGCGGGCTTCGACGCGGGTGCCCGCTTTCAGGGCGCGCCCGGGACGGGTCTCTTTCGGCTGCGGATGCGGCGCAGCAGCTTCCACGCGCCCCAGGCGATCACCGCCAGGAACACCAGCACCAGCACGGGCAGCAGCAGCGCCACGAGCACCAGACCGAAGCTCGTGACGTCCTCAACGGTCGAAAGCACGGGTGCGGCCACGCCTGCGGTCGCGACGTTGGCCGCCGGTCTGACCGCCGATTTGGTCAGCGACACCACGAGCGCGATGACGACGCCGATCACGACGGGCACCCACTGGCCCGACTGCGCCCACGCACCGGGATCGGCGACAGCGGTGGTCTGGGCCGCCGTCCCGGACCCGAACACGATGCCACCCGCCGCGGGCCGCACGAACGTCTGCACGGTGTCGTTGATGCTGTCGAGTGCGGGCACCTTGTCGGCGATGACCTCGACGACCAGCAGTACGGCCAGGATGGCCAGCACCCATCCGTTCTCCATCCAGGACCAGCCCTGCGGCAGGTTCACCACGTCGGTGAACCGCGCGAGCAGTCCGAGCATCAGCATGGGGATGTAGGCGTTGAGTCCCGCTGCGGTGGACAGGCCCAGGCCCGTCAGCAACTGCTCCATGGCATAAGTATGCGGTGACGGCCGCCCCGGGCCGGGGTATTCACCACACGCGTGGGACCAGGCGGTACCTGACCTTCTCGGCGTAATCGCGGTAACCGGCGAGTTCGTCGGACAGCAGGCGTTCCTCGTCGCGGATCCGGGTGGCCAGCAACAGCAGCCCAGGCGGAACCAGTGCCAGCGCCCAGAACGAGTCGAGCGCCAGCGGCATGCCGACCATCATCACCAGCACCGAGCTGTACATCGGGTGACGCACCATGCGGTACGGGCCCGTGGTCACCAACCGCTGGCCGGACTCGACCGTGATAGACGCGCCGGCGAACCGATTGGCGATGACCACCACCCCCTGTGCCGCGGTCAGCCCGACCGCGACGAACACGTCGCCCACCACGATCAGCCAGAACGGCACCTGCGACCAGCCGAAGCGGTGGTCGAGCGCGCTGAGCACCAGGATCGCCACCACCAGCCCGACGGTCGCGGTCATGATGATCCGCTGCGCGGGCCGGGTCTCGGCCGTGGGGCCGGCGCGCAGACGGCGTTGAAGCGCAGCCGGATCCGTGATCGCCAGATAGATGGTGGGGATGAAGGTGGACACGGCGAACACCGCGATGAAGACCCAGGCCTGCCAGTAGTGCCAGGTTCCCGCGGGGAGGAACAGCGCCAACGCGAAGAAGGCGAAACCGACGATGGCCGAAGCGACGGTCTGCAGCGCAAGCTTCATGGCGTCCTCCTCAGCGCAGATCGCGACGCCGAAACGCCGCGAACGCGCACACGATCAGCGCTGCGTCGATCGCCAACAGCCAGAGTGCGGGCACCAGCGGGGACGCCGTGCCGGCCACGTGCACGAAGGGAACGACGTCCAGCAGCCAGTGGGGGAACCCGGCCAGCGATCCGAGCAGATACAGCGTCACGAAGCCCGCGAGCACAGCCCACGCGACTGGGGTGAATCGGGGGATCGAGCCGAAGAGCGCTGCGGTGACCGCGATGAGAAGCCACACGGCGGGAAGCTGCGCGACCGCGGCGCCCAGCACGTGGATCATCTTTCCGTTGACGTCGGAGGCCGCGATGCCGTAGGTCAGTCCGACGGCCCATCCCGCGACCAGCATCGCCGCACCGCTGCCCAGCGCCGCGATGACGAGATGGCTTGCCAGCCAACGGCTCCTGCTGACGGCGCCGGCCAGCAGCGGCTCGGCGCGCAGGCCGGACTCCTCCTGGTGCAGGCGCAGCGCCACCGAGATGCCGCAGGCGGAGGCCAACATCGCGAACATCGTGAACGCGACCGCGATGAACGCCTCTTCGAGTGCTTCGACGCCGCCGAGGCGGATGACCACATCGTGCGCGATCTGGCTGCCGCCGATCTCGTCGGCGACCCCATGTGCGACGCTGCCGATCATCAGGCCGTAAAGGCACAGACCCACCGTCCACAGCAGCACGGTGCCGCGGTCGAGTCGCCAGGCCAGACCGAACACACCGCTCAACGACGGCGCGGCGCGCCGAGGACCGGGCCGTTCAGCCAGCAGGCCTGCGCCGACGTCGCGGCGGTTCAACAGCACGAAGGCCATCGCGATCAATGCCACGGCCGTGCCCAGATGCAGGAGCAGCACCCACCACCGGTCCCCGGCGTACGGTCGCATCTGCAGCGACCAGCCCAACGGCGACAGCCAGGACAGTCCCACCGCACCCGCGTCGCCGACTGCGCGCAGCGCGAACGCCGACGCCAGCACCCCGAACGCCAGTCCGCGCGCGAATCGCGCGCTGGGGGAGAGTTGGGCCGAGACCGCGGCCACACCCGTGAAGACCAATCCCGACCCGAACAGCGCGAGGCAGAACGCCGCCGAACCGGCCAACGGCACCTCGGTCGTCGCGAGTCCGGCGAACCCGATGACCGCCGTCGCCGCCGCTGCGCCGCACACCAGCAGCAGGGTGGCCGCCAGGCTCGCGTATCGGCCGACGACGCACGTGTCGACGAGTTCGGTGCGGCCGGCCTCCTCGTCGGCGCGGGTGTGGCGGATGACGGTCAGGATGACGGCCACGGCGATCAGCAGATGGAAGATCGATGCCTTCCAGATCCCCACGGCGCCAAGGCTGTCGGCGTAGACGTTGCCGTACAACGCGCGCTGGGCCGGACTTGCCATGATCGATGCCGCCAGTGCCGTGCGCGAGGCCTGCGTCGGGTAGACGGCGTCGACGCTGCTGATGTAGACCGAGGCCAGCGGCACCGACAGCAGCACCACCCACAGCGGCAGCACGATCCGATCGCGACGCAGTTGAATCCGCAGCAGCCCAAGGGTTCCCGTGAAATCACCGGTCCGCGGCCGCGCAGGGTTCGCCGGTGCGCCGGGCCGGTCCAGTGTCGCGGTGCTCATGAGTGCACCTCGTCTGGGGTTCGGGCTTGGTCCGGGTCGGTGGTGTCGTAGTGCTGCAGGAACAGATCCTCCAGGGTGGGCGGCCGGCTCTCCAGGCTGCGCACCCCGGCGTCGCCGAGTCGTCGGATCAGATCACCCAGGCTGGCGCTGTCGACCTGCGCGTGCAGGGTGATTCCGTCGAAGCTCGCGTCGGCGACCCCGGGCATCCGGCCGACATCGCCGGGATCACGGACCATCTCGGCCTTGATCGAGGTGCGCGAGAGATGACGCAGCGACTCCAGCGTGCCGCTCTCGACGGTGCGGCCCGCGCGGATGATCGTCAGCCGGTCGCACAGCGCTTCGGTCTCGGCCAGGATGTGGCTCGACAGCAGCACGGTCGCGCCCCGGTCCCGGGCCTCGCGGACACACTGCTGAAAGACGTTCTCCATCAAGGGATCCAGCCCCGTGCTCGGTTCATCGAGCATCAACAGCGTGGCGTGGGACGAGAACGCTGAGACCAGGGAGACCTTCTGCCGGTTGCCCTTCGAGTAGGCGCGTGCCTTCTTCGACGGGTCGAGCGCGAAGCGTTCGATCAATTCCTCGCGCCGTCGCGTGTCCTGTCCGCCTCGCATTCTGGCCAGCAGGTCGATGATCTCACCGCCGGTCAGCGACGGCCAGAGCGTCACATCACCCGGCACGTAGGCCATGTCGCGGTGCAGTGCGACGGCGTCGGTCCAGGGATCACCGCCAAGCACGTGCGCGCTCCCGCCGTCGGCGCGGACCAGGCCCAGCAGCACGCGCAGCGTGGTCGACTTTCCGGCACCGTTCGGGCCGAGGAAGCCGTGCACCTCACCGGTGTGGACCGTCAGGTCCAGCCCGTCAAGTGCGCGCACCGATCCGAAATTCTTGATCAGACCGCGGGTTTCAACCGCGAACCTGCTCCTTGGGGTCATCCGTCCCCTCCTCGGGTTGTTGTTCGCGTTCGGCGAGGAATGCGTCGAACATCGTGGAGTCGGTCAACAGTCCCTGGGTGTAGACCTCCAGCGCGGGCAGGACCATGTCCCGTGCGTAGTCGTGAAGCACCGCTCGCATGTCGTCGGGGTGATCGTGCAGTTGCAGATACAGCAGGAACCCGCCGCCGCCGGCCATGGCCAGGAAGCGGGCGCGCGCCTTCGGGTCGGCGCTGGGTTTGACGGTGCCGGCCCGCACGCCGTCGTCGAGGTACTGCTCGGCGTTGCCGATCATCCTGCGCCAGAGCATCTTCGCCAGTTCGCCGCCGGTCTGCAGGCTGCGGACGAGGTAGGCCATCAGCGGCGCGAAATCCTCGATCTCGGCGACGGCCGCGAACCAGGCGGCGGGATCACTGGTCTGCAGTGATTCGGACTTCGACTCGCGGACGGTCTCGGCGACGAACTCGTCGCACACCCTGCGGAGCTGATCTTTGGATCCGAAGTGGTGGATCACCAGAGCGGGGCTGACCCCCGCGGCCTTGGCGATCGCGCGCACGCTGACATCGAAACCGTGTTGACCGAACTGTTCGATGGCCGCCGAGCGGATCCTCGCGGCTGCGGTCAGATCGTCCACTGAACGCATGTTCAGTACGCTAAACACTTGTTCAGCGGCCGTCAACCCCTTGACCGCCGGCAGGCCCCAGAGCGGCGCTTTCGTTGCCGAAGCTGGCCGTTCTGGGGCCTGGTCGCGGGGCTGCTTGGGGGCTACTCGCTGGGGGACTGCTCGCGCGCGGCCGCCAGGATGCCGTCGCCCAGCGGGACCAGCACGGGGGTGAGGCGTTCATCCTCGGCGATCAGGCGCGCGGCTTCGCGTACGGCGACGACCTCGGGATCGTTGGCCGCCGGGTCCCCGGCGCGGCCGCCCAGCGCGGCGCGGTGCACCACGATGACCCCGCCGGGGCGCAGCAGGCGCACGCCCTCGACGACGAAGTCGGGCTGGTCGCGGGGTTCGGCGTCGATGAACACCAGGTCGTAGGACTCGTCGGCCAGGCGGGTGAGCACCTCCTGCGCGCGACCGCTGATGAGCCGGGTCCGGGAGGGGCCGATCCCGCCCTCGTTGAAGGCCTGCTTGGCCAGACGCTGATGCTCGGGTTCGACGTCGATGGTGGTCAGTACGCCGTCGTCGCGCATACCCGCCAGGAGCCACAGTCCACTGACGCCGACACCAGTGCCCACTTCGACGACGGCTTTGCCGCCGGACAGCCTCGTCAGCAGGCTCAGCAGCGCGCCGACGGCCGGCGTCACCGCACCGCACCCGGTGTCCTCGGAGCGCTCACGGGTCGCGGCCAGCACCGCGTCCTCGGAGATCGAGCCCTCGGCATGGGTCAGCATCGACTCGGCGCGGCGGGCGTTCTCGGCGCCTCCTGGTTCGTCTTGAGAGGCCATTCCCGCAGCGTAGAGGCAAGCGACCCGCTCATGAAACAGGCGCGCCACGGCAGGACCGTCCCGCGGTACGGTGAGTCGTCCGCCGACACGCCGGTGTCGTCGGGGCATGGTGCACATCACTTTCCCGCATCGCCCCAGCGCAACGGCACCGCCAGCGCCTTTCTCAGGGAAAGCTCAGTTTGCTCACACTGTTGGCACACACGTTCGAGAGAGGGTATCCGCATGGAACGCGGCGAATGCTGGTCCGGGAATACTCAGCAGTCTGCGGGTGTTGCCGATGACATTCGTCGTCTGCGGGCAGCATGCCCCAGCCGTGACCAGGAGGATCTGACGACCACCACGATGATGGCCCCGACCACCATGGCTCATCTCGAGCAGCAGACCGATCACTTCATCGAGCCGTCGGAGGAGCCTCAGGGCACTGCGGTGTTCGACGCCACCGGCGATAAAGCCACGATGCCGTCCTGGGATGAACTGGTGCGCCAGCACGCCGACCGCGTGTACCGGTTGGCCTACCGCCTCTCCGGCAATCAGCACGACGCCGAGGATCTCACGCAGGAGACCTTCATCCGGGTCTTCCGGTCGCTGCAGAACTACCAGCCCGGAACCTTCGAGGGCTGGCTGCACCGCATCACCACGAACCTGTTCCTGGACATGGTCCGGCGCCGCAGCCGCATCCGCATGGAGGCGCTGCCCGACGATTACGACCGCGTCCCGGCCGACGACCCGAACCCCGAGCAGATCTACCACGATGCGCGGCTCAACGCCGACCTGCAGGCCGCGCTCGACGCTCTGCCTCCGGAGTTCCGCGCCGCCGTCGTGCTGTGCGACATCGAAGGTCTGTCCTACGAGGAGATCGGCGCCACTCTCGGCGTGAAGCTGGGCACCGTCCGCAGTCGCATCCACCGCGGCCGCCAGGCCATCCGGGATTTCCTGGCAGCTGAGGCGAACCGCGCGGCCGACTCGGCCTGAATCCCCGGAACGGACCGATCATGATGTCGTATCGCTATCAAGGGCAGCGTGTCGCGCGCTACATTCGAGGTGATTCTGTCCGGTCCGCCCTGCGCGGGCGCACAGCGGGAAGAGGAGCGCGGGTGATGATGGAGCGTGGGCACCTGTTCCGCCGTGCGTTCTCCTGGCTTCCCGCGCAGTTCGCTTCGCAGAGCAGCGCTCCCATCGGGGCGCCGCGGCAGTTCGGTTCCACCGAGCACCTGTCGATCGAGGCGGTCGCCGCCTACGTCGACGGTGAACTGAGGATGAACGCGCACCTGCGCGCGGCCCATCACCTGTCCCTGTGCTCGCAGTGTGCCGCCGAGGTCGACGCGCAACGGCAGGCGCGCGAAGCGCTGCGGGACTCCTGGCCCGTGAGCATGCCGAGCAGTCTGTTCACCACGCTGTCGCAGATTCCCAATGCCCCGCTGACGCCGCCCGACGACGTGCAGCAGCCGGTTGCCGATCCGCTGGCCCAAGACCGCGGTCGCGACCGGCGTCGTCGCCGGTAGGCTAGGCACGGTCGGCGCCGGGACGCGGCCCGGCCGCATCTCGTGAGCGCAAGAAGAGGATGACTTGAGCCCTAACGAAGACTCCGCGCCGGGATCGAGCGGCCCACGCCTGGCCCCTCGTCCCGTCACCCGACCGCCCGTTGACGAAGCATCTCGCCGCGTGTTCGGCAGGCCGGACGGCGTCGACGGCTCCTTCATCGCCGAGAACGTGCGGTCTGCGAAGTATCGCGAAGCCGACGAGTTCCAGCCCCGCGACCTGCCGCCGGACCCTGTCCTGGCGCAGGCCTTCGGCCGCCCCTACACGGGCGCGGAATCCCTTCAGCGTCATCCGATCGACGCGGGCGCGCTCGAGGCGGAGGGCGAGGGCCCCGAGGAACCCGAGGATCCGTGGCGTAATCCGGCGGCGCAGGTGGCACCCGGCAAACCGGCAGTAGAGGCGCAGCCGGCGACCGCCGCGGCGTTCGTGCCGACCAAGCTCGGGGTGCGCGATGTGCTGTTCGGGCGCAGCGTCTCCTACGGCGTGCTGGCGATCCTCGGTGCCATGGCGCTGGCAATCGGCCTGGTCGGCGGCTGGATCGGGCAGAAGACCGCCACGGTCGCCGAGGCCTTCACGACGTCCAAGGTGACGCTGGAGACCGGCAGCGGCGAGGAGCTTCCCCCGGGACAGTTCTCCCGGGTGGCCGCGTCGGTGGCCGACTCGGTCGTCACGATCGAGGCGGTCAGCGACAAGACCGGGGCGCAGGGATCGGGCGTCGTCATCGACGGCCAGGGCTACATCGTCACCAACAACCATGTGATCTCCGAGGCCGCGGCCAACCCGAGCCAGTACAAGATGACCGTCGTCTTCAACGACGGCAAGATCGTGCCGGCCAACCTCGTGGGCCGTGATCCGAAGACCGACCTCGCGGTGCTCAAGGTCGACAACGTCGACAACCTGACGGTGGCGCGGCTCGGAGACTCCGACAAGGTCAAGGTCGGCGAAGAGGTCATCGCGGCAGGTGCACCGCTCGGACTGCGCAGCACGGTGACCCACGGCATCGTCAGCGCGCTGCACCGGCCCGTCCCGCTGTCCGGCGACGGATCCGACACCGACACCGTGATCGACGCGATCCAGACCGACGCCTCGATCAACCACGGCAACTCCGGTGGACCGCTGATCAACATGAATTCCGAGGTCATCGGGATCAACACCGCGGGTAAGTCCCTGTCCGACAGCGCGAGCGGTCTGGGCTTCGCGATCCCGGTCAACGAGATGAAGTACACCGCCGAGACCCTGATCAAGGACGGCAAGATCAACCACCCGACGCTGGGCTTGAGCGCTCGGTCGGTCAGCAACGACCTGGCGTCCGGCGCGCAGGTTGCCAACGTCAAGGCCGGTGGCCCGGCGGAGAAGGCCGGCGTGCTGGAGAATGACGTCGTGGTTCGGGTCGGAGATCGCAAGGTCGCGGATGCCGACGAGATGATCGTCGCGGTGCGGCAGCTGAAGCCCGGTGAAGAGGCCGACATCGAGGTGGTTCGCGACGGGCGGCACGTCACGCTGCGCGTCACTCCGCAGGCGGACGGCTAGACATGTTCGCCAATGTCGGCTGGGGCGAGATGCTGGTGCTGGTGATCATCGGCCTGGTGGTGCTCGGCCCGGAACGCCTGCCGGGTGCGATCCGTTGGACCTCAGGTGCTCTGCGCCAGGCGCGCGACTACGTCAGCGGCGCCACGAGTCAACTGCGCGAGGACCTCGGCCCCGAGTTCGAGGACCTGCGTGAACCGCTGTCCGAGCTGAACCGGCTGCGGGGGATGACCCCGCGAGCAGCGATCACCAAACACCTTCTGGAAGGCGATGATTCGGTCTTCAAGGCCTTCGAGGTCGATGAGCTGAAGGGTTCGCCGACGTCCAACGGTTCGGCGGTCAAGCCCGTGTCGGCACCCTCGCCGACACCGGCCGTCGAGTCCAGCACCCCGGCCCCGACGAAGTTCGATCCCGACGCCACCTAGAGGCAACCCCGCCCGCGAGATTCGTTACTTCCGCCCGCGAAAATGCATCCAGGGCTGTTGGGGACCGATCATCACAGCCCTGACTGCAGTCTGGCAGTCGCGCGATGACGTGGCCGGGCGCCAGCGGGCGGGAAAGGTCGCCGGCGGGCGCGAAAGGGCGCCGACACCGCTCAGCGTCGGGTGGTGTCCAATCCCAGCGACATACCGGCCAGCCCCCGCTTCCGCTCGGACAGCGCATCGGCAATGCTGCGCAGCTGCCTCCCCGCTGCCGAATCCGGCGCTGAGAGCACCAGCGGCACCCCGCTGTCGCCCGCGGCCACCAGGGCGGGATCCAGTGGCACCTGCCCCAGCAGCGGGACGTCGGCACCAACCGACCGGCTCAGGCTCTCGGCGACCTGCTTGCCGCCACCCTCGCCGAACACCTGCATGGTGGTGCCGTCGGGCAGCACCATGCCGGACATGTTCTCCACCACGCCGACGACGCGCTGCCGGGTCTGCAGCGCGATCGCGCCAGCCCGCTCGGCGACCTCGGCGGCCGCCAACTGCGGCGTCGTGACGACCAGGATCTCCGCGCTGGGGATCAACTGTGCGATCGATATCGCGACGTCACCGGTGCCCGGCGGCAGGTCGAGCAGCAGCACATCGAGGTCGCCCCAGTAGACGTCGGTCAGGAACTGCTGCAGGGCTCGGTGCAGCATCGGCCCGCGCCACACCACGGGCGTGTTGCCCTGGGTGAACTGGGCGATCGAGATGACCTTCACGTCGTGCGCGACGGGCGGCACGATCATCGAGTCCACCTGCGTGGGCCGGTCGTCGGTGCCCATCATGCGCGGCACTGAATGGCCGTAGATGTCGGCGTCGAGAAGACCGACCGACAGCCCGCGGGCGGCCATCGCCGCGGCCAGGTTCACGGTGACGCTGGACTTGCCCACCCCGCCCTTGCCGGAGGCCACGGCGTACACCCGGGTCAGCGATCCGGGCTGCGCGAACGGGATGACCGGTTCGGCGGCGTCGCCGCGAAGCTGCCTGCGGAGTTCGGCGCGCTGTTCGTCGTTCATCACGTCGAGGCTGACCCGAACCGCGCCGGTGCCGGGCACGTCCGCGACGGCCTGGGTGACCAGTTCGCTGATCTCGGTCTTCTTCGGGCACGCGGCGGTGGTCAGATAGATCTCGACGTGGATCGCCGAGTCGGCGCCGACCTCGATGTTCTTCACCATCCCGAGTTCGGTGATGGGGCGGCGCAGTTCAGGGTCGATCACCTTGGCCAGCGCGGTCCGCACGGCCCCGGCGAGATCGGAGGTTTCAGTCATCACCGCTGAGTCTAGTGGGGCGGGCCCACCCTGTTTTCAGCGCAGCCGTTGACGGCCTTAAGGGGTGGGAGCCTCGGCAGGCCCGGGCAGCGGTCCCGTCGATGCGGGGCCCGGTGCCGGGGGCGCCGACTCGGCTGGGGCCGAGCCCGGAGCCGACGCCGGGACCGGACCCGGAGCTGCCGCTGGGGCAGGGGCCGGAGCGCCGGGAACGGGGGCCTCAGCGCCGGGCATACCCGGCAGTGCCGGGGCCGCGGGCAGGGCCGGGGCAGCTGCCGGTGGTGGCGGGGGAGCCATCCAGGGCGGCAGGAACGGTGCCGGCGGCGGTGCCGCAGGGGTGGGCGTGTGCGCCGGGTTTCCGCCGATGCAGAACACCGCGCAGGGTGACTCGGGTGCGGTGCCCGGGCCGGCCGAGGGCGGACCGGGCGGCACGGGCAGCTGGTTGGCGACGTCGGTCGGGGTCAGGTTGAACACCGGAAGCTCACCGATCGGGTTGCTGAGGCTGGTCCCCGGCAGATCCGGGCCAAGGCCCTGGAACCCCTGAATGCCTTCGAACGCCTCGATATGGGTGTCCGCGATCGGCGGCGCCCCGTTGATCGGCGGCAGGTCCAGCGGAGCGACGCCGGTCGCGTAGGCCCCGGCCCAGCCGAGCACGTTGCGCGCGTAGGCCATCGAGTTGTTGTAGCGCAGGATCGAGGTCAGCACCTGGTTCTGATCGCGCAGATTCAGGTTGCCGCTGCACAGGTAGCGGGCCGCGGCCAGGGCCGCGTCGTAGACGTTCTGTGGGTCAGCCCTGCCGTCGCCGTCACCATCGGAGGCGTAGCGCGACCAGGTGCCCGGCAGGAACTGCATCGGGCCCATGGCCCGCACATAGGTGACCCGTCCGGCCTGCACACTCTGAACGATGACCTCGTTGCCGGGCAGCGTGCCGTCCAGAGCGGGACCGTAGATCGGGTTCACGGGGTTGCCGCGGGTGTCGGTGGCACCGCCGTTGGCGTGGCCGGACTCGATGCGGCCGATGCCGGCCAGCAGATTCCAGCTGACGCCGCAGTTCGGGTAGGCGCGGGCCATCATCGACTCGGCGTTGCGGTAGGCGCTCAGGGCGATCGCCGGGATGCGCATGGCTCCCGGGGCCGACACCACGACGCTCGGCGGCGGGGCCGACACGTTCGCCTTGGCCACGTGGAACGGTGTCGGGGGCCGGGCGACGGCGATCACCGTCGGGCCCGACGTGTCGCGCGGCGTGGGCGCGACCGCGACCATCGGCGTCACATCCGTGTCGTGCACGTTGTCGTTGTTGGGGGCCAGCGTCGGGCCGGAGGCGCCGACGGCCGCGGCCAGGACCAGCGGGGTGATGATGCCGACGCCCAGCGCAGGTGAATGCGCGACGCGGGAGAGTCGGCCGCGCGCGGAAGTCAGAGTCGTCGCCAGGGCCGGGCGCGCCCCCGAGCCTCCGCCTATGCGCACTCGACCGTCCTCGTTGCTGCCAGATGGGTCTCGTCGTTCCACTTGTGAACCAAGTCACCATACATAGTCTTGTGACGGCTGTGGCCACAATGGTCGTGCAACTGCTCTCCTGCCCTGCTCACGACGATTTCTTTCCTCCGTCGCCCCGGCCCGACTTGGACTTCCCGTCGGTGTGCTCCGGCTGCAGCGCCTCGAGCATGTCACGCAACTCCTCGAGTTCGCGGCGCAGGTAGTCGCGGGTGACCACTTCACCGATCGCCAGGCGCAGTGCCGCAAGCTCGCGGGCCAGGTACTCGGTGTCGGCCTTGGTCTGTTCGGCGCGACGCCGGTCCTCATCGAGGGCGACGCGGTCGCGGTTCTCCTGCCGGTTCTGGGCCAGCAGGATCAGCGGGGCGGCGTAGGCGGCCTGCGTCGAGAACGCGAGATTCAACAGGATGAACGGGTAGGGGTCCCATTCCAGGCCGACCGCGAAGAGGTTCAGGGCAATCCATACGATCACGACGATGGTCTGAATGGCCAGGTAGCGCCCCGTGCCGAGGAACCGGGCGATGTTCTCGCTGAACCGTCCCACCGCCTCGACGTCGACGCGAGGCGCGAAGCGGGACGTGCGCGGCGTGTCGAGACGTCCGCGTGACGTCGACTCGCTCACGGCGCGGTGTCCAGTTCGGGTTCACCCTCGCTGGCCCGCCAGTCGTGCGGCAGCAGGTGGTCGAGGATGTCGTCGACCGTGACGGCGCCCAGCAGGTGCCCCTCCTCGTCGACGACCGGCCCGCACACCAGGTTGTAGGCCGCGAAATACCGGGTCAACGCGGCCAACGACATGTCCGGCTCCAGGCTCGGCAGGTCGGCGTCGACGATCCCGCTGACCAGCGCCGCGGGTGGCTCGCGCAGCAGGCGCTGCAGGTGTACGCACCCCAGGTACCGGCCCGTCGGGGTGGCCGTGGGCGGACGCACGACGAACACCAGCGAGGCCAGGGCCGGCGTCAGGTCGGGGTCGCGCACCCGCGCCAACGCCTCGGCCACCGTCGTGTCGGGGGCCAGCACGACGGGATCCGACGTCATGAGGCCACCCGCGGTGTCGGGGGAGTGCTGCAGCAGGCGGCGCACCGGGTCGGAGTCCTCGGGGTCCATCCGGGCCAACAGCACCTCGGCCTCGGTCGGGTTCAGGACACCCAGCAGGTCGGCGGCGTCGTCGGGGTCCATGGCCTCGAGCACGTCGGCGGCGCGTTCGGTGTCCAGCGACTGCAGCACGTCGATCTGCTCGTCCTCCTGCAGCTCCTGCAGGATGTCGGCCAACCGTTCGTCGTCGAGAGCGGTGATCACCTCGTTGCGGCGCTTGCGCGGCAACTCGCGGATCGCGTCGGCCACCTCGATCGGGCGCTGATCTTCGAACTGGTGCAGAAGCTGGGCCACCCCCTGGCCGGGCAACGCGAGGCCCGACGGCGTCAGGCCCGAGACGTTCTGCCAGTCGATCACGTAGACGTTGCTGCGCCGGCCCAACCGTCGCTGGCTTCGGACGGCGACCCGCGTCACGATCCAGTCGCGCGACCGGATCTGCTCGATCGCGAGGTCGACGACCGTCAGGTCGATGCCGGCGAGCTGCTCGTACTCGGGATCGTTGACCTGCACGCGGGTGTCCAGCACCTGCCCAAGCACCAGCACTTCACCCGGACGCTGGACGAAACGCCGCAGCGACACGTTGGCGGTGGTGAGGGTGACGGCATGAGATTCGATCGCGGTGACCCGCAGAATCGGTACGAAAATCCTTCGCCGCGTGAGCAATTCGACAACGAGGCCCAGTACGCGGGGCTGCTGTCGCACGATGCTGATGCTGATGACGACGTCGCGGACTCTGCCCAGCGACTCCCCGTCGGGTCCCAGCACCACCAACCCAGCCAGACGCGCCGCGTAGACCCTGTTGACGGACGCCATGACTGTTAAGGGTAGGAGTGGAACCGTGAATAGCGCGTATCGACCCCGCAGGACGTGTCTCTCGGTGCCCGGCAGCAGCCGCAAGATGATCGACAAGGCCAAGCTGTTGCCCGCCGATGAGGTCTTCCTCGACCTCGAGGACGCGGTCGCGCCCGAGGCCAAGGCGACGGCGCGCGCCGAGGTCGCCGCGGCACTGGCCGAGCCGGGCTGGGCCGGTCAACTGCGCGGTGTGCGGGTCAACGACTGGACCACGCCGTGGACGCACGCCGACGTCATCGACGTCGTCGCCGCGGCGGGGGAGCACCTCGACGTGGTGATCCTGCCCAAGGCCACCGAGGTCGCCCACGTCACCGCGCTCGATCTGCTGTTGACCCAACTCGAACTCAGCCACGGCCTGGAGGTGGGCCGGATCGGGATCGACGCCCAGATCGAGGATGCCCGGGGCCTGACCAACCTCAACGCGATCGCCGCGCACCCCCGCGTGCACGCGCTGGTCTTGGGACCGGGCGACATGGCGGCGAGCCTGAACATGCGCACACTGGAGGTCGGCGGCCAGCCCGAGGGATACGACATCGGCGACGCGCACCACCACGTCCTGATGTCCATCCTGATCGCCGCGCGCGCCCATGGCGTCGCGGCGATTGACGGGCCGTTCGTGAAAGTGCGCGATGTCGAGGGGTTCCGGCGTGTCGCTGGGCGGTCGGCCGCGCTCGGCTACGACGGCAAGTGGGTGCTGCATCCCGATCAGATCGAGGCCGGGAACGAAATCTTCAGCCCCCGTCAGCAGGACTACGACCATGCCGAACTGATCCTCGAGGCCTATGAGTGGCACACATCGTCGGCGGGCGGCGCCCGCGGCGCGGTGATGCTCGGCGACGAGATGATCGATGAGGCCAGTCGCAAGATGGCTCTGGTGATCGCGGCGAAGGGACGCGCCGCCGGAATGCAGCGTCAGGGCGCGCCCTTCACGCCGCCGAGCTAGAACGACGAGTAGTCGGGCGAGTTCAACCCGATCGCGCCGACCGCGATCACCAGGATCAGGGCGAGCACCAGAGTCAGCGCCCCCACGACGATGCCGGCGATCGCCAGCCCCCGACCCTGCTGTCCCGTGGTCTTGATCTGGTTCAGCGCGACGATCCCGAGCACGATGCCCACGATCGGCGCGACGATGAACCCGCAGCAGAGCAGGGTCAGCACCAGCCCACCGGCCGAGGTCGCCAGCGACGCGATGGCCATGCCGTTGGTGCCTGTCGGCGGCTGCTGGCCGTACGGGTCATAGGGGTTGGCCGGACCGGGGTACGGCGGGGGATACCCGCCCGCCGCGGGCGGATACGCCCCCGGCGCCGAGTAGCCGCCGGACGGTGCGGGATAGGACGGGGGATACCCACTCGTCGGCGGTGGGGGATAGCCGCCCGACGGCGGCGGAGGGTAGGACCCGGGGTAACTCGGCGGCGGCGGCGGATACGCCGACGGCGGCGGCGGATACGCCGGGTAGTCCACCGGCGAGTACGGGTCGGGCTGCGACTGCTCGCCGTTGGGGTCGCCTGGGGTGCCGGGTGGTGGTGTCGTCATGTCCTCATCGCATTGCGTAGATGGTCCAGATCAGGCCGATGATCAAGGTGGCCACTCCCACCACGATGCCAGCGACGGCCAACCCGTAGCCCCGCTGGGGTGCCCGCCGGATCTGATCACGGGCGACGATGCCGAGTGCGATGCCCACGGTCGCGGGCAGACCGCCGAGGTACGGCACGAGGCCGGCCACCGAGGAGACCAGCGACACCACCGCAAGGACATTGGTGCCGGGGCGCGGGGCCGGCGCATCACCGCTGTGGAGTGGATCGGGGATGGACGTCCCAGCGGGCGGGGCCGACGTGAGGGCCCAACCGTCGGGATGCGGATTTCGGCCTGGATCGCCATCCACCGCAGTCATGGTGATAAACCTAGCGTATGTGCAGGTCGCGCGGTGGTCGTGTCGCAGTCAGGCACTATCGACGGCTCGAGTTCGTTGAGCCGGAGAGCGGTTCGGCCCGCCCGGCCCGGTCGGCTCGAACGGGTGGCACTGCAGGCATCTGAAGAGGAGAATGACCAACGATGACCAGTCCCTTTCAGCCCGGATCTCCCGCCGGCGGTACGTCAGCATCCGGCGCCCGCAGGCCGGTCGGCCTGCCCACCCCGCCGAAGGGGTGGCCGATCGCGTCCTATCCGACCTACGCCGAAGCCCAGCGTGCCGTGGACCACCTCTCGGACCAACAGTTCCCGGTCCAGCAGGTCACGATCGTCGGGGTGGACCTCATGCAGGTCGAGCGGGTCACCGGCCGGCTGTCGTGGCCGAAGGTGCTCGGTGGCGGTGTGCTCACCGGTGCGTGGCTGGGCATCTTCATCGGCCTGGTGCTCGGATTCTTCAGTGAGAATCCCTGGTCGGCGCTGCTCACGGGCTTGGTCGCCGGTGTGTTCTTCGGTCTGATCAGCTCCGCGATTCCGTACGCGATGGCGCGCGGCACACGCGATTTCAGCTCCACGATGCAGCTCGTCGCCGGACGCTACGACGTGCTCTGCGATCCGCAGAACGCCGAGCAGGGGCGGGACCTGCTGGCGCGCTTGCAGATCTGACACGTGCGCCTGCGCGTCGTCAGATTGCGACGCGCCTGGGTCAGGTGTTGCATGTCACGTGGCCGTGGCTCTACGGTTCTGGCGCGGGAGTAACCCGGTGGCCGAAGCCGAGAGGCGGTGTGAGCAGTTCGTGACAGCGTGCGCACGCTCGACGGGTCTGCGTACCCGCATGTGGAGATTTGGCGCCGGCGCAGTGGCGGCACTGACTGTGGCTTCGACGGTTTCGGCGTGTGGTGAGTCCTCCGACGGGGTGGTGATCAGCTACTACACGCCGGCCAGCGAGACCGCGACGTTCACAGCCGTCGCGAAACGGTGCAATGAACAACTCGGGGGCAGGTTCACGATCCAGCAGGTCAGCCTGCCCAAGGGCGCCGACGACCAGCGGCTGCAGTTGGCGCGGCGACTGACCGGCAACGACCGCACGCTCGATGTGATGGCACTCGACGTGGTGTGGACCGCGGAGTTCGCCGAGGCGGGTTGGGCGCTGCCGCTTTCCGACGACCCCGCGGGTGAGGCCGAGGCCGACGCCACGTCGAACACCCTGCCCGGCCCGCTTGAGACCGCGAAGTGGCAGGGCAAGCTGTATGCCGCGCCCATCACGACCAACACCCAACTGCTCTGGTACCGGGCCGATCTCATGGCCGCGCCCCCCACCACCTGGGACGGCATGGTCGCCGAGGCCACTCGCCTGCACGCCGAGGGCAAGCCGAGCTGGATCGCCGTGCAGGCCAAGCAGTACGAGGGCCTCGTGGTGTGGTTCAACACGCTGTTGCAGAGCGCCGGCGGACAGGTCCTGTCCGACGACGGCAAGACCGTGACGCTCGTCGACACCCCCGAGCACCGCGAGGCGACCGTCAAGGCGCTGTCGATCATGAAGGCCGTCGCGACCGCGCCGGGCGCCGACCCATCGATCACCCAGACCGACGAGGGCACCGCTCGACTCGCCCTCGAGCAGGGCAACGCGGCGCTGGAGGTCAACTGGCCCTTCGTGCTTCCGTCGATGCTCGAGAACGCCGTCAAAGGCGGTGTGTCCTACCTCCCGCTCAACGAGCGTCCCGAACTCAAGGATGCGATCAACGACGTCGGCACGTTCTCGCCCACCGACGAGCAGTTCGACATCGCCTACGCCGAGAGTCAGAAGGTGTTCGGCTTCGCGCCGTACCCCGGTGTGCGCGAGGGCGAACCGGCTCGCGTGACGCTGGGCGGGCTCAATCTCGCGGTGGCGAAGACGACCAAGCACAAGGCCGAGGCGTTCGAGGCGGTCCGGTGCCTGCGCAGTGTCGAGAACCAGCGGTTCACCTCGATCGAGGGCGGCCTGCCCGCGGTGCGGACCTCGCTCTACTCCGATCCGGCGTTCCAGAGGAAGTACCCGCAGTACGCCATCATTCAGGATCAGCTCACCAATGCCGCGGTGCGACCCGCGACGCCGCTGTACCAACCGGTGTCGACCATGATGTCGGCGACGCTGGCTCCGGTCAGTGCAATCGATCCCGAACGCACCGCCGATGAACTCGCCGAGCAGGTGCAGAAGGCGATCGACGGCAAAGGACTGATCCCGTGACGGTCACCGCGCCCGCGACCGGGCAGCTCACCGACGACAAGAGATCCGAACGGCGGCTGGCGTTCTGGCTGATCGCGCCCGCGGTCTTCCTGATGGTGGCGGTCACCGCGTACCCGATCGGGTACGCCGTGTGGCTCAGCCTGCAGCGCTACAACCTGGCCGAACCGGACGACACCACCTTCGTCGGGTTCAGCAACTACGTCACCGTCCTGACCGACAACTACTGGTGGACTGCGCTTCTGGTGACCACGGTGATCACCGTGATCTCGGTGGCCATCGAATTCGTGCTGGGCATGGCGCTGGCTCTGGTGATGCACCGCACCATCTTCGGAAAAGGCTTGGTGCGCACCGTGATCCTGATCCCGTACGGGATCGTGACGGTCGCCGCCGCCTACAGCTGGTACTACGCCTGGACGCCCGGCACGGGCTATCTGGCCAACCTCCTGCCCGACGGCGTCGCGCCGTTGACCGAGCAGTTGCCGTCGCTGGCCGTGGTGATCCTGGCCGAGGTGTGGAAGACCACGCCGTTCATGGCGCTGCTGCTGCTGGCCGGACTGGCGCTGGTGCCCGACGACCTGCTCAAGGCCGCCCAGGTGGACGGCGCAGGCGGATGGCAGCGGCTGACGAAGATCATCCTGCCGATGATGAAGCCGGCGATCCTGGTGGCGCTGCTGTTCCGCACGCTGGACGCGTTCCGCATCTTCGACAACATCTACATCCTGACCGGCGGCTCGAACAACACCGCCTCGGTCTCAATCCTGGGTTACGACAACCTGTTCAAGGGCTTCTCGATCGGGTTGGGCTCAGCGATCAGCGTGCTGGTGTTCCTGTGCGTCGCGCTCATCGCGTTCATCTTCATCAAGCTTTTCGGCGCCTCGGCGCCGGGTTCCGATAGCGAGGTGCGCTAGATGTCGGAGCGGGTGGCTCCCAGTCGGGCCGCGGGCTGGACCATCGTCAACATCATCGTGGTGATCTACGCGATGCTGCCGGTGCTGTGGATCCTGTCGCTGTCGCTCAAGCCGACCTCGTCGGTCAAGGACGGCAAGCTGATTCCGTCGGAGATCACCTTCGACAACTACAAGGCCATCTTCGTCGGCGGCAACACCAACGTCTTCAACTCGGCGCTGCTCAACTCGATCGGCATCGGTCTCATCACCACCGTCGTGGCCGTGGTGATCGGCGGCATGGCCGCGTACGCGGTGGCGCGCCTGGACTTCCCGGGCAAGAAGGTCCTCGTCGGGGTGGCCCTGCTCATCGCGATGTTCCCGCAGATCTCCCTGGTGACCCCGATCTTCAACCTGTGGCGCACCGTCGGCCTGTTCGACACCTGGCTCGGGCTGATCATTCCGTACATCACCTTCGCCCTGCCGCTTGCGATCTACACTCTCTCGGCGTTCTTCCGTGAGATCCCGTGGGACCTGGAGAAGGCCGCCAAGATGGACGGCGCCACACCCGCACAGGCGTTCCGGAAGGTGATCGCACCACTGGCCGCGCCCGGCATCGTCACGGCCGCCATCCTGGTGTTCATCTTCGCGTGGAACGACCTGCTGCTGGCCCTGTCTCTGACCGCGACGAAGTCGGCCATCACCGCACCTGTGGCGATCGCCAACTTCACCGGCAGTTCGCAGTTCGAGGAGCCCACGGGTTCCATCGCGGCCGGTGCCATGGTGATCACGGTGCCGATCATCATCTTCGTTCTGATCTTCCAACGGCGCATCGTCGCCGGACTGACCTCTGGCGCGGTGAAAGGGTAGCGATGGCCGAGATTGTCCTGTCGCATGTGACCAAGAGTTACGCCGATGGCAAGGGTGTGCGGGATGCCGTCAAGGATCTGTCGCTCACCATCGCCGACGGCGAGTTCGTCATCCTGGTCGGCCCCTCGGGGTGCGGAAAGTCCACCACGCTGAACATGATTGCGGGCCTGGAGGACATCTCCTCGGGCGAGTTGACCATCGCCGGCGAGCGGGTCAACGAGAAGGCCCCCAAGGATCGCGACATCGCGATGGTCTTCCAGTCCTATGCGCTCTACCCGCATATGACGGTGCGGCAGAACATCGCCTTTCCGCTGACCCTGGCGAAGGTGGCCAAGGCCGACATCGCCAAGAAGGTCGAGGAGACCGCGAAGATCCTCGACCTGACCGAGCTGCTGGACCGCAAGCCCTCGCAGCTCTCCGGTGGCCAGCGGCAACGGGTCGCGATGGGCCGCGCGATCGTGCGCAACCCCAAGGCGTTCCTGATGGACGAGCCGCTGTCCAACCTCGATGCCAAGCTGCGCGTGCAGATGCGCGGTGAGATCGCGCGCCTGCAGCAGCGACTCGGCACCACGACGGTCTACGTGACCCACGATCAGACTGAGGCCATGACGCTGGGCGACCGCGTCGTGGTGATGCGTGCGGGTGTGGCGCAACAGATCGGCACCCCCGACGAGCTGTACGCCCGGCCGGCGAACCTGTTCGTCGCGGGCTTCATCGGTTCGCCGTCGATGAACTTCTTCCCGGCCACCCTCACCGATTTCGGCGTTCGACTGCCGTTCGGTGAGGTCACGCTGACGCAGGACGCGCTCGACACCATCGCCTCGCACCCGACCCCGAGGAACGTCATCGTGGGTGTGCGGCCCGAGCAGTTCGAGGACGCCGCGCTGATCGACGGCTACCAGCGCATCCGCGCCCTGACCTTCGATGTCACCGTCGATCTGGTGGAGTCGCTCGGCGCCGACAAGTACGTGTACTTCACGACGTCGGGGGACAGCGCGCATGCCGAGCAGTTGGCGGAGTTGGCGGCCGAATCCGGTTCGGGCGCCAACCAATTCGTGGCTCGAGTGTCGACCGACTCGGCCGCGGCCCCGGGCCGGACCCTCACCCTGGCCTTCGAGTCGTCCAAGATTCTGGTGTTCGACGCCGACTCCGGAGTGAACCTCACGCTGCCGGTGCCCGGAGCCAGGTGAGCTCGGTTCTCGACGACGTTCGTGGCCACCTGATCGAGCATTTCGCGCAGGCGGGCATCGTCGGCGAGCCGGATTCCGCCAGCGTGACGTTCCTGGGCGTGGAACCCATCACGGTGCTGAGGTTCGGCCCGGATCCCCGTCCCGGCCGCGACGGCGTCGTGCACTACGTGTCGTTGGGGTGTTCGCGTCATCCGATGGGCGACCCGACCTCCCCGACCGCCGATCCGATTCGAGGACCGCGCGCCGAAGTTGTCGTGAGTCTGCGTCCGACCATCCCGACGCCGGGTATTGCGCGCACTGTGGCACTGCTGGCCGCGACGCCCGCGGTCGACGGCATCGTGCTGCTGCCCGATGCGCTCATCGACCTCGGCACCGCGCTGTGGGCGGCGCAGCCCGGGCACGCGCCGCTGTCGGCGGTGCTGCTGGGGGAGCCGCAGATCCCCGAGTTGCCGCGCCCCGCGCCGATGGATCCCGTGCAGTTCCTGACAGCCGTGCCGATCACGGGGAACGAGGCCGCCTGGGTGCGGCTCAAGGGGGCCGACGAGTTGCGTCGCACCTGGGAGCAGGACGGCACCGACATCCTCGACCCCGCCCGCGTCTAGCCCTCCCCGCGAGCAGACACAGAATCGCCCTATTCGGGCTGAATTCATGCGAGTCTGCGTCTGCTCGGCGAGAGAACTAGAGCCAGTGGTTGCGGCGGAAGTTCCGGTACAGCGTGCCGCACACCAGCAGCATCACCACGAGGACCGCCGGATAGCCCAGCGTCCAGTCCAGTTCGGGCATGTGGTCGAAGTTCATCCCGTAGATGCCCGCGATCATCGTGGGCACCGCCGCGATCGCGACCCAGGCCGAGATCTTGCGCATGTCGACGTTCTGCTGCATGCCGACCTTGGCGAGCGCGGCCTGCACCAGTGAGGTCAGCATCTCGTCGTAACTGGCGATCCGGTCGGCGGCCCGGGTCTGATGGTCGAGGACGTCGCGCATGTAGCGCAGCACCTCCTTGGTCATCAGATCCTTGAACTCGCTGTTGATTCGGCCCAGTTCCACCGACAGCGGGGCGACGGCACGGCGCAACTCGACGACCTCCCGCTTGAGCATGTAGATCTGCTCGATGTCGGTCTTCGCGGTCGAGGAGAAGGTCTCCTCTTCGATGGCGTCGACGTCGCACTCCATCAAGTGGGTGACCTCAAGGTAGGTGTCGACGACATGGTCGGCGATCGCGTGCATCACGCCGTAGGGGCCCAGTGCCAGGTGCTTGGATTCGTCCTCCAACCGCCTGCGCACCCCGGCCAGTCCCGAGTGGTCGCCGTGCCGAACCGTCACCACGAAGTCGGGGCCGACGAACACCATGATCTCGCCGGTCTCGACGATCTCGCGGGCCAGCGCGACGGATTCGTGGGGGACGTAGTTGACGGTCTTGAGCACCAGGAACAGGGTGTTGTCGTAGCGCTCGAGCTTGGGCCGCTGGTGGGCGTGCACGGCATCTTCGACGGGCAGCGGATGCAGTCCGAAAATCTCTGCGACAGAGTGCATCTGGTGCTCATCGGGCTCATGCAGCCCGATCCACACGAACGCGTTCTGACCCGCGGCGACCAGTTCGCGGGTGCGCTCGACGGCCGCGGCGTGGGTGAACTTGCCCGGCTGGCGTGTGCCGTCGACGTAGACGGCGCAGTCGACCATCGCACGAGACACCGGCACGGGGATCCGCTTGGCGTCGATCCCGTGGCCCGGCGTCCGATTGGCGCCGGTCAGCGACGGCGGAAGCGCACGAAACGATGGCATGGTCCATACCTCCCGCTTCTGCCGTGGAGTGCAGTGGTGATGCTACGCGCCGAGGCCTGTGTTCCCACCTCACCAGGGGGGAACCGCCCCCAGTGAGGATCTCGGGTCAAGTACCCTGACGCCGTGGCTGAAACAGTGAGCACCCCGCATCTCGTCATTGAGGACGAGGAAATCTTCGACGCCCACGTGGGCGGCAAGCTGTCAGTCGAGCTGAAGTCGCCATTGGACACGCAGCGTGCGCTCTCCATCGCCTACACCCCAGGCGTCGCGCAGGTCAGCCGCGCGATCGCCACGGACGCCACCCTGGCCAAGCGCTACACCTGGGCGAACCGCCTGGTGGTCGTGGTCAGCGACGGCACCGCGGTGCTGGGCCTCGGCGACATCGGTCCGTCGGCGTCGCTGCCCGTCATGGAGGGCAAGAGCGCGCTGTTCAAGGAGTTCGGCGGACTCGACTCCATCCCGCTCGTGCTCGACACCAAGGACCCCGACGAGATCGTCGAGACACTCATCCGCCTGCGCCCGAGCTTCGGCGCGGTCAACCTGGAGGACATCTCCGCCCCGCGCTGCTTCGAGATCGAGCGCCGCGTGATCGAGGCGCTGGACTGCCCGGTCATGCACGACGATCAGCACGGGACGGCGATCGTCGTCCTCGCCGCGCTGCTGGGCGCGACCAAGGTGCTCAAGCGCGACATGAGCTCGCTGCGCGTGGTGATCTCCGGGGCCGGCGCCGCGGGCGTCGCCTGCGCGAACATCCTGCTGGCCACGGGCATCGCCGACATCACGGTGCTGGACTCCAAGGGCATCGTCCACCGCGACCGTGACGACCTGAACTCGTTCAAGGCAGAACTGGCCGGGCGCACCAACCCGGCCGGACGCACCGGCGGCATCGCGGAGGCCCTCGACGGCGCCGACGTGTTCCTGGGTGTGTCGGCGGGGGTGGTGCCCGAGGAACTCATCGCGACGATGGCACCCAACAGCATCGTGTTCGCGTTGAGCAACCCGGATCCCGAGATCCATCCCGACATCGCGCACAAGTACGCCGCGGTGGTCGCCACCGGGCGCAGTGACTTCCCGAACCAGATCAACAACGTGCTGGCCTTCCCCGGTGTGTTCCGCGGGGCGCTGGACGCCGGGGCCCGCCGGATCACCGAGAAGATGAAAGTCGCCGCGGCGGAAGCCATCCACAGCGTGGTGGGCGATGATCTGGCGGTGGAGTACATCGTGCCGAGCCCGCTGGACCCGCGGGTGGGCCCCGCGGTCGCCGCAGCGGTTGCCGCCGCGGTCGACAAGGACGAGGACTAGCCGCTGAGGGGCATCCGCGGGCTGCGGCCGACCATTCTGTGGGGCCTGCTGGCCCTGCTGCTGGTCGGTTGTGGCGCGTCGCAGGCGCCACCGCATTCGGTGGCCGTCGGCGCCACGTCCTCGACTGAGTCTGTGCTGCTGGCCAACCTGTACGCGGCGGCGCTGCGCTACTACGGGACACCCGCGCACGTCGTCGAGCTTGCGGACCCGCTGCGCGCGTTGGACTCCGGAGAGGTCACCGTGGTGCCCGGATTCACCGGTCGGCTGCTGCAGACGTTCGCCCCAGGCACGCGCGCCGCCGGCGACGAGCAGGTCTACAAGGCCATGGTCGGGGTCCTGCCCGAAGGTGTCGGTGCGGGCGATTTCGCGACGGCGGCCGAGGACAAGCCGGCCGCTGTGGTCACCGAGGGCACTGCCACCGCATGGGGTGGCCGGGATCTGCCCGTCCTGGTCAAGCACTGCGCGCAGGTTCGCGCGGGCGCCCTGCGCGATGCCGTCGTGCCGGCGGCGGTGGGGAAGTGCAGGCTGGCGCCGCCGCGTGAGTTCGGCAGCAGCGCAGAGCTTTTCGATGCGCTGGCGGACGGGCAGATCAACGTCGCGTGGGCGACCACGGCCGATCCCGGCGTGCCCAGCACGGTCGTCGTGCTGGCCGACGGCAAGCCCCCGCTGATTCAGGCGCAGAACGCTGTGCCGCTGTATCGACGAAACGAGTTGACCGCGCGGCAGGTGCTGGCCGTCAACGAAGTCGCCGGGGTGCTCGACACCGCGACGCTCAAGCAGATGCGTGCGCAGGTGGACGACGGTGCGGATCCTCGCGCCGTCGCGGACGCGTGGCTGGTCGAGAACCCGCTGGGTCGATAGGTCAGTGCACGTTGGGTGCGGCCTTGCTGAGCACCTTGGAGAACAGGCGCTGGTAGCCCGATCCGGTGATCCGCACGATGACGTCGAGGATCTTGGCATCCGCACCGACCAGGACGCGGGCCTTCTTCTTGTGGACGGCCTCGAGGATGATCTTGGCGGCCCGCTCCGGAGTGGTGCGGGCGAGCTTGTTGTCGAACTCCGCAGCCAGTTCCCTGGGGTCGAGTCCCTCTGCCGCGGTCGCGTTGCGCGCGATGGCGGTCTTGATGCCGCCGGGGTGCACAGCCGTCACCTCGACCGGGCGCTTCTTGGTGATCATCTCCTGGCGCAGGGCCTCGGTGAAGCCGCGGACGGCGAACTTCGCGGCGTTGTACGCCGACTGTCCCGGCACCGAGAAGATGCCGAACAGGCTTGAGACGTTGACGACGTGCCCGTCGCCCGACTCGATGAGGTGCGGCAGGAAGGCCTTGGTGCCGTTGACGACGCCCCAGAAGTCAACATCCATGATCCGCTCGATGTCCTTGAACTCGCAGACCTCGACATCGCCCGTGAACGCGATTCCGGCGTTGTTGTAGATCTGGTTGACCTTGCCGAAGTGCGCCTTGACCTCATCGGCGTACAGCAGGAAAGCCTCGCGCTCGGTGACGTCGAGGCGGTCGGCCTTCACCGGTGCGCCGATCGCCTTCAGTTCCGCCTCGGTCGCGGCCAAGCCGTCGACGTCGACGTCGCTGATGGCCAGTTTGGCTCCCGAACGGCCCAGTTCGATGGCCAGAGCCCGCCCGATTCCGGACCCCGCTCCCGTCACGACACAGACTTTTCCGGCGAACCCCTCCATGGCGAACTCCCTCGCTTCGGCCTACGCGTCCAGTTGGCCAGCCACGCTACCCGATACCGCTGGTACCTCATGGGGTCGGGGTCGGTCGTTCGGTTCGGTAACGAGCGCCGTTCGGCATACGATGCCCACATCATGAAGTGCATCCGCATTGCGACCGCAGGCTCGCTGGCCGCCGCCGGCCTGGCTCTGAGCCTGTCCGTCGCCTCTCCCGCTCAGGCCGACCCTGACACCGACGCGTTCATCAACGCCGTGACCGAGTCCGGGATCACCGGTCTGGATCCGGCGACGGCGACGCAGGTCGGCCAGCAGGTGTGCCCCATGCTCGCCGAACCCGGGCAGCAGATGGCCGACGTGGCGGGGCGGGTCTCCGAGTCGATCGGCAGGCCACTCGGGCCCGCGACCATGTTCACCGGTCTGGCCATCACATGGTTCTGCCCCGGCGCGGTGGCCTCGATCGCCAATGGCGACTCGCCGATCCCGCTGGACCTGTTCGGCTTCTGACTCCCGGCCCGCACCCCCCCGAACGCAAAAATGTGCGGATCTGCAGCCTTTTTCGCGATTTAGGCTGCAGATCCGCACATTTCTTTTGGTTACTTAGAGAAAGCCTCGTCGAGAATCTCCTGGTGTTCGACCGCATGCACCTTCGACGAACCCGATGACGGCGCCGACATCGCGCGCCGCGAGATCCGCTTGATCCCGGTCAGCAGGTCGGGCAGGAACTCCGGCAGCGCCAAGCCGAACGTCGGCCAGGCACCCTGGTTCGCCGGCTCCTCCTGCACCCAGAAGTACTGCTCGACGTTGGGATACAGCTCCAGCGTCTTGCGCAGGCGGCGCGGCGGCAGCGGATACAGCTGCTCGATCCGGATGATCGCGATGTCGTCGCGCTTGTCCTTGGCCTTCCGTGCCACCAGGTCGTAGTACAGCTTGCCGCTGCACATCAGGATGCGCCTGACCTGCGAGCGGTCGCCGTCGCCGACCTCATAGGTGGGCTCCTCGAGCACCGAATGGAACTTCGACTCGGTGAAGTCCTTGACGTCGCTGACGGCGGCCTTGTTGCGCAGCATCGACTTCGGCGTGAACACCACCAGCGGGCGGTGGATCCCGTCGAGAGAGTGCCTGCGCAGCAGGTGGAAATAGTTCGCCGGGGTCGACGGCTGTGCGACGGTCATCGAACCCTCGGCGCACAGCTGAAGGAATCGCTCGATGCGGCCCGAGGTGTGGTCGGGGCCCTGACCCTCGTGGCCGTGCGGCAGCAGCAGCACCACATCCGAGGTCTGGCCCCACTTGGCCTCACCCGAGCTGATGAACTCGTCGATCACCGACTGTGCGCCGTTGACGAAGTCACCGAACTGCGCCTCCCAGAGCACGAGCGCCTCGGGGTTGCCCACCGAATAGCCGTACTCGAAGCCCACCGCGGCGAACTCCGACAGCGCCGAGTCGTACACCAGGAACCGGCCGCCGGTGGGGGTGCCGTCCTCGTTGGTCGCCAGCAGCGAAAGCGGGGTGAACTCCTCGCCGGTCTTGCGGTCGATGACGACCGAATGCCGCTGCGTGAATGTTCCGCGACGGGAGTCCTGGCCCGACAGTCGCACCATCTTGCCCTCGGCGACCAGCGAACCGAACGCCAGCAGCTCGGCGAAGGCCCAGTCGATCTTGCCCTCGTAGGCCATCTCGCGGCGCTTCTCGAGCACGGGCTTGACGCGCGGATGCACGGTGAACCCGTCGGGGGTCGCCAGGTGCGCATCGCCGATCCGGTGCAGCACCGACTTGTCCACGGCGGTCGACAGCTTCTGCGGGATCACCTGGTCGGATTCCACCGACTCGCTGGGCTCGACGGCGTGCTTCTCCAGTTCACGGACTTCGTTGAAGACCCGCTCCAGCTGCCCCTGGTAGTCGCGCAGCGCGTCCTCGGCCTCTTTCATCGAGATGTCGCCGCGGCCGATCAGGGCTTCGGTGTAGGTCTTGCGGACGCCCCGCTTGTGGTCGATCACGTCGTACATCGCGGGCTGCGTCATCGACGGGTCGTCGCCCTCGTTGTGTCCGCGGCGGCGGTAGCACAGCATGTCGATGACGACGTCCTTCTTGAACTTCTGCCGGAAGTCGACCGCCAGCTTGGCCACCCAGACGCAGGCCTCGGGATCATCGCCGTTGACGTGGAAGATCGGCGCGCCGATCATCTTGGCGACGTCGGTGCAGTACTCCGAGGACCGCGAGTGCTCAGGCGAGGTCGTGAACCCGACCTGGTTGTTGACGATCATGTGGATCGTGCCGCCGGTGCGGTACCCGCGCAGCAGCGCGAGGTTCAGCGTCTCGGCCACAACACCCTGCCCGGCGAACGCGGCGTCGCCGTGCAGCATGAGAGGGACAACCGAGAAGCCGCTGTCGCTGTCGCCCTTGTCCAACAGGTCCTGCTTGGCCCGCACCAGTCCCTCGAGGACCGGGTCCACGGCCTCGAGGTGGCTCGGGTTGGCCGTCAGCGACACCTCGATGTCGTTGTCGCCGAACATCTGGATGTAGGTGCCGGTCGCGCCGAGGTGGTACTTCACGTCACCCGAACCGTGCGCCTGCGACGGGTTCAGGTTGCCCTCGAACTCGCTGAAGATCTGCGCGTAGGGCTTGCCGACGATGTTGGCCAACACGTTGAGCCGGCCGCGGTGCGGCATGCCGATGACGACCTCGTCGAGGCCGTGCTCGGCGCACTGGTCGATCGCGGCGTCCATCATCGGGATGATGGTTTCGGCGCCCTCGAGCGAGAACCGCTTCTGCCCGACGTACTTGGTCTGCAGGAAGGTCTCGAACGCCTCGGCGGCGTTGAGTCGGCTCAGGATGTACTTCTGTTGTGCGACAGTGGGTTTCTCGTGCCTGACCTCAATCCGCTCCTGCAGCCACTGCTGCTGTTCGGGTTCGAGGATGTGCGTGTACTCGACGCCGATGTGGCGGCAGTACGCGTCCCGCAGCACCGAGAGCACGTCGCGGAGCTTCTTGTACTCCTTGCCCGCGAACCCGTCGACCTTGAACTCGCGGTCCAGGTCCCACAGCGTCAGGCCGTGTGTGAGCACGTCCAGGTCGGGGTGGCTGCGCCACTTGTCCCGCTCGAGGCGCAGCGGGTCGATGTCGGCCATCAGGTGACCGCGGTTGCGGTAGGCCGCGATCAGCTCGATGACGCGGGCGTTCTTGTCCGTGACGGAGTCCGGATTGTCGGTGCGCCACCGGATCGGCTCGTACGGAATGCCGAGCTCGGTGAAGATCTCGTCGTAGAACTCGTCGTCGAGCAGCAGGTGGTGGACCGTGCGCAGGAAGTCGCCGGACTCCGCACCCTGGATGATCCGGTGGTCATAGGTCGACGTCAGCGTGATCAGCTTGCCGATGCCCAGTTCGGCGATGCGCTCCTCGCTGGCGCCCTGGAACTCGGCGGGGTACTCCATGGCGCCAGCGCCGATGATCGCGCCCTGACCGGCCATCAACCGCGGCACCGAGTGCACCGTGCCCAGCGTGCCGGGGTTGGTCAGCGAGATGGTCACACCGGAGAAGTCCTCGGCGGTCAGCTTGCCGTCGCGCGCGCGCCGCACGATGTCCTCATAGGCGGCGATGAACTGGCCGAAGCCCATGGTCTCGCAGGCCTTGATCGCCGCGACCACCAGGGAACGCTTGCCGTCCTTGCCCTGCAGGTCGATCGCCAGGCCCAGATTGGTGTGCGCCGGGGTGACGGCGTTGGGCTTGCCGTCGATGACCGCGAAGTGGCGGTTCATGTTGGGGAAGCTCTTGACCGCCTGCACGATCGCGTAGCCCAGCAGGTGGGTGAAGCTGATCTTGCCGCCGCGGGTGCGCTTGAGGTGGTTGTTGATGACGATGCGGTTGTCGATCATCAGCTTCGCCGGGATGGCCCGCACGCTGGTCGCGGTGGGCACCTCCAGCGAGGTGTTCATGTTCTTGACGACGGCCGCCGCGGCGCCGCGCAGCACCTGGGTCTCGTCGCCGGACGCCTCAGCGGGCGCGGCGGCAACGGGCTTCTCGGCCTTCTCCGGCTTCGGGGCGGGCTTGGCCGGGGTCGGTTTGGTGGGTGCGGCAGCCTTGGCCGAGGCGCCGTTGTCGGCGGTCTTCTCGGGCTTGGCGGTCGACGGCTTCGCGGCCGGCGGCGCGGGCGCGGGCGTCGGCGGTGCGGACGGGGCGCTGGAGGCCACCTGCCCGTTGCCGGCGGTGGCCGTCTCCGCGCGGTCGGCCTGCACCGGTTCGGGGTTGTAGTCGACCAGGAACTCATGCCAGCTGGGATCGACCGAGGAGGGGTCGTCGCGGAACTTGCGGTACATCTCCTCGACCAGCCATTCGTTCTGTCCGAATGGGGAACTTGTACTGCTCACAGCAGCTGCTCGCCTCAATTCATCTCGTAGCGTCGCGTTCCGGGCAAGCGCGGCACTGTGCCTGCCACGGGCAGTGGGTCCAACCCCGATCCCAACCGGGGCGTTTCCACCGCATTAAAGGCTATCGCGTGCCCAGTGGGTCAGACCACGTAGCAGGGCAAATCCGTGAATAGTCACAAGCCCTGCGCCAAACGGCCCGGCAGATGCGACAAGCGGTGCCCTCCGCGGCGTCACGTGGGCCGCGATTCGATCTCACCCTCGATGACCGGCGGGAGTACATGCAGTGCGCCCGGCCACTTCTGCGGAGCGGGGCCGAACGCCTCGCGGGTGTTCTTGACGATCGTCTTACCCATCACCCGGTTTCCCACGCCGCCGATGAGGGCGCCCACGCCGACGGGCAGCGCCTTGCCGAACACCAGCGCGCCGCGCTTGACGGTGTACTTCTTCACGAAGAACTTCATCAGCCTGCCGTTCAGCTGGGACAACGCGGGCAGCGGCACCGTCGCCGCGCCCTCGCTGAGCCACGCGCCGTTGGTGCGCCCCGGGCCCAGCAGGCGGCCGACGGCGTTCTTGGCGTCGTCACCCGTGAGCGCGCCCAGCACCAGCGTGCGCCGCCGTTCGCGATCATCGACCGGGATGCCGTGCACCTCGGCGACCGCCAGGACGAACACCGCGGTGGTCTCGAGGAACAGTGCGGTCTCACCGGCGACCAGCGACAGCGCCAGAATGGTTCCGACGCCGGGCACCAGCGCGGCCGAGCCGACGGCCGCACCGCTGCCCATCACGGCAGCCAGGTAGTGCTTCTCCAGCCGGGTCACGATCTCGGCGGGCGTCGCGCCGGGGGACTTGTCACGCAGCCTCTGGACGTAGGCCCTGATCGCTGGGGCCTGCAGCCGGGAACCCGACTCGATCAGGTGGGACAGCGCGCGTGCGGCAGCGCTGGGGTCGTCCTCCTCCACCCGTGCGGGCAGGTTGTCCGGCTCGGTCTTCGACTTCTTGGCGAACATGAGGTTGCCTCTCTGCGATACGACCCTGGTTCAAGGCTAGCGAACACTCAACGAACGACGCGGCGATCCGGGTGCCCGGTGGTGACTCCCGTCACGATGGCGCGGATCGGGAAGAAACGGGTCGGTGGGCATGCTGTTGGTTTCTATGGCTTCTGCGCAGCTGGCACCCAGCCGACTTCGGATCATCGTGGTGCTGGGAGCGCTGATCGCGTTGGGGCCCCTCACCATCGACATGTACCTGCCGGCCCTGCCGAGCATCGCCGACGAGTTGGGTGTGGGCTCGTCAGTGGCGCAGTTGACGCTGACCGGCACCTTGGCCGGTCTGGCGCTGGGGCAACTGGTCGTCGGGCCGCTGTCGGATTCCCTGGGCCGGCGCAGGCCCTTGATGGGCGGCATCGTCCTGCACATGGTGGCCTCGTTGATCTGCCTGTTCGCCCCCAACATCAGTGTCCTCGGCATCGCACGCGGGCTGCAGGGGATGGGTGCGGCCGCGGCCGCGGTCGTCGCGGTGGCCGTGGTCGGAGACCTCTACACCGATTCGGCAGCCGCCAAGGTGATGTCCCGGCTGATGCTCGTGCTGGGGGTGGCACCCGTGCTGGCACCGTCGCTGGGCGCCGTGGTGCTGCTGCAGGCGTCGTGGCACTGGATCTTCGGTGCCCTGGTCGTCATGGCGGGTGGGCTTCTGCTGACGGCGGCCCTCGCGCTGCCTGAGACACTGCCCGTCGCGCATCGCAGGCCCCTGCGGGTCACGGGGATCGCCGCCACCTATTGGGCTCTGCTGCGTGATCTGCGATTCATGACGCTGGTGCTGGTCGGCGCGTTGAGCATGGCCGGCCTGTTCGCCTACATCGCGGGAGCGGCGTTCGTGCTGCAGGGGCACTACGGCCTGGACCAGCAGATGTTCGCGGTGGTGTTCGGTGCGGGCGCGATCGCGCTGATCGGCGCGACGCAGTTCAACGTGGTGCTGCTCAACAGGTTCTCGCCGCAACGCATCGTCACGGGCGCACTGCTCGTGGCGGTCGCGGCGGCGCTCGTCTTCACGGCGTTGACGGTCGCGCGCGCCGGCGGTGTGTACGGCTTCCTGATTCCGGCGTGGACGGTGCTCGCCGCGATGGGGTTCGTGCTGCCCAACGCGCCGGCGCTGGCGCTGTCCCCCCACCACGAGGCGGCCGGCACGGCCGCGGCGCTGCTGGGGGCCGCGCAGTTCGGGCTCGGCGCCGTCGTGGCGCCGTTGGTCGGTGTGCTCGGCAACGACGAACGCGCGCTGGCCGTGGTGATGCTCGTCAGTGCCGCCGTCGCCCTGGCGCTGCTGATGGCGGTGGCGCCGTCGCGATCCGCCGAGGTCGAGCTCGATGTGGCGGCCGAAGCGGCCTGAGCGCGGCGGTTCCGCGGTTGTGGCGGGGTGGGGGAGTCCGTATCGTCGCCCGGATTACTCCGCACGGAATAGTCCGTGTGGGTGGAGTCGGTCGGCCGAGGGGGATCAACCGCGTGAGTTACCTGCTCACTCCGCTGGGTGTGTCGGTGCTGGCCCTGCTGCGCCAACGTCCCATGCACGGGTATGAGATGTTCCAGACGCTGACGAACCGTCGCGACGCCCGCATCGTCAAGGTGCGTCCGGGCTCGCTGTACCACGTGGTGGCCCGACTGGCCGAGGAGGACCTGATCCGGTCCACGGCCACCGGCCGGGACGGCAACCGCCCCGAACGCACGATCTTCGAGATCACCCAGGCCGGCGTCGACGCGCTGACCTCCGGTGTGCGGGATCTGGTGGCCACACCGGTGAACGAGTTTCCGCGGTTCGTGGCCGGCTTGGCCGAACTCGACAACCTCGATCGCGCCTCCGCGGTGGCCGCCGTGCGCAGTCGGGTGGCCGCGCTCGAGGCCGACCTCGCGGATCTGGCGACCGGGAGTGCGTCCGGCGACACACCCGCGATGCACCTGTCGGCGCTGGACTACCTGACGGCGACCACCAGGACCAAGCTCGACTGGCTGCGGGAGTTCGCCGACAGCCTGGAGTCCGGCCGGGTCGGCTGGCGCGACGAGGCGGTCCGCCCCAGTGAGGTGGTGCTGTGAGCCTGAGGCCCACTGCCACCGCCACGGCTCCGGTCAACCCGTGGAACGCCCTGTGGGCGATGATGATCGGGTTCTTCATGATCCTGGTCGACTCGACCATCGTCGCCGTCGCCAACCCCAGCATCATGGCCGAACTGCAGACCGACTACGACGCGGTCATCTGGGTCACCAGCGCGTATCTGCTGGCCTATGCGGTGCCACTGCTGGTCGCGGGCCGGCTCGGCGACCAGTTCGGTCCGAAGAACCTGTACCTGATCGGCCTGTTCGTGTTCACCGCGGCGTCGCTGTGGTGCGGGCTGTCCGGGTCGGTCCAGACCCTGATCGCGGCCCGCGTGGTGCAGGGCGTTGGCGCGGCACTGCTGACGCCACAGACGCTGTCGGCCATCACCAAGATCTTCCCGGCCGAACGCCGGGGCGTGGCGATGAGCGTGTGGGGTGCGACCGCCGGCGTCGCGACACTGGTGGGCCCGCTGGCCGGCGGTGTACTGGTCGATCACCTCGGCTGGCAGTGGATCTTCTTCGTCAACGTCCCGATCGGGATCGTCGGCCTGGCGCTGGCCGCGTGGCTGGTTCCGGCGCTGCCGACCACCCCGCATCGGTTCGACGTGCTGGGCGTCGTGCTGTCCGGCGCCGCGATGTTCCTGGTGGTGTTCGGCCTGCAGGAGGGCGAGAGCCGCGGATGGTCGGGCTGGATCTGGACCATGATCGTCGCCGGTCTGGGGTTGATGGCGGCGTTTGTGTACTGGCAGGCCGTCAACCGCAACGAACCGCTGATCCCGCTGCGCATCTTCGCCGATCGCGACTTCACGCTGTCCAACGTCGGTGTGGCGGTCATCGGGTTCGCCGTGACAGCCATGATCGTGCCGGTCATGTTCTACGCGCAGATGGTGTGCGGTCTGTCGCCGACGCGGTCGGCGCTGTTGACGGCGCCGATGGCGATCAGTTCCGGCCTGCTGGCCCCGCTGGTGGGCCGCATCGTCGACCGCGCGCACCCTATGCCCGTGATCGGTTTCGGTTTCTCCGCGCTGGCCGTCGCCCTGACGTGGCTGTCGGTGGAGATGACGCCGACGACGCCGATCTGGCGTCTGGTGGTGCCGTTGGTCGTGATGGGCGTCGGCATGGCCTTCATCTGGGCGCCACTGGCGGCCACGGCCACCAGACACCTGCCACCGGAACTGGCCGGCGCGGGTTCGGGGGTCTACAACACCACGCGCCAGGTCGGGTCCGTGTTGGGCAGCGCCGGCATCGCGGCGTTCATGACGGCGCGCATCGGCGCCGAGATGCCGGGCGGTCAGGCAGGCGGTCCGCCCGGTGGTGACGTGCAGCAACTTCCGCAGTTCCTGCGCGAGCCGTTCTCCGCGGCCCTGTCGCAGTCGATGCTGCTGCCCGCGTTCGTCGCGCTGTTCGGTGTCGTGGCCGCGCTGTTCCTCGTCGGCACCGTGAAGTCCGCCCGTGCCATGGCGCCGGAGCCCGGTCCCGACGATCAGCGCACCGAGGTCCTGCCCGCCGTCGTCGACGTCCCCGCGGAGGGCTTCGCCGACCGATACTCCGACCAGTCGTTCTACGACTTCGACGACGAATCCGAGAAGTTCTGGCGAGCGCAGCGCCCACTGCCCGTCGACCACGGTGATCTGTCCGAGTTCGGCGAGGACTACGAGGATTACGAGGACGACGACGCCTACGTCGAGTTCACGCTCGGCCATGGGCCGGTGGCGGGCATCGCGAACCGCTCCGCCGCCGATCGGTCCTTGGGGACCGACCCGTACCAGTACGAGACCGACCGGGACGACCCACGCGACCAGTACGGTCAGGATGACGGCTTCGACGACTTCGACGACGCCGAGGAGTATCAGGAGTACGCCGACTTCGGTGACATCGCCGGCGACGAGACTGACACCTCGCCGTTGTCGATCCGCGTCGAGCATCCGCGTCCCGCGCCGGCGGAGGCGTGGCACAGCGCCCCGGTCGAGTCGTGGCACTCCCTGCTCGGCGATCAGGAATCCGCCGACGATGCCGCGGCTGAGCCGATAGGCCACGCGCACAACGGTTTCCATGTCGAGGGTGAAGACCGCATGCAACCGTTGCCGCCGCCCCCGCCTCGTGACCGCCGGGACTTCCTCGCGGCCAGCTTTCAGCAGCTCTCCGACCGGATCGACAGCCTCGCCGAGGGTCTGCCGAGTCCACAGGAGGACCGCAGCGGTGAGTTCTCGTTCGATCTGCCCGAATACGTGCCTCCGCCACCGTCGGGCGGCAACGGCGACGGGTCCAGGCACCGGTCGCCGCACGATCTCGGCAGCGAGCCTCCGAACTCCGACGCAGACGGGGACACCGGGAGACGCGGCAGGCACTACCGTGAGGACCCCGACGATTCGGCCGGTTACGGCAGACATTCGCGGCCGTTCGGAGACTGACGCCTTACGCGGGATCAGCGGCGATGCACAGCCGCGCGGCGGTCAACCGCCTGCGATCGCCGAATGCGGACCCCCGACGCTGGGGTGCTGTCCCGGTGACAGTGCCAGGAACGCACCCAGGTCCACCAGTCCGTCCGGCGTGGTCGGCAGGTGGTCGGTCAGTGCCGGTGAGCGCACGATCACCGTCAGGCATTGAGCCCGGCTGATCGCGACGTTGAGTCGATTCCTGTTGAGCAGGAACGGCATTCCTCGGGGCACGTCGTCCAGCGCCGAGGCCGTCATCGAGACGAACACCACGGGGGCCTGCCGGCCCTGCAGCTTGTCGACCGTGCCCACCAGCACCTCGCCCAGCCCCGCGGACTCCAGATGTCCCTGCAGTGTCAGCACCTGGGCGTTGTACGGCGCGACCACCAGGACGTCGGCGGCCGCCAACGGGCGGGTGCCGGCCTCGGTGGTCCACGGTGCACCGAGAAGATCCGTGACGGCCGCGGTGATCGCCTCAGCCTCCTCGACGCTGGAGGCGGTGTTGCCGTGGTGTTCGACGACCAGGGTGTGCACACCGGGAGCGTGGCCTTCGATGCCGCGGCGTTCCGCACTGGGGTGCGGCAGCAGGCGATTCTCGTAGGACAGGGCCGAGACCGCCCGGCACACCGCGGGATGCATGCGGTGCGAGCGCGCGAGGAAGTAGCCGAACTCGGCGGGCAGCACATCGTGGCCGGTCATCAGCCAACCGAGCGCCGACTCGTCGACCGGCTCGGGATGACTGCCGGTCGACACCTGACCCAGCTGCTGCGGGTCGCCGAGGAGCAGCAGACTGCGGGTGGCCCTGGCCACCGCGATGGTGTTGCCCAGCGAGAACTGGCCGGCCTCGTCGATGGCCAGCAGGTCCAGCGCAGCCGGGGGGACGCGGGTGTCGTTCGCGAAATCCCATGCGGTCCCGCCCAACACGCAGCCGCCGTCGGTGTCCAGAAAATCGGCGTAGCCCGAGTCGGGGATGGTGGTGAACCGCCCCGCCAGACCGTCGCGGCCGGCCTTCTTGGCCACCCGGGCCGCGTCGACGCCGGCGGCGTCCACCGCGTCGAGCAGGTGGGCCACCACGGCATGTGACTGCGCCACGACACCGATCTTCCAGCGGTGCGTGTTGACCAGCGTGGCGATCACCCGCGCGGCCGTGAACGTCTTACCCGTGCCGGGCGGTCCGTGCACGGCCAGGTAGGACCGGTCGAGGTCCAGCACCGCCGCCGTGATCGAGTCGACGTCGTTGTCGAGGCGCGGCAGCTGATCCGCCCCGCTCAGGGTGGTCGGTGGCCGCCGGCACAGCAGGTCGACGACCGCGCAACGCGGGAGCACGGGTGGGTCCGCCGACAGCGTCTGCGCGGCCTCGGTCGCCAGGGCCGCGATGGACTCCTCGATCTTGGCGGTCCGGATCGGCCTGGCCGGGGTCAGCGCCATCGGCAGGTGGTCATGCGGACCGGATTCCGGCTGCAGTTCGCAGATCAGCACCTCGACCGGCACGCCTTCGACATCGGTGACGTCGAGGACTTCGGCGTTCCAGGACGCGCGCCGATCGGGGTGCTCGTCGTCGAGTCCGGCGGGTGCGGGACGGTCGTACAGGATCTGCGGTCGGCCGTCGAGCTGGCCGCCCTCCAGGACGCCCCTGACGCGGACGTGGCGACGGGGTTTGCGCGCCCGGGGCGGCAGGTGCCAGTCCTGCACCACCTCGGCCTCCTCGATCAGGAAGACACCGGAGGTGTCCCATTCGTCGACCGGGTGACTGAGCCGGTGGAAGTGCGCCCACCAGTAGGGCTTTCGCTCACGTTGGTAGTAGCCGCGGGCGGATTCCAGCAGCGCCGCGGCGCTCTGCTCGGGCGTGCGCGGGGCACTGAACCCGTCACCGGCGAAGCCCAGCAGAACCTCGGCGACGTCATCGAGGGGCGGAACGGGTTCACCGCCCTCGCCCGGGCGGGTCAGATGCGTGACCCCCGACTCGAAGGCCCGCAGCAGCAGCCAGTCCCGCAGGCGACGGGTGGACCGACAGTCGTACAGGTTGTAGTCGGTGATCTCCTTGAGGACCGCGGCGGCCTCATCGGCGCGGCCCGCGTCCAGAAGTGTGCGGTAGTGCGCGTACTGCGTGATCGACGATGCGGCGTTGGTGACCTCGCCGGTACGCAGTTCGGCGCCCATGTACAGCGGTTCCAGCGCCTTGAGTGAATACGACGGTGCGCCCACCCGCAGGCTGTTGCGCACGATGGGGAACAGATCCACCAGGACATCGGACCGCAGCAGGTCGTCCACCTCGTCCTCACCCACGCCGTAGCGCGCGGCCAGGCGCAGCAGCGTCGACCGTTCATAGGCCGCGTAGTGGTAGATGTGCATGTCCGGGTGGCGGTCGCGGCGCGTGCGCACCATGGCCAGAAAGTCCAGGAACGCCTTGCGCTCCGACGGTCGGTCCTGCGCCCACAGCGGCCGGAAGTTGTCCCGGACGTCGAGCACACCCCACATGTATTCCAGGCCCCAGGTGATGCCGTCGTCGGTCCACAGCGGGTCGCCCTCGAAGTCGAAGAACAGATCGCCACGGCTTTTCGCCGGCAGCGCCCCGAGCGCCTCGGGATCGGCGATCTCGAACTGCGGTGTGCCGGCGTCACGTTGGGCCACCTGAAGACGCGCCTGGGTGCGCAGACCGGACAGCGTCGAGGCTGCGACATCGGGCACCGGCTGAGTCGAGGCGGCCAGCGCCGCGACCGTGTCGATGCCGGCGTCGATCAGAGCCGCGCGCTGCGTCACCCGCATACCGGCCACCAGGAGCAGATCGTCGTCCTCCACCACGTGGGGCAGACAGAACTCGCAGCGCATGCAGGCCCCGACGGAGGGATCCCGCCACGACACCGGCGCGCCGGAGGCCAGGTGATCGTCGAGCAGGGTCTGCAGTTTGTCGCGCTGCCGCCGGAACACCGGGATCAGATCGGCGACGGGATACTCCACCACGTCGCGGTTGCCCAGAATCAGCTGCGCCCGCGGCGCCACCGCGATGCCGGCCGCCGCGAGGGCGTCCGCGTACCCGGCGATCTGGAGCAGCGCGGTGACCTTGGCGCGCCGCGCGAGTTTGGTGTCGACCACACGGTAGGCCACGGCATCGTCCGGTTCGCCGTCCCGGATCAGGAAGTCGGCGAACCCCGCGAACCGGCCGTGGAAGACCGCGGCCTGGTAGATGACGGCGGGACGGGCCGCGAACGCCTGCTCGGTGGCCTCGGCCGCGCGTCGCAATGCGGCCACCGAGTACGCGGCCGACGGGATCTGCACCACGCCCCGACCGCCGCTGCCATGGGTGGCGATCAGGTCGGCGAGCACCCGCTGCTCATGCTCGGTGCCGAGTTCTGCCGTGCGGGCCAGCATTTCGTCCTCGACGGACTCGTGCGGCTCACCGCGTCCGAGCTTCGCGTCGAAGCGACTCAGCAGCGCGTACTCACAACCGGCCGCCGCGGCGAGGTCGGAGGCGCTGTAGATGACCGAAGGGCCTGCTGGGTCGTCGGCGACGAACACAGGCCCACTGTAGGTCAGGGCGGTGACATCTCAGCCGCGCGTGTTGCCGATCAACTCGACGCCGTTTCCGTTCCACCGGAACCTCACCACACCGCCCAGACCCTCGATGCTGCCCGCGTACCTCAGCGCGACGGTGTCGCCGGTGCTCTGGGTGGTGTCGATGGCGTTGAAACCGAATGTGTCGGGCACACCGGTCGGGATGTACTTCCCCAGGTGGAAGAGCACCGCACGGGTGCTCGGATTCTCGGCGTTGGTGTTGGCCTCGATGATCACCGCAGACAGCGGGGCACACTCGTTGTAGTTGCCCGCAATCGGCTCGGTGTTCCACGGCTGCCCGCTGCGGGGGTCGCGCGGCAGTTCGGACACCGCCTTGGCGATCGCCGGTGCCGCGAGATTGACCGCGCACGGGTCGGCCGGAGCGGGCTCGGGAGTGGTGGTCAGGGGCGGTGGCGCGGCCGCGGTCGTGCTGACCGGCGAGGGCGCCGTCGGCTCAGGGGTCTTGGCGACCGTCGAGTCGCCGGATCCGCACGCGGTGAGTGCACACAGCGCAGCGGCTCCCGCTGCGAACCCGACTGCCGATCGAGGTACGGCGAACACACGGGCAGGCTACCGGCTGGCTTCGGCCGACCTGGCAGGCGCATACATCGCGCGGCCTTAGACTTAGGGGCGATGACCACCGCCGACCCGGACCAGACCGGGGTATCCACCGAGGGCTCCGCCTCGATCTCCGAGCCGTCTCCGGCGCCGTCGGATGACTCCGACGCGCCCGATTCACCCACCTTCGCCGACCTGAACATCAACCCGGCCGTGCTGCGCGCGGTGACCGACGTCGGCTACGAGTCGCCGTCGGCCATCCAGGCCGCGACCATTCCCGCGCTGCTGGAGGGCTCCGACGTCGTCGGCCTGGCACAGACGGGCACCGGCAAGACCGCCGCGTTCGCCATCCCGATCCTGTCCAAGATCGACACCGCCAGCAGGGCCACCCAGGCCCTGGTGCTGGCGCCGACCCGTGAGCTCGCGCTGCAGGTCGCCGAGGCCTTCGGCCGCTACGGCGCGCACCTGCCCGGCATCAACGTGCTGCCGATCTACGGCGGGTCGTCGTACGGCCCGCAGCTGGCCGGCCTGAAACGCGGGGCCCAGATCGTGGTCGGCACGCCGGGCCGCGTCATCGACCATCTCGAGAAGGGCCGGCTGGACCTCTCGCACCTGGACTACCTGGTGCTCGACGAGGCCGACGAGATGCTGCAGATGGGCTTCGCCGAGGACGTCGAGCGCATCCTGGCCGACACCCCCGAGTACAAGCAGGTGGCCCTGTTCTCGGCCACCATGCCGCCGGCGATCCGCAAGATCACCACCAAGTACCTGCACGACGCGGTTGAGGTGACGGTCAAGGCCAAGACCGCGACCGCGGAGAACATCTCGCAGAAGTACATCCAGGTGGCCGGGCCGCGCAAGCTGGACGCGCTGACCCGCTTCCTCGAGGTGACGCCGTTCGAGGCGATGATCGTGTTCGTCCGCACCAAGCAGGCCACCGAGGATGTCGCCGACCGACTGAAGGCCCGCGGGTTCGCCGCGGCGGCCATCAACGGTGACATCCCGCAGGCAGCGCGGGAACGGACCATCGCGTCGCTCAAGGACGGCTCGCTCGACATCCTGATCGCCACCGACGTCGCGGCCCGCGGCCTGGACGTCGAGCGGATCAGCCATGTGGTGAACTACGACATCCCCAACGACACCGAGTCCTACGTGCACCGCATCGGACGGACCGGGCGTGCCGGGCGGTCCGGCTCGGCGCTGCTGTTCGTCACCCCGCGGGAACGCCATCTCCTCAAAGCGATCGAGAAGCACACCCGGTCCAAGGTCGTCGAGATCGAACTTCCCAGCGTCGACGACGTGAACGAGCAGCGGGTCGCGAAGTTCCGCGACTCGATCACCGACGCGCTCAGCGCACCGGGCCTCGAGCTGTTCCGCAGGCTCATCGAGGACTACGAGCGCGAGAACAACGTGCCGATGGCCGACATCGCGGCCGCGCTGGCTCTGCAGACCCGTAACGGCGAAGAGTTCCTGATGTCGGAACCGCCACCGGACAAGCGGCGCCGCGACGACCGGGACCGGCCGGACCGCCCGCCGCGGCCCGACCGGCCCATGCGCCGTGACGGCGGGTTCGCCACGTACCGCATCGACGTGGGCAAGCGGCACAAGGTGATGCCCGGCGCCATCGTCGGAGCGCTCGCCAACGAGGGCGGCCTGCACCGCAGTGATTTCGGGCACATCAGCATCAAGATGGATCACTCCCTGGTGGAGCTTCCCCCCCAGCTGCCCCGGGAGACCCTCAAAGCGCTTGAGAAGACCCGAATCCAGGGCATGCTCATCAATCTGCGGCCCGATGACGGAACTGGGTCACGCGACGGCGGCTCGTACCGGAAGCGTGACGGCGACTTCAAGAAGCGCGACGGTGACTTCAAGAAGTCCGGCAAGAAGCCCTATCAGAAGGCGTATAAGCCTCGAAAAGAGCAATGACCCAGTCGCTCTATCGCGGTGAGCAGGGTGGCCTGGAGTCCGTCTCCCACCCCACCAGGCGGACCGCCTCGCTGACCGGTGTTCGGGCCGTCGCCGCCATCCTGGTGGTCCTCACCCACGCCGCCTACACGACGGGGCGATACACCGAGGATTACCTGGGTCTGATCTACTCCCGCATGGAGATCGGCGTGCCGATCTTCTTCGCGCTGTCGGGTTTTCTGCTTTTCCGGCCCTGGGTGCGCGCGGCGGCCAGGGGCGGGCCGGCGCCGTCGGTGCGCCGGTACGCGTGGCATCGCGTGCGGCGCATCATGCCGGCCTACGTCGTCACGGTGCTGCTGGCCTACCTGATCTATCACTTCCGGACGGCGGGACCCAACCCCGGCCACACGTGGATGGGGTTGTTCCGCAATCTCACCCTGACTCAGCTGTACACCGACAACTACGTGTATTCGTATCTGCACCAAGGGCTTACGCAGATGTGGAGCCTGGCCGTGGAGGTGTCCTTCTACGTCGTGCTCCCGGGCCTGGCCTACCTGCTGCTCGTGGTGCTGTGCCGGCGGGCGTGGCGACCGGGCCTGCTGTTGGGGGCATTGACCGTGCTGGCGCTGGTGTCGCCGGCCTGGCTCTGGCTCGTGCACACCGTGGACTGGCTGCCCGACGGCGCCCGGTTGTGGCTGCCGGGGTATCTGCTGTGGTTCGTGGGCGGCATGGCGCTGGCGGTGCTCCAGTCGATGGGTGTCGGCTGCTACGGGTTCGTCGCCGTGCCCCTGGCCGTGATCTGCTATCTGATCGCCTCGACGCCGATCGCCGGTGAGCCCACGACGTCGCCCACCGGAACGCTGGAGGCGATCATGAAGTCGGTGTTCTACGGCGTGATCGCGGTGCTGGTCATCGCTCCGCCCGGGCTGGGGGATCAGCGCGGCTGGTACAACCGGTTCCTCGCGAGTCGGCCCATGGTGTGGCTGGGGGAGATCTCCTACGAGATCTTCCTGGTGCATCTGGTGCTGATGGAGATCGCGATGGTCGAGATTCTGCACAAGCCCGTCTACACCGGATCCATGGCGGGACTGTTCGTCGCCACGATGGCGCTGACGATTCCGGTGGCCTGGCTTCTGCACCGGTTCACGCGGGTCCGCGGCGACTGACGACCGGAAGCGTTCGGCGACTCAGCCGGCTGACGCCGAGATTGCACGGAGGGTCGTGCGCAAGCTCGGACCACAGCCCTGGGTGCAATCTCGGCGCCAACCCGACATGAAATGAGGGTACCCTTACCTAAGTTGCAGAAAGGGTTCCCATGACTGACACCACACCCTCCCGCGGCCTGACGGGAACGCTGATCAAGCTGTGGCGAGGCGGTGACTACGAGTTCACCGTGACCGGGCGGACCGAGATCGGCCCGCACTACCTGCGCCTGCGTTTCGATGCCGGCAACCTGTTGGCCGAGCGCGCGGTCCATCCGACGATGTGGATCCGGGGCTGGTTCCCGGACGGCGAAAGATCCCATCAGCGCGGCTACACGCTGGTCAACCCCGATCCGGAGGCCGGCACCGTCGACATCGATTTCGCGCTGCACGACGGCATCGCGACCAGGTGGGCCCGCGGCGCCGAACCGGGCGACACCCTCGAGGTCACGGTGCTCGGCAGCAGCTTCGAACTGCCGACGCCGGCGCCGGCCGGCTACCTGATCGCCGGGGACACCGCATCTCTGCCCGCCATCAACTCGCTGCTTGACGCGATCGGCGAAACCCCGGCGTGGGTGTTCCTCGAGGCCGCCCATGACGACGATCGCGATCTCCCGGTCAACACCGGCGCGGGGGAGGTCGACGTCATCTGGGTGGACCGCACCGATGCCGGACGGGGTCTCGTCGAGGCCGTCCGAGAGTCGGCGTTCGACGCCTCCGACCACTTCGGCTGGGTCGCGTGTGACAACCGCACCACCCGCGGCGTCGCGCGAGTGTTCCGCGAGGACTACGCGATTCCGCGCCGGTCGATCAAGGCGCAGGGTTACTGGGTCGCCTGACAGCACAGGGTTACTGGGTCGCCTGCGTCGACTCCTCGGCCGACTGCCGCGTCGGGGTGACGATCGGCAGCAGGAACTCCTCGACCATCGAGCGCTCGTCGGCATCGTCATGACCCGGGAAGATCAACAGTGAGGTGAGCACCCGGACCAGCCACCGCGCCTTGCGGTCGACGGTGGCCGGATCGTCGCCCGGGCCGAGTGACTCGACGAAGGCCGCGCTCATGGCCTTGATCACATGGGACGACTCCGCGATCTCGGCGCCGATCGGCGCATCGCCGGCCGAGAACCACGACTGCAGAGCGGGACTGCTGCGCACCAGGTGCAGCGAGGCCAGGAAGCCTTCGATGAGCTTGTCCCGCGGATCATCGAGGTCTCGGATGCGTTCGAGCATCTCGTGGTGCACGCCGTACGCCTCGCGGTGCACGTAGGCGGTGTAGAGCGCCTCACGGTTTTCGAAGTACCGGTACAGCGTGGCGCGCGAACAGCCTGCGGCAGTGGCGATCTCATGCATGCCGACGGATGCGGCGGGCCGTTTGGCGAACAGCTCACCCGCGGCGTCGAGGATGCGGTCGACGGCGACTTCGCTGCGCCGCGACGCCAGCCAGTTGTTGCCGGCCATCATTTCACCGTGAACGGAACGGACAGTGGACGACGGACGTAGCTGCCGCCGGCCCAGACCACGGCGTCCTCATCGATCTCGAAATCCGGGCAGCGCGAGAGCAGTTCACTCAGGGCGACGCGGGACTGCATCCGGGCCGCCGCGGCGCCCAGGCAGTGGTGCGCGCCGTGGCTGAAGGTCAGGATGTTGCGTGGCCGGCGCGTGACGTCGAGTTCGCCCGCGTCGGGACCGTACTGGCGTTCGTCGCGGTTGCCCGACCCGTAGAGCAGCAGCACGCGCCGTCCTTCCGGGATGGTGGTGTCGGCGACCGTGACGTCGCGGGTGGTGGTGCGCGCCAACCCCTGCACGGGTGAGGTCAGGCGCAGGAACTCGTCGACGGAATCCGTTATCAGGCTGGGGTTTTCGGCCAGCAGGCGGCGCTGGTCGGGGCGTCGGTGCAGCAACTGCACCGACCCGCCCAGCATGCCCGTCGTGGTGTCGTTTCCGCCGGTGACCATGGTGAACGTGAAGGCCAGGATCGACAGCACACCGGCGATGTCGCCGTCGGCTCCGATGCCCGCGGCCACCAGGTGTGAGACCGTGTCATCCTCCGGTTGGGTGCGCCGTCGTTCGATCAGCGCCGTGAAGTAGCCCATCATCTCGGCCAGGGCGTCGCCGAGCGTCTCCAACGCGCCGCCGATTCCGCCCTCGGTGGTGTTGGCCGCGACGATGGCGTCGGTCCAGCCGTCGAACTTGTCCTGATCCTGTTCGGGTACACCGAGATAGTGCGCCACCACCATCGAGGGAAGCGGTTTGAACAGGTCGGCGACGATGTCGCCGCCACCGTCGGCGCGCAGGCGTTCGATCCGCTCGACGACGAACTCGCGGACCTTGGGCTCCACGGCCTCCACCTGGCGCGGAGTGAAACCTCGGGACACCAGCCTGCGGAACTCGGTGTGCCCGGGCGGATCCTGCATCACCATCGGCGGATTGTCCTGCAGGCCAATCATTTCCAGCTCTCCGTAATTGACCGTCAGGCCTTGGGCGGAGGAGAAGGTCTCGTGATCGCGGGCCGCGGCCCAGATGTCGGCGTGCCGGGACATCACGTAGTAGTCATGATCCGGGCGATCCGCGGGTGTCACATGATGGACGGGGTCGACGTCTCGAAGGGCCCGATACATCGGCCATGGGTCCGCCCAGGTCTCGGCGGTGGCCAGGTGGAACTGCGCTCGTGCCGAATGAGACACCGAAGCTGTCATGTCTTATGAATACGACATGGCCGCATTGGTGTCAACGATGTCGGTCAGATCAACGCACCCGGGTTGAGTATCCCCGCGGGATCCAGCGCGTCCTTGATCCTGCGGTTGAGGTCCAGCGCGTCGGGCCCCAGGTACCCCGCCAGCCAGGGCTTCTTGAGCCTGCCGACGCCGTGTTCACCCGTGATGGTGCCGCCGAGGCGCACGGCCAGGTCCATGATGTCGCCGAACGCCTGCTGTGCCCGTTCGGCCATGTCCGCATCGGCGGGGTCGAACACGATCAGCGGATGGGTGTTGCCGTCGCCGGCGTGGGCGATCACCGAGATCATCAGATCGCGTTCGGCGGCCAGCTTCTCGATTCCGGTGACCAGGTCGGGCAATGCCGACAGTGGCACCCCCACGTCCTCGAGCAGCAGCGATCCCTTGGCTTCGACCGCGGGAATCGCGAACCGCCGGGCCGCGACGAACGCCTCACCCTCCTCGGGGTCGGAGGTGGAGAACACCTCGGCGGCGCCGTTGTCGCGGAAGGCCTGCGCCATGAACTCGGCGTCGTCGGCGCCGGACCCTCCGCGGTCGTCGGATGCCGCGACCATGATCGCGCCCGCGGAGCGGTCCAGGCCCATGCGCAGTTTGTCCTCGACGGCGTTGATCGCCACGTTGTCCATGAACTCCAGCATCGAGGGCCGGATCTTCGCCGTGATCGACAGAACGGCATCGGTGGCGCCGCGGACGTCGGGGAACGTCGCGACGACCGTGTGGGCCGGGTGCTGCGGCGGCAGCAGGCGGAGGGTGACTTCGGTGATCACACCCAGGGTGCCTTCGCTGCCGACGAACAGTTTGGTCAGGCTCAGGCCGGCGACGTCCTTGAGGCGAGGGCCGCCGAGTCGCACCGCGGTGCCGTCGGCCAGTACGACCTGAAGGCCCAGCACGTAGTCGGTGGTGACGCCGTACTTCACACAGCACAGCCCGCCGGCGTTGGTTGCGATGTTGCCGCCGATGCTGCAGATCTCGAACGACGACGGGTCCGGCGGATACCACAGGCCGTACTCGGCGACGGCCTTCTTGACCTCGGCGTTGAGCAGGCCGGGCTGCACCACCGCGGTACGGGTCACCGGATCGACCGTGATGTCACGCATCTTCTCGGTGGACAGCACGATCCCGCCGTCGACCGCTGTCGCACCGCCCGACAGGCCGGTGCCCATACCGCGCGGCACCACGGCGATCCGGTGTTCGGAGGCCCAGCGCAGCACGGTCTGCACCTCTTCGGTGCGGGTGGGGCGCACGACCGCCAGGGGCGTGCCCGCGTCGGGGTCGGCCGCGCGGTCCTGCCGGTAGGACGCCAGGATGTCCGGGTCGGTGACGACGACCCCATCGGGCAGTTGTGAGCTCAGGAGGGTGATCGCCGACGAAGACACGCCTTGATCCTACGTACGGGTGTGGGTCACCCGACCACGAACACCCGGTAGTTCACCTCGGTCAGCGACACCTCGTTGACGGCCACGGTGTAGGTGCCGTTGACCCAGGCGTAGCGCTCGTCGCCGGTCTCGAACAGCGGGCTGGAGCGGCCGTACATCTGGTCATGCCGGATCAGTTCACCGGCGCGGAACCTGTCGATCTCTCCCGCGTCCATTCGAACGCGGCCGATGTTGGTGACGTGGACCAGGGCGCCGTCGTCGGTGCGCAGCGTCGCGCGCACGTCGAGTCGGGAGACGCCGTCGGCGCCCAGCAGCACCCAGTCGCCGCCGCCGGCCAGGAACTCGCCTGAGAGCGCGGGCCCGTCGCAGCGTCCGCTGCCGATCACATAGGTGAGTCTGGTGCCCAGCGGTGAGGTGTCGACGTGGACGGCCGAGATCGACAGGGCGATGTCCGCCAGCGGTGTGAGTTGTGGTGTTGTGCAGTGCATTTCGGCTCCCTACAGCGGTCGGATTGCGGTGACGAACCCGGACGCCAGCGCGTGGGGGTCGTCGAGATCGAGTTCGTCGGCGTCCATTCGGCGCAGCATCAACCGGGCGATGTCGTCATCGGACCCGGAGATCGTGCAACCGGGTCCATCCGAACCGGTGCCCTCGCGCCACCGTGCGCCGTCCCAGGCGATCGTCATGGTGGCCGAGGGCGCTCGCAGCGTGTACTTCATGGGTGGGGTCCCTGGGGCTTCTGGGATTTCTGGGGCTTCGAGGGGCTCGGCCTGCAGCAGCAGGTACTGCGCACCGAACCCGAACAGTGCATCGACGGCGGCGCGGGGGAACGGTGCTGCGGGGTCCGTGGTCGCTCGGGTCAGGTCGTTGCAGTGCACGCCGTACTCGATGACCAGGCACTGCAGTGCCGCCGCGAAGGGATAACGCCCGAACCGCAGTCCGATGTCGGGCCAGGTTCGTGGCCCGCGGTCCAGGGCTTCGCGAAGGTGGCTGGCGCCCAACCGAATCCGATCCGCCAGCGCGTCGGAGGGGATCGGGCCGGAAATCTTCGAGGGTGGGCTCAGTGCGCCGAAGCGGGCCCGGTGGAAGGCCTCGGCGGCCGTGAAGAGTCCGGTCGCGACGTGGGCCGCGAGGTCCTCGACGGTCCACCCCGCGCAGGGGGTGGGGCTGCGGAACTGGCCTGGGCCCAGGGTGTCGAGGGTGTCGGCGAACTGGTGAATCAGCCCGATCGCGGTGGTGGTGGCGGAGGAGGGGTCCATGGGTCGACGCTAAATCCACAACTTGGAAAAAACAAGTAAAAACTTGGACAATCCAAGTTGGGCTACGATGGCGGCATGGTGCGGTCCTATGCCCAGTACTGCGCGGTGGCCAAGAGCCTGGACATCGTGGGGGATCGGTGGACGCTGCTCGTGATCCGTGAACTTCTCGACGGACCCCAGCGCTACAACGACCTGTTGGCCGCACTCGCGCCCATCGCCACGGACATGCTGGCCGGCCGCCTGCGCGACCTGGAATCCGAGGGGCTGATCCAGCGCCGCGACCTGCCGAAGCCCGCCACTGGACGCGTCTACGAACTCACCGACGTCGGGCGCGAACTCGAGGATGTTGTGCACGCCTATGCGCGGTGGGGTCGGCGCCTGCTGGAGTCGCGCGCACCCGGCGACGTCGTGCGACCGCAGTGGCTGGGCCGTGCCGTCCGCGCGTTCGTGCGACCGGATCGAGGGGGAGTGGACCTGACGCTGCGGTTGGTGACGCCCGAGGGCACGCGGACGCTGCACATCGGTGAACACCGCATCGATGATCTCGACGACGACGCTCCCGCCGATGTCACGCTCACCGGCGATGCCGAAACCCTGATGGCGGCAATGGATCCGGTTCGCGCGGTGCAGCTTCAGGCTCAGGGTGCGCTGTCCGTCGACGGCGAGCCCGCCGCACTGCGCCAGCTCAGTCGGGTGTTCGATCCAGCTCGCGCAGGGACTTGAGCCCCAGGGCCAGCAGGCCGATCAACAGCATCGGCAGCGCCAGCGCCAGGAAGGTGGTCTGCAGTCCCGCGGTGTCGGCCAGGGGGCCGGCGATGATCAGCCCCAGCGGTCCCGCCGCGTACGCCAGCGATCCCATCACGCCGACCACCCGCCCGCGCAGATGCGCCGGAGCGCGGGTCTGCATCACGTAGTTGTAGATCGGTGCGATAGGGCCGTAGACGAAGCCGACGATCGCGCACAGCACCAGGATCAGAGGCAGCGGCGGCAGGAACGCGATGACCGTCATCGCCACGCCGAGGGTCAGCACCGCGATCAGCATCGTGGTGCGCCGCTTGAGGTGGCTCGACAGCACGGCGTAGCTGAGTGCGCCGATCAGTCCGCCGATCGACAGCGCCATCAGCACCCAGCCCAACTGTGCGGGTTCGTCGCGGTCGGTGAAGTACTTCGGGAACAGCACCGACTCCATCGGCATGTACAGGCCCGTCACGGTCAGGTCGATGAACGCCAGGGTGCGCAGCACCTTGTTGTTCCAGACGAACCTGATGCCCTCGACGATGCCCGGCCACACCCGTTCGGGCAGTTTGGTGCGATCCGGCCGGCCCGCGCCTTCGAGGCGAAGGACCGAGATGGCGACGATGGCCAGGAAGAACGCCGCCGCGGTCACCCACATTGTGTTGATGCCACCGATGGTGGCGATCAGCAGGCCGCCGATGCCGGGGCCCACGATGTAGGCGAGGTTGAACACCGCCTCATAGACGCTGTTCGCGTGATCCAGCGTCCAGCCGGCGCGGCCGGCGGCCTCGGGCAGCATCGACTCGCGCGCGGTCATCCCGGCCGGGTCGAAGAAGGCGCCGAGTGCGGCCAGCGCCGCGAGCACCGCGACGTTGACCGCGTCGACTCCGAACACCAACGCGATCACCGGAACCGCCATCACCGACAGGCCGGAGAGCAGATCGGCCAGCATCGACACCCGGCGCCGGCCGATGTAGTCGACGGCCGCACCGGCGATCAGGGTCGCCGCCAGCAGTGGAAGGGTCCCGGCCATCGCCACCAGCGACGCCTCGAACGCCGATCCGCTGCGCTGCAGCACCAGCCAGGGGAACGCCACGATGGTGATGCCGTTACCGGTCCCGGCCATCAGGGCGGCAAACAGGATCAGCGCCAAGGGAACACGTCTGCCGCCGACCATGGCGGGCAATCTTAGAGCGTGGCCGACCGTCGCCCGGCGGTTTCGCCCAGTGCAGCGCCCGTGTCGGGCACCATGGTCTGGTGCTGCCTCACCCCCGGACCGGACGCAGGTTTGCTTCGCCCGTGCCGCCCGGGACTCGTTGGCCCGGGGACCCGGCCACCGGCGCCACGCCCGTGGCCGGTGACGCGGACGACGTCGTCCGGCTGGCGGCCGAGGCGCAGCGCCTCAGAGATCTCGACGCCGAGGTCAGTGTGTGCCGGGCCTGCCCGCGCCTGGTCGCCTGGCGTGAGGAGGTGGCGGTGGTGAAACGGCGTGCGTTCGCCGATCAGCCGTACTGGGGCCGACCCGTCCCCGGGTGGGGTTCGGTGCGACCGAGGCTGTTCATCGTCGGTTTGGCCCCGGCGGCCAACGGCGCCAACCGGACCGGCCGGATGTTCACCGGCGACCGGTCCGGTGACCAGCTGTTCGCGGCCCTGCACCGTGCCGGACTGGTCAACCAGGCGGCGTCCGTCGACTCGGGAGACGGGCTGCGGGCCAACCGGATTCGAATCAGTGCGCCGGTGCGGTGCGCGCCGCCGGACAACGCCCCGACCCCGGCCGAACGCGACACGTGTGCACCCTGGCTGCGCGCGGAATGGGCGATGGTCGCCCCCGAGGTTCGAGTGATCGTTGCGCTCGGCGGGTTCGCCTGGAACGTCGCGCTGGGCCTGCTCGCGGATCAGATCGCGGGTCGCAGACCGAAGTTCGGGCACGGTGCCGTCGTGACGCTGCCGTCCGGACAGCAGCTTCTCGGGTGCTTCCACCCCAGCCAGCAGAACATGTTCACCGGGCGGCTGACTCCGGCCATGCTCGACGAGGTCTTCGCCGACGCCCGCCGCCGCGCCGGCATCTGAGCGATTTCGGCGCGCACACCGGCGCTCAGCGCATGCAAGCGCGCCGAAATCACGGAAGCGATGGGCCACGCGTAGCGTTGGAGGCGTTATGCGTCTTTCTGTCCTCGATCTGGTTCCGGTGCGCACCGACCAGACCACATCCGATGCGCTGGCCGCCACGGTTCGGCTCGCCCAGACCGCCGACCAGCTCGGGTACACCCGGTATTGGCTCGCCGAGCACCACAACATGCCGGCCGTCGCGGCCACCAGCCCGCCGGTGCTGATCGGCTACCTGGCCGCGCAGACCGAACACATCAGGCTGGGATCGGGCGGTGTCATGCTGCCCAACCATGCGCCGCTGGCCGTCGCCGAGCAGTTCGCGCTGCTCGAGGCCGCCGCGCCGGGCCGTATCGACCTGGGCCTGGGGCGTGCCCCCGGCAGTGATCCCGTGACGTCAGTGCTGCTGCGCGGTGCCGCGGGCCGGGACGACTCCGATGTCGAGAAGTTCCCGCAGTACCTCGACGAGATCGCGGCCATGATGAGTGCCCGCGGCGTCCGGGTCGACCTGCCCGCACACCTGGGCCGGCCCGACTACATCCTCAAGGCCACCCCCGAAGCGGTCAGCGAGCCGCGGATCTGGCTGCTCGGGTCCTCGATGTACTCCGCGCACCTGGCCGCCGCCAAGGGCCTGCCGTACGTGTTCGCCCACCACTTCGCCGGCCACGGCACCGACGAGGCGCTCGAGATCTACCGCGCGGAGTTCCAGCCCAGCGATCTGGCGAGCGAACCCGTGACGTTCCTGACGGTCAACGCGTCGGTGGCGGCGACGCGCGAGGAGGCCGAGGAACTGCTGCTGCCGAATCTGCTCATGATGGCGCGCCTGCGCACCGGGCAGCCCCTGACCGCACTCGACCTGGTCGAGGACGCGCAGGTCACCACGCTGACCCCGCAGGAGCAGGCGATCGTCGACGTGGGCCGAGCCAAGGCCATCGTCGGAGCGCCCGCCGAGGCCGCCGATCAGCTGCGTCAGCTGGCCGAGAAGTTCGGCGTCGACGAGGTGATGGTCAACCCGGTCGGGTCGGCGCGCCGCGGCACCGACCCGGCCACCGCACCCGCCCGCACCACCACGTTGGAACTGCTGGCCAAGGAACTGTTCTAGCCCCCGAGTGGTTTTGAGCCGTTGTTCTAGGCCAGGCCCTTGAGCATCAGGTTCCAGTACATGAACGGCAGCCCGTACTTCTTCAGGTACCAGTACGGCCGGTGCGGCGTCGTCGGGTTCAACACCGGGAACGACGGCTTCAGGTTCAGGTCGTAGTCGAACTCCGCGAGGAGCATGTCGTGCGAGGACGTGACGATCGGGCACGATCCGTAGCCGTCGTACCTGGCGGTCAGCGGTCGCCCGGCCAGATGTGCCTCGATGTTCTCAACCACGACGGGGGCCTGCTTGCGGATCGCCGCGCCGGTCTTGGAGTTCGGCGATGACCCGGCGTCACCGAGGCCGAACACGTTGGGATGGCGCACATGCTGCATGGTGTGCTTGTCGATCTCGACGTAGCCTCCTGCGTCGCCGGTGGACAGCGGGCTGGCCTTGATCCAGTCCGGTGCGGACTGGCGCGGCGCCACATGGAGGACGTCATAGGGCAACATCGACGATCCGCCTCCGCCGGAGGTGACGCCCACCTTGTGTGCGGCCGCGTCGACGGAGGTCACCTCGGATTCGGTGTGCACCGTGATGCCGTAGTCGGCGGCGATCGCATCGAGGCTGTCGGCGATCGCCGGGATTCCGAACAGTCGCGGCGTCGGCACCACCAGGTGCACGTCGATGTCCTTCAGCACGCCCTGGGATCGCCAGTAATCGGCGGCCAGGTAGGCGATCTTCTGCGGCGCACCGGCGCATTTGATGGGACCGGACGGCATGCCGAACACCGCGGTGCCCGAACGCAGGTTGCGGATGAAGTCCCAGGTTCGCGGTGCCAGGTCGAATCGGTAGTTCGATGACACCCCGTCCTTGCCGAGCGCATCGGACAGTCCCTCGGTGCGGTCCCAGTCCAGCTGGATCCCGGGACAGACCACCAGGACGTCGTACTCGTAGGTCGCCCCGTCGGTGCAGGTGACGGTGTTGTTGTCGGGGTCGACAGCGGCCGCGGCGTTCTTGATCCACCTCGCGCCCTTGGGCATGACCGAGGCCTCGGGGCGTGCGGTGGTCGAGGCCTTGGCCTGGCCGCCGCCGACGAGCGTCCACAGCGGTTGGTAGTAGTGCACCTCCGACGGTTCGATGACGGCGACGTCGGTGTGGCCCCTGCGCAACAGGCGGGCGGCAACCGAGATGCCGGCCGTTCCGCCGCCGACGATCAGGATTCGATGTTTTCCGGTGGTCATGATCCTCTGCTCCTCTCAGGCGTTCTGGCGGGCGTCGTCCCAGGCGCCGAAGCCGCCCAGGATGTCACTGACATCAGCGAAACCGTTGTGCCGCAACAGGCTTGCTGCGACCGAGGACCGGTAGCCGCCGGCGCAGTACACGACGGTCGGGCGGGTGGGATCCAGCTCGCCCAGCCGGCTCGGCAGTTGACCGACCGGGATGGGGATCGCACCTGGGATGGTGCCCGCGGCGACCTCGCCCGGGTTGCGGACGTCGACGATCTGCAGGTTCGCCAACTCAGCGGCACGCTGGTCGAACGCGGTGGCCGTCAGCCGGGAGGCGATCTGGACGTCGTCGGGGTGGTCGAACATCGCCTCGAACGGCCGCTCCAGGTAGCCGATCACCCGGTCGAAACCGATGCGGGCCAGCCGGGTTTTGGCCTCCAGCTCCTGACCGGGCTCGACGAACAGCACGATGTCGACGTCCGTGGGGACCACCGACCCGGCGAATTCGGCGTAGCGGCCCTCGAGCCCGATGTTGACCGCACCGCGCAGATGCCCCAGCGCGAACTCCTCGGGCCCACGTCCGTCGACCAGGACCGCACCGGCCGCCATCGCGTCGCGGACCTGTTCATAGCTCATCGCGGTCGGCAGCTGGTTCTCATCCAACAGCCCACGATCCTTGCGGTTGAGGATCGCGTCGTAGACGAAGTAACTCGGTGCCGGCGGCTGTCCCTCGGTGACCAACTCCATGAACGTGGCCTTGTCCGGGGCGCGCAGCGCGTAGTTGGTGGCCTTCTGCTCGCCGATCGTCGACCACAGGTCCGTCGACAGGTTCTTGCCGCAGGCCGAACCGGCGCCGTGCGCCGGGTAGACCCGGGTGGCGTCGGGCAGCGGCATCAGCTTGTTGTGCAGTGAGTCATACAACTTGTCGGCCAACTCCTCGCGGGTGAACCCGATCGAGGCCAGCAGGTCGGGCCGGCCCACGTCGCCGATGAACAGGGCGTCACCGGTCAGCACGCCGTAGGGCACGTCGTCACCCGCGTGCTCGTAGACCACGATGCTCATCGACTCAGGGGTGTGGCCCGGGGTGTGGAGGAACTCCAGCGTCACCTCACCGAGTGAGTACCGCTGCCCGTCGGCCACGCCCATCGACTCGAACTCGGTCTCGGCGACCGAGGAGTAGACGATCTTGGCTCCGGTGGCCTTCGCCAGTTCCAGGTGGCCGGACAGGAAGTCGGCGTGGAAGTGGGTCTCGATGACCAATTCGATTGTGAGCCCGAACTTCTCAGCGTCGCTGAGGTATTCGGCCACGTCGCGCTGTGGGTCCACGACCACGGCACGTCCGGTGGTCTCGTCGCCGATCAGGTACGACGCGTGGGACAGGCAGTCCAAGTAGTACTGGATGAACTTCATCGTTGGCGTCCTTTCGAGAGAGCCGTTGACATCCACTGTGCAGATACCCCCCTAGGTATGTCAAGTACCCCTGGGGGTATTGTGGAACACACTTGCCGATACCCCTCTGGGTATGCCTATCATGGGTGCCAAACGATACCCCCATGGGTATGAGACTCACGGGCCCTGGGCCGAAAGGACAAGACATGACCGCACCCTCCGTCGTCGATTCGAACCGCCTCAGCGACCTGCTGGCCTCGCCGGCTCCGCCGCGTGTGCTCGACGTTCGAACTCCCGCTGAGTTCGAGTCCGCCCACATCGCCGGCGCGTACAACGTCCCGCTGGACCTGCTGCGGGAGCATCGCGACGAGATCGCCGGCCATCTCGCCGAGGACGTCATCCTGGTCTGCCGATCAGGACAGCGCGCCGCCCAGGCCGAGGAGACGCTGCGCAACGCGGGGCTGTCCAACGTGCACATCCTCGACGGCGGCATCATGGCCTGGCAGGCCCAGGGATTCGCGGTCAACCGCGGGGCGCAGCGCTGGGACCTGGAACGCCAAGTCCGGCTGGTGGCGGGTTCGATCGTGCTGACCAGCATTCTGGGCAGCATCGCCGCTCCCAAGCTCAAGTGGCTGGCCGGGGCGGTCGGCGGTGGGTTGACCTTCGCGGCGGTGACCAACACCTGCGCCATGGGCATGGCCCTTGCCAAGCTGCCCTACAACCGCGGGGCGCGCTGCGATGCCCGGTCGGTCGTCGCCCAGCTCATCGGCGACTGTCCGGCGGAAAACGTGATGGCGCAACCATGTTCGCGCTGACCCTGATCCTCGCCGTCTTCATCGGCATCACGCTGGGACTGCTCGGCGGAGGGGGATCGATCCTGACCGTCCCGCTGCTGGCCTATGTCGCGGGCATGGAGCCCAAAGAGGCGATCGCCACCTCGCTTCTGGTGGTCGGCGTCACGAGTGCCGTCGGCGCCATCTCGCATGCCAGGGCGGGCCGGGTGCGGTGGCGCACCGGCCTGATCTTCGGGCTGGCCGGGATGGTCGGCGCCTACGGCGGCGGCGTGCTGTCGACGTTCATTCCGGGCACGGTGCTGCTGATCGCCTTCGCTGTCGTGATGGTGGCCACCGCGATCCCGATGCTGCGTGGTCGCCGGGAGGTGCAGGCGGGTGCGGCGGCGCGTCGACTGCCGGTGTTGAAGGTCATCGCACAGGGGCTGGCGGTCGGCCTGGTCACCGGCATGATCGGCGCAGGGGGTGGCTTCCTGGTGGTGCCCGCCCTCGCACTGCTCGGCGGACTGCCGATGCCCGTCGCCGTCGGGACATCGCTGATCGTCATCGCGATGAACTCCTTCGCCGGTCTGGCGGGGCATCTGTTCAGCGTGGCCGTCGATTGGCCGGTGGCACTTGGCGTGACGGCCGCGGCCGTGGCGGGTGCACTGGTCGGCGCGCGGTTGACCGCGCTGATCAGCCCCGACGTGCTGCGCCGTGCCTTCGGCTGGTTCGTGCTGGTGATGGCGTCAGTCATCCTGGCCCAGGAGATCCATCCGGTCGTGGGTGCCGTGGCGGGCGGCGCGACTGCCCTGGCCGCGGTCATGGCCTGGACATGTGCGCGCCGTGGACTGTGCCCGCTGCGGTGGCTGTCCCACGTATGGCCGGGTCCGAATGCTCCAGCGTGAGCCTTGCCGGGAATACCCCCGCCGGTACCATGGGTTCCCTGTTCTGACGGAGGGACGCAGGCATGAAGTGTGACGACGATTCGGTGGTCGCGATCTTGAACAGGTTGCGACGGGCGCAGGGGCAGCTTGCCGGCGTGATCTCGATGCTCGAACAGGGCCGCGACTGCAAGGATGTGGTCACCCAGTTGGCAGCGGTGTCGCGCGCACTGGACCGCGCTGGATTCAAGATCGTCGCCAACGGGCTGAAGGAGTGCATCAGCGGCGAGACCTCGGACGGATCACCGCCGTTGACCGAGGACGAACTCGAGAAGCTGTTCCTGACGCTGGCCTGACCCCACGGTCTCAGGGTCTGAGCCTGATCACCGAGATCGGTCGCGTGGTCTTCTTCTGGTACGCGCGGTACCTGTCGCTGTTGTTGTCGTTGACGACGCGCCACAGGCGTTCGTAGTCCGGATGATCGGGCCCGACGATCTCCGCCGTGACCGGGAACCGTCGTGGCCCGATGTTGATCTCCACCGCCGGGTGGGCCTTGATGTTGTGGTACCAGGCCGGGTTTCGCGTGGCTCCGCCATTGGAGGCGACGATCAGGTAGTCGTTGCCGTCATTGGCGTAGGTCAGCGTCGTGGTGCGCGGTGCGCCGGTCTTGGCGCCCACGGTGTGCAGCATCAGGTTTGAGGGCATGCCCGGAATGCGGTGGCCCACCCAACCCCGTGTGCGCTGGTACAGCGTGTCGTGTACGCGCACGAAGGCGACCAGAGGGGAGGGGATCGTGAGTGTGGGCATGTACCCAGTGTGCCCCCTCGGCGCGCGTTACAACCGCGCCAACGCCTCCCGCAGAATGCGGGCGGTCTCCTCGCGGTCCGGATCACGGCGCACCACAAGTCCTTTGGCGAAGGACAGCTTGTCGCCGTCGTGACGAGGAGCCACATGCAGGTGGATGTGGAAGACCGTCTGAAACGCGGCCCTGCCGTCGTTGATGACGATGTTGTTGCCGTCGGCGCGCAGGTCTGAGGCTCGCGCGGCCTGCGCGATGCGCTGTCCCAGGATCGTCATTCCCGCGATGGTCTCGGCGGGGGTGTCGGTCAGGTCGGTGTGATGCCGTTTCGGGATCACCAGGGTGTGGCCGCGCACGATCGGGCGGATGTCGAGGATCGCCAGGTAGTCGTCGTCCTCGTGGATGCGGATTGCCGGTGCGTCCCCGGAGACGATGTCGCAGAACACGCAAGTCATGTCGGCCACGTTAGCGGGCCTCGCCGATCGGCCGTGGCGCATGCCACATGTGCACTGTTTGCAGTCTGTGCAAGAATTGATGGTGAATGCCCGACCGCCAGGGCCTGTGATCCCCCGGGAGGAATGTCGATGAGCGATTCAGCCGCCGCTGCTGCGCTGCTGGATCCGTCGCCACGCGTGCGACGCCTCCGCCAGGCCTGGGCGGCCGCCGACGGCGCGCTGCGCCCTGTCGTCGACATCGCTCGTCCGTACGTCACAGGTCTGGACAATCTGCCGGCCGATGGACGTTTCCTGTTGGTGGGCAACCACACCGCGGCCTCCTTCGCCGAGGTGTTCCTGATCCCGCACTACGTGCGCAGGGCCATCGGCGGCGAGGTGCGCATGCTCGCTGACCGCGCATTCGGAATGCACCGGGGTCCCGCGGCTGATCTGATCGCGGCCTATGGCGGCGTGGTGGGGTCGCCCGAGAGCGTGCGGGAGTTGATGGACCACGACGAGACCATCCTGGTGTTCCCCGGCGGTGGCCAGGAGATCGCGAAGTTCAAGGGCGAGGAGTACGTGCTGCGCTGGAAGCAGCGCGAGGGCTTCGCTCGCGAGGCGGTGGCCCGGGACTACCCCATCGTGCCCGTTGGCCTGGTCGGCGGTGACGATGTCTATCAGAGCCTGACGACCCGAGACAGTATGTGGGGCAGACTCATTCAGGCCGCCCATCGGGCCCTGCCGGGTGGGCCCCCGGATATGGCGATGCCACTGGTCCGAGGAGTCGGTCCCACGCTGATTCCGCGCCCGCAGCGGATGTACCTGGCGTTCGGGGAACCGATCTCGACCACCAGGCCGGCTCGCACCGCCGTCGCGAAGTGGGTGACGTCGGTGCGGAACGAGACCAAGGCGTCGCTTGAACGGCTCCTCGACGATCTGCTGACCGTCCGCGGCGACGACCCGTACCGCGAACTGAACCCACTGGCCTGGCACCGCGCGGTCCAACCGCAGGACGGGTGACCGGCGGTGGCCGGTAAGCCCGATCTGCGTGCGCGACGACGCCGCCAGACCACGGCGGACATCCGCGACGCGGCCATCGATCTGGTGCGGACCCGCGGGTTCGACGGGGTCACCGTGGAGGAGATCTGCGCCGCGGCCGGAGTCGCGCCGCGGACCTTCTTCAACTACTTCCCCAACAAGGAGTCGGCGATCGCGTCGGGACCGCCCGAACTGCCTGGGCATCTGACCGAGGGGTTCATCGCGGCGGGCGCCGCGCCGTACGTGACGGTGTTCACCGAGCTGATCACCCTGGTGGCCGACCACCTCGCCGATGCCCCCGGACGCCACCACGCGGTCGCCGTGCTCGAGATCGCCGCCACCACACCCGTGGTGCAGGCAGCGATGCTCGCCGGATTCCAGCGTGGCGAACGCGAGATCGCCGGACTGGTGGCACGGCGCTGCGGGCTGCAGGCCGACGACGAGATTCCCACGCTGATGGCGGCACTGGTGCTGACCACGGTTCGTGCGGGGATGGCACGCTGGGCCAGCGCGCAACCCGCCCCCGAGGACGGCCCAGTGCCGTTCGTGCAGCAGGCCGCCCGCACGGTGCGGCACATCTTCGAGTCTTGACGGATCGCACAGTTCGACTGGCTACGCTGCGGCCATGGACTCCATCGAGTTGGCCTTCGCCGGCGCCGCCGAGCAGGCCCGGCTGCTGGTCTCGGGCGCGATCACCGCGCCGGCGCTCACCGAGCTGTACCTCGAACGCATCGCCCGGCTGGACCCGGAACTGCGGTCGTATCGCGTGGTGTTCGCCGATCAGGCCCGCAGGGCCGCCGACGAGGCGCAGAAGCGGTTGGACGCAGGGGAGCGACTGCCGCTGCTCGGTGTGCCGATCGCCATCAAGGACGACACCGACGTCGCGGGCACGCCGACCACCTTCGGCGGCACCGCCCACGGCCCGGCCCCCTCGAAAGACGCCGAGGTGGTGCGTCTGCTTCGTGAAGCCGGCGCGATCGTCCTCGGCAAGACCGCCGTGCCGGAGATGATGATCTGGCCGTTCACCGAGACCATCTCCTATGGTGCGACGCACAACCCCTGGGACATCTCCCGTACGCCCGGCGGCAGCAGTGGCGGCAGCGCCGCCGCGGTGGCCGCGGGTCTGGCGCCCATCGCCCTGGGCTCCGATGGTGCGGGATCCATCCGCATCCCCGCGTCCTGGTGCGGACTGTTCGGTCTGAAACCCCAGCGCGGCCGGGTGCCGCTGTCGCCGCACGACGACGCCTGGAACGGCATGGTGGTCAACGGTCCGCTGACGCACACGGTCGAGGACGCCGCACTGTTCCTGGACGTCACATGCGATAAGGCGATGCCCGGCCCCGAGGGCGGGTTCGTGCGCGCCGCATCGCGACCGCCGAACCGCCTGCGCGTCGCGCTGACCACCAAGGTGCCACCCATGGTGACCGCACGTGTGGACGCTGGGCACCGTGCCGCGGTGCACCAGGCCGGTCAGGTGCTGCGCGAACTCGGCCACGACGTGGTCGAGCGCGACATCGACTATCCGCCGACATCGGTGTACACCCAGATGCTGCCGCGCTACATCCGCGGCGTCCACGACGATGTCCGCGTGCTGCCGCATCAGGAGCGGCTGGACTCGCGGACCCGCGGTGTGGCCCGCATCGGACGGATGTTCTCGGACGCGCGCATCGCGAAAATCCGTGCCGCAGAACAGGAGTTCTCCGCCCGCGTGCTGTCCATCTTCGACGACGTCGACGTCGTCATCACGCCGGGAACGGCCACCGGGCCGTCGAAGATCGGGGCCTACCGCAGGCTCGGTGCCGTCTCGACGCTGTCGCTGGTGGCCGCCCGGGTGCCGTTCCAGATCGCGTTCAACGCCACCGGCCAACCCGCGGCCGTCGTACCGTGGGGTCTGGACAGTTCGGGGCTGCCGCTGTCGATTCAGTTGGTGGGCAGGCCCTTTGATGAGGCCACGCTGCTCTCGTTGGCCGCGGAGATCGAGGCGGACCGGCCGTGGGCGCAGCGGCGGCCGTCGGTGTCCTGACGCTGACCCGCCCTCTTTCCGCGAGCGTGCGTGTCTGTACGCAACCCGCCGCGCATCGGTGTGCAAACCCGCACGCTCGGTGGCGGGATCAGCCACACTTACGCTCGTGGCGATCTTCGGCAGCTCCGACAGCGACCTCGAACGCAGGGTGCAGCACCTGGAACGGCGGGTCGCCGAGCTTGAACGCGCGGCCTTCCTGGCCGGCCAACCTGTCCGGTCCCAATCCGTCGACGAGCCCGGGGTCAGCGAGATGGTGCGCCAGCTTGCGCTGCAGGGCAACAAGATCGCGGCCATCAAACTGCTGCGTGACGAGACCGGTCTGGGCCTCAAGGAGGCCAAGGATCTAGTCGACCGGCTCTAGTCGGCGATCACGCGCCACGCTGCGAGCTTCGCGGCCAATCCGACGGTGTGCGCGGGACTGGTCGACGGCAGCCTGGCGTAGTGCACGCGCGGCGTTGCGGTGACCAGGCGGCGGAAGTTGGCTTCGGCGGCCGCTCCGTTGAAGTACACCCGCTCAATGCTGGGATGGGCGACGAAGAAGGCTGAAAAGTCGTTGGCCACCATGCTGTTGCGCTCCACCGCGGAGTCCAGGCTGCCGGCGCGGTGGCACAGCGCCAGCGTGTCCCACACCGCGACACCCCGTGAGATCAGCGCGGTGGTGCGTTCGGCATAGGGTGCGTCGGCGGCGAAGCCGAACAGTTCGCCTGTGATGCGCCAGAATGCGTTCTGCGGGTTCCCGTAGTACTGCTGCCTGGCCAGCGACAGCACGCTGGGGGCATTGCCGAGGATCAGAATGCGCGGTCTGCCTCCGACAATCGGCGGCAGACCGCGCACCTCCGGCGATGTGTGGAGCGTCACCGGCGCTCACCGCCGCTGGGACTCCGCAAGTCCATCATGTGCGCACTGTACGTTGACCGATGTGGAGGCCAATAACCCCGGCGAGCGCGCCGAGCTCATCGAATGGCTGCAGGGGCGGGGAATCGACCCGGAGCAGGCGGAGAACTCGTTTTCACCCATGCTGCTGGCGGCGCGGCGACTCATCGGCGACGACGGCAACTATGTCTCCACCCGGCAGATCGCCGAGAAGACCGGCCTGGACCTGGACACGGTTCAGCGCGTGCAGCGTGCGGTCGGACTGCCCACCGTCGACGACCCCGATGCCGAGGTGTATCTGCGTGCCGACGGCGACGTTGTGGGCCACACCGCGAAGTTCTTGGGGCTCGGCTTCGACACCGACCAGATCCTGGTCGCGACGCGCACCCTGGCCGAAGGTCTGTCCAACGCGGCGGAGATCATGCGCTCCACCGCGCTCGCGGTGGTGCTGAAGCCGAACGCGACCGAACTGGACATCGCGCAGGCCTCGGAACAGGTGGTTGGCGAGGTCGCACCGCTGCTGGCCCCGATGATCTCCGACATGCTGATGCTGCAGTTGCGCCACGCGATGGAGACCGAGGCCATCAGCGCCTCCGAACGTGCCGCCGGTGAGCCGCTGCCGGGCGCGCGCCGAATCGCCGTCGCCTTCGCTGATCTCGTGGGTTTCACCCGGCTGGGGGAGGAGACGCCACCCGAGGAACTCGAGCGCCTGGCGAACCGACTCGGTGAGATGGCCAGGGACGTCGCGCATCCGCCGGTGCGGTTCGTCAAGACCATCGGCGATGCGGTGATGCTGGTGTGCCCCGATCCGGTTCCGCTGCTGGAGGCGCTGCTCGAGCTTGCCGGCGCGGCGCAGGCTGACGCCGAGTTCCCGCGCCTGAGAATCGGTCTGGCATTCGGCGACGCCGTCAGCCGGGCCGGCGACTGGTTCGGCAGTCCGGTCAACCTGGCCAGCCGAGTCACAAGTGCCGCGAGGCCCGGATCGGTGCTGGTCGCCGAATCGGCACGCGAAATCATCGGCGATGCACCGGGTTTCGACTGGTCGTTCGTCGGCGCCAAGCATCTCAAGGGTTTCAAGGGCGAGACCAAGCTGTTCCGGGCCCGTCGAGCCCAGCACTAGCCGCCCTACTGCTGCGTGGGCACGGTGATGCCCTCCGAGGGTTGCACGATGACGAAACCCTGGCCGTGGAAGGCGACCTGCACGGCCTCGCCGGACCCGCGGCCGATCAGCGCGCCGGCCTTGAAGCTGGTCTTCAACTGCGTCTGAAGATTCGCCGACCAGGCCACCACGGCGTTGGTGTCGGCGAACGTCGGCGCCTCGGCGGCGTTGAGGACCACGGGCGGTCCGTCGGTGGTCAACGCGACCCAACCGGTGCCGCGCAGCGTGGTGTTGAACAGCCCACCGGTGACCATGCTGGCGCCCTTGACCCGTTCGATGTTCCAGTCGAGGCTCGACGAGAAGGCCAGCACGTTCTTGCCGCTGATGGACAGTCCAGAGTTGGTGAGGTTCAACAGGTGCACGTCGAACGAGCGGTCAGCCAGGAACACATCGCCCTGCCCCTGGCAGCGCATGAGCGGCAGGCCCTCGCCGGTGAACGCCTTCTTGAGGAACTTCGACGCGCCGCCACCCTCGAAGGCGAAGTCGACGTTGCCCTGATAGGCCACCATCGACCCCTGCCGGGCCATGAACGGTTCGCCGAGTCGGACTCGCAGGAGCTTGTTGTTCTGGTTGCCGATCGGTTTGGCCTCCTTCTCGCTGTACCGGCCGTCGACCAGGTCGCCGGTGATCCCGCTGAAGCCGTCACCGACCGGCGCCGCAGGGGCCTGCGCGCGGGCCGGTTGGGGCGGCGGGGCTCCCATCGGCACCTGCAGCACCTGCCCCTGATGCGTCACCTGGTCCGTCCAGTTCTGCCCGTCCCACCAGCGATGCTCGAATCGGCCCTCGGGATCGGGATGCCATTGCCCTGTCATGTGTCGCCCTCCCTCGACGCGTGCGTTGTCTGCGTTGTTCTGAGCCCACAGTAGGCAGGCATTGCCGATTGCACCGCGGCCCCGCATTCTTGGGGACATGGCTGGTAAGGAGATCGACCGGGCCCGGGCGCAGAGCGCACTGGCCGTCGTCAGGCAGCACCCGGGAATGGCGCTGTTCGTGGTGTCGCCGGCGATCATCGCCGTCGGCGTGGTGTGGTGGCTGGCCGGCACCGGATGGGCCGTCCTGCTGCTGATCGCTCTGGTGGCCGCGGGGGCGGCTGCTCTGCTGCTCAAGCGCTGATTCCAGCGTCGAGTGTTCGCCGGAGGAGAAAGCCGTGCCATCGGGGCTGTAACGGTGTAATCATGTAATTATGAAGAACCATCATTCCCACCGCGCCGTCCCGGATGCGGACGAGGCCGCCGACTGGTTCGCCGGTCGCCTGCCCGGAGCGTGGTTCGACGGCGATCCCGAGGTCACCGTCGACCGCGAGGAGATCACGGTCATCGGGCGTCTTCCGGACCCCGAGGGCGAGGAGAGCAGGGCCCGCGCGTCGGGTCGGGTGGCCCGGTTCCGGGAGGAGACTCGGTCCGAGCGCATGCGGATCGCCGACGAGGCCCAGGACCGGTTCGGTCGCAAGGTGTCCTGGGGCGTGACCGTCGGCACCGGCGACGGCGACGAGCGGATTCTGTTCACGCACATCGCCGTTCCGGTCATGACCCGGCTCAAACAGCCCGAGCGTCAAGTGCTCGACACCCTGGTCGATGCCGGCGTGGCACGCTCGCGCTCCGACGCTCTGGCGTGGTCGGTCAAGCTCGTCGGCCAGCACGCCGAGGAGTGGCTGACCAAGCTGCGCGAGGCCATGTCCGAGGTCGATGACCTGCGGGCGCAGGGCCCTGACGTCTGATCCGATGCCGAAGACCGGATTGTTGTACGTGTTTCGCGAGTGGGGTCGCCAATGACCCGGCCCTCGACGAAACCCGTCAGGCCTGCGTCATCTCCCAGTAGGTGCCCCGGCGCGCCAGCAGTTCGCTGTGCGTGCCCTGCTCGACGATCCGGCCATGCGAGACCACCAGGATCAGGTCGGCATCGCGGATCGTCGAAAGCCGGTGGGCGATGATGAAACTCGTGCGGTCGCGGCGAAGTTCGGCCATGGCCTGCGCGATCAGCAGTTCGGTCCTGGTGTCCACCGATGACGTGGCCTCGTCGAGCACCAGCAGCCGCGGCTGGGCCAGCACGGCCCGCGCGATCGTGATCAACTGCTTCTCGCCCGCGCTGATGCGGCCACTCTCGTCGCTGACCCAGGTGTCGTAACCGTCGGGCAGGGCGTGTACGAAGCGGTCGACGTAGGCCGCCCGAGCGGCTTCGATCACTTCGTCGCGGGTGGCGTCAGGTCGCCCGTAGGCGATGTTGTCGGCGATCGTCCCGCCGAACAGCCAGGTGTCCTGCAGCACCATGCCGATGCCTGCGCGCAGCGACTCGCGGGTGACCGTGGTGATGTCGACACCGTCGATGAGAATGCGCCCGGAGTCCACGTCGTAGAACCTCATCAGCAGGTTCACCAGGGTGGTCTTGCCCGCGCCGGTCTCCCCGACGATCGCCACGGTGCTGCCGGGTTCGGCCACCAGGGACAGGTCCTCGATCACCGGGTGGCCCTCGCGGTAGCTGAAGCTCACCCGGTCGAACACCACCCGCGGCGGGGATGCCGAGACCGGAAGCGTCGCCGCCGGATCCGGGGTGTGCTCTGGTTCGTCGAGGAAGTCGAACACGCGCTCGGCACTCGCAATGCCGGACTGCAGCGAGTTGTACATGCCGGCGATCTGGGTCAGCGGCTGGTTGAACTGGCGCACGTACTGGATGAACGCCTGGATGCTGCCCAGGGTGATCTGTCCGGTGGCCACCTGCAGGCCACCGAGCACCGCGACCGCGACGTAACTGAGGTTGCCGACGAACATCGTGGCGGGGGAGACCAGGCCGGAGAAGAACTGTGCGCCGAAGCTGGTGTGGAAGACCTCGCCGTTGAGCGCGGTGAACCGCTCCCTCGCGGCCTCCCGGTGGCCGAAGGTCTTGACGACGGTGAAACCGCTGTAGGTCTCCTCGATGTGGGCGTTCAGCCTGCCGGTGTTGCGCCACTGGGCGACGAACAGACGCTGTGAGCGACGGGTGATCACGCGCGTCACCCACAGCGTCAGCGGTACCGCCGCCACGGTGATCAGCGTGAGCAGGGGTGAGATGGTCAGCATCATCACCAACACCGCCACCACCGTCAGCACCGCCGACAGCAGTTGATTGATCGTGATCGTCAGCGAGGTCTGTACGTTGTCGACGTCATTGGTGACCCGCGACAGCAGTTCGCCGCGTTGCCGGGAGTCGAAATGCGACAACGGAAGTCGGTGGATCTTGTGTTCCACGTCGGCGCGCAGCGTCACCATGGTGCGCTGGACCGCGACGTTGAGCAGCCGTGCCTGGATCCAGACGAGCAGGGCCGCAACGAGATACAGCACGAGTGCCAGCAGCAGCGTGCGGGCCACCGCGCCGAAGTCGACACCCTGTCCGGGTGTGACGTTCATGCCGGACAGCAGGTCGGCAAAGGTCTGTTCACCGCGTGCGCGGGCCGCCTCGACGGCCTGCTCCCTGGTCAGGCCCGCGGGGAGCTCGCGTCCGATCACGCCGTTGAACAGCAGATCGGTGGCGTGCCCGAGGATTCGCGGGCCGATGACGCCGATCCCGATGCCCAGCACCGACAACACGATGACGGCGACTGTCAGTACGCGCTGCGGAATCAGCCGTCTGATCAGCCGCAGGGCCGCGGCGCGGAAATCGCGGGACCGCCGCGGTGGGCCCTGTTCCATTGCGCGCAGTCCACCGCGCAGCGGCCCGCTCACGACGGCTCACCCGCATCCGCGCCGACGGCCTGCGAGTCGGCGAACTCGCGGTAGGCGGGGCAGGCGGCCAGAAGGCTGTCGTGGCTGCCCACACCCACCACGCGACCGTCGTCGACGACGACGATCTGATCGGCGGTCATCACGGTGGAGATCCGTTGCGAGACCACGATGATCGTCGACCCGCCGGCGACCTCCCGCAGGTTTCGGCGCACCCGCGCGTCGGTGCGCACGTCCAGTGCGGACAGCGCGTCGTCGATCAGGTAGACCGCGGGGCGGCGGATGACGGCGCGGGCGATGGCCAACCGCTGCCGTTGCCCGCCCGAGAAGTTCGCGCCGCCTTGGGCCACCTTCATCTCCAGGCCCGCGGGGTCGGCGGCCACGAAGTCGTCGGCGGCCGCGACCCGCAGGGCCTCCCACATCTGCTCGTCGGTGGCGTCGGCCCGGCCGTACCGAAGGTTGTCGGCGACGGTTCCGGTGAACAGGTGGCCGCGCTGCGGCACCAGGCCGATGCGCGCCCACAGGTGTTCGGTGCGGTAGTCCCGCACGTCGACGTCGTCGAGGCGGACCGCTCCCGACGTCACGTCGTACAACCGGGCGATCAGCGCGATCAGCGTCGACTTGCCCGATCCCGTGCTGCCGACGACGGCGGTCGTGGTCCCGGGTGTCGCGGTGAACGAGACATCGTGCAGGACAGGTTGTTCGGCTCCGGGGTAGGCGAAGGTCACCTGGTCGACCGTGACGGTTCCGCGGGCGTCGCCGACCGGGCTCACCGGGTGATCGGGGTCGCTGACCGCGGGGTGGGTTGAGAGCACCTCACTGATCCGCTCCGCGCACACGGTCGCGCGCGGCAGCATGGCCAGGAAGATGGTGGCCATCAACACGGCCATCAGGATCTGCATGAAGTAGGACAGGAACGCGATCAGCGACCCGACCTGCACATGTCCGGCGTCGATGCGCAGGCCGCCGAACCAGATGAGGGCCACGCTCGAGATGTTGATCGTCAGCGTGGTGACGGGAAGCATGAGCGCCTGCCACTGGCCGGCCTCCAGGGCGGCCTGCGACAGGTCCTGATTGGCGGTGTCGAATCGGCGGATCTCGACGGTTTCGCGGGAGAACGCCCGGATGACCCGAATGCCGGTCAGCTGCTCACGCATGACCCGGTTGATGCCGTCGATGCGCTGCTGCATGGTGCGGAAGATCGGCAGCAGGTGCCTGATGATCCAGTAGTTGCCGAGCGCCAGCACCGGCACGCTGACGCCCAGCAGCCACGCCAGCCCGGCATCCTGATGCAACGCCATCGCCACGCCGCCGACGCACATGATGGGTGCGCTCACCAGCACCGTGAACGTCATCTGCACCAGCAGTTGAATCTGCTGGACGTCGTTGGTGGTGCGCGTCAACAGCGACGGCGCACCGAACCGGGCCCGCTCATGTTCGGAGAACGTGGTCACGTGCGTGAACATCGCCGCCCGAAGGTCACGGCCGAAACTCATGCCCGCCCGCGATCCGAAGTACACCGCCCCGACGGCGCACACCACCTGCACCGCCGTGACGGCCAGCATCACCGCGCCGAGATGGACGATTCTGTCGGTGTCGCCGACGGCGACGCCGTCATCGATGATCGCGGCGTTGATCGTCGGCAGATACAACGAGGCAAGACTGCTGACCACCTGAAGTGCCATCACGGCGGCCACCAGGTGCCGGTAGGGCTGCACGTACTGTCGCAGCAGCGCCCGGAGCATCTCGTAACTGTTGCACACCGGGCCATCGGGCTCACGCACCGACCCGGTTGGCGCGCGGGAGCGCAAAACAGCAGGTCATCGGGCGTGTCGGTGGTTGGTCCGGAATGCTGCCGCTACAGTGCAACCTGTGAGCAGGAGAGCATGGGCGACAGCCCTGGCGTTGGGCACGGCGTTGATCTCTGCGTTGGCGGGCTGCTCGAGCGACGAGCCGAGTCAGCCGCAGTCCGGGCCCGGTGGGCCCGCGCCGGCCGCGGATGTCCGGCACGGCCCCACCTTTCCCGAATGCGGCGGCGTGAGCGACGAGACCGTGGGCCAGTTGACTCAGGTGCCCGGACTGGTCAACACCGCCAAGACATCGGTGGGTTGCCAGTGGCTGGCCAACGGTGGCATCAGCGGACCGCACTTCTCCTTCACGTCGTTCCGGGGCAGCCCGATCGGCCGGGAGCGCAAGACCGAGGAACTGTCGCGGACGAGTGTCGAGGACATCAACATCGAGGGCCACGACGGCTTCATCGCCATCGGCACGGATCCGATGATGGGCGACAATCTGTGCGAGATCGGCATCCAGTTCGACGACGACTTCATCGAGTGGTCGGTGAGCTTTGCGTCCCAACCCTTCCCGGATCCGTGCGAAGTGGCCAAGGAACTGACCCGGCAATCGATTGTGAACGCGAAATGAGCAGCGCGATGCGGCGACTGATGGCCGGTGGCCTTGCCGGTGGGGTGGCGATCGCGGTACTGGCGGGCTGCGCGTCCACCGTGGACGGCACCGCGGTCAAGTCGGGGTCGGGCGCCGGCCCCCGCAACAACGACTCGCAGGAGACCTACCCGAACCTGCTCAAGGAATGCGACGTCTTGACCACCGACGTGCTGGCCAAGACGGTGGGCGCGGATCCCGCCGACATTCAGAGCACGTTCGTCGGCGCGGTGTGCCGCTGGCAGGCCGCCAATCCGGCGGGTCTGATCGACATCACCCGCTTCTGGTTCGAGCAGGGCAGCCTCGACAACGAGAAGAAGGTCGCGGGCGAACTGAATTACAAGGTGGAGAACCGGGCCATCGCCGGTGTGCCCTCGATCGTGATGCGCACCAACGACCCCAACGGCGCGTGTGGTGTGGCCAGTGATGCCGCGGGCGTCGTGGGCTGGTGGGTCAATCCGCAGGCGCCGGGGATCGACGCGTGCGGGCAGGCCGTCAAGCTCATGGAACTCACGCTCGCGACCAACTCCTAGCGGCGGCACGCAGACGAACCTGTCGCGCGTCAGCGCGGCACATAAAACGTCGTCAGCGCGGCCGTGCCCAGCTCAAGCTCGGCCCAGGGTGCGCCGAACCTCAGCACGGCCAGCGCCGATGTCGGGTACTTCATCGAGATGTGCTCGACCGCAGAGATGTTCGACTCCTGCGGGTCGGACAACCCGAGCGCAAGCTGTGACATCGTCGGTTCGTGGCCGACGACCAGCAGGGTGTGCGGGTCGAAACCGAACGTCGTGGTTGCGGCGTTGATCTCGGCGATCACCGCGCCGGGGGTCGCGCCGTACAGGCGCTCGGTGACGTGGGTGGGCGCCTCGATCCGCGTGCGGGCCAGCGTCTGCTGCGTGCGGGTGGCCGACGAGCACAACACGGCCTCCACTGCGGACTCCAGGCCGGCGCCGGAGCGCAGCCAGTCCCCGGCGAGGGCGGCCTCGCGCTCGCCGCGCGACGCCAGTGGACGGTCGTGGTCGGCGACCCCGTCCGGATAGTCGGATTTCGCATGTCGCAGCAGCACCAGGGTGCGTCGTGGGTCGCTCACACGGCCACGTTAGGACAACTTGTCGGTCCGCGGTCCTACACTCGCCACGACCGTTCAGAGCAGGTCTGAACGGCCAGGTCGGGAAGGGGCATGTCATGCGGTTCGTACACACGGCGGACTGGCAGCTGGGCATGACCCGTCACTTTCTGGAGGGTGAGGCGCAGCCCCGGTACTCGGCGGCGCGCCGGGATGCCGTCGCGGGCCTTCGAGACCTCGCGCAGTCCACCGGTGCGGAGTTCGTCGTCGTCGCGGGTGACGTCTTCGAGGACAATCACCTCGATCCCCGCGTGATCACGCAATCGCTGGAAGCCATGCGGGCCATCGGCATTCCGGTCTACCTGCTTCCCGGCAACCACGACCCGCTCGACGCCTCGTCGGTGTACACCAGCGCACTGTTCACCACGCAGTGCCCGGACAATGTCACGGTGCTGGATCGCGCGGGTGTCCATCAGGTGCGCCCGGGGGTGGAGATCGTGGCCGCGCCGTGGCGGTCCAAGCGCCCCACCACCGATCTGGTCGCCGAAGTGCTGTCCGGCCTGCCGTGCGACGACGTGACCCGCATCGTGGTCGCCCATGGCGGCGTCGATGTGCTCGACCCGGACCCCACCCGCCCGTCGTTGATCCGGCTGGCCGGCGTCCAGGACGCGATCGCCCGTGGCGCCGTCCACTATGTGGCCCTGGGGGACAAGCACTCTCGGACGGAGGTCGCCGAGAGGGTGTGGTACTCGGGGTCACCTGAGGTGACCAATTATGACGACATCGAGCCGGACCCGGGTCATGTCCTGCTGGTCGACATCGATGAGACCGACCCAGCCCGTCCGGTCACGGTCGAGGCGCGACGCGTGGGCCGCTGGCGGTTCGTCACGCTGCAGTTCCAGGTCGACAATCGCAGGGACATCGCCGATCTCGACATGAACCTCGATCTGATGACCGACAAGGACCGCACCGTGGTGCGGTTGATCCTGACCGGCGCTCTGTCGGTGACCGACCGTGCGGCACTGGACGACTGCTTGGACAGGTACTCCATGCTGTTCGGCTGGCTCGGACTGTGGGAGCGGCACAGCGATCTCGTGGTGGTGCCCGCCGACACGGAGTTCTCCGACATCGGCATCGGCGGATTCGCGGCGTCGGCCGTCGAGGAGTTGGTGGCCACCGCACGCTCGGGTGACCCGGTGAGCGCTCAGGACGCGCAGGCCGCACTGGGCCTGCTCCTTCGGTTGTCGGGAGGCCTGACCGCGGAGAGCGGTGCCGCATGAGACTGCACCGGCTCACCCTGACGAACTATCGCGGGATCGCCCACCGCGACATCGAATTCGCCGACCGCGGAGTGACTGTGGTGTGCGGTGCCAACGAGATCGGCAAGTCGTCGATGATCGAGGCGCTCGACCTGCTGCTGGAGTCCAAGGACCGCTCCACCAAGAAGGACGTCAAGCAGGTCAAGCCCACCCACGCCGATGTGGGGTCGGAGGTCACGGCCGAACTGAGCACCGGACCGTATCGGTTCGTCTACCGCAAACGCTTCCACAAGAAGTGTGAGACCGAGCTGACCGTCCTGGCCCCGGTGCGCGAGCAGTTGACCGGCGACGAGGCCCACGAGCGGGTGCGGACCATGCTTGCCGAGACCGTCGACACCGGACTGTGGCAGGCGCAACGGGTGCTGCAGGCCTCATCGACCTCGGCCGTGGACCTGTCCGGGTGTGACGCGCTGTCGCGTGCGCTCGACGTCGCCGCCAGCGACGCGTCCGCGACATCGGCCGGGTTGTCCGGGGGCGAGCCCCTGTTGTTGGACAAGATCGACGGTGAGTACGGGCGGTACTTCACCCCCACCGGACGACCGAAGGGGGAGTGGGCCGCCGCGATCGCCGCGTTGGAGGAGGCCGAGACCGAGGTGGCCCAGCGCACCGCCGAGGTTGCTGAGGTCGAGGAACGCGTCCGCGCCCACGCGACACTGTCTGAGGATCTCGCCGTCCTGACCGAGCAGGCCCAGGACGCCGCACGGCGCGTCGCCGAGGCCCAGGAGGCAGCCGAGGCGGTCGACGCGCTGACCGCGGAACTGCGGGCCGCGCAGAGCGAGGCCACGGCTGTGAGCGCCACCCGGGCCGCCGCCTCCGCTCTCCTGGAGGAGCGGAACCGGTTGTGCGCCGCGCTGATCGCACGGCAGGAGGCAGTCGACACCGCAGAGGCCGCGGCCGAGCAGGCCGCCGAGGCCGAGGCCACCAGTCGGGAGGTGGTCGAGGAGGTCGAGCAGGCCGCCGCCGCTGCCGAGCAACATGTCCAGGCCGTGCAGTCGCGGGCGCAGGCGGCGCGGCTGGTTGTCGATCGCTTGGCGCAGCGCGCCGAGGCCGATCGGCTCGCGGAACTGCTCACCCGTTACGACGCGGTGCGCGCCGAGCGTGAGCAGGTCAGCGCTGGTTTGGCACAGATCATGTTGACCGACAGTATGTTTCGGGACATCGAGACCGCTGCTGCGGCGGTTGAGCGGGCCCAGGTCCGCGCTGAGCACACCGCGGCCGCCATCGAGTTCACCGCCGACTCGGACCTCGAGTTGGCCGTGGGGTCCGAAATCATCACGCTGACGGCCGGCCAGTCGTGGTCGCTGAGCGCCGCCGAGGCGGCCGAGGTCGCGCTGCCCGGCGTCCTGCGCGTGCGGGTCAACCCGGCAGCGTCGGCGGTCGACACGCACGCGACGCTGGCCGCGGCCCAGGGGCATCTGTCCGACCTGCTGCGGGCCGCCGCGGTCGACGACGTCGAGTCGGCTCGCAGCACGCTGCGGCGCCGCCGTGAGTTGACCGCGCGCCGTGACCAGTTGACCGCGACGCTGACGGGAATCGTCGGCCACGACGACGTCGAGGACCTCCGGTCCCGGTGTGTTGCGCTGCAGGACACCGAGGACCTCGATGTCGATGCGGATGCTGCACGGGCCGAACTGACCGCGGCCGACGAGGCTCTGCGGGAGGCCACCACGGAGTGTGAACTGCAGCGTCGGCTGGCCACGGCAGCGGCCAAGCAGCTGGCCGAACGCACCAAGCAGGCCGCGGTGTGCGGTGACCGGCTGGCCGTGGCCCGCGAGGAGCTGGCCGCGACCGCCGGCCGGTTGGCCACCGCGCGCGCGGAGATGTCCGACGAGGAGGCCGCGGCGCGGGCCGCCGAAGCCGCGCAGTCCGCCGAGGCCGCGGAGCAGACGGTCGCGCAGGTCTCAGCCCGACTGGCCGCGCTGGGTCCTGAGCAGGTGCGGGCCGAGTTCACCCGGGTCCGGGGTGAGGCGGATGCGTTGTGCCGCAGGCGTGATGACGCCGCACGGGCGCTGCGTGACATCGAGGTCGAGCTTGCGGTGTTCGGCACCGAGGGCCGCACCGGCAAGCTCGACGCCGCCCAGATCAAGCGCGAACACGCGGTCGCGGCGTACACGCGCGTTCACCAGCGAGCGCGGGCCGTCCAGCTGCTGCGGTCGGTGATGCTGCGCCACCGTGACGACACCAGGCTGCGGTACGTCGAACCGTTCCGCGCGGAAGTGGAGCGGTTGGGCCGCACGGTGTTCGGTGAGACCTTTGAGGTCGAGGTCGACAGCGATCTGACCATCCGCAACCGCACCCTCAACGGGCGGACCGTGCCGTTCGAATCGCTGTCCGGCGGAGCCAAGGAACAGCTGGGCATCGTGGCGCGTCTGGCGGTCGCGGGCCTGGTCTCCGATGAGGACACCGTGCCCGTGGTCATCGACGATGCGCTGGGTTTCTCGGATCCGGATCGGCTGGCGAAGATGGGGGCGGTGTTCGACCAGGTGGGCGCGGACGGTCAGGTCATCGTCTTGACCTGCTCACCGGAGCGGTACTTCGGCGTGGCTGGCGCCCACCGCGTGCAGCTCACAGCCTGAGCCCCCGGGAATTTGCGGTGGCAGGTGCCTCGCGCGCTTTCGGCTGTTTGACACCCTGTCGACGGCAGGCCTAGCGTTTTCTCCACGCGCGAATGTGGCGAGTTCGGGGGGACATGCCATGCGGTACGGGGCCTATCTGCCAAACATGATGCACATCCCGGTGCTGACTCAGCCATGGGAATGGAACCTCACCGCGGCCGACGTCGTCCGGGTGCTGAGGCTGGCCGAGGGACTCGGCTTCGACTGCGGGGTGGTGCCGGAGCATTTCCTCGTCCCCACCGCCCACATCGAGAGTACGGGCGACCATTATTTCGACGCGACCACCGCACAGGCCTTTCTCGCGGGTGCGACCACGCGGATCAAGCTGCTGTCCTCGGTGACCATCCTGCCGCTGCATCACCCGGTGGTGATCGCCAAGGCCATCGCCACCCTGGACTGGTTCAGCAACGGCCGCTCCATCGTCGGTGTCGGAGTGGGATGGCTCAAAGACGAGTTCGACCTGCTCAGAGTGCCGTTCGACATACGCGGCCGGATGGCCGACGAGTACCTGGCCGCCATGTTCACGACCAACGACCCTCGGGCCAAGCCGGGACGCGATGCTCAGCAGATCATCGACAACTGCTCCCACCTCAAGGAGTTGGGCGTCACCGTGACCTCTGTGCTGCCGCCTCCACTGCCCGACTGCGAGGCGTACCTGGACTTCCTGCGCCGGCTGGCCGCCGACGTCCTGCCCGCGGTCGCCTAGCCCGCAGCGCCCCGCCGAAGCTGCTGGTTCGCAGCGAAATCCACTGGCTGGCCGCCCAGGTCGGGGTGGGCGTCTGATTGTCCACCTGCGAGCGACTCCTGGGCGAGCCCAGCCGTGACCTGTGGGGGGGGGGCGGGGGCCGGGGCGCCCCCCCCGGGGGGGGGGGGGGGGGGGGGGGGGGGGGGGGGGCGGGGGGGCCGGGGGGGCGGGGGGCCGCCCGCGGGGGGGGGGGGGGGGGGGGGGGGGGCGCCCCCGGGGGGGCCCGCCGGGGGGGGGGGGGGGGGGTTTTTGCCCCCCGCCCCCCCCCGCGGGGGGCCCCCCCGCGGTCCGTGGGGGGGGGCCCCGGCCCCGCCCACACCCCACCGTTGTCAGAAGTAGGCGTTGGCCGGGATCGGCGCGCCGTGCAGCAGGTTCTCGCCGATCACCCGAGCCTTGTAGGCGACCGGGTTGTGCAGCGTGATGGTGCGGATGTTGCGCCAGTGCCGATCGAGGTTGCGCTGCCGACTCGCCGCGCTCGCCCCGCCGAGTTCGAGCAGGCGCGTCGCAGCCTCGGGCGCGACGTCGTCGAGGTGCACCTTGACCTTGGCCACCTTCAGCTGCGCCTCCTGCGCGAGGTCGGCGTCGGGCAGGCCGTTGTCGTCGTAGGAGTCCGTCGCCGCGCCGATCGCATCGGCGGCATCGAGTACGGCCGCCCGCGCCACATACGCCGTGGCGGCCAGCTCACCGAGCAGCTTCTGGTAGAGCGGGTCGTCGACCGGGCGCTCGGTCAACGCATGGCTGAAACTGCGGGTCCGGGACCGCAGCAGCGCCGCACCGTCATCGACCACCGACGCCAGCACGCCCGCGACCACGGCATGGATGAACAACTGCAGCGATGCGTACTGCACCGACGGCTGTGGTTCGGCGTCATACGGGGTGTCGACCAGGACCTCGTCGGCCGCCACAGCGACGTTGTCGAACACCGTGGTGCCGGTGCCCGTACGGCGCTGGCCGAAGCCGTCCCAGTCGTCGATCAGGCGCACGCCCTCGCGGTCGGCGGGAACGATCACCGAGGCCACCGAATCGTGGTCGGTGGTGGTGGTCACGGTGAGGTAGTCCGAGAACAGCGTCCCGGTGCTGTAGAACTTCTCCCCGTTGAGCCGGAATCCGTCGCCGTCGGGCAGCAGTCGGGTGTTGAACACCAGGCTGCCGACGGCCAGGCTGCCCTTCTCGCTGAACGCGTTGGCGAACAGCTTGCCGTCGACCACCTCCTGCAGCCAGCGCTTCGACACCGCGTCGCCGGGGTCGGCCCGCAGCGCCCGCAGTCGCTCCTCGACGAACCAGAAGTGGGTACGGAAGATGTGCGCCACAATGGGGTCCGCCTGGGCGACATCGATCAGAGTTGAGAACAGTTGGCGCACAGAGTATCCGGGCCCCCCGTATTCGGCGGGCAGGCGAAGCGTGCCGAAGCCGGCGCGCTTGAGCGCGGCGACCTGGTCGAAGGGGTTCTCGTCGTTGAGGTCGCGGTCCTTGGCTCCTGCCGCGATGTCGGCCAGCAGGGCGGTGAATTCCTCGGTGCCGGGCAGAACGGTCTGCCGGATGGGTGCTTGGGTCATGTCTTGAGTTCTACCGAGCACGGTCACCGACGACACTGCTTTGGATCAGGGCGAACTGAACCGTCCCTGTGGGGGATGCTCAGCAACGCCGGGCACAATGTCAGACGATGAGTTTGAATCCGCTTCGCAAACGCGTCCACGAGAAACTGGCCTCGGCGCCGGGGGTGCGCGCAGTGCGTCGGCCGGTCACGCCGGAGGGCGCTGAGCAGTTCGATCTGCACTACGTGCGGTCCGGTCCGCTGTCGGCGAATCCGATCGTGATCATTCCCGGTGGGCCCGGTGTCGCCTCGATTCAGCTGTACCAGGCCACCCGGCGGCGCGCCGCTGCGGCGGGACTCGATGTCGTCATGGTCGAGCACCGCGGAGTCGGGCTGTCCCGGCACGACGACGCCGGCCAGGATCTGCCGCCCGAGGCGATCACCGTGACGCAGGTGGTCGACGACGTCGCCGCGGTGCTCGACGACCTCGGTGTCGAGCAGGCCGTGATCTACGGGACGTCGTACGGCAGCTACATCGCCGCCGGCGTCGGGGTGCGGCATCCACAGCGGGTCAAGGCGATGATCCTCGACTCGCCCGTGCTCTCCGCGCGGGACATCGAGGCGATCCGCGAGGCGATCCGCGGCCTGCTGCTCGAAGGTGAGGTGGAGGGCGCCGAGGAGCTGGCGGCCAAGGTGCGCCGCCTCGTCGACGACGGCACGATGGACGCCCTGTCCGGGGAGGTCGCGGCCACCGTCTACGCCCACGGCGGGGCCCCGCTGCTCAGCCGTCTGCTGGACCTGCTGCTGTCCGGGCACACGCTGCTGTGGCGGGCGATGACCCAGATCGGCAGGCTCTCGTTGGTGAAGGTGCCGTACCACAATGAGATCGACCTGGTGGGCCGCATCGCGTTCCGCGAACTCGACTACGCCGGCGTGCCCGACGGACTCCCGCTCGACCCCTCCGACGCACTGCTGGAGATGGCCGACCAGATACCCGGGCCCACACCGGAGTTCGAGGGTGAACCGTACGACCTGGTCTCCGAGATGCCGAGGTTCGACTGGCCGACGGTCGTGATCTCCGGTCAGCGCGATCTCACCACCCCGCCACCGGTGGCCGAACGCGTGGCAACCCTGATCCCCGGCGCGGTGCTGGTGCCGCTGGCAACCGCCGCCCACAGCGCCCTGGACAGCCGGGAGGCCGCAGCCCTGCGGATCGTCAAGGACCTTGTGCACGGCCGGGCCGAAGGCCTGCGAGCGCTGGCCGACGAACTGGACGCGCTGCCCGGCAATCAGTCGGTGCGCCTGCTGGTCTGGGCCGTCGGCATCGCGGCGGCCCTTGAGTCCAGGCTGCCGGGGCGCGCCCCTACTTCATGAAGCCGATCGCGGTGTACTTCAGGTCGCCGATGCCCGCCGGGCCGTAGTTCGCCAGGTTCTTGCGGACCGCGACGTTCCCGGCCGACTGGAACAGCGGCAGGCTGAACGTCACGTCCCAGATCGCCTTGTCCAGCTCGTTGGCCAGGTCGCGCGCCTTGGCCGGGTCCAGTTCGGACAGTGTCTGTTCGATCTTCGCGTCGATCTCCGGACTGCCGATCCTGCCGTAGTTGCTCTCGCCTTCGGCGGCGTAGATCTGGGTCAGTCCGGAGAGCGGGAAAGCGTCGCCGCCCCAGGCGAACTGGACGATGTCGAAGTTGCCCGGCGTGACGAAGTCCTTGAACAGGGAGCCGCCCGCGGCGGGAACCAACTCCAGGTTGACGCCGATCTGGGCCAGGTTGTTCTGCGCGATCTGGGCGATCTGGCGCGTGCTCTTTCCGTCGTAGAACACATCGCGGATCTTCAGCTGCTTACCGTCCTTCTCGCGGAACTGACCGTTCTGCCGCCAGCCCAGTTCGTCGAGTTCCCGCTTGGCCGCTTCGGCGTCGAACGGCGTGCTGTTGTCCTGGTAGCCCTCCTGCCCAGCCACGAAGATGTGGTTGTTGAGTGGCACCGGGTTGTTGACCAGGCCGCGCTGCGACACCGTCGTGATGGCCTGGCGGTCAATGCCCTTGGCGATCGCGGCCCGCAGCTTGGGATCACTGAGCAGCGACCCGGGCGCGCCGTTGAACGTCATGTGGTACCAGCTGTTGGCGGGCGCACGGCGGATGGACAGATCGGGGGTGCGGCGTGCGATCGTCAGTTCGTCCAGCGACGCCATACCGGCGGCGTCGAGCGAGTTGTTCTGCAGAGCCGGGACGACGGCGGCGTCGTCGAGCACGGTGTAGGTGATGGAGTCCAGCACCGGTTGTTCGCCCCACCACTTCGGGTTGCGGCTCAACGTGATCCGCTGCTGGGTCCGGTCCACATTGGTGACCATGAACGGTCCCGCCGAGGGGCCCGGGCCGTTGAGGAAGCCCTTGTTGAACGCCTCGGGGGTGCTCGTCATCGACTTCGGGTAGAGCATGCTGTTGCCGGCGAACATGCCCTTCCAGTCGGCGTAGTGCTTGGCGAAGGTCACCACGGCCTGCCGGTCGTCGACGCCCTTGGTCACGGACTCGACACGCTCGCTGCCGTTGGGGGCGGCGAACTGGTAGGCCGGGTCCTTGCCGCTGGTGGCGTGGATCTGCGCCGCGATGTCCTCCCAGGTGATGGGCGTGCCATCGGTCCAGACCGCTTTCGGGTTGATCGTGTAGGTGACCACCTGCGGGTCGGTCTTGGTCAATTCGACGTTGGTGAAGTAGTCGGTGTTGACCGTCGTCTCCCCGTCGGGGGCGATGAAGAACGCGCGCGGAAGGGTCGGCTTGTACATCGAGTTGACCTCGCCGAGGTTGCCGTCGATGTGCAGGTTGTTGAAGTTCGACGGGAACCCCGACAGCGCCAGTCGCAGGTTGCCGCCCTGGCGCAGGGTCGCCGGGTCCTGCGGGTTGATGTCGGCGGTCGCGCCCACCTCGGCGTCGCCCCCGGCCGCGGGAACGTCCTCATCGGGGGTGGAGCAGCCCGAAAGCAGCAGGCCAGCGCACAGCAGGGCCGCGGTGATGCGTCGCAACGTCATGCCGACCGATGCTATAGCCAGCGACGGTCACCGGTGGGGACCCTCGCCAGGCCAGCGCGGTTCTCAGGCCATTTCAGCCCGGGGTACGGCGGCCAGCAGCCTGCGGGTGTAGTCGTGCTGCGGGTTGCCGAACACCGCGTCGGCGGGTCCCTCCTCGACGATGCCGCCCTTGAACATGACCGCGACCTCGTGCGCCAGATGCTTGACCACCGACAGGTCATGCGAGACGAACAGGTAGGACAGCCCGAACCGGTCCTGCAGGTCCAGCAGCAGGTTGAGGATGCCGGCCTGAATCGACACGTCGAGCGCCGACACCGGTTCGTCGAGCGCCAGGATCTTGGGTTGGGTGGCCAGCGCACGGGCGATGCCGATCCTCTGCTTCTGCCCGCCCGAGAACTCGGCGGGGTAGCGGCTGGCGTCGGAGCGGCTCAACCCGACCAGCGTCAACAGTTCAGCGACCCGGTCCTGGGTGTCCGATCTGTTGAAACCGTTGGCCTGCAGCGGTTCTGCCAGCACCTCCGAGACCGGCAGCCGGGGGTCCAGTGAGGCGACCGGATCCTGGAAGACGACCTGAAGGTCACGTCGCAGCGCGCGCCGCCCGGTCCTGTCGAGCGTGGCGACATCGGTCCCGAGCACCTCGATCGTGCCCGACTGCGGCGCGCGCAGCTCGAGGATCTCGTGCAGCGTCGTGGATTTACCCGATCCCGACTCGCCGACGATCGCCAGCGTCCGGCCGCGGGGCACCTCGAAGCTGATGCCGTCCACGGCGCGGACCTCACCGATGTGCCTGCGGAACACCACCCCCTTGGTCAGCGCGAAGGTCTTCACCAGATCGCGCACCCGAACGGCCGGGGTGTCCTCGCTCGACGGCGCGCGCACGGCCTCCGGTGCGGTGGCCACGCCGTAGATCTCGGCCGCACTGCGGCCGGCGACGTCGTCCGGGCGGATGCAGGCCGCGCGGTGGTCGGGTCCGACCTCGACGAGCGGTGGTTCGGCGTCGCGGCAGGCGTCGATCACCAGTGGGCAGCGCGGCGCGAAAGGGCAGCCACCGGGCAGATTGGCCAACGACGGCGGCGTCCCGGGGATCGGCACCAGTCGTGTGCCCTGCGGGGCGTCCAGACGCGGTACTGAACCCAACAGGCCTGCGGTGTAGGGCATTCGGCGATCCTGATACAGCGGACCGACCGGGGCGGTCTCGACCGCCCGCCCGGCGTACATCACCACCGCGCGGTCGGCGAACTCGGCGACCACACCCAGGTCATGGGTGATGATCAGCACCCCGGCGCCGGTGACGTCGCGTGCGGTCTTGAGCACCTCGAGGATCTGCGCCTGCACCGTGACGTCGAGTGCGGTGGTGGGTTCATCGCAGATCAGCAGGTCCGGGTCGTTGGCGATCGCGATCGCGATGACCACGCGTTGGCGTTCACCGCCGGAAAGTTCGTGGGGGAACGCTCGGGCCCGGCGTTCGGGTTGGGCGATGCCGACCAGGTCCAGCAGTTCGACTGCGCGACGGCGCGCGGCGGCCTTGGTGGTGCCGGGGTTGTGGACGGTGATGGCCTCAGCGATCTGATCGCAGACGGGGAAGACCGGCGTCAACGCCGACATCGGGTCCTGAAACACCGTGCCGATGGCCTTCCCGCGCACCTGTGACAGCGCGGCGTCGCTGCGGCCCAGCAGTTCCTGGCCCTGCAGCCGGACCGAACCGGTGACGTCGGCGTACTCGGGCAGCAGACCGATGATCGACATCGCGGTGGCGGATTTGCCCGATCCGGATTCGCCCACGACGGCCACCACCTCGCGGGGTGCGACGGTCAGGTCGACGCCGCGCACCGCATGGACGTCGGGGCCGTCGGTGGGGAAGGTGACCGAAAGGCCGTTCACCTCCAGCAGTGCGGTCATCGGCGTCCTCGTCCCCGCCGCAGGGCGCCGGACCCGGGATCGACGGCATCACGCATCCCGTCGCCGATCAGGTTGGCGCAGAACACGATCGTGACCAGGACACCGGCGGGGAACAGGAACACCCACGGGAAGGTCAGCACCGAGGCGGTGCCGTCGGCGATGAGCGTGCCCAGCGAGACGTCGGGTGGCTGCACGCCGAAGCCCAGGAAGCTCAGTCCGGTCTCGGCCAGGATCGCCAGGCCGACGTTGAGCGTGGCGTCGATGATCAGGATCGAGGCCACGTTGGGCAGGATGTGCCGCGTGATGATCCGCCTGCTGGGCACGCCCATATACCGTGCCGCCCGGACGAATTCGCGTTCTCGCAGGCTCATGGTCATGCCGCGCACCATGCGTGAACTGATCATCCAGCTGAACACCGACAGCAGCACGATCAGGGCCACGACACTGCCGGCCTCTTTGACCCGGGGCGTCATGATCGCGATCAGGATGAAGCTCGGCACCACGAGCAGCAGGTCGACGATCCACATCAGGACGCCGTCGCGCCAGCCCCCGAAGTAACCCGCCACCGCGCCCGCCGCGGCCGCGATCACAGTCGAGATCAGCGCCACGCACACGCCGATCAGCATCGACTTCTGCATGCCGCGCAGCGTCATCGCGAACAGGTCCTGACCCAGCGCGTTGGTGCCGAACCAGTGGCTCGGGCTCGGTGGATGCTGCAGCGCGTAGTAGTCCAGGTCGGTGTAGGACCAGGGGAGCAGTGGCGGCAGGACCCAGCAGGCGACGAACATCAGGATCAGCACAACCAGTGAGATCACGGCCGGGCGATTGCGCAGGAACCGGCGCAGCACCAGTGTGCGCCGAGAACTGAACGCGGCCGCCGAGATTTCGCCCTTGACATTGACGGGTTCGGTCACTGCACACGCACCCTGGGGTCGAGGACGGCGTAGATGACGTCGGAGAGCAGCCCGGCCAGCAGCACCACCGCACCGGAGAAGACCGTCACCGCCGCGATCACATTGGTGTCCTGGTTGGAGATTCCCTGCACGACCCATTCGCCCATGCCGTGCCAGCCGAAGATCTTCTCGACGAACACCGCGCCGGTGACCAGGCCGCTGACGCCGTAGGCGAACAGGGTGGCCATCGGAATCAGTGCGGTGCGCAGGCCGTGCTTGAACAACGCCTGGCGACGGGTCAACCCCTTGGCCCGCGCGGTGCGGATGAAGTCCTGACCCAGCACGTCGAGCATGGCGTTGCGCTGGTAGCGGCTGTAGCCGGCGAAGGCCCCCAACGCCAGCGTCGCGGTCGGCAGCACCAGGTGCTGCAGGCGGTCGACGAACTGGTTCCACGCCCCGCCGACGGCGTCGGGCGAGGTCTCACCGGTGTACTCGAAGACCTGCGCGCCCAGGACCGAGTTTCCGTACAGCCCGACCAGGATCAGCAGGCTCGCGATCACGAACGTCGGCATGCTGAGCACCAACAGGGCCAGCACCGTGATGACCCGGTCCGACACCCGGTACTGCCGCACCGCGCTCCAGGCGCCCGCCACCACACCGAGCACCGCGCCGAACACCACGCCGATGAACACCAGGCGCAGGCTCACCCCGATCCGCCGCCACAGTTCGTCGGACACCGGTTGACCACCGACCGTGACACCGAAGTCGCCCTGCACCGCGCCGGTCACCCAGTTGAGGTAGCGGACGGGGATGGGCTGATCGAGGCCCAGTTCAGCGGCCTTCGCCGCGATGACGGCGTCCGACGGCCGGGGATTGCGCTGCATGAGGCTGTCGAGGGGGTTGAACGACACCGAGGCCAGGCAGTACGTCAGGAACGACGCGATGGCCAGCAGCACCGCGTACTTGAGCAGGCGACGCAGGAGGAACCGCGTCATCCGTGGGTCCGCCCTCGCTGCATTCGCACAGCGTAGGAGATCGGGCCCGGGTTGCACGCCTGCGCCGCGTGGGCGGGTCTTGGATCAGCGTGATCGAAGATCTTGTGTTCCGCCTCGCACTTGCCTAGCCTTCGCCCGGATTAAGGAGGCTCAATGTCTGTCACCGATGAATACCTGGCCAACAACGCGAAGTACGCCGAAACGTTCTCCGGCCCGTTGCCGCTGCCGCCGAGCAGGCACGTCGCCGTGGTGGCGTGCATGGACGCGCGTCTGGACGTGTACCGGATCCTCGGACTCGCCGACGGTGAGGCGCACGTCATCCGCAATGCGGGTGGCGTGGTCACCGATGACGAGATCCGCTCGCTGGCCATCAGCCAGCGACTGCTGGGGACCAGGGAGATCATCCTGATCCACCACACCGACTGCGGCATGCTCACGTTCACCGACGACGAGTTCAAACGGGCGATCCAGGACGAGACCGGCCTGAAGCCCGAGTGGGCCGCCGAGGCCTTCCCCGATGTCGAGGAGGATGTGCGGCAGTCGCTGCGCCGGATCGAGGCCAGCCCGTTCGTCACCAAGCACGAGTCGCTGCGCGGGTTCGTCTTCGACGTCGCCACCGGCAAGCTCAACGAGGTCACCCTCTAGCCTTCTGCGACTTCGGCGGGGGGGGGGGGGGGGGGGGGGGGGGGGGCCCCCCCCCCCCGGGGGGGGGGGGGGGGGGGGGGGGGGGGGGGGGGGGGGGGGGGGGGGGGGGGGGGGGGGGGGGGGGGGGGGGGGG